>NZ_LZLS01000172.1 GCF_001673365.1 Mycobacterium asiaticum
ATTTTTCGGCGTGCCCGGCCAACCCGGGTTGCCCTAGCCCGCGCGAGCAGACGCAGAATCGCACGTTTCGAGCTCGAAACGTGCGATTCTGCGTCTGCTCGCGGTAGAGGGGTGCCGTCGGCGCTACAGGCTCTGCAGGATCTCGCGGGCCAGTGCCGCCGTCTCTGACGGCGTCTTGCCGACCTTGACGCCGGCTGCCTCCAAAGCGTCCTTCTTGGCGGCCGCGGTGCCCGACGATCCGGACACGATGGCACCCGCGTGGCCCATCGTCTTGCCTTCCGGCGCAGTGAATCCCGCGACGTAGCCAACGACCGGTTTGGTCACGTTGGCCTTGATGAAGTCGGCCGCGCGCTCTTCGGCGTCGCCGCCGATCTCACCGATCATCACGATCAGCTTCGTGTCGGGGTCCTTCTCGAAGGCCTCGATGGCGTCAATGTGGGTGGTGCCGATCACCGGGTCACCGCCGATGCCGATCGAGGTGGTGAAGCCGAAATCGCGCAACTCGTACATCATCTGGTAGGTCAGGGTGCCCGATTTGGACACCAGCCCGATCGGGCCGGGACCACTGATGTTGGCCGGGGTAATGCCTACCAGCGACTGACCGGGGCTGATGATGCCCGGGCAGTTGGGGCCGATGATGCGGGTCTTGCCGCCTTTTTCGAGGTTGTAGGCCCACGCATATGCGCTGTCCTGCACCGGAATTCCTTCGGTGATGACCACCAGCAGCGGGATCTCGGCGTCGATGGCCTCGATGATGGCGTCCTTGGAGAACACCGGCGGCACGAAGGCAATCGACACGTCGGCGCCGGTCTTCTCGATGGCCTCCACGACGCTGCCGAACACCGGCAACTCGATCGCGTTGCCGTCGGCGTCTTTGTGCGCAACGGTGGTGCCGGCCTTGCGGGCGTTGACGCCGCCGACGATCTTGGTGCCGGCCGCCAACATCCGCGCGGTGTGCTTGGTGGCTTCGGCGCCGGTGATGCCCTGGACGACGACCTTGTTCTCGGAGGTCAGGAAGATAGCCATTGGGTTATGTCTCCTCAGCTCAGGCGTTCGCCAGCTCGGCGGCTTTGTCGGCAGCTTCGTCCATCGTCGCGACCAGGGTCACCAGCGGGTGATTGGCCTCGGCCAGGATGCGCCGGCCTTCGTCGACGTTGTTGCCGTCCAACCGGACCACCAGGGGCTTGTTGGCCTCGTCACCCAGGATTTCCAACGCCTTGACGATTCCGGTGGCCACCGCGTCGCACGAGGTGATGCCGCCGAAAACGTTCACGAACACGCTCTTGACCTGCGCGTCGCCCAGCACCACATCCAGGCCCGCGGCCATCACCTCCGCCGAGGCGCCGCCACCGATGTCCAGGAAGTTGGCCGGCTTCACGCCGCCGTGCTTCTCGCCGGCGTAGGCGACCACGTCCAGCGTCGACATGACCAACCCCGCGCCGTTGCCGATGATGCCGACCGCACCGTCGAGCTTGACGTAGTTGAGGTCGTGCTCCTTGGCCTTGAGTTCGAGCGGGTCGGTGGCCGCGCGGTCCTCGAACTCGACGTGGCCGGGCTGACGGAAGTCGGCGTTGGCGTCCAGGGTGACTTTGCCGTCCAGCGCCAAAATCTTGTCATCCGGCGTCCTGACCAGCGGGTTCACCTCGACCAGGGTGGCGTCCTCGCCGACGAACACCCCCCACAGCTTCTCGATGGTCACCGCGGCGGAGTCCAGCACCTCGGCCGGCAGATGGCCCTGCTCGGCGATGGAGCGGGCAAACGCCAAGTCGACGCCCTTGACGGCGTCCACCGGCACTTTGGCGAGCCGGTCAGGCTTGGTCGCGGCCACTTCCTCGATCTCCATGCCGCCCTCTACCGAGCACATCGCCAGGTAGGTGCGGTTGGCGCGGTCGAGCAGGAACGAGAGGTAGTACTCCTCGGCGATGTCACTGGCCTCGGCGACCAGCAACTTCTTCACAATGTGGCCCTTGATGTCCAGGCCCAAGATGTTCTTGGCGTGCTCGTAGGCCTCATCGGCGTTCGCGGCGTACTTCACGCCGCCCGCCTTGCCCCGGCCACCGGTCTTGACTTGGGCTTTTACCATCACCGGGGCACCGATCTCCTCCGCGATGGCTTTGGCACCCTCGGCGGTATCGGTCACCCGACCCTGCGTGCCGGGTACGCCATGCTTGGCGAACAGTTCCTTAGCTTGGTACTCGAACAGATCCATGGGGCGTCACTGCCTTTGCTCGGCTTACTTGCTAGGCCAATTAGGGTGGCGGTGCCGACATCCGGCAACTCGCACGGAGGAACTGTATCGACACCCGAATTGATCCCTGTCGCCGCATCCCACCGCTGTGGCGCACGTCACGTCATGTGAATCGGTCTCAAACGTGACCCACGTCACAAAAAGGGCCGGTTTTGACGACGAGGTTGCCAGCCCCATACCTTTGCGGATACCTTCTCAAGGTCCAGATAACGTTATGGTCACGATCCGAGGACATTTCAGGTTGTCCCAGCACCGAATTTCTCGCTCTGCCACCGCAGTGACGGTTCGCGCACCCCGGGATCGCTGGTTGCATCATCACCGCAACGAAGTGACCGAAATCATCCCGTTGGATGACGTTGACGAGATCGACGACCTCGAACTCGCCGATCTCGACGAGATGGACTTCGGCTTCGATTTCTCCGAGCGACTGCTCTCGGCACCCGAACTCGACGACACCGACGACACCGACGATCTGACCCCGCTTTGGCTGGCCGCCCCGGCGACCAGCAGTACTGACGTGCTGCCCCGGCTGACCGTCGACTACGACGACCCGCTGCCCGGTCGCACCCTCGCAACCAATGTCACCGCGGTGCCACGGCGCGGCGGGAGCCACCGCAAGCAGCCGACCAGCGCCGCCAAGGGTCGCCTGCTGATCGGGGCGATGGCCGCCGGTGCGGCAGCCGCTGCGACGCACACGGCCATCGACCAGTCCGACCACGGCAAGGTCGAGACCGTGTTGACCGCTAACGCCTCGTCACTGTCCGGCGGATCCGGAAGCACTGCGCCACGGGGTGTGCAGGTCATCGCCGCCCAGCCGGCGAACGCGGCGCTGCACAACGAAGAACTCGCCCGGGGCGTGGCCTTCGCGGCGGAGCGCGCACAGCGCGAAGCTCGGCTGCAGCAGCCGCTGTACGTCATGCCGACCAAAGGCATTTTCACTTCCAACTTCGGCTACCGCTGGGGCGTGCTGCACGCGGGTATCGACCTGGCGAACTCGATCGGGACACCGATCTACGCCGTGTCGGACGGAGTTGTCATCGACGCCGGCCCCACCGCCGGCTACGGCATGTGGGTCAAGCTGCGCCACGCCGACGGCACCGTCACGCTCTACGGTCACGTGAACAGCACGCTGGTCGGCGTGGGTGAGCACGTCATGGCGGGCGACCAAATTGCGACCATGGGAAACCGGGGCAACTCCACCGGTCCGCACCTGCACTTCGAGGTGCTACTGGGTGGCAGCGAGCGAATCGACCCATTGCCGTGGCTGGCCAAGCGGGGATTGTCCGTCGGCAACTACGCCGGCTGACCGGTGACAGCACCGAACGACCCTCACTCGCACCAACCCCCCGAACTGACCGGGGAGCCGCGCACCCGAATCATTCGGCGAGCGCCGACCGAACCACTGAAGCCACTGCCGGCGTCCGTGCCCACGACTCAAATTCCGCGTGGCTCAACATCTTTAGGACCAGCACCGCACGGGATTCCGCCGCTGCCCGGTGTGCTGCCAGCCGAGCCCACCGCCCGCACGGCGGTGGCAGCCAGCGCCGTCAGCATCATCAGCGGATGGGCCACCTCGGTGGTGGCCACCGACCTCATCGCCGGCTGGTGGCAGACCGACCGACTGTTCTGTATCGCTGTCGGGTTCCTGGCTCTGGTCTTTGCGATCACCACCGTCTCCGGAGTGATCATGGTGCTGCTGCACCGCCCCGTCGGCCGGTACCTCATCGTGGCCGGAGCCGTGGTCGCGTTGCTGACCTATCTGGGCGTGTTTATCGCCGGCGCCCGCGTCGGGTGGATCGTGCACGCGCTGCCGTTGTTGCCGGTGGCGAGCATGGTGCTGACGATGCTCCCGGCTACCAGGCGTTGGGTCGAGTAACGCGCTCAGAGCTTGCTGATCGGAGCGTGGTTGTGCATCAACTTCACCCGCCCCGCGCTGCCGAAGTCGATGAGCGACATCGCTGATTCGCCGACACCGGAGACTTCCTCGACGCGGCCCAGGCCGTACTTGTCGTGAGTCACCCGGTCGCCCGGCTCCAACACGATCAGCGGACGCTTGCCGGCCCCGGTGCGAGCGGGCGCGGACCGGGGCGTGCCGAACCGTCCCGCACCGCTGACCGGCGCGCTGAACGACGGCTTGGGAGCGAGGCGCCGCCAATCGATGAGTTGCTGCGGAATCTCGCGCAGGAAGCGCGATTCCGGGTTCAGCATGGGCTGTCCCCACGACGACCGCACGATCGCTCGGCTCACATACAGCCGCTGCCGGGCACGGGTGATTCCGACGTAGGCGAGCCGGCGTTCCTCGGAGAGCTCGACGGGATCGTCCAGCGCCCGCATGTGCGGGAACATGCCGTCCTCCCAGCCGGTCACGAACACCACCGGGAACTCCAGACCCTTGGCGGTGTGCAGGGTCATCAGGGTCACCAGACCTACTGTGTGCTCGGGGATTTCATCGGTGTCGGCAACCAGTGACACCCGTTCCAGAAACGCTGCCAGAACGCCGGTGTCCGGGACGTCCTCATCGTCTGGGGCGGTATCTGCCAAAGCGGCCATGTTGGCGCGGTCGATGCTGAATTCGTGTGCGACAGAGACGAGTTCGTTGAGGTTGTCCAGCCGCGCCAACTCTTGCGGGTCGGTCGAGGACTCCAATTCCCGGCGGTATCCGGTGCGTTCGAGCACCGCTTCGACCAACTCGCCCAGATCGTCGTCCAGGTGCCCGCGCAGTTCGTCGAGCAGTTCGACGAACCCGGCGATGCACTTTTCCGCCCGGGAGTTGAGCATCGGCACCTTGCCCTCGGCGGCGGCCTGCAGGGCATCGGCGAAGCTGGCGCCGGTGTTTTCGGCGTACACCGCCACGCACGCCTCGGCGCGGTCGCCGATGCCACGCCTGGGCGTGTTGAGGATGCGCCGCATGCTCACCGCATCGCCTGGATTGTCCAGCACCCGCAGGTAGGCGACGATGTCGCGGATCTCCTTGCGCTCGTAAAAGCGCACTCCCCCAACAACTTTGTACGGAATGCCGGCTCGGATGAAAACCTCTTCCAGCGACCGTGACGAATTGTTGGTGCGATAGAAGACGGCGACGTCGTTATAGGTGATCTCGCCGCGATCGGCCAGCGCGTCGATCTCCTCGGCCACGAACCTGGCCTCGTCGTGTTCGTTGTCGGCGACGTAACCCACGATCAGTTCGCCCTCGCCGGCATCTGTCCACAGCCGCTTCTCCCGACGTCCGGAATTGCGGGCGATCACCGAGTTGGCCGCCGACAGGATGTTCTGCGTGGAGCGGTAATTCTGTTCCAGCAGAATCGTTGTCGCGTCCGGATAGTCGCGTTCGAAGTCTTCGATGTTGCGGATCGTGGCGCCGCGGAAGGCGTAGATGGACTGATCGGCGTCGCCAACCACGCACAGCTCCGCGGGCGGGACCTCATCAGACTCGGTGGCGCCGGCTTCATTCGGCGGTCCCAGCTTCGTCTCGCCTCCGCCGGCCCCCGGGCCGACTCCGGCGCGCCTCGCTGTACCGCCGTGCCCGACTAACTCCCGCACCAGCACGTACTGTGCATGGTTGGTGTCCTGGTACTCGTCGACCAGCACGTGGCGGAACCGGCGCCGGTAGTACTGAGCGATATCGGGGAAGGTTTGCAATACGCCGACGGTCTCACCGATCAGGTCGTCGAAATCCAGCGCGTTAGCCGCCCGCAGCCGCCGCTGGTATTCCCCGAACACAGAAGCCACGGTGCGCGCCAGGTCGTCGGATTCGTCGGTGAGGTTGGCCACCGCCTGGTGCGGGTCGATCAGTTCGTTCTTCAGGTTGGAGATGGCGTTGGCCAACAGCCGCGGCGAGTACCGCTTGATGTCCAGGCCCATGTCCCGGCCGATCATCTGCAGCAGGCGGCGGGAGTCATCGGCGTCGTAGATGGAGAAGTTGGAGTTCAGGCCGTCGATCAGAGACGCCTGGTTACGCAGGATCCGCACGCACGACGAGTGAAACGTCGACACCCACATATACCGCGCCCGGGGACCGACCAGGTTCACCACGCGTTCCCGCATCTCGGCGGCCGCCTTGTTGGTGAACGTGATCGCCAGAATCTGGCCGACGCCAACCCCCCGCTCGGCGATCAGGTAAGCGATGCGCCGGGTCAGCACCGCCGTCTTGCCCGAACCCGCGCCAGCCACGATCAGAAGTGGCGAACCCTGATGCACCACCGCCAGGCGTTGTTGCGGATTGAGGCCAGCCAGCAGCTCGTCGACCGCGGATGGACGGGGGTACTGGGCTTGCGTCGCGTGCACACTCATGTCGGTCCAAACTTACCGCCGCGCGGTGACAACCCGGCGGGACAGGCTAGCGGATACGGCTATTGGTCAAATCCCGATTGCTTCACACCCGCGTGGTTGGAGCCCGAGTTGTCGGTGCCCGAGCTGCTGAAGCCCGAGTTGCGCACGCCGGTGTGGCTGAAGCCGGAGTTGTCCGTGCCGGCGTTCATGAAGCCGACGTTGCCGGTGACGCCGCCGTTGGCATAGCCGACGGAGAAGTTGGCCGTGTTGGAGATGCCGATGCTGTTGATGCCGGAATTGAAGAACCCGGTGTTATTGGATTTGGTGTTCTGGACGCCGGTCAAATTGTTCCCGATGTTTCCGTAACCTTCGCTGTTGTTACCGCTGTTCTCGAATCCCGACGTGTTGTTGCCGTGGTTGTTGAAGCCCGAGGTCCCGGTACCGGTGTTGCCGTAACCGGAGCTGGAAAGTCCTGTGTTGGTTGCGCTCCCGGAGCCGGTGTTGACCGATCCGGCGTTCGCAACCCCCGTGTTGATGTTTCCCGAGTTCCAGAACCCGGTGTTGGTGTTGCCCGAATTCCAGAACCCGGTGTTACCGACTCCTGAGTTGCCGTAGCCCACGCTGCTGGCACCGGAGTTGCCGAAACCCACCGTCCCCGAGGTTCCGGAATTGAAGGCGCCCACTGCCTGGCCGCCACCGTTGCCGAAGCCCATGTTGTTGCTGCCGGCGTTCCAGAAACCGAGATTCCCGTTGCCCGAATTGCCAAAGCCCACATTGGTGCTCGTCGTGTTCGAAAAACCGGTGTTGATGTTTCCCGAATTCCAGAAGCCGGTGTTGGTGTTGCCGGTGTTGGAAAAGCCCGTGTTGACGTTGCCCGAGTTGCCGATTCCCCAGTTTCCGTCACCGGAGTTGAAGAATCCGACGTTGTTGTTCCCCGAGTTGAACAGGCCGACGTTACCGACCCCACCGTTGAGGCCGTTGAGGTTGATACCGAACTGGTTGTCGCCGGTGAGTCCGATGCCGAAGTTGTTGTTGCCGGTATTGCCGAAGCCCAGGTTGTTACTGCCCAAGTTGCCGAAACCGATGTTGAAGCTGCCCTTGTTGCCGATGCCGACGTTGCTGCTGCCGAGGTTGCCGTTCCCCAGGTTCGCGCTGCCTCGATTACCGAAGCCGTAGTTGCCGGTGCCGGCGTTTCCGCTGCCGACGTTCAGGTTGCCGGTATTGCCGTTGCCGATGTTGCCGCTGCCGCTGTTTCCGCTGCCGATGTTGCCACCGGCGGTGCCTTGGGAGTTGCCGAAGCCGATGTTGCCGTTGCCTCGATTTCCGCCACCGAGGTTTCTGATTCCGGTGTTCCCGCTGCCGAGGTTGAAGCTGCCGGTGTTTCCGTCGCCGAAGTTGAGGATTCCGTTGAGATTGCCGCTGCCGATATTGAGGTTGCCTTTGTTGCCGCTGCCGAGGTTGACGTTGCCGGTGTTACCACTGCCGAAGTTCACGCTGCCGATGTTTCCGGAGCCCAGGTTGGCGGCGCCCACATTGCTCAGGGTCGCCAGCAGACTCGCGCCCGGGAGGTGCTGCAGCAACTGCTGCCACGGTGCGAGGGCCTCGGCTACCGCCGATGCGCCGGAGTAATAGCCGAACATCGCGCCGACGTCTTGGGCCCACATTTCCTCGTACACCGCTTCAGCGGCCGCGATTGCCGGCGCGTTCTGGCCGAACAGGTTCGACAGCACCAACCGCACGATTTGAGAACGATTGGCCGCCACCGCAATCGGCTGAACTGTTGCCGACCGGGCGGCCTCGAACACGCCCGCCACCGTCCGGGCATGTCCGGCCGCGCCCGCCGCCTGTGTCGCCGCGGCGTTGAGCCAACTGGCATACGGCGCCGCCGCGGCCGACATCGCTGCCGCCGCCGGGCCCTGCCACGCTTGGCCGACGAGGCCCGCGGTGACGGATCCGAATGACGACGCAGCCGCGGACAGTTCCTCGGCCAGCCCGTCCCAGGCGATCGCCGCCTGCAGCATGGGCGCCGACCCCGCGCCACTGAACATCAGCAGAGAGTTGATTTCTGGCGGAAATACCGAGAAGTTCATCAACAGCCCTTTCTGAACTGTCCGAATGATCCCTAGGAAGGCGAGTAGAGACTACGACCACTCGGGCGGTCGCATCGCGGATTTCGCCGAATTACGGCGGGTCAGCCGTCTTTTTATGGCTCCCTTTTTTGCACACGCACGCCACTTGGTGGCACACTCGACGCGTGCTCAACACGCAGCCTCGATTTTTCTACGGGTACCCGCCAGCGGGGCCCGTGGTCTAGCTGCTTTCGCAGAGCCCCGGTCCGCTTCGGCGATTCGGGGCTCGTCTCTTGTGTGAGGCCCGACACCGGATGAGACCAGAACCACCACCTCACGAGAACGCGGAGATTGCAGAAATGAACACCGAGACCCTTGATGCCCAGCAAGTCGGCATCGACGAGTTGCGCGCTGAAATCGACCGACTGGACGCTGAGATTTTGGCCGCGGTCAAGAAACGTGCCGAAGTGTCCCAGGCGATCGGCAAAGTCCGGATGGCCTCCGGCGGCACCCGACTGGTGCACAGCCGCGAGATGAAGGTGATCGAGCGCTACAGCGAGCTAGGTCCCGAAGGCAAAGACCTGGCGATGCTGCTGCTGCGTTTGGGTCGAGGACGACTCGGCCACTAAGCGTTTGAACGTAGCTATTGCGCCGGTGCGGTAATTGCGGCTACTGGCGGTATGGCGGCGGGCACCACCATGCCGTACCCGCGCCGGTAATGAGTTTGGTGGTAACTGTCGTCGTTACCGGCACTGATAAATGCCGCCGTCCAGAAGATTATCAAGCCTACGAGAATCACTCCTCCGACAGTGATCCCTGCAATGGCCAAATTACGGCCGCCTTCACCCGTCCTCTTGATCTGGCTTAGTGCGATGATCCCGAAAATGGGGCCCACGATCGCGCCGATGCCGCAGCACACCCATCCGACCCCGGAAGCCACGATCGACATGACCGCCATCCGATTGGCGCCGTTGCCCCGATGGGCACCGAGTGACGAGGGCGAATAGTCAAACTCCCCCGGCGGGGTGGGCAGATAACCCGACGGGCTCGGGCTCGATGGGGAAAAGCTGAAGTCGCCCGGCGGAGGCGAATAGCCATAATTGGCGGGATCAGGGGAAACTCCGGGGGGATGTTCCGTCACGAGCGCACCTCCTGCGGTACCTGCAAACGGGCGTTATGAGTTTCGTCTGGATTCAGTGTGCACAGATCGTACTCTGCGGATCGTGTGGTGTCGCCTATTCGTTCGTCGGTTTGGCAGAGTTCGGTAACCACCAGTTCGGTCCACGCGAGGACTGTGGAACATCAACCTCGCCCGACCCCCAGGGCACGGGGGGCAGCGTTAACCGCTGATCACTGACACCGTGTCGCTGCCATAGTTTGCGACGTAGATGGCGCCGGTGGTGGGGTCGACCGCGATGCCGTTGGGTATGGAGCCGACGGTGATGGTAGCGGTGACGGTGTTGGTGGCAGAGTTGATCACCGACACAGTGCCGCTGGCCTGGTTAGTAACGAAGACGTAGCCGCTGGTGGGGTTGACCCCCACCCCGGATGGGTTGCTGCCGACGGTGATGGGTGACCCGGTGACGGTGTTGGTGGCGGGGTCGATCACCGACACCGTACCGCTGCCATTGTTGGCGACGTAGACGTTGCCGCCGGGGTTGACCGCTACCCCCGTCGGGTTGCTGCCGACGGTGATGGGTGACCCGGTGACGGTGTTAGTGGCGGGGTCGATCACCGACACCGTACCGCTAACTAGGTTGGTGACGTAGACGTTGCCGCCGGGG
>NZ_LZLS01000173.1 GCF_001673365.1 Mycobacterium asiaticum
ACCTTTACGGCGACAGACGCAAAAAGAGCCAAACACCGAGTGATCTAGACCCAACCACCGCAACGCGGCAAAGTCACCATGACACTGAGACGCAAAATCGCGTTGGAGCATGCGCTCCATGGTGTTTTTGCGTCTGCTCGGGCCACCCCGTCGCCGAGCTAGGTGGCGTCGGTGTCGAACGGGGTGCGTTCGGGGCTGGCTGGCTCGGCGGCTGGCTGAGGCGGCTGGTCAGGCACCGAAGGTGAGACCGGCTTGTCGAAGTTGCCGGTAAAGATCGAGTCGTCGCCGTCGAGTAGGTGCTTGGTCAGCGCCGCACGCGGCGTCATGCCACGCAACTTCTGCAGCTCGCCGAGTTGTCCACGCAGATCGTCGAATTCAGGTCCCATGTCGTCGCGCAGTTGGCTGGTGACGCCGCTGAGGTAGTCGCGCGCCTGCCGGAGCGCACCGGCCGTCCAGCGGATGGCGCCGGGGAGCCGCTCCGGGCCCAGCACGACCAATCCGACTACGACGAGGACCAGCATCTCCCCCCAGCCGATGTTGGCGAACATCAGGTCAGATGGTGATGACCGCTTGCGATCATCACGGTCGGATGGTGATGACCCGCCGCGCCCGGCTGCGCCGCGCTTGCGATCATCACGGTCGGATGGTGATGACCCGCCGCGCCCGGCTGCGCCGCGCTTGCGATCATCACGGTCGGATGGTGATGACCCGCCGCGCCCGGCTGCGCCGCGCTTGCGATCATCACGGTCGGATGGTGATGACCCGCCGCGCCCGGCTGCGCCGCGCTTGCGATCATCACGGTCGGATGGTGATGACCCGCCGCGCCCGGCTGCGCCGCGCTTGCGATCATCACGGTCGGATGGTGATGACCCGCCGCGCCCGGCTGCGCCGCGCTTGCGATCATCACGGGCTGGTATCGGGGTCGGGTTTGACCGTCAGCGTGACGTGACGACCGTCGCGGACCACCTCGATTGGCGCGTCCTGACCGATGGTCAACTGACGCACCGCAACCACAGCCTCGTCGGAGTCGGCCACCTTCCGGTTGCCGATCTTGACGATCACGTCGTTTTCCAGAATTCCGCCCTTTTGCGCGGGTCCGCCGGCCTTCACGTTGGCCACCTGCGCGCCCGAGGCGATCGCGTTGCTCACCGACCGGGTGCTGATGCCCAGGGTCGGGTGCATGATCTTTCCGTCTTTGATCAGCGTCTGGGCGACCAGCTTCATCTCGTTGACCGGTATTGCGAAGCCCAGGCCGCTGGCGCTGTCGGACAACGACTTGCCGGCCGTGTTGATGCCGATGATTTGGGAGTCCATGTCGATCAGCGGGCCGCCGGAGTTGCCGTGGTTGATCGAGGCGTCGGTCTGCAGCGCGTCGATGACGGTGTCGGTGTCAGAACCCTCGCCCGACAACGGAACCGGGCGATGCAGTGCACTGATGATGCCGTGCGTCACTGTGCTGCGCAGACCCAGTGGAGCGCCCGCGGCAATCACCTCGTCGCCGACGCGCACCTTGTCGGAGTCACCGAGGCGGGCGACGCTCAAGTTGTCGACGTTGTCGACTTTCAGGACCGCCAGGTCGGTCTTGGGGTCGCGGCCGACCAGGCTGGCGGGCACTTCCTTGCCGTCGTTGAAGACCACTGTGGTCTTGAACTGGCTGGGGTTGTTGGCAGCTTCGGAGATGACATGGTTGTTGGTGACGATGTAGCCGCGGCCGTCGATGACGACGCCGGAGCCCTGCATGCCCTCCTGGTCGCTCTTGGACTCGATGGTCACCACGGAGTCGGCGACGGTGGCCGCCACCTTGGTGAACCTGCCGGCGGGTTCCTCGGCGTTACCGGAGGTCGACAGCGTCACCTTCGAGGTAGTGAACGCCTCAACCACCTCGGCCGTCTTGCGCCCGATCACACCGCCGATCCCGCCGATCACCAGTGCGATGAGCAGCAGCACCGCCAGAGCTAGATAGGAGACCTTGCCGCCGAACAGCACATCGCGAACGCCGAGCTTGCCGCTGTGGTGCAATTCGCCGTGCGCTACCACCGGCGGCAGTGCCGGGGTGCCCAGCGCGGCAGCCGCGTCGGGATCGCGCCACGGATCGTCGGGATCGTCCTGCTGGTCACCGTTCTTCTCGGCAGCCAGCGCGCTGGCGTCGATCGGATGGCGCTGCAGGGTTTCGGTGGCCCCCATGGGACGGCTGAAGGCTTCCTCCAGCACCGGGTCGGCCGGTTGGTCATGCGGCCTGAAGTCAGTCTGGTCCCGATACTTCTGCGGGCGGACCCGCTCTGCCACAAAAGAGCCCTGCTGCCCGGCTGGACGGCTGAATGTCTGCCGCGAGGAGGGGTCGACCGGCGGTCGGTAGATCGGGCGGGGCGCCAGCCGTTCGGTGTTGTTGCCTTCGTCGGAGGTCACAGTTCCTCTTCTAGATCCGTTTCGAGCCCGTCAGGACCCACTGCAGGGCATGTGCGCAGCGCAAACGGCGGCATGACCCGGAAATCGCGTTGGTGTCCACCCTAGTATCCACAGCTACCCGCATGTCGGCATGAACCCACGCTCGGCAACGAGGCGAGCTACCGACGCTTCCGCTGCTCGCGCGCGTCGCGCTCGGCAAACCGATCAGAGAGGGGTGTCACCTCGTCATGGGGTGTTTCCAGGGGGCTGTGCGGAATCTCTGACAGCAACCCGAGCAGCGAGCTGGGCATGCGGATGGGGTGCGAATCACGCAGCGCGTCGCGGGCGCGGCTGTGATCGTCCACTTCGGCCGCACATTGGGGGCACAGCGAAAGGTGGTGCGCGGCGCGCAGATGTGCGTTCATCCGCAACTCGCCGTCGACGAAGGCGGCGATGGCCTCGATGGATAAGTGTTCGGTGGATCCGAACCGACGGGGTGCACCTACCGGTGCATCGCTTTGTGACGCGAACTGAGCGGGAAGCCAAGAGAACGCACGCCGAAACACATGTCTTCCTGTGTTTCCGGGATCGGCCATGACCAGTTCCTTTCGCACCCGCTTCCCCGCCAAGTCGAGCCGTCGGTACCTCGAATGTAGCGCGGAGCGATGCTTGATAACCATGTTCAGCCCATTAATCCCCGGCATTTGGGACCAGTTGGCAACCGTGCAGTGGCCAAACCGAGCATTCGGCCACGGCAGTTGCCTAGCTTGCCGCCCGCATCGGACGGTCTTCGACGCGCAGGCCGTGCTCCGGATGAGCGGCCAGGTAATCCCGCAGCGCCTGACGTCCGCGGTGGATCCGGCTGCGCACGGTACCGAGCTTGACGCCGAGGGTGGCGCCGATCTCCTCGTAGGACAAACCTTCGATGTCGCACAGCACCACCGCGGCCCGGAACTCCGGCGGCAGCGAGTCCAGCGCGGCCTGCAGGTCCGGCCCGAGACGTGAGTCGTGGTAGATCTGCTCGGGGTTTGGCTCGTCGGCAGGGACCCGGTCGTAGTCCTCGGGTAGCGCCTCCATGCGGATGCGTGCCCGCCGGCGCACCATGTCGAGGAACAGGTTGGTGGTGATGCGGTGCAGCCAGCCCTCGAACGTGCCGGGCTGGTAGTTCTGCACGGACCGGAAGACCCGGATGAAGGTTTCCTGCGTCAGGTCCTCGGCGTCGTGCTGGTTGCCGGAAAGACGGTAAGCCAGCCGGTATACCCGGTCGGCGTGCTGACGGACCAGTTCGTCCCACGATGGCATCGCCGACTTGTCTCCCGTGGCGTCGAAAACCGCTGTGCCGAGCAGTTTGTCGGACGGCTCGGCCCAGTCGTCGTCACGGACGACCTGGGGGTGAGACATGGTGGTCGGGCTCAAAGTGGTGATGGTGACTTCCTCCGCGTTGTTCTTGCCATCCAGTGTTGGCATTTCTTCACTTTTCGAAACACTAAGTTGCCAGTCGCTATTCCCGCCGTCGTCGCTCCACAGTCCCCCGCGTTCCATACGGCTTACCGTCGCGCATCCGAGTGTGGGCGAGGTATGAGCAGTCTGAGCTTTAGCTGAGAAACCATACTGTTACCTATGTTTTCCAGCACCGATGCCGATTCCAACAACCCACGTGACCTCGCCCACCCCGGGCGTGTCGGCACCGTCGACATCGGGCGCGCCTGAGCCACCGCCCAGTGCGTTCGGCATACT
>NZ_LZLS01000174.1 GCF_001673365.1 Mycobacterium asiaticum
TCGAGCGGAGAAATGACCGCGGAAGTGTCCTGAGGGCTGCAGTGACCCCCGGTCTACTCGATCGGCGAGCCCCGTGCCACGTGCACGGGGCTCGCCCGTTTTCCGGGGCACTAAATGGTGTAGACACAAGATCGTGTCGTCAGTGTCTGACTCAGAATTCGTCGCCGCGTTCGACAGCGAGATCGGCCTGCAATTCACCGAACTGACCCCTGACGGCGCCCGTGCCCAACTCGAGGTCAAACCAAAACTGCTGCAGCCGATGGGATTGGTGCACGGCGGGGTGTACTGCTCGATCATCGAGAGCATGGCCAGCGTGGCCGCTTACACCTGGCTCAACTCCCAGGGCAGCGGGAACGTGGTCGGCGTCAACAACAACACCGACTTTCTGCGTGCCATCAAGTCGGGGACCGTGTATGGCAAGGCAGAACCTCTGCACCGGGGGCGCCTGCAGCAACTGTGGCTGGTGACGATCACCGACGACGACGACCGCGTCGTCGCCCGCGGCCAGGTGCGCCTGCAGAATCTCCCGTGACGACCGCAAGCGCGGCGTAAGCCGGGCGAAGCGGGTCGGCACCATCAGACCCTGACGACCGCAAGCGCGGCGCAGCCGGGCGAAGCGGGTCGACACCATCAGACCCCGACGACCGCAAGCGCGGCGCAGCCGGGCGAAGCGGGTCGGCACCATCAGACCCCGACGACCGCAAGCGCGGCGTAAGCCGGGCGAAGCGGGTCGGCACCATCAGACCCTGACGACCGCAAGCGCTAGCTGGCTTTTTGGGTGACCGCGCTGGTCTGCGCTTCGGCGGCAAGTTCGGCCAGCTGCTCGAGTCGGGTTCGCGCAAACGCCTGCTGGTCGGTGATGGTCAGCTGACCTCGCCGCGTGCTCAGGAAGGTGACCGTCCACGACAGCAGCGTGGTGATCTTGGTCTTGAACCCGATCAGATAGACCAGGTGCAGCACCAGCCAGATCAGCCAGGCGATGAAGCCGCTGAATTCCAGCGGACCGATCTTGGCCACCGCGGAGAACCGCGACACCGTCGCCATCGAGCCTTTGTCGAAGTACTGAAACGGCTCCCGCTCGGCCGGATCGGCGCCGGCCAGCTCGGATTTGATGTTGGTTGCGACGTATTTGGCGCCCTGAATGGCGCCCTGTGCCACACCGGGCACGCCCTCGACCGCTGCCATGTCGCCGACGACGAACACGTTCGGATGCCCCGGAATCGACAGGTCGGGCAACACCTGGACACGGCCGGCCCGGTCGAGTTCGACGTCGGACTGCTCGGCGAGGTCGCGGCCCAAGCGGCTGGCTTGCACGCCGGCCGACCAGACCTTGCAGGCCGATTCAATGCGCCGCTCGGTGCCGTCGGCGTCCTTGACCGTGATCCCGTTGCGGTCCACGTCGGTGACCATGGCACCCAGTTGAATCTCGACGCCGAGCTTCTGGAGCCGCGCGGCCGCACGTTCGCCGAGCTTTTCCCCCATCGGCGGCAGCACGGCGGGGGCGGCGTCGAGCAGGATCACACGAGCCTTCGTGGAGTCGATGTGCCGGAAGGCGCCCTTGAGCGTGTGTTCGGCCAATTCGGCTATCTGCCCGGCCATTTCAACGCCGGTGGGGCCGGCGCCGACGACGGTGAAGGTGAGCAGTTTGGCCCGTCGTTCAGGGTCACTCGACCGCTCCGCCTGCTCGAAGGCGCTCAGGATCCGCCCGCGTAGCTCCAAAGCGTCGTCGATGGATTTCATCCCGGGGGCGAACTCGGCGAAATGGTCGTTGCCGAAGTAGGACTGGCCGGCGCCGGCGGCGATGATCAGGCTGTCGTAAGGCGTTTCGTAGGTGTGACCGAGCAACTCCGAGACGACGCATTGCCTGGCGAGATCGATGTGCGTGACGTTGCCGAGCAGCACCTGGACGTTGCGCTGCTTGCGCAGCACGACGCGGGTCGGCGGGGCGATCTCGCCCTCGGAAATGATGCCCGTGGCTACTTGGTAGAGCAGCGGCTGAAACAGGTGATGGGTGGTGCGGGCGATCAGTTTGATGTCGACGTCAGCACGCTTGAGCTTCTTTGCCGCGTTGAGACCGCCGAACCCCGAGCCGATGATGACCACACGATGCCGACGGCGCGGTTCAACTGTTGGTTCCTGCTGGGGGCTCATTTTCCGCTGCTCCTGACGGGGTCTCCTTGACGGGCGGCTGCAGTTAGCTACTAACCTGTTTTAGGTTAGTCAACCCTGGGTCACAAACCCAGCTGTGAGCCTGTGTAATTAACCACACCAGCGAATTGCGTGTGCCAGGTTTATCTGCCGACGTCGGTGGCAGGACCACCGTTAAGCGGCGGACCCCACCGGGGCCCAGGCCAGCGCGCAGTGCTTCGTCGAGAGATAAACCACGCACACGCCTCACAGCGTGTCGTGTGCGTGATTTATATGTCGCGCCCGGGCCAGCCACACCGTCAGCCGGCGGACCCCACCGGGGCCCAGACCAGCGCGCAGTGCTTCATCGAGAGATAAACCACGCACACGCCTCACGGCGTGTCGTGTGCGTGGTTTATATGTCGCGTCGCCCGCACTTGGCCGCCGGGCTGTTCGCTACGCGTGGATCAGCGGGCGTAGGGCCTCGGCTGCGGCAGTGATCATGCCGGGTATATGACCGTTCGGCAGGTTGATGATCGCGCCATTCAAACCGGCGTCGAGCACCTTGGCTTGTACCTGTTCGGCGATCTGCGCTGGCCCACCGATCGCCATCCGCGCGGCCATGTTCTCGGGTAACTGGTCCGGCTTAGCTTTCTCGTCGAGCATCACGGTCAGCATCAGGCTGGTTTCCAGCGTCGCCGGGTCGCGGCCCACCTCCTCGCAGCGGGCCCGCGCCGCCGCCATCTTGCGAGGCAGTTCGTCGAAAGACGCGATGATGTTGAGGTGGTCGGCGTAGCGGGCGGCCAGTCCGAACGTCTTCTTCTCGCCGCCGCCCCCGATCATGATGGGGATGCGGTCGCGGTAGCGGGGTTCGGCCATCGCCGATTCCGCGGTGTACCACTCTCCGGAGAACGTGGGTCGCTCGCCTTTGATCATCGGATCGATGATCTGCAGCGCCTCTTCGAGTCGGTTGAACCTGTCGGTGAAGGTGCCGAATTCAAAGCCAAGCTGGCGGTGTTCGAGTTCGAACCAGCCAGCCCCCAGACCCAGCACCGCGCGGCCGCCGCTGACCACGTCCAGCGTGGTGATCACCTTCGACAGCAGGGCGGGGTTGCGGTATGTGTTGCCGGTGACCAACGTGCCCAACTGCAGGCGCTCGGTGGCGGTCGCAAGCGCGCCCAACGCGGTATAGGCCTCCAGCATCGGCTGGTCTGGGGTGCCGAGCATGGGCAGTTGATAGAAGTGGTCCATCACGAAAAGCGAATCGTAGCCGGCTGATTCGGCTTCGCGCGCTTGAGCGATGACCGTCGGGAACAGGTTTTCTACACCGGTTCCGTAGGAGAAGTTGGGAATCTGGAATCCAAGCCGAATAGCCACGGTGTCTACCGTAGCGACCGGCTCAGGCGAACTGTGCGAGTGCGCCGTGGCTCACGTGCAGCGTCTGGCCGGTGATGTGGCGGGCGGCCGCGGTGGTGAGGAACAGCGACAGCCGCGCGATCTCGGCTGCCACCGGCGCGGGGGTGCGGGACAGACCCTCGTAGCCCGCTTGGACGCTGCGGCCTGCTGCGACGGCGTTGACCGTGATGCCGCGGGTGCCATATACCTCGGCCTGTCCGCTGACCCAGCTGGACACGGCGGCTTTGATCGAGGAGTCGACGCTGCCGGGAGGCGGGTTCTCGGTCAGCACGGTGATGATGTGGCCGCCGGAGCGCAGGTGGTCGCCCACGCACTGCACGGTCAGGACGGCCGAGAGCAGGGTCGCGTCCAGCGCTTTGCGCCATGCGGTGGCGGTGTCGGGCAGCGAGAAGGTGCGTGGGTCGCCGGCTTCCCAGGTGGGGGCCGGGATATTGACGATGGTGTCCAGGTGGTGTGGGAACAACCCCCGTGCTTCGGTGAGGCTGGCGGGATCGGTGGTGTCGCAAACGATCGCGTCCACGTCGAGTTCCTTGGCGATGACCTCGAGGTCGCCGCCACGTGCGCCCACCAGGGTCACCTTGTGACCGTCGTCACGAAAGCCTTCGGCAACTGTGCGACCCAGATCGGTGTCGCCACCGGTGACCACAACCTCCATTGCCACGACCTCCTTGTGCTATGGCGTCAATCGGCGTCAATGTTACTGGACAGTAGCTATTCGGCGAAACTCCACGCCGCCACGACGCGCTAATGATTTGCGTAACTATTCAGTCGCAGCGTCGCAGCGCTAGGTTTGACCGATGCGTCGCACCGGGTGGCTGGCCGTTTTGCTGACGACGATGCTGGTCGGAAGCGTGACGGCGTGCAGTTCAGGATCTGGGTCGGACCAGGATACGAAGCGGGTCGTGGTGTTCGCGGCGGCGTCGCTGCGGCAGGTGTTCAGTCAGATCGGCGAACGATTCAAGGCGGACAATCCCGGCGCGGACATCACTTTCAACTTTGCGGGCTCCTCGGAGTTGGCGACGCAGCTGACCCAGGGTGCGACGGCCGATGTGTTCGCTTCGGCGGACACCGCGCAGTCCGACAAGGTCGCTGCGGCCGGCTTGTTGCGCAATGGTGTGGTCAACTTCGCCGCGAACAGACTGGTGATCGTTACCGCGCCCGGCAATCCGAAGAGCATCGGTTCGTTCGCTGACCTGGCCCGACCCGGGCTCGGCGTGGTGGTCTGCCAGCGGCCGGTCCCGTGCGGATCGGCCACCCACCGCATCGAGGACGCTACCGGGACGCAACTGCGTCCGGTCAGCGAAGAACCCAGCGTCACCGACGCGTTGAACAAGGTCACCAGCGGGCAGGCCGATGCGGCGCTGGTTTATGTCACCGATGCAATTGGCGCCGGAAACAAGGTGGCGACCGTCGAGTTCCCGGAGGCCGCCGGCGCGGTGAACGTCTATCCGATCGGAGTGCTGAAGTCGGCCCCGCAAGCCGCGCTGGCCCAGAAATTTGTCGCAGTCGTGACAGGCGATGCGGGACAACGGATTTTGGAGCAGGCCGGGTTCGCCAGGCCCTGACTCCTATGCCCACACCGACCGATCTGCCCCGCTGGGTCTATGTGCCCGCGGCCGTCGGGACGCTGTTTGTGGGTCTGCCGCTGTTTGCGATTGCAGTCAAGGTGGATTGGCCGCATTTCTGGTCGCTGATCAGCAGCGATTCCTCGGCGACAGCGCTGTTGCTGAGCTTGAAGACGGCCGCGGCCAGCACGACGCTGTGTGTCCTGCTGGGTGTTCCGATGGCGTTGGTGTTGGCCCGCAGCCAACTGCGATCGGTGCGTCTACTGCGGCCGGTGATCCTGCTGCCGCTAGTGCTCCCGCCGGTGGTTGGCGGTATAGCCCTGCTTTACGCCTTCGGTCGACTCGGTCTGATCGGCCAGTATTTGGAGGCCGCGGGGATCAGGATCGCGTTCAGCACCACCGCCGTCGTGCTGGCGCAGACCTTCGTCTCGTTGCCGTTCCTGGTGATTGCCCTGGAAGGCTCCGCACGCAGCGCGGGCGCCGATTACGAACTGGTGGCCGCGACCCTCGGGGCCCGGCCCAGCACGATCTGGTGGCGGGTCACTCTGCCGCTGCTAGTGCCCGGCTTGGCGTCGGGGGCGGTGCTGGCTTTCGCGCGGTCCCTGGGGGAGTTCGGTGCGACGTTGACGTTTGCCGGGTCGCTGCAAGGCGTCACCCGCACCCTTCCGCTGGAGATCTACCTGCAACGGGTCAGTGACCCGGATGCGGCTGTGGCACTGTCGCTTTTGCTGGTGGCGGTGGCGGCGTTGGTGGTGCTGGGGCTGGGTGCGCGCCGACTGACCGGGACCGACGCGAGGTAGCCGCCATGACCGATCTGCAGGTTCGGGCGGTGCTGGCCCAGCGCCAGGTCGATGTGGATTTCGCCGTGGGTGCAGGGGAAGTGCTGGCGGTGCTCGGCCCAAACGGGGCGGGCAAGTCGACCGTCTTGCATGTGATTGCCGGGTTGGTCCGACCCGATGCGGCCTTGGTGCGGGTGGGGGATCGGGTGCTGATCGATACCGCGGCTGGCGTCGATGTGCCCACCCACGACCGGCGGGTCGGGCTGCTGCTGCAGGACCCACTGCTGTTTCCGCATCTCAGCGTCGCGTCCAATGTGGCCTTCGGGCTGCGCGGGCGCCAGTTCCGGCGCATGTTCGGGCTCGGGCGGGTGCCTGCACGGGACACGGCGCTGCGATGGCTGCGGGAGGTGGACGCCGAGCAGTTCGCCGACCGCAAGCCCGGTCAGCTCTCTGGCGGCCAGGCCCAGCGGGTCGCCATCGCGCGGGCACTCGCGGTCGAACCGGAGGTGTTGCTGCTCGACGAGCCGCTGGCCGGACTCGACGTCGGCGCGGCCGCATCCATTCGAGCGGTGCTGCGTGGCGTGGTCGCCCGTAGCGGCTGCCCCGTCATCCTGATCACGCACGACCTGCTGGACGTATTCGCGCTGGCCGACCGGGTGCTGGTGCTCGAATCCGGGAAAATCGCCGAAATCGGGCCCGTCGCCGACGTGTTGGCCGCACCCAGGAGCCACTTCGGGGCGCAGATCGCAGGCGTCAACCTGGTCAACGGAAAGATCGGTCCCGACGGCGCCCTGCAAAACGGGGCCGGGCAGCGCTGGCATGGAAGGGCCGAGGCGGAGTTGGCGAACGGCCAAGCGGCCGTCGCGGTATTCGCACCGGGCAGTGTGGCCCTCTATCGGGAGGCGCCCCACGGCAGCCCGCGAAATGCCGTTGAAGTGATCGTGACTGAGCTGGACACCCGCGGACCGACGATTCTGGCGCGCGGTCAGGACCAACCGGACGGGGCGCCGGGATTGACGGCCAGCATCACCGCCGAGGCGGCAGCAGACCTGCAGCTCAGCGCCGGAGATCGGGTGTGGTTCAGTGTCAAGGCGCAGGAGGTCGCGTTGTACCCGACTATGAACTGGCCGGATTGACAGCAATCCAGTTGGGGGACACCGGGTAGGCCTTCCTTGCTTCGCGGCATTAACACGGTAGGTTCGTCGCCATGCATCAGGTGGACTCGAACTCGACCCGTCGCAAGGGATTCTTGGCGTCGCTGGCCATTGCCGCGGCGACCAGTGCCAGCGTCGTCACCATTGCGTTGCCGGCAATCGCCGGCGCTGATCCCGAGCCTGCGCCCTCGCCGACCCCGACGGTCGCGCCGCCGGGGTCGCCCACTCCAGCTTCACCGGCACCCGCGGCCGGGGCGCCGAACACGCCGGCCACGCCTCCGCCCGGGGCCAGCCCCGCCCCGGGGGCCAATCCCGCGCCAGCTGCACAGCCGGGGGACCCCAACGCGGTGCCGCCGCCCGTCGACCCGAACGCGCCGCCCCCGCCTGACCCCAACGCGCCCGAGCTCGGCCGAGTCACCAACGCCGTCGGCGGGTTCAGCTTCGTCGTACCGCCCGGCTGGGTGGAGTCTGACGCATCCCACTTGGACTACGGCTCGGCGTTGCTCAGCAAGACAGCTGGTGAGCCGCCGATGCCCGGGCAGCCGCAGCCGGTAGCCAACGACACCCGCATCGTGTTGGGCCGCCTGGACCAGAAGCTCTACGCCAGCGCCGAGGCCACCAACCCGAAGGCGGCTGTGCGACTCGGATCCGACATGGGCGAGTTCTTCATGCCCTACCCCGGCACCCGGGTCAACCAGGAGACGGTGCCCCTCAACGCCAATGGCGTATCGGGCAGCGCGTCCTACTACGAGGTGAAGTTCAGCGACACCAGCAAGCCGAACGGACAGATCTGGACCGGAGTGGTGGGTACGCCGCCCGGCGCCACGCCGACGACGGGTCCGCCGCAGCGCTGGTTCGTGGTGTGGCTGGGCACGGCGAACAACCCGGTGGACAAGAACGCCGCCAAGATTCTGGCGGAGTCGATCCGGCCCTGGACCGCGCCGCCCGCCCCGGCACCCGAAGGCGTTCCAGGTGCTCCGGCCCCGGTTCCAGGCGTGCCTGCCCCCGCGGAGCCCGCGCCCGCTGTACCGGCACCAGCACCGGCGCCAGCCCCTGCTCCCGCGCAGGCTCCGGCGGCCGGCACGCCGGCAGCGACACAGCCGCGGACTCAACCGGCGTAATTGCGTCGCCAAATCGACACTTGAATAGTTACGCACGAGGGGTATACCGAAATCACGGTCCAGTAATCGGGCTGGACGGTGACCAAGGAGGCCCCTGATGGACGTCGTGGCAGCTACCGAATTTCTGGCTCGCTCATCAACGCTGACCAGCGTGGGCTGGATCGGCTACATAATTATCGGCGCGCTGGCCGGCTGGATTGCCGGCAAGATCGTCAAAGGCGGCGGATCGGGCATTCTGATGAACATCGTGATCGGTGTCGTCGGCGCCTTGATCGGCGGTTTTCTGCTCAGCTTCGCCTTCGATACCGCATCGGGCGGCTGGTGGTTCACCTTCTTCACCGCGCTACTGGGTTCGGTGATCCTGCTCTGGATCGTCGGGCTGGTGCAGCGCCGCTGACAGTCTGGATAGTCACCGCGGGTTGACCGCACCCGCACCGGGTATTCCTTCGAGGTCCCCTCGACAAGTTAATACTCGAAGGAGCTGGTCATGGTCCTGCACATCATCGGGATGATCGTTCTCGGTTTGATTGTCGGTCTGATTGCGCGATTGATCGTGCCCGGCAAGCAATCCATGGGCTGGATCGCCACGGCGCTACTCGGAATCGTCGGAGCCTATGTCGGCGGCACCCTGGGCAGCGTGGTGTTTCCCCCGCACGAATTCACCATCACCCCACCGATCAACCACTCCTTCCTGGGAGCGTTGGTAGGCGCGGTACTGATCTTGCTGGTTTTCAAGTTCATCACCTCGCGTACCCGGACCCTGTAACGCGGCGCGAGCCCGCGGCATGATGGGGTGATGGCGTCCCGGGCGGCCACCACCACGATGACCGCATGGCAGGTGCGCAAGCCGGGGCCGATGCGGACTGGGCCCTTGGAGTGCGTCACCACCGACCTGCCGCGCCCTGCACCGTCGGAGTTGCTGGTTGCCGTCCTGGCCTGCGGCGTGTGCCGCACCGACCTGCACGTCACCGAAGGCGACCTTCCAGTGCACCGCGATCGGGTGACCCCCGGCCACGAGGTGGTGGGCGAGGTGATCGAGGTCGGCTCGGATGCCGGTGATGAGTTCGCGGTGGGTGACCGGGTCGGTATCGCGTGGTTACGCCACACTTGCGGAGTGTGCAAGTTCTGCCGTCGGGGCGACGAGAATCTGTGCCCGGAGTCCCGTTACACCGGTTGGGACGCGGACGGCGGGTACGCCGAATTCGCCACAGTGCCTGCGGCTTTCGCGCATCCCCTGCCGGACGGCTACAGCGACAGCGAACTCGCGCCGCTGTTGTGTGCCGGGATCATCGGTTACCGCTCACTGCAGCGCGCCGATCTTCCTGCCGGCGGCCGACTCGGGCTCTACGGCTTCGGCGGTAGCGCTCACATCACCGCGCAGGTCGCGCTGGCGCAGGGCGCCGAGGTACACGTGATGACCCGCGGCGACCGGGCACGCGAGCTTGCCCTCGGGCTGGGTGCCGCGTCGGCGCAAGGCGCATCGGATCCGCCGCCGGTACCGCTGGACGCGGCGATTCTGTTCGCCCCGGTCGGTGATTTGGTGCTGCCCGCGCTGGCGGCGCTCGATCGCGGCGGCACGTTGGCGGTGGCTGGGATCCATCTGAGCGACATTCCGTCGCTCAATTACCAGCGGCACCTGTTTCAGGAACGGCAGATCCGCTCTGTCACGTCGAACACCCGGGCCGACGCGCGCGAATTCCTCGACTTCGCCGGGCGCCACCACATCGACGTCACCACACCGGAATACTCGCTGGGACAAGCCGATCGGGCACTGACGGACCTGAGCTCGGGACGGATCGCCGGCGCTGCGGTGCTGCTTGTCTAGGTCGAGAGGTGCCAGACGACGGCGGCGGCCAGCGCGCCCACCCCGTTCAGCGACCAGTGCAGCGCGATCGGCGCGATGAGGCTGCCGCTGCGTCGCCGTAGCCAACTGAACACGAAACCGGCTGCGCCCGTCGCCAGCACCGCGAGGGTTACCCCGGCCATCATCCCGAAGATCCCGCCGCCGAACAGCCGGGTGAAGCCGACGTTGTTGCTGGTCAGCCCCAGCGACGTCGCGACATGCCACAGCCCGAAGAGCAGTGATCCGGCCAGCGCGACACCACGAAATCCCCAGGCCCGGTTCAACGTTCCGTGCAGCACGCCGCGGAAGGCGAGCTCTTCGGGGATGACGGTCTGCAACGGAATAATGACCATCGATGCGATCAGGGCGCCCGAGATGGTTGCGTAGTGGTTGTTCAGAAACATCGGTCGGGTCATCGGCAACAACACTCCGACGCCGATCACGGTGACCACGATCGCGACGGCCGCCAGCGCGTACCCCATGCCGGACTTCCAGTGTTCGCGACCGAGGCCGAGTTCGGCCCAGTCCAGGCCACGCCACCGCAGCAGCGCCACCAGTCCGACGGCGGCGGCCGGGACGGTCGCGATGCTGGCCCACGGGGTGGTGAAATGCGCGACGAAGTTCGTCAGTATCAAGACCGCGACCACGACGGCGATGTCGACGTGGATGCGGAACCGGTCCAGCTGCGGAATAGCGTGAGCAGCGCTTGGCAGGGCGGCGGACTGGTCGGGCATCCCGGCTAGTCTACCCGCGCACCGCTGAGCAAACGCTCAGTTTTGCCGCGAAGCCAGCCGTCGGTGAACCTCCGCCTTGATCTCCGCGGACAGCCCGTCTGCCTGTAGCAACCTCGGCATGAGTTCGGGTTCGGACATGCGCGCCCGGAATACCAACCCGATCGTCACGTCGTGGTCGGGACGGTATTCGACGTTGATCTCGTCGCCGGCGCGAACGGTGCCCGGCGAAAGCACCCGCAGGTAGGCGCCGGGTATGCCGGCTTTGGTGAACGTTTTGATCCAATGCTGGATGTCGAGAAAGCGCACAAAGGTGCGGCACGGTGTCCGCGGCGCGGAGACCTCCAGCAACAAGCCGTCGGTGCCGATACGCCAACGCTCCCCGATGCGGGCATTGGTCACGTCGATGCCTTGAGTGGTCAGATTCTCGCCGAACATTCCGTCGGTCAGGGTGCGCTGCAGTTGGTCTTGCCAGTCGTCGAGATCCTCGCGGGCGTAGGCGTACACGGCCTGGTCGTCACCGCCGTGATACTTCGGATTGCCTATGGTGTCGCCGACGAGTCCGCTGCCCAGGCCGCCGCGCATCGGGCCCGGTGCCCGCACTGGGACTGGCTCCGTCATGGGCCGCTTATCGATGCCGGTCACCTTCGACATAGCGCGAGGATCGGGATTGGCCATGGCTTGGGCCACGTTGACGGACAGCACCTTCGGCACCCGCACAGGGTATCGCCCTGGACCGCGAGCCGAACGTGGCTGCGTTCTAAGGCGGCGGTTTTCGCCGTGTGGTGCGGCTCGGGGTGGCCGCGCGCTGTCTAAGCGGGCCAGGTCCAGCCCGAGATCTGTGGGTCGTCCTCACCGTGCTCACGGGTATAGCGGCGCGCAGCCAACCGCGCGTCGACCATGCGCTGGCGCAGTTCGGCGGCTCGGCTGCCCAGCCCGTCTACCCGATCGATCACATCGATCACCAGGTGGAAGCGGTCCAAGTCGTTGAGCATCACCATGTCGAACGGCGTCGTTGTGGTGCCGCGCTCCTTGAATCCGCGCACGTGCAACTCGGCGTGATTGGCGCGCCGGTAGGTCAGCCGGTGGATCAGCCACGGATATCCGTGGTAGGCGAAGATGACCGGTTTGTCGCTGGTGAACAACGAGTCAAACTCCTGGTCCGGCAACCCATGCGGGTGCTCGGAATCCGGTTGTAGGCGCATCAGGTCGACGACGTTGATCACCCGCACGGCCAGTTCCGGCAGCTCGCGGCGCAGGATGTCGGCGGCGGCCAACGTCTCCAGCGTCGGGATATCGCCGGCACAGGCCAGCACCACATCGGGTTCACCGGTCGCCGTGCTCGCCCACTGCCAGATGCCCAGCCCACGAGTGCAGTGCAGAATCGCATCGTCCATCGACAAATAAGACAGCGCGGGCTGCTTGCCCGCCACGATCACGTTGATGTAATCGCGGCTGCGCAAACAGTGGTCGGCGACCGACAGCAAGGTGTTGCCGTCCGGCGGCAGATAGACCCGCACCACTTCGGCCCGTTTGTTGGCCACCAGGTCGATGAAGCCGGGGTCCTGATGTGACGCCCCATTGTGGTCCTGGCGCCACACGTGGGAGCTCAGCAGATAGTTGAGTGACGCGATCGGTCGCCGCCAGGGGAGTTCACGACTGGTGGAAAGCCATTTCGCGTGCTGGTTGAACATCGAGTCGACAATGTGCACGAACGCCTCGTAGCAGTTGAACAGCCCGTGCCGCCCGGTCAGCAGATAGCCCTCCAGCCAGCCCTGACATAAGTGCTCGGACAGCACCTCCATGACCCGGCCGTCGGGGGACAGGTGGTCGTCGTCGGAGTCCGTCGCCGACAACCACACCTTGTCGGTCGACTCGAAAACCGGACTCAGCCGGTTCGATGCGGTTTCATCGGGCCCCATCAGCCGGAACCGGTCCAAGTTGCGGGTTATCACGTCCCGCAGGAACGACCCCAAAACCCGGGTGGCCTCGTGCGTCGCCGCGGCGGGCCGCTCCACGGGCACCGCGTAGTCGCGAAAGTCCGGCAGGTCCAGATCGTGCAGCAACACCCCGCCGTTGGCGTGCGGGTTGGCGCTCATCCGCCGATCACCTTGCGGCGCAGCCGCTTTCAGCTCGGAGCGCAGTGCACCGTCAGCGTCGAACAACTCTTCGGGACGGTAGCTGCGCAGCCATTCCTCAAGCTGCAAGCGGTGCTCCGGGTTTTCGTGAGTGCCGGACAATGGAACCTGGTGGGATCGCCAGGTGCCCTCCACCTGCTGGCCGTCGACCACTTTCGGGCCGGTCCAGCCTTTGGGCGTCCGGAGCACGATCATCGGCCACACCGGCCGTTCGGCCGCCTGGCCCTCTCGCGCAGCCTGCTGGATCGACGCGATGTCGTCGAACGCGTCGTCAAGGGCCGCGGCCAGCAGTTGGTGGACGCTGGCGGGGTCATCCCCGGCCACGGTGATCGGGCGGTAGCCGTAGCCGCGCATCAGCGCTTCCAGCTCGGCCTCGGGAATCCGGGCCAGCACCGTCGGGTTGGCGATCTTGTAACCGTTGAGGTGCAGGATCGGCAGCACCGCGCCGTCAACGGCTGGATTGAGAAATTTGTTCGAATGCCAGCCGGCGGCCAACGGCCCGGTTTCGGCCTCCCCGTCCCCGATCACACAGGCCACCACCAGGTCGGGGTTGTCGAAGGCCGCGCCGAAGGCGTGCACCAAGGCGTAGCCGAGTTCACCGCCCTCGTGGATGGATCCGGGCGTCTGAGCCGCGACGTGGCTGGGAATGCCGCCCGGGAAGGAGAACTGGCGGAACAGCTTGCGCAGGCCGTCGACGTTTTCTTCGATGCCGGTGTAGATCTCGCTGTAGGTGCCCTCAAGGTAGGCGTTGGCGACCAAGCCGGGACCGCCGTGCCCGGGTCCGGTGATGTAGATGACGTTCGCGTCGCGGTTGCGGATGAGCCGGTTCAGATGGACGTACAACAGGTTGAGACCCGGGGTGGTGCCCCAGTGCCCGAGCAGCCTGGGTTTGACGTGCTCGGCCGCCAGCGGCTCGGTCAGCAGCGGATTGTCCAGCAAGTAGATCTGGCCAACCGACAGGTAGTTGGCGGCTCGCCAGTAGGAATCGATGAGGGCCAGTTCGTCGTCGGACAGGATTGCGGGCGCGGTCTCCGGGCTCATGGGTCTCATCTACCCGATTGTTCAGACCTCAAATGAATTGTGAATTACGACTCTGACTCTTCGCCGCGAGCACGCGCCTCGTAGGCACGGCGCTTTTCGACGTCGATGTCGTCGGTGAAGACATGGTCGCCGCCGAGCAGTCGGTTCGCCGCCTCGAGGACCCGGCGCGGCCAGAATTTCTGCGAAACAACCATCGCCCCAGCCACTTTGGTGATTCGCGCCCGGGGCTTCGGCCGCGCTATCAGCGCCACGATCGCGCCTGCGATCTCGGCCGGTTCGGCGTTGCGGAAACCTTTCATCCCGGGCGTGCCGGCAACCAGTTCGGTGTTGACGAACGTCGGCAACACCGAGGAGAAATGCACCCCGGCCGAGGCATATTCGAGGCGGGCCGAGTCGGTGAACGCAAGCACCGCGTGCTTGCTGGCGCAGTAGGTCGACAGCCCGACGATGTACATCTCACCGGCAAGTGAGGCGATGTTGATGACGTGGCCCCGTCCCCGGGGGACCATGCGTTGCGCGGCGAGCTTGCTGCCCAGAATCACCCCGTAGACGTTGATGTCCAGGATGCGCCGGGTGACGGCGTCGGGCTCGTCGACGATCCGGCCCACCGGCATGATCCCGGCGTTGTTGATCAGCACGTCGATCGGGCCGAGTTGCCGTTCAACCTGATCCAGGAAATCGGAGAACGAATTCGCGTCGGTGACATCCAACTTGCCGTACACCTCAAGGCCCAGGTCGGCTCCGGACTCCTTGACCGTCGACTCGTCGATGTCGCCGATCGCGACCTTGGCACCCAGCTTGTGCAAGGCCGTCGCCGTTGCCAAACCGATGCCCCGGGCACCACCGGTGATCACGATTACTTTCCCGCTGATTTTGCTGGCGATAGCTGCCGTGTCTGCCATGACGTCCACGTTATTCCGCTCGATACTGCAGGGGTGACTGAGGTCCGCTCGGCCGTTCCCGAGGACGCCTACGACGTCGCCAGGGTGCATGTCCGGTCGTGGCAATCGGCCTACCGTGGACTCATCGCTCAGGACTACCTCGACAGCCTCAGGCCCGAAGACTGGACCGGCCGCTATCGCATCGGGCGCACCGGGATCGGCGAGCCGTCCACCCTGCTCGCTGTAAACGGATCGACCATCTGCGGCTTGGCAATCACAGGCCTGTGCCGGGATGACGACTTGCCGAATTACGGTGAGCTGTTTGCCTTCTACGTCGATCCCGACTACATGGGCACGGGCGTGGGGCGGTTGCTCATGGCTGCCGCCCGCCAGCAGTTGCGACGAGTGGTCACGGCGGCGGCACTCTGGGTGCTCGACGGCAACACCCGCGCCCGCCGGTTTTACGAACGGGACGGGTGGAGTCTCGACGGGACACGTCGCACGGTGGCAATCGGTGGGGCGCCGGCCGACGAAGTGCGCTATCAACTGGCTACGGTGTGACCATGCCCGACAGGTTGCTCGATGCGGTGCGTGTCGTCGACTTGTCCGAGGGCGGCGCGGACGCTGTCACGCGACTGCTTGCCGATCTGGGCGCGGACGTGCTGAAGGTGGAGCCGCCCGGCGGCAGCCCGGGACGCACGACACTGCCCACCCTGGCCGGCGCGAGCATTCCGTTCGCCGTGCACAACGCCAACAAACGCAGCACCGTGCTGGACCCGCACAGCCCGAAAGATCGTCAACGCCTGTTCGGCCTGGCCGCCTCGGCCGACATCCTGGTCGAGTCCGGCCAAGCCGCGGCCTACGGGACCGCGGGCGCCGCGCTGGCCGAGGACTGCCCGCACCTGGTGGTGTTGTCGATCAGCGATTTCGGCGCGACGGGACCGCGCTCGTCGTGGCGTGCCAGCGACGCGGTGCTGTATGCGATGTCTGGATCGCTGTCCCGGACGGGTCCCACTGTCGGCACCCCGGTGCTACCGCCGGACGGGATTGCGACCGCAACCGCGGCGGCGCAGGCGGCGTGGGCGGTGCTGGTCGCTTACTACAATCGATTACGTTGCGGCACCGGCGATTACATTGATTTCTCCCGGTTCGATGCGGTCGTCATATCGCTGGATCCGGCGTTCGGCGCGCATGGGCAGGCAGCCGCCGGCGTTCGCAGCGGCGGCCGATGGCGGGGGCGTCCCAAGAACCAGGACGCGTATCCGATCTACCCGTGCCGGGACGGCTACGTCCGGTTGTGCGTGATGGCGCCGCGCCAGTGGCGAGGGTTGCGACGGTGGCTGGGGGAGCCGGAGGACTTCCAGGACCCCAAGTACGAAACCCTTGGTGCCCGGTTCGCCGCGTGGCCCGAGATCGGCGTGCTGGTGACGGCTTTGTTCGCCGAGAAGTCGATGAAGGAACTGGTGGCGGCCGGACAGGCGCACGGGGTGCCCATCGCCGCGGTGCTGACGCCGTCGCGGATCCTGGCCTCCGAACACTTCCAGGCGGTGGGCGCGATTACCGACGCCGAGCTGGTGCCGGGCGTGCACACCAAGGTACCCACCGGCTATTTCGTCGTCGATGGCCAGCGCAGCGGCTTTCGCACCCCCGCGCCGGCGGCCGGGCACGACGAACCGCGGTGGCTGACCGAACCCGCGCCGACACCGAAACCGTCGGGCGAAGTGGGTGATTACCCGTTTGCGGGCCTGCGGATCCTGGATCTGGGCATCATCGTGGCCGGGGGCGAACTGAGTCGCCTGTTCGGCGATCTGGGTGCCGACGTCATCAAGATCGAGAGCAGCGACTACCCGGACGGTCTGCGCCAGTCGCGGGTAGGCGACGCGATGAGCGAGTCGTTCGCGTGGACTCACCGCAATCACCGGGCCGTGGGAATCGACCTGCGCAGCGCCGAAGGCAAGGAGATCTTCGCCCGACTGGTCGCCGAGGCCGACGCCGTGTTTGCCAACTTCAAGCCGGGAACCCTTGCCTCCCTTGGGTTTGACTATGACGCACTGCACGCGCTCAACCCGCGCATCGTGCTGGCCGGCAGCAGCGCCTTCGGCAACACCGGCCCGTGGAGCACCCGACTCGGCTACGGCCCATTGGTGCGCGCCACTACGGGCGCCACCCGGGTATGGACGTCTGAAGAGGCCGTTGCCGGGGCCCGGCACGCCTTCTATGACGCGGCGACGATCTTCCCCGATCACGTTGTGGGCCGCCTCGCCGCGGTGCTGGCCCTCGCCGCGCTTGTTCGACGCGACCGAGATGGCCTTGGGGCTCATGTCCACATCTCGCAGGCCGAAGTCGTGGTCAATCAACTCGACACGTTGTTCGTCACCGAGGCAGCGCTCGCCGACGGGACGACACGGGTGCGTGACGACCCCACCGTCCATGCTGTCTGTCCGTGCGCGGGCGACGACGAATGGTGCGTTGTCTCGATCGGTACCGATGATGAATGGCGTTGCCTCGCAGATGTTTTGGGAACTTCAGAGCTACCTCGGGCGGAATTGGTAGCCGCGCTGCACGATTGGACTCGGGCGCGCACACCCCTGCAGGCGGCCGAGGCGCTGCAGCACGCCGGAATCGCCGCCGGCCCGATGCAGCGGCCGCCGGACATTCTCGAGGACCCACAGCTGATAGCGCGAAAACTGTTCAGCGACATGACACATCCGCTCATCGCGCGCCCACTGCCGGCCGAAACCGGCCCCGCGCCGTTTCGCAACATCCCGCCGGCGCCACGACGCCCGGCGCCGCAGGCCGGTCAGGACACCAGACAGGTCTGCGAGCAAGTACTCGGGCTGAGCCCGGATGAGATCGAGCGCCTGATCAAGGACGGCGTGCTGTTTGCATCTCAGCCACAGGAGGCACCGCAATGACGTCATCGACCGCGCAGTTTTTCGTAGCCGGCCAGTTCCGCACGGCTCAAGATGTCGAACCGGTGGTGGAAGCGGCAACCGGCAAACCCCTCGGTGACGGTGCGGTCGTCTCCGACTCGGACATCGACGCCGCGGTCGCGGCCGCCCGTGGCGCGCTGCCGGACTGGCGCGCGAGTTCACCGGAGCATCGGGCCGGACTGCTCATCGCCATGGCCGACGCGCTCAAGGCGCGCGCCAAGCCCACCAGCGAGTTGGTGACGCGGGAGAACGGCATGCCGATCTCGCTGTCGCGCGGGGCCAACGGCGCCTTCCCGCCGGTCCTGTTTCGCTACTACGCCCAGCTGATCACCGAGGTGCCGGTGGAGGAAGTCCGCCCGAGCGTCACCGGGCACACGATCGTTCGGCGCGAGGCGGTCGGAGTGGTCGCCGCGATCATCCCGTGGAACTACCCGCAAGCCCTGGCGGCGATGAAGGTCGCGCCCGCGCTGGCCGCGGGCTGCACCGTCGTGCTGAAGGCATCGCCCGAAACCGCTTTGGACGCACTGGTTTTCGCCGAGGCTGCGGTCGAGGCCGGACTGCCGGCCGGAGTGCTGAACGTGGTATCTGGCGGGCCCGCCGTCGGTGCGCATCTCGTCTCGCATCCCGGCGTCGACAAGGTCGCGTTCACTGGGTCGACCGCAACCGGGCGGTTGGTCGCCGAGACCTGCGGACGCCTGATGCGACCGGTCACCCTGGAACTCGGCGGCAAGTCAGCGGCGATCATCCTCGACGACGCCGACCTGGCCGCGACGATGGACGGGTTGCGCAACGCATCGTTCGTCAACAACGGGCAGACGTGCCACCTCAGCTCACGGATCCTGGCGCCGAGATCGCGCTACGACGAGATCGTCGATGCGGTAGCGGCTTTGGCTGAGAGCATGTCGGTGGGTGATCCGCTGGATCCGGGAACCGAGATCGGCCCTATGGTCAGTTCGCGCCAACGCGACCGGGTCCTGGGCTACATCGACATCGGCAAGGACAGTGGCGCTCGCTTAGTCGCCGGCGGGTCGGTGCCCAAAGAGCAACCCCGCGGTTGGTTCGTAGCACCGACGGTGTTCGCCGATGTCGACAACTCCGACCGGCTGGCCCGCGAGGAGATTTTCGGCCCGGTGCTGACGATCAGCCGATATGACAGCGACGACGAGGCAATCGCCCTGGCCAACGACACCGAGTTCGGTCTGGCCGGCACGGTTTGGTCGGCAGACATCGACCGGGCAACCATGGTGGCGCGGGCCGTGCACACCGGCACCATCGGGGTCAACGCCTACGCCCTGGACGTCCGGGCACCGTTCGGCGGAGTAAAGGCCAGCGGCCTGGGTCGAGAGCTGGGACCCGAGGGCCTCGAGGCCTACCGGACACTCAAGTCGATCTACCGCACGGGCCCGGCCTGAGCCCTCGCGATAGGTTCGATCCATGCCCGTGGACCCCAAGACCCCGGTGCTGATCGGCTACGGCCAGGTCAACCACCGCGACGAACCCGACCCCGACAAGCCGTCCATCGAGCCGCTCGACCTGATGGTCACCGCGACCCGGCAAGCGGCAGATCCTCGGGTCGTCGAAGCCATAGACGCGATCCGCGTGGTGCACATGCTCTCCGCCCATTACCGCAACCCCGGACTGCTGCTCGGCGAGCGGCTCGGCCTGAACCGTTTCACCGCCGGCTACAGCAGCGTCGGCGGTAACACGCCACAGTCGTTGGTCAACCAGGCCTGCCTGGACATCCAGGCCGGCCGCGCCGGCGTGGTGCTGATCTCCGCAGCCGAAACCTGGCGCACCCGCAACACGCTGAAGAAGCAGGGCCGCCGACTCGTGTGGACCGAGCAGGAAAACTCGGTGCCCATGCCCGAAGTCGCCGGCGAGGACGTCCCGATGGCCGGTGACGCCGAAATCAAGATCAAGCTGGACCGGCCGGCCTACGTCTACCCGCTGTTCGAGCAGTCGTTGCGGATCGCCAACGGCGAAACAGCCGAGGAGCACAGCAAACGGGTCAGCGAACTTTGGGCGCGTTTCAGCGCCGTCGCGGTCGACAACCCCAATGCCTGGATCCGTCGGCCGGTCAGCGCCGAGGAGATCCGCCAGCCCGGACCCGACAACCGGATGATCAGCTGGCCCTACACCAAGCTGATGAACTCCAACAACATGGTTGACCAGGGCGCCGCGCTGATCCTGGCGTCGGTCGAGCAGGCCACAAAGCTGCAGGTGCCGCCCGAGCGATGGGTGTATCCGCACGCTGGAACCGACGCCCACGACACCTCCGCAATTGCCGAGCGTCGTGAGCTGCACCGGTCGCCGGCCATCCGGATCGGCGGCGCCAGGGCGCTGGAACTGGCCGGCCTGGGCATCGACGATGTCGACTACGTCGACCTGTACTCCTGCTTCCCCTCCGCTGTTCAGGTCGCCGCCGCTGAACTGGGCCTGGCCGTCGACGATCCTTCCCGACCGCTGACCGTCACCGGCGGACTGACCTTTGCCGGCGGGCCGTGGAGCAACTACGTCACCCATTCCATTGCCACGATGGCCGACCTACTGGTGGCCAATCCCGGGCGACGGGGGCTGATCACGGCGAACGGCGGTTACCTGACCAAGCACAGCTTCGGCGTCTACAGCACCGAGCCGCCGTCGAACTCCGGGTTTCGCTGGGAGGACGTGCAGTCCGAGGTGGACAAGGAGCCGACCACGGTCGGCCTGGTGGATTGGGAGGGAGTCGGGACCGTCGAGGCGTGGACGACGCCGTTCGACCGCGAAGGCCGGCCCGAGAAGGCGTTTTTGGCCGTCCGAACCCCCGACGACGAGCGCGTCTTGGCAACGATCAACGATCCGGCCGCCGCGGCGGCCACGGTAAGTGACGAGATCACGGGGGCGAAGGTTGCCGTAACCGATGACGGGACCGCCACGCTGCGGTAACTCGGTCACGGTAAAGACTCAATAGTGCGCAACTCGAGCCGGCGTGCTTATTGTCATTAGATAGACGTTGGGGGAGGCGAGGCCACGTGCACGTGCTGCTTACCGACGCCGCAGGCGCAGTTGGGCGGCTTCTCGCGCGCCATCTCATCGCGGCCGGGCACACGGTCAGCGGGATCAGCGGCCATCCGCATGACGCGCTGGATCCCAATGTGGACTTTGTTTGCGCGTCGCTGCGCAACCCGGTGCTGGTGGAGTTAGCCGGCGAGGCCGATGTCGTCATTCATCTCGCCCCGGTCGACACGTCCGCACCGGGCGGGGCGGGCATCAACGGGGTAGCCCATGTGGCGAATGCGGCGGCGCGCGCGGGGGCCCGGCTGCTGTTCGTGTCCCAGGCCGCGGGCCGACCCGAGCTGTACCGGCCGGCCGAGACGTTGGTGTCCACCGGTTGGGCGCCGAGTCTGGTCATTCGGATGGCTCCGCCGCTGGGCCGCCAGCTGGACTGGATGGGGTGCCGCACGGTGGCGACGTTGCTGCGCGCCAAGGTCTCCGACCGTCCCATTCGGGTGCTGCACGTCGAGGACCTGGTTCGGTTCCTGGTCGCCGCGGTCAGCACCGACCGGTCCGGCATTGTGGATCTGGCCACCCCCGACACCATCAACGTGATCACCGCGTGGCGGCTGCTGCGAGCTGTGGACCCGCGGCTGCGACTGCATCGGGTTCCCGGCTGGGACAATCTCGAGCCTGCACTCAATACCACTGCGGTGCAAGAGGATTGGCAGTTCGAGTGCGGTTGGCGGGCACTGGATGCGGTGGTCGACACCGGACGGGGACTGCTCGGCCGCAGGCTGGGTTCGGCCGGCGCGGTCCCGGGTCCCGGACAGCTGCCGCTGCCGCTGGAGACGCCCCCGCGGCCCGGCGCCGCTGACGACTCGGCGCTACGCAGCGCGGCGCCCGACGGTCTGGAAGGGGAGTTCGACGACCGCATCGATCCGCGGTTCCCCGTCTTCAGCACAGCCGGTCTAGCCGAAGCGCTGCCGGGGCCGCTGACCCCTATCAGCCTCGATGTCCAGTTGAGCGGGCTGCGCGCCGCGGGTCAGGCGATGGGCCGGATACTCGCACTCGGCGACGTGATCGCCGAGGAATGGGCAAATCGGGCCATCGCGGTCTTCGGTCACCGTCCCTACGTCGGGGTATCGGCCAATTTTGTTGCCGCCACCCAGCTTCCGGGCTGGGACGAGCACGCCGTCACCCAACGCGCCTTGGGTACGGAGCCAGCCGAAAGCGAGTTGCTGCCGTTCGGCCGGCCGCAGCGAGCCGGGGGATCGGTAGCCAAGGCCGTCGTGACGGCGAGGTCACTGGCGCTGTTGCGTCACCTACGGACCGACACCCAGGCCTACGTGGCCGCCGCAGCCCAAGAGCAACTCGATGCCGAGGACCTGGCGGCGTTACCCGAGGCCAGCCTGGAGGTTCGGATCCGGCTGCTGCGCGACCGCATCCATCAGGGGTGGATCCTCACCGCTTTATGGGTGATCGATACCGGCGTCACCGCGGCAACTCTCGAGCACACCCGGGCGCGGGCCAGCGTGTCCGGTGTGGCCATGATCCTGGACAGCGACCGGATTGCCGCGGAAACCGCCGCGCTGGCCGCGATCTTGCGTGCCGACCCGACCTTGTGCGCGCTGGCCCAGCAGGGCAACGTCGGCAGTATCCGAGCACTGTCCTCGGCCGCGGCCGCAGCGCTGGACGTCGCCGTTGCCAAGCTCGGACACCGTGGCCCCGGGGAGGCCGAATTGGCCAGCCCGACGTTCGGCGACGATCCGGGCCTGCTGCTGACCGCCGCCGCCGCCGACGCGGCCCAAGCACCCGCGGGGTCCGGAGTGCCCGAATCGCTGGCCCAGCGGCTGGCCGAAAGTGCGCGCACTTCAAGGGAATTGGCCCACGACACCACCCTTCGGTTCACTCATCAGCTGCGAATGACTCTGCGCGAGTTGGGATCTCGTCGGGTGGCCGCGGATCTGATCGACTCAGTCGACGACGTGTATTACCTACTGTGCGATGAACTGGTCACCATGCCGGTCGACGCGCGGCTACGGGTCAAGCGGCGGCGCGCCGAGCGCGAACGGCTGCAGGCGCAGCACCCGCCCGATGTCATCGACCAGAACTGGAATCCAGCGCAATAGCCGGATCGGCCAGCCCCTCGGGATCAACCGGTGTCCTCGAACGGATCAGCGCTTTTACGTCGTCGAGGACGTCCCAGACGTTGACGTTCATCCCGGCTAGCACCCGGCTGTCGCCGTCGAGCCAGAACGCGACGAACTCGCGCCCGGCTCGATCCCCGCGGAACACGACCCGCTCATAGCTCGGCGCATGCCCGGCGTACTCCATGCCCAGGTCGTACTGATCGGTGAAAAAGTAGGGCAGTTCGTCGTACTCAGCCGATTCGCCCAGCATCCCGGCCACCGCGACCGCGGGTTGCTTGAGGGCAGTCGCCCAGTGCTCGGTCCGGATCCGGGTTCCGAACAGCGGGCTGTCGGCGGCGGCGATGTCGCCGACCGCGTAGATGTCGACGTCGCTGGTGCGCAGAGAGGCATCCACACGTACGCCGCCGTCGGAAAGCTCCAGTCCGGCTTGTTCGGCCAGTTCGATGTTGGGTTTGGCACCGACGGCCACCAGCACGGCATCGGCGCCGACCACCGATCCGTCGGCAAGTGTCAGTCCGGTAACCCGGTCGTCCTGGGCGCTGATCTCGTTGACCTGAGCCCCGAGTCTGAGGTCCACGCCATGCTCGCGGTGCAGGTCGGCGAACACTTGACCGACTTCGGCCCCGAGCGCTCCCAGCAGCGGCTGTTGGGCAGATTCCACGACCGTGACATCGGCCCCGCGTTGCCGGGCACTGGCCGCCACCTCCAGGCCGATCCACCCGGCGCCGACGATCGTCAGCGAGACACCTTCAGCCAGAATGGAATTCAGCGCAACGGCATCCGCATAGCTGCGTAGGTAATGCACACCCTCGGCGTCGGACCCGGGGATCGACGGACGCCGTGACGCCGACCCGGTGGCCAGCAGCAGTTTGTCGTAAGCCACCGCCGCCCCGTCGGCGGCCGTGACTGTGTGCGCATCAATATCGAGTGATTCCACCCGCGTATTGAGCCGTAGGTCGACGTGGCGGTCGCGATACCAGTCCGAATCGTGCACGGTGAAATCGACCAGTGTCTTCTTACCTGCCAGATACTCCTTGGACAGCGGTGGCCGCTCGTAGGGCAACTGCTCCTCGTCGGCGAACAGGGTGATATGTCCGTCGAAGTTCTTGTCGCGCAATACTTCTACCGCTTTGGCGGCGGCCAGCCCGCCGCCGACGATGACGAAACTGCTCGAGCTGGTCATAATCGCTCCTCGCTTTGACTCAGCAATTTCCGCAATGACAACGCATTACGAACCGCGTGGCCGCCCAAATCGTTGTTGAAGTACATCCACACGTCGCGACCTTCGTCGTTCCACTCGCTGAGGCGTTCGGCCCACCACTGCAGGTCCTCGGAGGTATACGAGCCCGTGTACATGGACGCGGGCTCGGGCCCGTGCATGCGGACGTAGACCAGGTCGGTGGTGGCCCGTGGAATACACGCCAGCCCGGCGCCGCTCATCACAACGTATGCGGCACGGTACTTTTCCAGCAACGCAAACACTTCTGGGGCGTTCCAGGACGGGTGGCGCAGCTCCACGGCTGTGCGAATCGACGCGGGCATCGCAGCCAGGAACGCATCCAGCCGGGCATCGTCACGCTGCTGGTCCGGATGTAGTTGCACCAACAACACACCGCGCCGGTCGCCCAGAACCTGCCAGCAGTGCTCGAACCGCTCAATCCAGGGTTCCGGAGAGGCCAGCCGACGATAGTGCGTCAGACCGCGGTGCGCCTTCACAGACATGGTGAACCCGTTCGGCAACTGATCACGCCAGCCCGCGAACGTCGTGTCCTTGGGCCAACGGTAAAAACTGGCGTTCAACTCCACCGTATCGAAGACCTCCACGTAGCGCTGCAAGCGCCGCCCAGCGGGTAGGCCCGGCCGGTACAACACGTCGGCCCAGTGGTCATAGGACCACCCGGAAGTGCCGATCCGCACGGTCATGGTCAGTCGGTTACCTGCACCCGCACATCGTCATCGAGAGATGCGCGCACTAGTGCCGCCGCCAGCCGCGCATTGGTGCGCGGCGCGAGCGCCGACAGCTCGGCTGGGTCGGTGGGTAGCTTCAGCATTTCGGCCGCGGCGATCGCCCGATCATCGAAGTGCGGTCGCACCCAGGTCCAGATGTCTTGCACCTCGCGCAAAAAAATGTTGGCACCGGTATCGCCGATCCCCTTGAATCCCTTTAAGTTTCGCAATGCCCTCTCCGGATCTGGGTCACTGCTGCGGGCAAGTTCCCGCAAATCGCCGGAGAACTCGTCACGCACCTTCTTGGCGATATCGGTGAGCCGGGTGGCAGAGGATTCGTCGTACCGCACGTAGTGAGCGCGACCAAATGCCTCGATCATGGTCTGACGTTCAGCGGCCAGCACGGCTTTAGGTGTCCGCAACGCGGCTTTGAACAGCTCGCGCGCGGCACGCGTGGCTATCGTGGCGTCGATGGGTTTGCTGGCCAACATGCACAGCACCAGCAGCTGGAAGAGTGGCATCGGCTTGTCGCTGAGCCGGATGCCGGCCTCGGTCGCGTATGTGGTGCCGGCGACTTTGAGCAGCCGTCGCACCCGCCGCTCCGCTGTGTCCATACCGCGGGCGTACCCGCCATGTCGCGGCACAAACCCCGGTTACTTCGGTGGCAAACGGCGTGCGTAGTCCGCGCCGCGGTCCACCCAACTTTGCAGCTGCCGTTTGGTTTTCACTCCGTCGGCGCCAACCCGCAGCCAGCCGCGAATCTCCCGGCCGGCCATCACCATCGGACCCACATGAGCCCGCCCGAGCAGCTTGTCGGTGTCCTCTTTCGGCACCCGCACGAGCAAACCGCCTTGACTGCTGACGGCCACCGCTAGGTGTCCGCCGACCAGGAACGCGAGTCCACCGAACATCTGCTTCTCATCGACGGGTTCGGCGGCCAGCAGTTCCCGGATCCGGTTGGCGAGGTCAACGTCGTAGGCCATGGCCGGGTTCAGTCCAGATCGACCCGGATGGTCAACAGATCGGTGCCCATGGTGCGCACGCCAAACCCGTTGATGCGCGGGAGTTTACGCAGCCGCTGCCACGGGTCGTCGTCGGGCAGCAGGTGGGCGGTTCCGCTGCGCCACTGACCGCCGATACGCACCCGGACGGCGGGGTTGGCCTTGATGTTGTAGACGTAATCGGAATGGTCGCCGTGTTCGGAGACCATCCAGAATTGGTTGTCCACCACCGCGCCACCCACGGCGGTGAGTCGGGGCTGTCCGGACTTGCGGCCCGTCGTCTCCAGCATGGTGACCGGCAGCTTCCGGCCGAGCGGGTTGACCACGAAACGCTGGACGCGGTGCACGAACTGCCGTTTGCGGCTCATGCTGATCGCCCCGCGGGGACGCCGACGGCACGCAGCACCCATTCCCGGGGAACGCTGAATGACAGCGACCGTCTTGGGATGGTGGTGAGCACCGCCTCGGAAATCGTCGTCTTGTAAGTGAGCGACAAGTGCCCGGAGAACGCGGGGTCGACGTGGTTGATGTCGACGTCGAGGGACAGGCCATCGGCGGAGAACTCGGCCTGGACCGGGCCCTCGCCAGGCGTATCCCAACGTACGTCGATAGCCCGGCCGGCGAGCCTGGGCACCGTCGACAAGGTGCCCAGGACCCGCTCGGACGTGATGACCAGAGCGCCGACGTAGCTACGCAGGTTGCCTTTGGACACCTTGCCCG
>NZ_LZLS01000175.1 GCF_001673365.1 Mycobacterium asiaticum
GACTGCGCCGCGTGAGGAGTGGTCGGCGCGGTTGCGGCGTCTGATCACCGAGCAGGTCGGCGTAATCCTGCGGCGCACCGTGGATGCCGACCGCCCGTTCGTCGAGTACGGCATGGACTCGCTGGGCATGCTCGAGATGCGAACGCACATCGAGACCGAGACCGGTATCCGGTTGAGTCCCAAGGTGATCGCCACCCACAACACGGCCCGCACGTTGTCCGAGCACCTGGCGGAGACTTTGGCCGAGGAAGTGCCGGCCTAGCGCGAGTCTCTTACGCTCCCTTTACTCGATGTCCCAGCCGTAGTCGGACGGGGCGGCGCACAACAACTCGCGGATGTCTTCCAGGGAGTTTGTTCGCTGCGTCGCGTGCCCGTGGTTCTCCAGCACCAGCTGGTTGCCGGACAGCCCGCAGCCGTAGAAGTCCAATGGGACGGTGATCGAGCAATAGAACTGTCCGGCAAAAGTTTCCAGCTCGATCCCGGCCGGCATCCGCACGCTGGGCAGCGCACTGACGTCGGTGCAGAAGACCAGCGGCGGTAACCCGGCTGGGGTCCCCTCGAAGGCCACACCGAAGTTGAGTCCCGACTGCTGGACCACCCCGTCGGCGATGTCGGCCCGGAACGTGGCGCCGATATCGGCTGCCAGATCGATGATGTCGGTGTCGGGGCCTATCTCGGCGAGGTAGGTGGCCACCCCCACCAGGTTGGTGGCCTCCGTCGGGGCCACCGGGGGACTCAGGAAATACCGCAGGTCGACCGGGTAGACGTACGGGATTGGCACGTGCGGGGTTTCACGCAGCCGCCACTCGGTCATCAGGATCGCTGCGGCCACCAGGGTGTTGACGCTCACCCGGTTCTCCCGGCCGAATTCCACCAGGTCCGCGGTCTCCTGCTCAGTGAGCCGGACCCGGGAGACCGGAACCGGTTGGGGGAGACCAGGGGTCGCGATGAGCGTCGGTTTCACCGCGGGCGGCAGATCGTAGGCGAACATCACCGGCACGAATCGCTCGACGCCGGTCATGCCGAGCTTCTTGACGCCACGTTGTTCGAGCACGACTTCCAGCGGCTGCGGCGCGGGCTGCGGGTGCACCGGGCCGGGGTCACCGGTCGTCACCACATCGGTGTATCGAGAGAACAGCTCGTCGAAAAGGCCTGCGCCGTGGTGCCCGTCGGCGATGCTGTGGTGCAGGAAGATCGTCAAGTCCGACGTGTCCTCGTGCAAGGTAAGCCGCAGATTCAGCAGCGTCTCACCCTGATTGAGCTTGATTTCTGACGGAAAGTCGCCGTCATCCACCACGATCCCCGCGTGCATCATGTCGTCGGACACCAGATTCCAACCACCGTCCTCGCTCGGCTCAAGGTGGCTGGCCAAGATCGGGTGGGCGTCGACGAGGGCATCGAAGGCTTCGGCAAGCGCGTCGGCATCCACACGACCACGCAGGTGCACCGTCACGGCGGTGTACACCTCGTACTGTGCAAAAACTTCCTCGCTGTGCGAGAGCTTTCGGATCACCGATCCGGCAAACATGTGCAGAACTCCGCTTTCTGGTCAGGGTCAGCGCGTGCTGGCCCGCTTGTATCCGATCGCTATGGGTATGACGCACGCGGCGGCTATTCCGGCGCTCCACAACAGTGTCGCGATCATCGGTGCCAGCACCGGTCCGCCGGCGGCGAGCCCGCGCATCGCGGTGACCGCGTAGCTCACCGGCTGGTGCTCGACGATAGGTCGCACCCACTGCGGATACTGGTTCAGCGGAAGCAGCCCGGTGGAAAAGAAGATCAACAGCAGCTGCCACAGCTCAACGGCTTCCACCACAAGGGTTTTCGACACGAACAGCGCGACCGCTGTGGTCACGGCGGCGAACGCCATGCCGAAGATCACCGGGACGGCAAACCACAGCACCGTCGCGAAAACGCCGCCCCGGAACCGGAATCCCAGCAGCACGCCCGCGCCCAGCATGACCCCGGTGGTGACCAGGATGCGGACCGCCTCGGCGATAATCCGCGACAGCGGACCCGATGCCCGGTGCACCGGCATCACCCAGAGTCGGGTCAGTAATCCGCTCTGCTGCTCACGCATCAAATCGATGGCGACAAAAGCGGAACCACTGACGGCGCCGCCCAGCGCAAGCAGCGGGACGATGCTGTACAGCGCGCTGTCGTGAGTCATCGCGTAGATCAGGTTGCCGAGCACGATGTAGAGCACCACCATGAACACCACCGGCAGCACCAGGGCTTCTGAGACGGTGATCAGGTCGCGTCCCCATCGGGTCAGGATCCGCTTGGTCTGCACCCGCGTCTGCGACACCAGCAGCCGCAGGGAGCTTTCCGGAAGACTCTGAGCCGTCATGGGCGTCGGGACAAGACGACGATGGACACCGGAACCAGCAGCACCGCGAACCCGAGCAGCCACAGCAGCGAAGGAGTCATGACCGCCCAGGTCACCGGCACCGGCGACTTGGTGGTGTCGCCGGCCAGGGCGCGCAAGCCGAGCACCAACTGGGAGATCGGTTGGTTACGCACGAAAGGCTGGATCCAGTGCGGGAACATCTTCAGCGGTTGGATGCCGGTGGACAACAACCCGAAGATCAAGATGGGCATGGTTACCAGCGGGAGCATGGCGTCGGGGTTGCGGGTGGCGGTGCCGAGCAAATCGGCGCCGAAGGACAACACCACTCCGATCGCGATCGCCAGTAGGCAGAAGCCCGCGATGTACAGCGCGCCGCGGTGGAACCGAAATCCGATGATGTGCGCAGCGAGCAGGGATACCGCCAGACCCACGCAGCATCGGTACACACTGGCAGTCACCCGGGCAAGCACCGGCGTTATTGGCGCGATCGGCATGGACCGGAACCGTCGATTGATGCCGTTGAGCGAATCGGTTGCCGCGCGAAACCCCGACGAGATCGCCGCGAATGCAATGGCCTGCATAGTGATCAGCGGTGTGATGTATTGGCCGAGACTACTGGCGACGCCGCTGCTGGCGCCGCCCACGTAGTGGGCCCACGGTATGGAGAACGGAATGTAGAAGCCCACCGCGAAGGACAACGACGCGCCGATCGCGGTGATCAGTTCACCGTTGCGCAGCGTGGGGGCGATGAAGCGGACGGTCAACACCCGCCACTGGGCGAGCATCGACGGCCTGGGTCTCTGGACCGGCTGAGCCAATGCCGGCGCGCTCACCGCACCGCCTCGGGTGTGAGGTGACTCAGCGTGCGGGACTCGCTGGGATCGGCTGTCATGGAAAGGAATACGTCGTCGAGCGACGGACGGCGCAGCGCGATGTCGGCGGGTTCGATGTCGGCCTCGTTGAGCAGTCGGACGGCTTCGATGAGCGTGCCGGTGCCCTCGGGTGCCGGCATGGTGATTCGGTCGGAGTCGGGTGTCAGCATCGACCTTTGTTGTTCGGGCAGCAGCGATCCCAGGGCCGCAACCATGGCAGGCAGTTCCTTGACGTCGCGTGGCACGATCTCGCAGAAGGTGCCGCCGGCGCTGTGCTTGAGTTCGTTGGCGGTGCCCTCGGCGATGATCTTGCCGCGGTCGACGAGGATGATGCGGTCGCTGAGCGCATCCGCCTCTTCGAGGTACTGCGTGGTCAACAGTGTGGCGATGCCCAGCTTCTTGAAGTTGCCGACCAGATCCCAAATGGCTTGTCGGCTACGCGGATCCAGACCGGTAGTGGGCTCGTCCAGAAACGCCACCTGGGGTTGGACGACCAGTCCGCAGGCAATGTCGATGCGCCGACGCATCCCGCCGGAGTAGGTGCTGACCCGCCGTTTGGCCGCGTCCACCAGGTCGAACTGTTCGAGCAGTTCGGCCGCACGGGCGCGGGCAGCCGACTTGCTGAGCCCGTACAGCTGGGCGAACATCACCAGATTCTGTTGCCCGGAGAGCATGTCGTCGAGCGCGACCTGTTGTCCAGTGAGCATGATGGAGCGGCGCACGCCGGCCGGGTCGGCAACGACGTCATGACCGGCGACGCTCGCCGAGCCTTTGGTCGGCTTGGTCAGTGTCGACAGGATGTCCACCATGGTGGTCTTGCCCGCGCCGTTGGGCCCGAGCAGGCCGATCACTTCGCCGCGGCCCACCTCGAAGCTGACGTCGTCCAACGCCACGACCTGTCCCGATCGGGTGCCGAACGTCTTGCCGATCCCGCGAACCGACACGGCGGGTTCGTTATTGGGCATGCGAGTCTCCTCAGTCCAGCCTCGACAGGTCCACCAGGGCGCCGGCCGCGGCGACGCCGACCATTTCGCTCTCGCTCTGCTGTGCGGCCAGCCCGTCCTGGCCTTCCTGGATCAACTCGCTCAGCGCACGCGGGAAGGCCTGCACCAGCGCCTCCATCGTCGCCGCGGCCGGCGCCCTGGTGGACCTGTCGAGGCTGGACTGAGGAGACTCGCATGCCCAATAACGAACCCGCCGTGTCGGTTCGCGGGATCGTCTCGCGCAGCGGCATTGTCACGTCGGCATCGAACTGGACCGGGGCATCCATCGGCGGCAACTCGGGAACCGTTCCCACATAACGGAAGTGGATGTCAGGGGTGCGCTGGGCGCCGAGAATCCGTCCGGTAGGTGCGTAGACATACCGCAGCAGACCATAGCCAATTCCATAGTGCGGAACCGACTTCAGCGTGTTGTGCAGCGCGTCGAGTTGCTCGAGCACAGCGGTGCCCTCGCCGGTGGCGCAGGCCAGCGACACCGGATAGTACGTCGTGCACCAGCCGACGGTGCGGCGCAGATCGACGTCCGGCCGCAGCACCGAGCGCCCCTCGCCTTCGAGTTCGACGGCGACGACGCCCGCACCGATCGTCTGGGCGATCGCGCGGCCCAACGCGGCGAGCAGGATCTCCTGAATGGAGCGCCGGAACTTGCGCCGGGCGTCGTCGACTTCGGAGGTCTGCTCGACATTGAGCGTGCAGGACAGCTTGGCCAGATCGTCGGCAGTGGGTTGGGCAGCCGGGGTATCCGAACCGTCCAGCCAACGAGTCACCTTGGCGGCGTTGTCGATCCAGAAGGACCGAGTGTCCAGTGCCGCCGGATGGGTGGCCAGTGCGGCCGAGCGCTGCGACCATTCGCGCCAGCCGGTCACCGGCGGCTCCAGCGTGATGTCCTGACCCGCCAGATGCCGTCCGAAGGCGACGACGAGGTCGCCACCCAGGATCTGGTGTGAGGCGGGGTCGGCGACCATGGCGTGGATGCCCAGACCGAGATAGTTGGGGCCGCCGTTGGTGCTGACGATGTGTACCGCGACCAGTGGTGCGGTCGAATCACCTTGTTCGGCAACCATTTCGGCCAGGACGGCGGCCTGCTCACCTGCGGCGGGCAGCGATCGGGTAGCCAGCGCGGTGAATTCCGTCTTCGGGCCGATACGTTGTTCCCACACGCCGGCGTTGTCGACGAGTTCCAGGCGCAATGCGTCGTGGTGGTTGATTACTGCGGTCAGCACCGTGCGGATGTCCTCCGGGGTGACCTTGGGGTCCAGGCGTAGCAGCAGCGGCACTCGCCACCGGCCGCCGTCGCGCAACCCACGTTCCAGAAAGTAGGTGGTGTTCGGCAGGACGGCCGGATCTGCCTCCGGCGCTGGTGGTTTGACCAGCCCGCTGGCCGCGAACGCGGCGTCCACGGCGGCGGTGAGCGATATCAGGGTGGGGTGTTCGTAGAGATCCTGCGGTGTGATGGTCAAGCCCTCGTTGGCGGCTGTCATCGCGATGCTGATCGCCATCAGCGAATCACCGCCCAGGTCAAAGAAGTTGGCGGTGGGTTCGATCGCGCTGACTCCCAGGCACTGCTCCCAGATGCGTTGTAACGTCACCGCGGTCTGGGATGGGCCGGTCGCGTCCACGGTGGCCGCGGCGGGGGCGTGTGCACCGACCGACGCGCCGTTATTGGCTGCGGGTGCGGGTACGGCTGCCTTCGCGTCGACCCAGTGTCGCTGCCGCTCGAACGGGTAGCCGGGCAACGAGACGAGCCGCGGTGCTTCCGGATGCCTGGGCGTCCAATCGATTTCGACACCCGCCGACCATAGTTCGCCGAGTGCGCGCAGAAAGGTGTCGCGGTCGTCGGCCTGCTGGATGGGGTGGCGCATCAGCCGAACCGAGCGGTTACCGTTGGACCACTTGGGGTGCCGGATCGCCGAAACGGTCAGGCTGCCGCCTGGGCCGACCTCGACCAGAATCCGATCGGGATCGTTGAGCACGGCGTCGAGTTCGTCGGCGAACCGGATGGTGGACCGGATTTGACGGGTCCAGGTGGCCGGGTCGGTGGCCTGCTCGTCGGTCAGCCAGGTTCCGGTGAGGTTGCTCAGCAGTCGCGTGTTCGGCACCGTTAACCGCTGACCGGACAGGAATTCTTCGAATTCGGGCAGCATCTGATCCATTTGGCTGGTGTGGAACGCGTGCGTCGCGCGCACCCGCCGCACCGGAATGCCGTGCTCGCCTAGACGTTGGGTGAAGGCGCGGATCGCGTCCTTGGGGCCGGCGACAACGCAGTTGCCGGGATCGTTGACCGCGGACACTTCAACGCCGGGCAACAGGTGCTGGGCGATGTCAGTGGGGCTCAGCGCGACCGCGACCATGGCGCCGGGCGGCGCCTCATGCATCAGGCGCGCCCGCAACGCCACCGTCTTGATCGCGGTCTGCAGGTCGAACACCCCGGCCAGCGTGGCAGCGATGTATTCGCCGGTGCTGTAACCGATGTAGGCGCCGGCCCGCACGCCGTAGCTCTCGACCAGTTTCGCCAGCGCGTACTCGACGGTGAACAACGCCGGCTGCGACCGGTCGATGCGCTCCAGGTCTGCTGGGTTGCCTTGGCCGGACGGGAAAACGGCGTCGTGTAGGTCCAGGCCCATCTCGGTTTGAAAGGCCGTCGCGCAGGCGTCGAAATGTTCGGCGAAAACGGGCTCGGTCTCGTAGAGGCCCTTGGCCATCTCAACGTGCTGGGCGCCCTGACCCGGGAACAGGAAGACCACCCGGTCGGTGCCGGCGTTATCTGCTGCGCCTTTGCCGACGAAGACGTTATCGTGCTCGGCGGCCCGCAGCAGGGTGACGGCCTGCGCCCGGTCGGCGACGACGGCGGCCATGGTGACCTCGTGTCTGCGCCGGCCGGCCAGCGTGTGCGCGACGTCGGACAGGTCCGGTGCGTTCGGGTGCTCCAGTGCTGAGGCCAGGGCGGTCCGCGCCTCGCCGAGGGCTGCTGCCGTTCGCGCCGATAGCAGCAGCACCTGAGGCCCGGCTGGTTCGGCGTGCGGCTCGAGCTGCGGCGCCTCCTCGAGCACGACGTGCGCGTTGGTGCCGCCGATCCCGAAGGAACTCACTCCGGCGCGGCGCACGTCATCGGATTCCCAAGCACCATAACGGCTTTGCACGGTGAACGGCGTCTCGTCGAGATGCAGTTCCGGGTTGGGGCTGGTGAAGTGCAGCGTCGCCGGGATCGCCTTGTTCTTCAGACAGAGGATCGTCTTGATCAGGGCCGCGATGCCGGCGGCTACTTCCAGGTGGCCGATATTGGATTTGACCGAACCGATAACGCATGGGCGGGACCGGGGCTGCTCGGAAACCTCGAATGCCGTTCGCAATCCCTGGATTTCGATGGGATCGCCCAGCGGAGTGCCGGTGCCGTGAGTCTCCACATAGTCGATGGTCGAGGCGTCGACCTCGGCTACGGCGTGGGCTTCGGCGATGCAGTCCGCTTGCGCCGACGCGCTCGGTGCGGCGAATCCCATTTTCGCCGACCCGTCGTTGTTGATCGCCGACCCGCGGATGACGGCGTGAACCCGGTCCCCATTGTCCAGGGCGGCCTGCAGCGGCTTGAGGGCAACCATGCCGACGCCGCTGCCGAAAACCGTGCCGTCACCGCGTACGTCGAAGGGCCGGCAGTGGCCGACCGCGGACACCATCGAGCCTGGCGAGGTCCAATAGCCGACGCGGTGCGGGATGCACAGCGACGACCCGCCGGCCAGCGCCAGGTCGCATTCGCCGGACAGCAAGCTCAGGCAGGCCAGGTGCACCGCCACCAGTGACGAAGAGCATGCGGTCTGTACGGCGATGCTGGGACCGCGCAGATTGAACGCGTGCGATATCCGGGTGGTCAGAAAGTCCTTGTCGTTCTGCAAGAACAAGCTGAACTGGTCGAAGTTGAGTCCTTCGGCCAGCATGGCGTTCGGGTCGCGGTGGGACATCAGGTTGTGCAGGAGATAGCCGCTGGGAGAACTGGTTCCGTACACGCCGATGGAGCCGTCGTAGCGGGCCGGGTCGCAACCGGCATCCTCGAGTGCATGCCACGCGCACTGCAGAAACAAGCGATGTTGGGGATCCAGCACTTGGGCGGCCAGCGGCGGCAGTCCGAAGAAGTCTGCATCGAATTCATCGATTCCGTCGAGCAGCGGTGCGCGACGCACATACGCGGGATTGGCCAGGGTCTGGTCGCTGACGCCCTCGTCGCGCAGTTCCTGCTCGGACAGGGTGGCGATCGACTCCTTGCCGCGGCGCAGGTTGCTCCAGAAGGCCGAAAGGTCTTTGGCTCCTGGGAATTTGCCAGCCATGCCGACGACCGCGATCGCGTTGTCGGGAATGCTCACTGGTTTTGTCCTCCCTGTACTTCAGGTCTGGGTCTGGTTCGAGTCCGCATCGCGGCGCCACGTCTCGCTGCCGCGCGCTGTTGGGCCCGGTCGCGAACGGTATCGGTTGCTGCAGAAGCTATTTCGGGGTTCGACAGCCCGAGTTGGCGCAATAGGTCAGCCGTCAGATCTTGCAGGGACGCCCCTTGCAGGATGAGGGCCACCGGTGGCTCGACCCCGAAGTCCGCTCGCGCGCCGTTGCGGATGCGCACCGCCATCAGCGAATCCAGGCCGAGCTCGGTCAGGGCCACCGCCGGATCGACCATGGAACGGTCGGGGTAGCCCATCACCGCCGCGATGCGCGCACACATTCGCTCGGTCGCGACGCGTTGGGCTTCGGCGAAGTCCAGACCGGCAAGCGCTTCGGGACCGGCCCAGTCGCCGAGGTCGCCCGCGGTGTCCAGTTCCTCGACCACCTCGGTGAAATAGCCGATTTCGCGCATCTCGGGGAACGCGATCAGGGCCCGGTCCGCACGCAGCCGGGCAACCCCGGTCAGCGCGCGGTCGGCGGCCAGCAGCGTGTCGAGGGCCTCGATGCCCTCGGCCGGAGTGATCGTGTCCAGCACGCTGCCCACCAGCGCCTGGGCGACGCCCACTTCCGACCACGGTCCCCAGTTGATCACCGCCGCCGGAAGACCGCACGAGCGGCGGTAGGCAACCAGAGCGTCCAGCCACGCGCTGGCACACGCATATGCGCCCTGCCCGGGAGAGCCCAACAGCGAAGCGACGGAGGAGAATCCGAGCCACCAGTCCAGCTCGCAGTCGATGCTGGCGTAGTGCAACCGCAGCGCCCCGGCCGCCTTGGGCGCCCACACGCGCGCCAGGTTCTCTTTGGTCATGGAGAAGACCAGGCTGTCTTCGATCACCGCCGCGGCGTGCACGATACCGCGCAACTCCGCTTTGCCGGCTGTCTCGATGAGGCACTCGGCCACACCCGGTGCCGCCACATCGCCTGGTATAACCACGATTTCGGCGCGAGCTTCCAACTCGTCGAGCACCTTGCGCGCATCGTCAGTGGGCTCGCTGCGGCCGTTGAGGATGACGCGGCCCGCGCCGCGGTCCACCAGCCAGCGCGCGACCACCAGACCGAGGCCGCCGAGACCGCCCGTGACGATGTAGGACGCGCCGCCGCGCACCACCGGATTGTGCTTGCCCGTATCGAGATTGGCGTGCGAAAGCCGTTCGACGAATCGGCGGTCACCTCGTCGGGCAATCACGTCGTCGTTGATGTTCTGTGCGCCGCCGGCATGCAGCTCAGCACTCAGCGCGGAAAGTGGGTGTCGTGCGATATCCAGATCCAGCAAGCTGGCGCGCAGGTCCGGATGCTCGAAAGCCAGGACGCGAACCAGACCCTTCAAGGCGGCGGTCGCGGGGGACACCGGATCGCCGTCATGCACGGCAAGTCCGCCCTCGGTGATTAGCCACAGCCGCGGTGATCGGCCGTGCCAGGTGCCGACCACCGCGCGAATGACGGTCGTAATCGACCACACCGCCTCGCGCGCCGCCACCAAGGCGTCGTCCAAGTTGGCCGGCGCGCCGCCGACGAAAACGACGAGGCCCAACGGCGGGTGTTGCGGATCGCTTGCCGTTTCGGCAAAAGCCGCGAGCACGGCGGCCTCGTCGTGCAGATCGGCGGTGTGCACGCGCCGCGCCGGTGAGCGCCACGATTCGGCGAATTCATCTGCCAGAGAGCCGGTTTGAGTGTTGAGAATCAGCCAACTACCGCGCTGGGCCTCCGACGCCGACTCGGCCGCGATGGGGCTCTCGACCCATTGCGCGTCGAAGACCTTCTGCGTCAGCGGCAGTGGCACCGCGCGCCGTTCGATGCGGCGTAGGTAGATGCCGTCCACCTCGGCCGCAACGTGGCCGGCACCGTCTATCAACGCGACCTTGCCCAACTTGCCCGACCCGTCCTCAAGACTGGTCAGATACGCGCGACAACGGACCTGCCGGCCGAGATTGCGGTACACCCGGATCGTCTCGAACGACACCGGCAGGTAACTGGATTCAACCGAAACCGCGGTCTCGGAGTCGGCCAACGCGGCGCCCAGGCTTTGCAGGGCCGCATCCAACACGACGGGGTGGAGTCGGTACCCCGGATGCCGGGGAACCTCGTCGGGAACGGTGATCTCGGTTTCGGCAGAGCCATCGGGCATTCGCGTGATTCGGGTCAGAGCCGCGAAGGCGGGACCGTGGTGCTGACCGGTCTGACGCAACAAAGTGTAGAAGTCGGCAGGCGACACGGTGGCCGCCAGCGAAGCAGCAGTTGGCTCGTCGTAACCGCGCGGCGCTGTCACAGGCTCCTGTTCGACCCTGGCCACGGCGTGCCGGATGAACTCACCGGAAGTCGAGCGGGAATAGATCTCCACCCGAATCGTGCTGTCGGAGTTGCGAACCAACTGTGTGGTCAGCTGGGTGTGGCCGGCCAGTGGAAGCATCTGTTCGACTTCCAGCTGGCGGATGATCGTGTTTGCGCCGTCCGCGCCGAGTGCTTCTCGGCCCGCAGCTAAGGCGATTTCGGCAAATCCCGCGGCCGGCATGATGGGCTGACCGAACACCTTGTGGTCGCCCAACCAGGGGCAGGTGTCGGTGCCCACATCGGACTGCCAGACATGGCTTGCGCCCGAGGGCATTTCGATGTGCGCGCCGAGCAGGGGATGGCTGGCGGCCAATTCCGCCATCGCCGAACGATCCGCAACCCAGAACCTGCTGCGTTGCCACGGTGTGGGCGGCAGGTCGACGAGGCGACCGCCGTTCTCGGGTGCTGCCACCCCGACCGTGGCGAGTTGAGCATGGAAGAACAAAGTCTGGTCCTGATCACGGTTCATCGCCCCTAAGACGGTGTGGGCTACGGTATGGACGGAGTCGGGGTCCAGGGTGTCGGTTATGGCGTGGGTCAGCACCGGGTGCGGACTCATCTCGACGAAGATGGGTCGGGCACCTGCGGCAAACGCTCGAGTCACGGCCTGGTGGAAGCGCACCGGACTGCGCAGGTTGGCCGACCAGTAGGCGGCATCCATCGCCGGCGGATCGCTCTCGTAAACGGTGGTGAAAAGCGGGATGCTCGGGCTTTGCGAAACCAAATCCGCCAGCGCGGTGCGTAACTCGGGCAGTATCGGATCGACGATCGGGTGGTGTGAGGCCACGTCCACTTCGATGCGGCGCGCCAACCGGTTGTGGCTCGCCACCGCGGCGATCACCGCGTCCACCGACTCCGGCGGACCGGCGATCACCGCCTGGCGCGGCGAGGCATGCACCGCGAGCGTCACGTCCGGATAGTCGGCGAGAAACGAGGTGATTCCTTGCTCGTCCGAGGCGTCTACCTCGAGTAGGGCCATGGCGCCCTGCCCGGATAGCCGCGCCATCAACCGCGACCGGGTGGCGATCACCCGCAAGCCCTGCTCGGTCGTCAATGCGCCGGCCACCACCGCCGCGGTAACCTCGCCCATCGAGTGACCGATCACCGCATCCGGAGACACTCCGTAGGACCGCCACAGCTCTGTCAGCGCCAACTGCATCCCCACCAGCAGCGGCTGGATGCGGTCAATACCGACCACCTCGTCGCCGTCGGCAAGCGTCTGCTGCAGCGAAAAGCCAACCTGCGCAGCAAATATCGGCTCCAGCTCCGCAACAGCCTTGGCGAACGCCGGCTCCTCGGCAAGCAACTGCCGTCCCATGCCGGCCCACTGGGAGCCTTGACCCGAATACACAAAGACCCGGCCAGGTGCGAACGCATGCTGCTCGCAACCCACCACACCGACACGCGGCTCACCCGCTGCCAGCGCGCGTAGCCCGGCGATCGCCTCCGCGCGGTCGCGCGCGACCACGGTGGCGAACTTGGCATGCCGTGCCCGGTGCCGGTTGAGTGTGTGCGCCACGTCGGCCAGCGGCGCGGTGGCGCCCGGCCCGGACATCCAGTCGGCCAGTGCGCCCGCCATCGAGGCTACCCGCCGCGTCGTCTTGCCTGACACGGTCAGTGTCGAAACATGCTGTGCCACAACGGGTGCAGAGATGTCTGTGGTGGGCGTGTCCGGCGCCTGCTCGATCACTACGTGCGCATTGGTACCGCTCAGGCCGAACGATGAGACCGACGCTCGGCGCGGACCCGCGGCTGCCGGCCACGGGGTGCCTTCGGTGGGCACGAACAGACGCGTCGCGGCCGCGTCGATGGCGGGGTTCCAGCGGCTGAAGTGCAGGTTGCGCGGAATGTGCCCATGCTGGACCGCGAGCACCGCCTTGATGAACCCGGCCACACCGGCGGCTGCCTCGAGATGGCCGATGTTGGTTTTGACCGAGCCCAACGCGCACGTGGTGCCGGTCTGGCCTTTAGCAAGCCCGTACGTGGCGGCAAGCGACTCAAACTCGATGGGGTCACCCAGAATAGTTCCGGTGCCGTGTGTTTCGACGTAGTGGACGCTCTCGGGGGTGACGTCGGCGAGCCGTAGTGCTGAGGTGATCACATCGCGTTGGGCCAGCGCGTTCGGTGCGGTCATGCCGTTGGATCGACCGTCGGAGTTGGTCGCCGACCCGCGGACGATCGCCAGCACCTGATCCTGATCCCGGATCGCATCGGCCAGACGCTTGAGCACCACCACGCCACAGCCCTCACCGCGCACGAATCCGTCCGCGTTGGCGTCAAAGCTGTTGCACCGTCCGGTCGGCGACAACGCCGACCACTTGGACAGGGCGATCGCGGTGAACGGTGACAAGGTGAGCTGCACCCCGCCGGCCAGGGCCACGTCGGTCTCGCGCAGCCGTAGGCTCTGGCACGCCAAGTGAATTGCCACCAAGGACGACGAGCAAGCGGTATCCACTGCCACGGCCGGACCGCGCAATCCCAGCAGGTACGAAATGCGTCCTACTGCCGCGCAGTGCGGGGTGCCGGTGCTCAGGTAGGCGTCGATATCGGCTCGGCGTTCGATGTTGACGATCGTGTAATCCCACGACGACAGCCCCATCATGACGCCGGTTCGGCTGCCGCTCAACGTATCCGGCGGGATGCCGGCGTGTTCCAGCGCCTCCCAGGCGGTCTCGAGCAGCATGCGGTGCTGCGGATCCATCGCCACGGCCTCGCGCGGCGTGATGCCGAAAAAGTCGGCGTCGAACGCGTCGACGTCGGAGACAAAACCGCCCCACTTGGTGGTCATCCGCCCAGAGGCCTGCGGGTCCGGGTCGTAGAACGCGTCGGCATCCCACCGCTGCGGCGGCACTTCGGTGATGGCATCCACACCGTCGACCAACAACTGCCAAAAGCCGTCCGGCCCAGTGACATTGCCCGGGAAGCGACAACCGATGCCCACAACGGCAACCGGCTCCGCGATATCGGTCGGAAAGGGAGTCCCGGCCCGGACCAACTCGCGCGCCAGGGCCGCCCGGGCGTTCGGCGACAGCTGTGCCGCGCGCTCCGCCAGACTCGTCATGAATCGCCTCTCGTCATGGCTTCGAGCTCGCTCGCATCAACCAGATCGGCGAGCAACTCCAACTCCTCCTCGGACAATTCGGGTTCGCAGGAGTCGGAGAGTTCCTGGGCCAGCACTGGTGGGGCGTAATCCATTCGCTCGCACAGGACGGTTGCCAGATCGCTGATCGTCGGGTAGGCCCAGACCAACGCGACCGGCAAGGTGATGTCCAGGCTCGCTTCCAGTCGGTTCCGCAGTTCGAGGCCCATCAGCGAGTCGAGGCCGAGCGTTTCCAACGGCCGGTTGTGGTCGATAGGGTCGCCAGAACGCAGCACCGCGCGAATCTCCTCGGCGATCGCGGCTGCCAAATGGGCGGGGCGTTCGGCCGCGTCGAGGGCATCCAATTCGGCCCGGACCTTGCCGCCGCCCCGGCGTTGTGCCCCGTTGAGGGCCGCCGCGTCGTGCAACTTGGCGAACAACGACGACCCCGCGACGGCCGGAAACGACTGAAACCACTGCCGCGCATCGAGATTGAGCACGCCGGTGCGCGCACGGTCGGCGGCGAGCACCGTCTGCATCGCCGCCAGACCGTCCTCGATAGAGATCAGCGCGAGGCCGAGATCTTTGAAGAACTGCGCGCGACCGACCTCGGCCCATGGGCCCCAGTTGATCCCGACGGCCGCGAGCCCGGCCGCACGCCGTTGCGCGACAAGGCCGTCGACCCACGAGTTCGCGGCGGCGTACGCGCCTTGCCCGGGCGTGCCGAGTAATGACGAGGCCGAAGAGAAGGTCAGCCACCAGTCGACATCGTGATCGGCGGTCGCTTGATGCAGCCGCCAGCTGCCGATCACCTTGGGGGCGCACACTTTTCTGACGGCCGAAGCCGTCATGTTCAGCACGATCTCGTCGGCCAGAACCATTGCGCTGTGCAGCACGCCGGCCAACCGGAAACCGGCATCCTCGACCGTGCGTACCAGTCGGTCGGCGGTGCCGGGTTCGGCGATATCCCCGGTCACCACCTCGACCCGGTGTCCCGCCGCGCTGAGTTCCTCTATGGCCGCCCGCACATCGTCGGCGGGCTCCGAACGGCCGTTTAGGACAATCAATCCTGCGCCTTGCTCGGCGAGCCACCGGGCTACCACGAAACCCAGCCCGCCCATGCCGCCGACGATCAGGTAACCCCCATCGGGGCTGACCAGTGGTTGCGGAGGCGGCGACGCGATCGCCTTGATGCTGCCGGTGTTCGGTATCGAGATCACGATTTTGCCGGTGTGTTTACCGGAGGCCATGAGCCGGAACGCGTCGGCTGCGTCGTGCAGGCTGAATTCGGTGACCGGAAGCACCTCCAGTCGCCCGTCGGCCACGTGTTCGAGGATGTCCTGCAGCAAGCGGCGGTACTTCGCCGGCTGTAGCTTGAGATTGAGGTCGAGGTCGACGACGGCGAACGACGCACTTTTCGCCAGCGCGGCCAATCCCAGACTTGCGTCGGCGTAGACGTCCTTCTTGCCCAGTTCGATGAATCGGCCGCCGGGCGCGAGCATCTGCACGCCACGCCGAATCGCCTCGCCCGTCAGCGAATTGAGTACGACATCGACGCCGTAGCCGTCGGTGAGCTCAAGAATCTCGTCGGCGAAGTCGACACTTCTCGAGTCGCCGACGTATTCGACGCCGAGCCCGGCTAGCATCTGACGCTTGGCGTCGGTTCCCGCGGTCGTATAGATCCGCGCACCAACCATCTTCGCGATCGAGACCGCCGCCAATCCGACTCCGCCAGTGGCGGAATGGATCAGCACACGTTCACCCGGCGCCAACCGCCCGACCTCACACAGCGAGTGCCAGGCCGTTAGGTATGCGACGCCGAACGTGGCGGCCTCGTGGTCGGGCAGCGTGTCCGGGATGGGAACTACGAGGTCGGCAATCGTGCCCAGGTGAGTCGCGAATGTGCCGGGGCCGAAAGCGATGACCCGCTGGCCGATTTCGACCGAGTCGACCTCGTCACCGATCGCGGTCACGTAGCCGACGCATTCGCCACCGATCACTGGCGCGGCCCCGTCCAGCCCGGGGTACACGCCCATTGCCTTGAGTACGTCGCTGAAGTTGAGTCCCGCTGCCACGACCCGAACTTCGACCTGATCGGCGTGCGGCGTGATCCGCCGCACCTGGTGCGGGTTCAGTGCGTCCAGCCGTCCGGCCTGATCGACCTGCAGTCGCACCGCCGCGGTCCCATCGAGATCGACTACGGTGTAGCGGGTTTCATTGACCAGTTCACCTTTAGGCGTGGTGGGCGCAGGCACCAGTCGGTTCACGTAACGTTGGCCGTCGCGGTAGGCGATCTCGTCGTGGTCGGAACCGGCGAGCAGCTCCTCGGTCAGGTCGGCCAGTGAACCTTCCGGTTCGACATCGACCAGGGTAGCCCGAAGCTCCGAATGCTCGAAGGCCAGCACCCGGGCAAGGCCACGTAACCCCGTCTGCGCCAGCGTGACCGGTGCGCCGGGATGCAGTTGGGCCGCGCCGTGGGTCACGATCCACAGCCGCGGGCTCTTGCGGGCACCCATCCGCGTCAGCTTTTCGACGACTTTCGCGACCAGCAGGGTGCGCGTCTGCACCAAGTCCAGTTGCGTCTCGGCCGGCAACGCTTCGTCGCTGGATCGTGGCGGGCAGACCACGACGATGCCGTCCCAGGGTCGGGTGAGCGCCGCGTGCAATCTCGCTTCGTCATCCGGGGAGACCAACTCGACCTCGGCGATGCGCTCGCGCAGCGTCGAGCGCAGCGCGTCGCCGGAAGTGTTGTCGCCGATCAACAACAAAGCTTTCGGAGGCTCGCCGGCCATCGGCGCCGGTGCGGGCTCCCACTCCAAGGAATACAGGCGGTCGGTGACTTCGGTTGCCCCGCCGCCTGATCCGAGCACCGCCATCTCGACTTCGTCGATCACGAGCAGCGGTTGGTCGTCGGAATCGGTCAGCACCACGTTGCCGACGAGCCGACCGTCAGTAGCGGTTAGCGAACCGACCGCGCGGGTGCCGCGGGTGACGTCCCCGTACACGTGCACGCCCGCGTAACGCACTGGCACCACCAGGGTCTGCCGAGCGCCGTGGCCGCCGGCCAGCTCGGTTGCGACCCGGGTGGCGCCGAGCGTCTGCAACGCGATGTCCATCATCACCGGGTGTAGCAGGAAGTTTCGGGAACCCGTTCGGGCCGACGACGGTAGTCGCACTTCGGCGCGGGCCGCGCCCGATCCCATGAGGACCAGCCCGGTGATTCCCTGAAACGCCGGTCCGTGTTGCTGACCGGCGCCGCGCAGCCGTTGATACAGATCGTCGGGGTCTAGCCGATCGGGCTGCTCGGCGACCGGCGCCTGGGCCGGCGGTACCGCATCGTCGGTCGCACGCGTCAGAGCGGCGGTGGCGTGCACGACCCATCCGGAAGCTCCACTGCGGGTGCGTATTTCGGCCCGGCACCGTTGCTCGTCTCCGGAGAGCGTGGTGACCAGGACGGTGCCCTCGGTCACGTGCAGCATCTGATGAAGCTCCAGCTCGCTGATCGTCCAGGGCCCATCGTCGGGGTAGGTGTCGGCCGCAGCCGCCAGCACGACCTCGGCGTATGCGGCACCCGGCAGCACCACGAGATCGTCGATGACGTGATCGCCGAGCCACAGCAGATCCGGTCCGAGTTCGCTTTCCCACACGCGGGTTCCGTTGGTGGGGTCGGTGACGCCGATGCCCAGCAGCGGGTGTGTGTCGCCGGTATGGAACGCCGACGATGTTGCGTCGATCCAGTGCCGGCCGTGTTGCCACGGGGTGGTGGGCAGCACGGGGTGCGGTTCGGCTGGATGCGGGGTGACAGGCGGGCGGGTGGTGTGGGCGGCGTTGAGGTTGGTGTGAAAGGTCAGGGTGTCGTGCGTATCGCGTTGCAGCGTGCCAATGCTGACGAAGTTGGACGCCTCGCCGGTGCTGCTGAGGATGTCGCTGATCGAGTGGGTCAGTAGTGGGTGGGCGCTGATCTCGATGAACGTGTGGCAGGCGTGCTGCTCGGCCGCGGCCTCGATAGCCTGCATGAAGCGCACCGGGTTGCGCATGTTCGTCGCCCAGTGTTGGGCGTCGAACCTCGGGCGGCTACCGAGGTCGGCGTAGGTGGTGGAGATAATCGGGATGGTCGGGGGGCGCGGAGTGAGATCGGTCAATTCCGAACGCATCTGGGGCTGTAGTGCATCCATCGCCGGGTTGTGCGGGGCGACTTCGATGTTGACCCGGCTGGCGAAGCCGCCATCTGCGCGCACCTTGGCGATGACTTCGTCGATGGTGGCGGTGGGTCCGGAGATCACCGTTTGGCGCGGCGAAGCGTAGATGCCCAACGTAACTCGCGGATAGTCGGCGATCAGCGCCTCGGTGGCGGCGGCAGGTAGTTCCAGCAGTGCCATCGTGCCTTGCCCGGACAATGGCGCCATCAGTCGTGACCGTGTAGCGGTCACCCGCAGCCCTTCGGCAGGAGTCAGCGCCCCGGCCACCACCGCGGCGGCCACTTCGCCCATCGAATGGCCGATCACCGCGTCGGGTGTCACCCCGTAGGAGCGCCACAACGCGGTCAACGCCAACTGCATCCCGATCAGGCCCAACTGGATCTGCTCAATGCCGAGAAGTTCGCTACCGGTGGCCAGGACGTTATGCAGCGAAAAACCAGACTGGGCAACGAAATCCGGCTCCAATTGGGCAACAGCTTCGGCGAAAGCCGGTTCGTCGGCCAACAGTTGACGGCCCATTCCGGCCCACTGTGATCCGCGTCCGGAGTAGACGAACACGGTGCCCGGTCCGACGGCGGCTTCGCGCGGGCCCACCACTCCGGGACCCGGTTCGCCCGAGGCGAGGGCACGCAAGCCGGCCAGCGCCTGGTCGCGGTCCAGGGCGGCCACCGTGCCGAACTTGGTTTGCCGTGGCCGGTGATGGTTGAGGGTGTGGGCGATGTCGGCCAGTGGCACCTCGGCACCGGACCCTTCCATCCAGTCGGCCAGCACCGCCGCCGTCGCCGCCACGCGCTGTGGTGTCTTGCCCGAAACCACCAACGTCGACACGGCAGGCTCGGGGAAGCCTTGAAAGGCTGGTGGTACAACGGTTTCGGGCGCCTGTTCGATCACCACGTGCGCATTGGTCCCGCTTACGCCGAACGACGACACCCCCGCCCGGCGGGGCCGACCGGTGGCCGGCCATTGGACCGGCTGGGCCGCGATGTTCAGCCGGGTCGCACCCGCGCCGGCGTGCGCCGTCAATTGCTGGAAGTTCAGGTGGCGCGGAATGTGGCCATTGCGGATGGCGAGCACGGCCTTCATCAGGCCGGCGACACCCGCCGCGGCTTCCAGGTGACCGATGTTCGTCTTCACCGACCCGATCACCAACGGAGCCGAATTTTCCCGGTCGTCGAAAACCTTGCTGAGGGAATCGAGTTCGATGGGATCGCCCAGTGGGGTACCGGTGCCGTGGGCCTCGATGTAGTCGATCTCGGCCGGGGCCAGCTTCGACGACGTCAGCGCGGTGCGCAGAAGCGCCTGTTGCGCCGGCCCGTTCGGAACCGTGACCCCACTGCTGGCACCGTCCTGGTTGACCGCCGTACCGCGCACCACGGCAAGGATGCGGTTGCCGTTGCGCACCGCGTCGTCCAACCGTTTGAGCACCACCACGCCGGCACCCTCGCCGCGCACGTAGCCGTCGGCAGACACGTCGAAGGTCTTGCACTGGCCCTCCGGGGACAACATGCCCCAGCGCGAGCACGCGATGCTGGGTCCCGGGCTGAGCAGCAGGTTGGTGCCACCGACCAGCGCCATGTCACTTTCGCGCAGGCGCAGGCTCTGACATGCCAGATGCACGGCCACCAGGGACGACGAGCAGGCCGTGTCGAGAACTACGGCGGGGCCGCGAGCCCCGAGGATGTAGGCCAGGCGTCCCGCGGCGAAGTTCGCCGAATTCCCGGTCGGTATATAGGCATCGAGGTCTTCGGGCCGCAATCGGCCGGCCAGCGTGAGCATGTAGTCATAGGCGGTGACGCCGACGAATACTCCGGTCTGCGTCCCGCGAATGGTCTGCGGTGGGATGCCGGCGTGCTCCAGCGCTTCCCAGGCGACCTCGATCAGCAGCCGTTGTTGCGGGTCCATTGCCGCCGCTTCGCGCGGTGAGATCGAGAAGAACTCCGCGTCGAACTCGTCCGGCTGCCACCCGGTGAGGAAGCCGCCTTCCCGGCTGCAGATGGTGCCCGGAACGGTGTGGTCGTCGGTGTAGTACGCGCCGGCGTCCCACCGCTGCTCCGGCACCCGCACGATGCCACTTCGACCGTCGCGCAACAAGTCCCAGAATTGATCCGGGTTGTTGACTCCGCCCGGGAAGCGGCACCCCATTCCGATGATCGCGATCGGTTCGGTACCCGCCTTTTCCGCGATCTCCAGGCGCGTAGTCAGATCGTCGATCTTGCGCAGCGCGTCGGTGATGATAGCCCGGCGGTCCGGTGTCGGGGCAGACGAATTGGTCACTGGCTCAGTCTCTCTGAGAGCTGCGCCAACAACTCGTCTTCGCTCAGCTCGTCGTAGACGTCATCGGGTTGCTCGGCCGCGGTGACCGTTACCTCCGCGAACTCGGGCAGCACGGTGGCCAGATAATCGGTGAGGCCATACACGCTCGGATAGTCGAAAACCACCGAAGCGGGCAGGAATTCGCCGAGGCTGTCCGACAACGACCGCTGCAGCGTCACGCTCATCAACGAGTCCATGCCGAGCTGGAAGAAGCCGGTCGATGGATCGAGCGTCTCGGTGGCCGCCATTCCCATCACCGCGGCGGCCAGCAGGCCGACCTGATCGAGCAACATATCGTGGCGCCGGTGAACATCGCAGGCACGTAATGCCTTGCGGAACTCGCTTTCCGGCAGCTTGACGTCGGCCACGGGCAACAGGTCCTCGACGACGCGCAGTGAGCCCCGCGTGCGAAAAGCCGCCGCCAGCAACGGCCAATCGGCAGCGACGACAGCCGAGCGCACGCCGGCATCGAGGCTCATCGCCAGCGGCAGTGCGCTTATGGCGATGGTGTCATCCATCGGTTGCAACCCGGATTCCGTGCTGACCTGGCTGGCATCACTTTGCGCGGCAAGAGATTTCCACAATCCCCAGTCGACTACGGTGGCCGGCAATCCCATGGCGCGACGCGCATAACCGAACGTGTCGAGGAAGGTGCTGGTGGCGGTGTAGTGCGCCAGCCAGCGGGAGCCCAGAATCCCCGAGACCGAGGAGAACAAAACAAAGTGCCGCACTGGGCATTTGCGCAGTTGCCGCACCGAGAGTCGGTGTAGCAGCGCCGCCGCGTCGAGCTTGGGGCCGAACATGGCGGCCACGTCGTCGTCGGACATCTCCGAGAGCAACACCGGGCCGCCCGCGAAGGCGGCCAGATAGATGCCCTCCAGCGGCGGAAGGTCGGTTCCGAACCGGTCGAACAGTGCGCTCATTGCGGCGGCGTCGGTGGCGTCGGCGGCCACCTCGATCAGTTCAGTCCCTTCGAGGCTGTTGGCCAGCTCGGCCAGCGCCCCGGCCTTGCGGGCGACCGCGACGATCGTTTTCGCCCCCATTTGCGCGAGCTGACGGATCAGGTGTGGTCCGATGTTGCCGGTGGCGCCGATGACCAATTGGCTGGTGTCGCCGCTGAGTTCGGCCGGAGCGGCGGCGGGCAGCGGCCGCCAGTGCAACCGGGGTACCAGGCGGTTGCCCGCGCGGAAGACGACTTGATCCTCCGCGGTCCCGGACGCGTGGGCGAGCACCTGCTGCGCTGCCAACTCCGCTGGCATCGAGTCGTCGATGTCGAGAAGTCCGCCCCAAATCTCGGGATGTTCCAATGCCAGGGAGCGACCGAAGCCCCACAGCACCGCGTGGGTGGGATTGGCGCGGTCGCCTTCGGAGACCGGTTGGGCGTTGCGGGTCACGATGAACAGCTTTTGTGACGAGCCCGTGGTGACCATCTCCGCGGCGAGCTTGCGGACCTCGTGGAACCACCGGTAGGCCGCGTCGATATCCAGCAATTCGCCGGTGACCGGCGGAGCGTAGAGCACGCTGTCCACTCCGCGCAGTGCGTCGTGCAAAGCGTCGGTGTCTGCTATCGGCGAGACCAGCGTCCTGACCTCCGATGGCGCGGCATCGACGATCGCCGCGGTTAGCGCCGGGTCCGCACACACCAGCCAGGTGGCGCCGCTGACCTCTTCGGCAGCCGGCGCCGGGTCGACGGTCCAATCCAGCTGGTAACTCCAATCGGCGACCGTATTGCCGCCGCCGGGCGGTGGCGACATTGCAATCTGATTGCGGCTCAATCGTTCTGACGATGGCTCGTCGATATCGATCCAGTGCCGGGTGTGCTGCCAGGGGGTGGTGGGGATGGCGGGGTGCGGCTCCGGCGGGTGCGGTGCGTCCGGGGCGCGAAGCGTGTAGAGGTTGGTGCGGAAGGTGATGGTGTCGTCGGCGTCGCGGTGCAGCGTCCCGATGCTTCGGTGGCTCGCTCCGTGCAGTGTGTCGAGGACGGCTTGGGTGAGTAGCGGGTGGGGGCTGATTTCTACAAAAGTGTGGCAGGTGTGGCGATCCGACGCGTGGGTGATGGCGTGTTGGAAATGTACTGGGTTGCGCATGTTGGTGGCCCAGTGTTGGGCGTCGAAAACCGGGGTGTCGGTGGGGTTTTGGTAGGTGGTGGAGATGATCGGGATGGTGGGGGTGCGCGGTGTGAGGTCGGCGAGCTCGGCGCGCATGGCCGGCTGCAGGGCGTCCATGGCCGGATTATGCGGGGCCACTTCGATATTGACCCGGCCGGCGAAGCGGTTTTGGGCGCGGACCGCGGTGATCAGCTCCTCGATCTCGGTGGTGGGTCCGGAGATCACGCTTTGGCGTGGCGAGTTGTAAATGCCCAGTGTCACTTGCGGGTAGTCGGCGATCAGTGCCTCGGTGGCCGCGGCGTCGAGTTCGAGCAACGCCATGGCGCCCTGGCCTGACAGCGGGGCCATTAGCCGTGCCCGGGTGGCGGTGACGCGTAGGCCTTGGGCGGGGGTCAGTGCGCCGGCGACTACGGCCGCGGCTACCTCGCCCATGGAGTGCCCGATGACCAGGTCTGGTTGCACGCCATAGGAGCGCCACAGTTCGGTGAGCGCCAACTGAATACCGATCAGACCCAGCTGGATGTGCTCGATGCCGATTAGTTCCCGACCGTCGGCCAGCACCTCGTGCAGCGAAAAACCGGCCTGGGCAACGAAATCTGGCTCCAGGTCGGCGACCGCGGCGGCAAATGCCGGTTCCTCGGCCAGCAAAAGCCGACCCATCCCGGCCCACTGGGATCCGCGACCGGAGTAGACGAACACCGTGCCCGGCCCGGGCGAACCGTCCTGAGGGCCGACGACACCTGGCACCCGTTGACCGGCGGCCAGGGCGCGCAACCCGGCCACCGCCTGCTCACGATCACGAGCCACCACGGTGCCGAACCGGGGATGACGGGTGCGGTGATGGTTCAGGGTGTGGGCCACGTCGACGAGCGGCAGATCCGCAACTTCCAGCCAGTCGGCCAACACCCCCGCCGTCGCCGCAACCCGCTGCGCTGTCTTACCGGAGATCACCAGCGTCGAAACCACGGTGTCGGTGTCGGCCGTGGTTGCCGGCGCCAGGTCTGGACCTTGTTCGATCACGACGTGGGCATTGGTACCGCCCAACCCGAACGACGACACCGCCGCTCGCCTGGGACCCTCGGTGGTCGGCCATCGGCTGTTCTCGGTGGGCACGAAGAATCGGGTCGCGGCCGCGTCGATCGCCGGATTCCACTGCGAGAAGTGCAGATTCGGCGGGATCTGGCCACGCTGCACCGCCAGTGCGGCCTTGATGAACCCAGCGATCCCGGCCGCGGCTTCCAAATGACCAAGATTGGTTTTCACCGCGCCCAGTGCGCACGTGCTCTGATCTTTGGCGAGACCGTAAGTGGCAGCCAGCGCTTCGAATTCGATCGGGTCGCCGAGCACCGTGCCGGTTCCGTGGGCCTCGACGTAGTGCACGGTCTCGGGTGCGACGTCGCTGGAGCGCAGCGCATCGGCGATCACGTCGCGCTGGGCGGCGGTACTTGGAGCGGTGACACCGTTGGAGCGGCCGTCCTGGTTGACCGCGGAACCACGCACCACAGCCAGCACCCGGTCGCCGTCGCGCACCGCATCGGTGAGCCGCTTGAGCACCACCACGCCGGCACCCTCGCCGCGCACAAAGCCGTCGGCCGCCGCATCGAAACTGGCGCAACGGCCTTGCGGGGACAGCAAACCCCATGCCGAGATGGCGATTTGGGTTTCCGGGCGAAGTGTGACGCTCACTCCGCCGGCCAGCGCCAGGTCGGTCTCCCGCAATCGCAGGCTCTGGCAGGCCAGATGGATGGCCACCAACGACGATGAGCACGCGGTGTCCACCGCTACTGCCGGGCCCCGCAGCCCGAGCAGGTAGGAGATACGGCCCACCGTGATGCTGTGCGCATTTCCGGTGCCGGTGTAGGCATCCACGTTGTCCGGGTTGGCGGCCAGCATGGACTGGTACTCGTTGAAGTAGACGCCCATCATCACCCCGGCGCGGGTGCCGGACAGGGAATCCGGTGTGATGCCGGCATGTTCGAGGGCTTCCCACGCCACCTCGAGCAGCATCCGCTGCTGGGGATCCATCGCCGCGGCTTCACGGGGAGTGATTCCGAAGAACTCGGCATCGAAGCCCGCGATGTCGGGGACGAAACCGCCCCACTTCGTAGTCATCCGCCCCGGCGTCAACGGGTCGGGGTCGTAAAACGCCTCCGCATCCCACCGGTCGGCGGGCACCGGCGAGATCGCGTTGCGGCCCTCGACCAACAAATCCCAGAAGCTCTCCGGTCCCACCACGTCGCCGGGAAATCGACAACCGATCCCCACCACCGCGATTGGTTCGGCTACCGCGATTCGAGAGATCTTCTCGAATTCGTTGGTGAGAGTGGCGCGTTGCTGCGCGCTCATACCGGAGATCCGGCTGAAAGCCGTTCGCATCAAACGGGCCTTTCGGCCTTGCTGGCGTCAGACGACGTCGACTCGATGCGGTCAAAGAGGCTGTCCAACACACTGCCGGCCGAGGCGGACAGCTCGGCCATCTCGCTTTCCTGCGAATCGTGTTGCGGTGCAACGCGCTTGGCCAGATACTCGGCCAGGGCCGCCACCGTCGGATGGTTGAACAGCATGGTCGCCGACAGCTCGATGCCGACGAACTGCTCGGCCTCACGTCGGATCGCCATTGCCATCAGGGAATTGAGCCCGAGCTCGGCAAACGGTCGCTGGCTGTCCAAATCTGTTTCGGGAATGCGCAGTTCGCGCGCGATGATGCTGCGCAGTCCAGTTTCGAACTCCGCGCCCAACTCGCTCGCCGACAGATGCGTCCAGTCCCGGGTCGGGATCAGGTAGTTCTCCTCGGTGGTGGTTTCGTCCGTTGCGGAGGGCAGCGGTATGACTACAGCCTGCGCAACGTCGTAGCCGTCGACGTGTTCCCAGGCGGTGAACGCTTCGGCCGGGGTGATGTCGCGTGAGCCCATCCGCTGCAGCTCGTCGCTGACTATCTGCGCATCAGCAGCGAATCCGAGTCCACGCCAGGCCACCCAGTCCAGACTCATGGTGTGGCAACCCTGTCGGTGGCGGGCACGCGCCAGGGCGTCCAGGTAGGCGTTGGCAGCAGCGTAGGAGCCCTGTCCCGGGATGCCGAAAACCGCTGCGGCCGAGGAGGTCAGGAAGAAGAAGTCAACGCTGCCGGGCGGGAACACCTCGTGCAGTACCTGGCCGCCGCCGATCTTGGACCACACCACTTCGCGAACGGCGTCCTCGGTCATGGTCGTCACCAGCTGATCGTTGATGACACCCGCGGCGTGGATGATGCCGCGGATGGGAGCGGCGCCGTCACGGTCCCGTCGGTCCAGTAGCGCCTGTACCTCGTCGCGGCATCCGACATCGACAGCGACGGCTTCGACTGTCACACCGCGCATTTCGAGCGCCCGGATCGCGGCGATCTTGCGACGCAGCTCGGCATCATCCGAGTCGAGATCCCACTCGCGCCGGGCGGGCAACGGGGTTCGGCCGGTCAGGACCAGCCGGCGCGCGCCGCGGTCGGCAAGCCAGTCGGCCATCAGCAGGCCCAGCGCCCCCATTCCACCGGTCACCAGGTAGGCCGCGTCGAGCCGGCACTGCACCGACCGGCGTGCTGGCTCGCCGCGTAGTGGCGCTAGCGTCGCCGCCAGCACGATGCCGTCACGCAGCACCAGAATCTGTTTGCTGGCAGTCGGTATCAGGGTGGCCAGCGTTGGTGCGGCTTCGTCAAGTGCTTCGGACTGCGCCTCGGGCAGGTCAACCAATCCGCCCCACAGGTCGGGGTGTTCGCTGGCCAGGACCCCGGCCAAGCCCCACAAAAAGCTCTGGCGCAGTGCCGAGGGGGTGGCTGATTCGTGCACGCCGCGCGTGACGATCCACAGCGCGGCAGGCTCGGCGCGCTGCGCCAACGTCCGTACCACGTCGGCGATTTCGGCGCAGACCCGCACGGCGAAGTCGACATCGCTCTCGCGGCTGTCGTCGGCCGCCGACTCGGCGACGTAAAGTGTGTAGCGGGCCCCGGCAACAGACGCCGGCGCAAAACCTCGCTCTGCGAGGCGATCTCGCAGCATCTCGGCGCCGAGAACCGCCAGCGAACCCGCGCCGCTTCCGAGCCCAACCGGTTCGGGGCGCGGCCGCCAGTCCAGTGTGTGCACGAACTTCCGTGCGTCCGTGGGGCCCACGACGTCGCGGTGGCCCTCGGGCGCCGCTTCGAAATCCAATACCCGATACCGAAGTGACCGCATCGACAAGCACGGTGAGCCGCCGTGTGGCGCGACGCTGACATCGACACCGCGGTGGTCATCGTGTGGGCCGATGTTGCTGAGGGTCACGCTTCCGCGAGCTTCGGTGGCCTCGCCGTGCAGCGACACCGCTTCGATGCTGGCCGGAACATAGAGGCGCCCATCGGTCACGTCCGACAGCGCCCCGACGATAACGGCCGCATCCAGCAGCGGCCCGAGCGACCCGTCGGGCAGCGCGTCGGGCAGCTGAACCGCCGCGTGCACGCCGGTCGATGTCGGGATCCACGAGTCCAATGTCCACTTGAAGGGCAGACCGTCGACCCCGCGCATGGCGAGTTGTTCGGTGACGTCTGGAATGTCGTCCGCAGACACCCGACCGCCGACGCCCGTCTGAGTCGGGACAGGCTCCGCTGACGACAGCCGCGCGGTCGCATGCCGTACCCAACGATCCGACGGGATGTCGGCAGCGCGGGAGGCCACGCTGACCGACTGGTCGTCGGCAACCACTTGAATCAGTCGGGGCCGGTCGGCGAAAACGGGCTGGTCGAAATGCACCGTAGACAGCGCCGAGTAGCCCAATTCTCTTGCGGCGCAGAGCAGTGTGCGCAGCACGATCGAGGCGGGAACCACCTCGGCACCGTGAAAGCGGTGCCGACCCCGATACGGCTTGGCGTCCGGTGCTAGCCGGGCCTGCCAGAGATGGGACGGCAGGCCGCCGTCTACCGCGGTAACCCTACTGTGCTGGCCGAGCAGTGTGCCGGCGGCAGGGGCCGAAACCACGGAGTTGACAGCACGTTTGGTGTCGATCCAGTGCCGGGTGTGCTGCCAGGGGGTGGTGGGGATGACCGGGTGCGGCTCCGGCGGGTGTGGAGTGTGCGGCGGGTGGGCGCTGTGCACCGTGTTGACATTGGTGTGAAAAGTGATGGTGTCGTCGGTATCCCGGTGCAGCGTGCCGATGCTGATGTATTTGGTGCCGTGCTGCGCTCCGTGCAGTGTGTCGATGACGGCTTGGGTGAGTAGCGGGTGGGGGCTGATTTCTACAAAAGTGTGGCAGGTGTGGCGATCCGACGCGTGGGTGATGGCGTGTTGGAAATGTACTGGGTTGCGCATGTTGGTGGCCCAGTGTTGGGCGTCGAAAACCGGGGTGTCGGTGGGGTTTTGGTAGGTGGTGGAGATGATCGGGATGGTGGGGGTGCGCGGTGTGAGGTCGGCGAGCTCGGCGCGCATGGCCGGCTGCAGGGCGTCCATGGCCGGATTATGCGGGGCCACTTCGATATTGACCCGGCCGGCGAAGCGGTTTTGGGCGCGGACCGCGGTGATCAGCTCCTCGATCTCGGTGGTGGGTCCGGAGATCACGCTTTGGCGTGGCGAGTTGTAAATGCCGAGAGTCACTTGCGGGTAGTCGGCGATCAGTGCCTCGGTGGCCGCGGCGTCGAGTTCGAGCAACGCCATGGCGCCCTGGCCTGACAGCGGGGCCATTAGCCGTGCCCGGGTGGCGGTGACGCGTAGGCCTTGGGCGGGGGTCAGTGCGCCGGCGACTACGGCCGCGGCTACCTCGCCCATGGAGTGCCCGATGACCAGGTCTGGTTGCACGCCATAGGAGCGCCACAGTTCGGTGAGCGCCAACTGAATACCGATCAGACCCAGCTGGATGTGCTCGATGCCGATTAGTTCCCGACCGTCGGCCAGCACCTCGTGCAGCGAAAAACCGGCCTGGGCAACGAAATCTGGCTCCAGGTCGGCGACCGCGGCGGCAAATGCCGGTTCCTCGGCCAGCAAAAGCCGACCCATCCCGGCCCACTGGGATCCGCGACCGGAGTAGACGAACACCGTGCCCGGCCCGGGCGAACCGTCCTGAGGGCCGACAACACCTGGCACCCGTTGACCGGCGGCCAGGGCGCGCAACCCGGCCACCGCCTGCTCACGATCACGCGCCACCACCGTGGCGAACTTGGTCTGCCGGGAGCGGTGGTGATTAACGGTGTGAGCCACCTCCGCCAAACCCGCCCCGGCCCCGGCACCCTCCCACCAATCGGCCAATACCCCTGCCGTCGCCGCAACCCGCTGCGCCGTCTTGCCCGCGACCACGAGCGTCGACACCGGATCGGCAAGTCGCTCGGTTGGCGAAAGTGCTTCCTGCCCTTGTTCGATCACGACGTGGGCATTGGTGCCACCAAACCCGAACGACGACACACCCGCCCGACGTGGGTGTCCGGTTTCGGGCCAGTCGGTCTGCGCGTCAACGACTTTCATCCGCAAGTCGGCGAAAGGAATGTGGGGGTTGGGGCTCTCGAAGCGCTGGTTGGGCGGAATTGTGCCGCGCTGCACCGCAAGTACCGTCTTGATGAACCCGGCGATCCCGGCCGCCGCCTCGGTGTGCCCGAGGTTGGTTTTGACGGCGCCGAGCAGCAGGGGAGCGTCGAGGGAGCGTCCGCGGCCCAGGACGGTGCCCAAGGCGCGCGCCTCAATCGGGTCGCCCAGCAGGGTGCCGGTACCGTGCGCTTCGACGTAGTCGACCTCGTTGGGCTGCATGCCCGCGTTGCTGTACGCGGCGCGCAGCACCGCCATCTGCGCCGCTGGGTTGGGGGCCATCAGTCCGTTCGAGCGGCCGTCCTGGTTGACGGCCGAGCCGCAAATCACCGCCAGCACCCGGTCGCCGTCGCGCTGCGCGTCGGTCAACCTCTTGAGCACCACCACCCCGGCACCCTCGCCGCGCACAAAGCCGTCGGCGGCCGCATCGAAGGCGCGGCAATGACCCGTCGGCGACAACGCCCCCACCTGGTCGAAACCGCGAAAAACCGCCGGCGACAACAACAAATTGACCCCGGCCGCGATCGCCAGCTGGGAGTCCTGGGTGCGAAGGCTCTGGCAGGCCAGATGGATGGCCACCAACGACGACGAGCACGCGGTGTCCACCGCCACCGACGGGCCGCGCAGGTCAAGGAAGTACGACAGCCGGTTGGCGATGATGCTCATCGCGCCACCGGTATTGCTCCAGCCGTCTATCTGCCCCAGATCGGTGGAGGCGATGGCGCCGTATTCGCTCAAGCAGGATCCCGCGAACACGCCCGTCTGCGAACGGCGCAACGAGCTGGGCGGAATTCCCGCGTGCTCCAACGCTTCCCACGCCACCTCCAGCAGCAGGCGCTGCTGCGGGTCCATCTTGTCGGCTTCGCTGGGAGAGATTTCGAAGAACTCCGCGTCGAACGCGTCGATGTCGGTCAGGAAGGAGCCCCACCGGGTGGTACGGGCGAGCACCGCCTTGACCTCCGCCGAGCCGTCGTCGAACAGCTCCCAGCGCTCGTCGGGGACCTTTCCGATCGAGGAACGGCGCTCACACAGGAAGTCCCACAACGCATCTGGTCCAGATATGCCACCCGGGAAGCGGCATCCCATTCCGATGACGGCGATCGGCTCCTCGAGGGAGTTGTGCGCCGGGCGACGGAGCGCGGCCGCAGATTCCGGGTCGGGTTCCGGTGCGGTGAGGTAGGCGGCCAGGTCGTTGATGGTTGGGTGCTCCCAAAAGTCGATCGGGGACACCGTCTTGCCCAACAGTTCGGTCAGCTCACCGGACAACACGACCGCGTCGCGAGAGCCCACGCCCAAATCGGCTAAAGACAGATTGGGATCGACCTCGTCGGGGGTGCAGCCGATGTTGGTTACCAGGTAGTCGACCAGCCAGTGGCGCAAATCGGCTTCGCCGCCGATGCTGGCCGTCATACCGCAACGTCCAGCCGCTTGAATCCGTCGCTCTGGTAGCGCTCCACGCAGGCCGAACGCCGGATCTTGCCGCTGGTGGTAATCGGTATCGAGCCGGGAGAAACCAGGACCAGGTCGGCGACGCGCAGGCTGTGCGATTTCGAGATCGCCGAGGTGACCTCGCGTTTGACCGAGCGCAGTTTGAGCATGGCGTCTTCGGCCGACGCGCCGCGTCTCTTGAGTTCGATGATCGCCACCAACTGTTCGGTGATGTCGTCCGGCACCGAGATCGCCGCGACCCGGCCGCCGGTGATCTCCTGGATCGTTGCTTCGATGTCGTCGGGGTAGTGGTTCCGGCCGTCGACGATCAACAGGTCTTTGATGCGGCCCATGATGAACAGCTCACCCTCGGACAGGACGCCCAGATCGCCGGTGCGCAGCCACGGGCCTTCCGGTGTTCCCGGCGCGGGATCGGCGATCTTGGCGTTGAAGATGCGGTTGGTCTGCTCCGGCTTCTGCCAGTACCCCAGGGCCACATGATCGCCGTGCACCCAGATCTCGCCGACGTCGCCGGACATGTTCTCAACCATGGTGTCCGGGTTGACAATCCGAACAGCAGACGAACTGGGCGATCCGTAACTGATGAGTTCGGTGCCGACCGAACCGTCGGTGCCGCAGCGTTTGGCCTGTCCGGCGGTCAGGTGTTCGTAGTCGAACCGAACCGTGCTTGGAGCGGTTGCCGGTTCGGGGGCCGCCACGTACAGCGTCGCCTCGGCCAGACCGTAGGACGGTCGAACCGCGGTGGGGCTGAGGTTGTATTTGGCGAACCGCTCGGTGAAACGCTTCACGGTTGCGACGTGGATCCGCTCACTGCCGCTGACGATGCCCACCACGTCGCCCAGGTCCAATCCGGCCATGTCATCGTCGGAGGTCCGGCGCACCGCCAATTCGAACGCGAAGTTCGGCGCCGCGGAAAAGCACGACGGATTGGTCGCGAGCAACTGCATCCAGCACGCGGGACGCCGTAGAAACGCCATCGGGCTCAACAACACCGCACTTCGCTGCGCGACCATCGGAGCGCAAATTCCGAGAATCAAACCCATGTCGTGAAACAAAGGCAGCCATGAGACCACGGTGCCGTTCGGGATTTTTGCGAGATCCCCGAAATACCCGTAGAGACTCTGCGTCACATTTGCGATGACGTTCTTGTGCGAAACGATCACACCTGCCGGGGTGCGCGTTGATCCAGAGGTGTATTGCAGATACGCGGCCCCACTGGACAGGCGCGGGACACCCGTCGACTCGCATGGTGAGTCGAGGTCCAGCAGGTCGACTTCGATGACGACCGGAGCTGTTTGGCCGTTCTGCGCACACGCATACTTCGAAACATCACCCGCCACCGACGAGGTGGTGAGAATGGCGACCGGCTTGGAGTCGCGCAGAACCGCCGAGACGCGATCGTCGTGAATGCCGTACTGCGGCGTCGAAAGCGGAACCGCGATAAATCCGGCCTGTAGCGCACCGAGGAACGCAACGACATATTCCAAGCCCTGTGGAGCCAGAATCGCCACACGATCGCCGGGCGCACCGCACAATGTCAATTCCTCGGCGATAACGCACGCCCGACCGTATACTTGCGACCAAGTCAGCGTTTCAGCAAACCCTTTAGGATCCAAACCGTAATCGATGAATGTGTATGCCGCGGTGTCCGCCTGTTGATCGGCCCGCTGCTTGAGCAAAGCGGGGAGGGAACCGTCGGTCACCGGCATCGCGTTTAAACTCCCATTCGACTGCATGCGCATTTTCTTTGCTGCTGACCCGATGAGTTGCTTATCGGACCGCTGGGCGGTGCGACCGCTGCCCCGAAACCGGTAGGTGTGTGCAGACCAGACCGATCTAACGATTTCCTACGTCCCCACCCGGGCACGCCTGTGTGCCGCCTTGATGATCGACCCTGGACTAATCCCGCTCCCCGAACAACTAGTCGCGTGTTCAACGGTAATCATCTCTCGGTAGGGGTGCGGGGGTTATCGGAAAATTTTCATGCTTTACACAGCCAGCTTTGAGGTCGCTGCCCGGGGGCGCAGTGCCCTGATCTGCGCTAAGACTCATAAGGGCCGGCTCGCTGCTGTGACTGTTGTGATTCCTGATACATCTGTGGTGGCTGTGGGCGGTGTGAGAACTGAGCCAGTGGTTCGTGCGCTCGGGGGCCGCCCGCTTTTGGCACCAGCGTCCCGTTGTGACGAGGGTAACACCTCCGGCGACCGCGTCCGCCGGATCGCCTGCACGCGCGGTCTACCCCAGGGGGCTGGCACGCCACCGCATCCTCGTTCGGGACGGTCTCGTATGGGTGCGGGGGTCCAGTCTGCGTCGACGCCCGTGTGGCGCAGTGCGGCTGCGCGACCACCGGGTTCGCTTAGCCGGCCCGACCCGGCCAGCTAATAGGAGTCCGACCACTCCAGCGTTCTGGTCTCGATGTCGTTGACCAGTTCTGGCAAATTGTTGTTGAGGTAAAAGTGGTCGCCGGGAAATACCCGCATCGCAAATTCGGAGCTCGTCCGATCGCCCCACGGGTTCATGTCTTCCCGGGTGGTTATCCAATCCTTATCCCCGATAAAGCCGTAAATGGGACACGTCAGCTTTTTCTCGGGCGGACTGTCATAACCCGCGATTGCCCGTGCCGCGCGCAAGGTGGGCAGCACGCCGACCAAGAATTCTTCGTCGTCGAAAAATTCTGGGTTCATGCCCGTCATCTGAGCGACCAGATTCAACATCTCGCTATCGGACATTTCTTTTATCTGCTTATACCTGATATGCCCGGGCGCCGAACATGCCGACACAAAAAATGCGAGCACCTGATATCCCGCGGCCTGGAACCTTAACGCGACTTCGAATGCCAACATCCCACCCATGCTGTGGCCGAAGAACGCGACCGGAACATCGACTCGCGCGGCCGGCTTCATCATCGCGAAAATGTCGTTGGCCAGTGCGGGAATGCTCGAAAGCGGCGGCAGACCGGCACCATCTCGCTGACCGGGATATTGGACAGCGATGCGCGCCAGGCTACCGGAAAATTCTTTGGAGAAAGCGATATAGTCTTTGGCGGTTCCGCCGGCATGCGGGAAAATGTAGAGCGTGGGCTTATTTCGATTTTCGTCTATATTGCTGTTGGTCGAACTGGCCTGCACCGAGCCAGCATACGTGACTCCCAGCCGCGCTGATCGACGCCGCAGCGGGCAAAGATGCTGGTCGGCTGCGTACTTGGGCTGCCCACAGCCGCGCGACGGAGATAGTGTGGAAGGCAAACCACGTGCCAATCGGGATGGTCTGGGGTGCCGGGCGAACTCTAGATGCGGTCTGCACATCAAAATTGGACCCGACACACCGACGCCATCACCGCTGTCACAGACGTAACACCAGGCACACTGGTCACAACAGGGATTTTTGCAAGACGCCAGGAGGGTTTGGCCGTGTACCGAGTCTTTGAAGCGCTCGACGAATTGAGCGCCATCGTCGAAGAAGCCCGTGGCGTTCCGATGACAGCGGGGTGCGTGGTACCCCGCGGCGACGTGCTGGAGTTGATCGACGACATCAAGGATGCGATCCCCGGCGAACTCGACGACGCCCAGGACGTGCTCGACGCACGCGATTCCATGCTGCATGACGCCAAAGCGCACGCCGACTCGATGGTGTCTTCGGCGACGACCGAGTCGGAATCGATGGTCAACCATGCCCGCGCCGAGGCCGACCGGCTGCTGTCGGACGCCAAAGCGCAGGCCGACCGGATGGTCAGCGAGGCGCGCCAGCACAGCGAGCGGATGGTCGGCGAGGCGCGCGAGGAGGCCATGCGCATCGCGGCGTCGGCAAAGCGTGAGTACGAGGCCAGCGTCAGCCGCGCGAAGACCGAATGTGACCGGCTGATCGAGAGCGGCAACATCTCCTATGAGAAGGCCGTGCAAGAAGGCATCAAAGAACAGCAGCGGCTGGTGTCGCAGAACGAGGTAGTGCAGGCCGCCCACGCGGAATCAACCCGGCTCATCGACACCGCGCATGCCGAGGCCGACCGGTTGCGCGGGGAATGCGACATCTACGTCGACGCCAAACTCGCCGAATTCGAGGAGTTCCTCAACGGCACCCTGCGTTCCGTCGGCCGTGGCCGCCACCAACTTCGGACGGCGGCCGGCACCCACGACTACGTGACTCGTTAAGCGCTCGATCAAACCGATGCGGCCGCAGGCCGTGGATCTGCGCTCCGCGCGCCGTAGGATTCCCGGTATGGCCAAGCAGCACAGCCACACGGCACACCGGTCCAACCGAGGCTCCGCGCTGGGTCCGTTGACCTTTGATGTAACCCGGTTGGGCCGGCGCCCGGGAGCAATGGTGGCGGAGCGCGAGACCGTGCCCAGCCCGTCGCGCATCGGCGTGGAACTGATCGCGATCGAACGCGGCGCCCCACTTGACCTCGACCTGATCTTGCAATCGGTCTCTGAAGGGGTGCTGGTGACCGGGACGGTGAGCGGTCCCACCACCGGGGAGTGCTCGCGCTGTCTGTCGCCCATCCAGGGCCGGGTGCAGGTGGAGCTGACCGAACTATTCGCGTATCCAGACAGTGCTACCGAGGCGACCACCGAGGAAGACGAGGTCGGTCACGTGGTCGACCAGACCATCAACCTCGAGCAGCAGATCATCGACGCCGTCGGACTGGAACTGCCGTTCTCACCGGTGTGCTCGTCCGAGTGCCCAGGTCTGTGCCCGCAGTGTGGCGTCTCGCTGGCCGCCGAACCGGGGCACCAGCACGATCTGATCGACCCCAGGTGGGCCAAACTGGCTGCGATGTTGCCTAACCAAGACGACGCGGACACCGAACAGCGAGGTGAGCGGTGACCCCATCGCGGCAGAAACTGCTCGATGCGCTGGGTGTCGATCTGCCCGACGAACTGCTGGGATTGGCGCTGACGCACCGCAGCTACGCCTACGAGAACGGCGGGCTGCCCACCAACGAGCGCTTGGAGTTCCTCGGCGACGCGGTACTCGGCCTGACCATCACCGACGAGCTCTATCGTCGCCACCCGGAACGTTCGGAAGGCGACCTGGCCAAACTGCGGGCCAGCATCGTCAACACCCAGGCGCTGGCCGATGTCGCGCGCAACCTGAGCGACGACGGCCTGGGCGTACACGTGCTGCTGGGCCGTGGCGAGGCCAACACCGGCGGCGCCGACAAATCCAGCATCCTGGCCGACGGCATGGAATCGCTGCTGGGTGCGATCTATCTGCAGCATGGCATCGAGGTGGCGCGCGAAACGATCTTGCGCTTGTTCGGACCGCTGTTGGACACCGCGCCCACGCTCGGTGCCGGCTTGGATTGGAAGACCAGCCTGCAGGAGCTCACCGCGGCACGGACGCTGGGCGCGCCGTCCTACCTGGTCACCTCGACCGGTCCGGACCATGACAAGGAATTCACCGCGGTGGTCGTGGTGATGGAGACCGAATACGGGTCGGGTGTCGGGCGCACCAAGAAGGAAGCCGAGCAGAAGGCGGCCTCGGCCGCCTACAAGGCGCTCGAGGCCGGCTCGCCGACTTCGTCCGCGCTGGACACGGCCGGAAAGTCCTCCGGCTGAGCCTTGCCCGCGCCCTGCCCCGCCTTGCCCCGCCGCGCCCGGCTTCGCCGGGCTTGCGATCATCACTAGGTGCCTGAGCTACCGGAAGTCGAGGTGGTGCGGCGCGGTCTGCAAACCCACGTAGTGGGCAAGACGATCACCGCGGTCCGGGTCCACCACCCACGGGCGGTGCGACGCCACGAGGCCGGGCCCGCCGACCTGACCGCGCGGCTGCTCGACGCGCGCATCACCGGCACCGATCGGCGTGGCAAGTACCTATGGCTGACGTTGGACAAGCCTGGCGATCCAGACGTCGCGCTTGTCGTGCACCTGGGGATGAGCGGGCAGATGCTGCTGGGGACGGTGCCGCGCGCCGATCACGTCCGGATTTCCGCACTGCTCGACGACGGGACGGTGCTGAGTTTCGCCGATCAACGGACCTTCGGCGGCTGGTTGCTCGCCGACCTGGTGACGGTGGACGGTAGCGTCGTCCCGGCACCCGTCGCGCACCTGGCGCGTGATCCGCTGGACCCACGGTTCGATGCCGATGCGGTGGTTGAAGTGTTGCGCCGCAAGCATTCTGAGATCAAGCGCCAGCTGCTGGATCAGCAGGTGGTGTCCGGGATCGGCAACATCTACGCCGACGAGGCACTGTGGCGAGCCAAGGTCAACGGCGCGCGGATCGCCGACACGCTTTCCCGCCGGCGGTTGGCCGACATCCTGTCCGCAGCAGCCGACGTGATGCGCGAGGCGCTGGGCAAGGGCGGCACGTCGTTCGATTCGCTGTACGTCAACGTTAACGGCGAATCGGGCTACTTCGACCGGTCACTGGACGCCTACGGGCGGGAAGGCGAGAACTGCCGGCGGTGTGGCGCGGTGATGCGCCGAGAGAAGTTCATGAACCGCTCGTCGTTCTATTGCCCGAAATGCCAACCGCGACCACGTCGTTGACGAGAAAGTCAGTCGAAAATGTCGCGGCGACGGGTGCCGGCCGGCAGCGTCGGATCGACAAACCACTCCCGGCCGAACAGTAGGCCGAACAGTTGCGGCGGCGTTTTGAGCATCGCGTCGAACAGCAAGCTGCTCAAGCCATTTCCATCGACCTGGGAGCGGTGGGCAGCCATCGCATTACGCTTTTGTCGCGCATACCGGAACACATCGACCCGGTGGGTGATTGTCGCGCGCGGCGCATAGGCGTTGCGGGCGACCTCCCGCTCGTAAGGAGCTGGCAGCCGCAGCCAGTGGGCCAGATCGGCTGTCCTGGTTAGCAATTCGCGCGGCATGGTCACCTCGAGTACTCGCGGAGTCGCGGCGAGTTCGGCGGCACGCTTGCCGACATGGTGGACCTGGATGTGGTCGCGGTGGCCGTAGCCACCGTTGGACTGGTAATTCAGCAGCACGTCGGCGTCTTCGTCGCGCAGGATGGTGGCCACGCGCTGTGCTGCCTCCTCGACATCGGCGCGCCCGAACCGGACCCGTCCGGGTGGATCCGGGTAGAACTCCGGGCCGAAGCCGCTGTCGGCATAGCCCAGGCACTCCGTTCGTTGTACGCCGAGAATGCCTGTGCTGGAATGCAACTCGTCCATTCGGCGGTCGTCTTCGTCGTTGTGTACCCGACCGTCGGTCGCGGTTACGACCACCGCTCGGTGCCCGGCTGCAGCCACCCGCGCGAGCGTCCCGCCGGTGAGGATCACTTCGTCATCGGGATGGGCGTGCAGGGCGACAACGGTAGCCATGCCACGCAGTATGCCCGTCGTCCATGGCGCCTCCGGCGGTCCGGTGAGAACCCGGTAGAAATGAGCCATGACCGAACTGTGGGTCGAACGCACCGGTACCCGCCGCTATACGGGACACAGCTCACGGGGCGCGCAGGTGCTCGTCGGCTCCGAGGACGTCGAGGGAGTGTTCACTCCCGGCGAGCTGATGAAGATCGCGCTGGCCGCGTGTTCCGGCATGTCCAGCGACCAGCCGCTGGCTCGCCGGCTGGGCGACGACTATCAGGCCGTGATCCGGGTGTCCGGCGCGGCGGACCGCGACCAGGAGCGCTATCCGCTGCTCGAGGAGGTCCTCGAGTTGGACCTGTCCGGGTTGTCCGAGGAAGACGCCGAACGGCTGCTGGTTGTGGTCAACCGGGCGATCGACGCTGTCTGCACCGTCGGACGGACGCTGAAGTCGGGCACCACAGTGAACTTCGAGGTCAAAGATGTCCGATCCTGACGTCCGGCTCACGGCGTCGGTCCACGGAAAAGTCCAGGGCGTGGGCTTTCGCTGGTGGACCCGCAGTCGCGCGCTCGAACTGGGCCTGACCGGTTACGCGGCCAACCGCGCCGATGGAAGCGTGCAGGTTGTGGCTCAGGGACCCCGCGCGGCCGCCGAGGAACTGCTGCAGCTACTCGAAGGCGGTGACACGTGGCCGGCCCGCCCGGGTCATGTGGACAAGGTGAGCGCCGACTGGTCGGAGCCCACCGAGCAATACCAGGGATTCGTCGAACGCTGATAGCCCCCGGCTGGCAGTGACCGATGGGGTCATTGTGGCCAGTGGGTCGGGCTGTGTGTGACCAGGCCATGTCGCAGCCGACGACACCCCTTGGTGCGCCGGCGCGGCCGGGATCAGCGGTAGTCTGGCTCGCCGTGTACCTCAAGAGTCTGACGCTCAAGGGCTTCAAGTCCTTCGCGGCGCCGACGACTCTGCGCTTCGAGCCGGGCATCACCGCGGTCGTCGGGCCCAATGGTTCGGGTAAATCCAACGTGGTCGACGCGCTGGCCTGGGTGATGGGGGAGCAGGGGGCCAAGACACTGCGCGGCGGCAAGATGGAGGACGTCATCTTTGCCGGCACCTCCTCGCGTGCCCCGCTGGGCCGCGCCGAGGTCACCGTCACCATCGACAACTCCGACAACGCGCTGCCGATCGAGTACTCCGAGGTGTCGATCACCCGCCGGATGTTCCGCGACGGCGCCAGTGAATACGAAATCAACGGCAGCAGTTGCCGTTTGATGGATGTCCAGGAATTGCTCAGCGACTCCGGAATCGGCCGCGAAATGCACGTCATCGTCGGCCAAGGCAAGCTCGACGAAATCCTGCAGTCCCGGCCCGAAGACCGGCGCGCGTTCATCGAAGAGGCCGCCGGCGTGCTCAAGCACCGCAAGCGCAAGGAAAAGGCGCTGCGCAAGCTCGACGCGATGGCGGCAAACCTGGCCCGCCTCACCGACCTGACCACCGAACTGCGTCGTCAACTCAAACCGTTGGGCCGGCAAGCCGAAGTGGCCCGTCGCGCACAGACCATTCAGGCCGACCTGCGCGACGCCCGGCTGCGCCTGGCCGCCGACGACCTGGTGCACCGCCGGGCCGAGCGTCAGGCGATCTTCGACACCGAGACCAGCATGCGCCGCGAGCACGACGACGCCGCCGCCCGGCTGGCGGTCGCTGCCGAAGAGCTTGCCGCGCACGAAGAATCGCTCACCGAGCTGTCCCAGCGCGCCGAGGCGATACAGCAGACCTGGTTTCGGTTGTCCGCCTTGGCCGAACGGGTCGGCGCGACGATACGCATCGCCAGTGAACGCGCTCATCACCTCGACGTCGAGCCGGTGCGGACCAGCGACACCGATCCCGACGCTTTGGAAGCCGAGGCCGAGCAGGTGGCCCTGTTCGAGGAACAGCTGCTTGCTGAGTTGGAAGAGGCGCGTATCCGGCTCGATGCCGCGCGCGCGGAACTGGCCGAACGGGAGCGCCGAGCCGTCGAGGCCGATAAAGCCCATCTCGCGGCGGTCCGCGCCGAGGCCGACCGGCGAGAAGGCCTGGCGCGGTTGGCCGGTCAGGTGGAAACCATGCGCGCGCGCGTCGAGTCGATCGACAACACCGTCTCGCAATTGTCCGAGCGGATCGAACATGCCGCCGCCCGAGCACAGCAGTCCCGCGCTGAGTTCGAAAGCGTGCAAGGCCGGGTCGGCCAACTCGACCAGGGTGAGGTTGGACTCGACGAGCAGCACGAACGCACGGTGGCGGCGCTGCGCCACAGCGACGAACGGGTTACCGAGTTGCAGGCCGCTGAACGCGGCGCGGAACGCGAAGTGGCGTCGTTGCGCGCCCGTATCGACGCGCTGTCGGTGAGCCTGGAACGCAAGGACGGGACCGCGTGGTTAGCCCGAAACCACGGTGACACAGGGCTTTTCGGCTCCGTCGCGGAACTGGTCCGGGTGCGTCCAGGCTACGAGGTGGCGCTGGCCACGGTGCTGGGCTCGGCGGCCGACGCCCTGGCCGCCGACAGCTTGAGTACCGCGCGGGCCGCCGTCGCCGCGCTCAAGCAGGCCGACGGCGGCCGGGCCGCACTGGTGCTCAGTGACTGGCCGGCCGAGCCGCCGCCGGGCGGCGCCCTGCCCGGCGGGGCGCTGTGGGCGCTGGATCTGATCGAGGCGCCGGCACGACTGCGCGGGGCCATGGTGGCCATGTTGTCCGGTGTCGCGGTGGTCAACGACCTGGGCGACGCGCTGGATCTGGTAGCCAGCCGACCCGCACTGCGCGCGGTCACCCTCGAAGGCGATCTGGTGGGCGCCGGTTGGGTCAGCGGGGGATCGGATCGCAAGGTTTCCACCCTCGAGATCGCCTCGGAGATCGAAAAGGCGCGAAACGACCTGGCCGCCGCCGAGACACAGGTCGCTCAGTTGAGCGCGGCGCTATCCGGCGCGCTGACCGAACAGGCCGCCAGACAGGATGCGGCCGAGCACGCACTGGCCGCACTCAATGAATCCGACACCACGATCTCGGCCATGTACGACCAGCTCGGCCGGTTGGGGCAGGAGGCGCGCGCGGCCGACGACGAGTGGACCAGGTTGCTGCAGCAACGCGAGGAGCTTGAAGCCGGGCGGGTGCGGACCGTCGAGGAAGTGATCGAACTCGAGACCAGGTTGCGCAACGCCCAGCAGAGCGAACACGTGCAGCAGGCCGAACCCGATAACCGGCAGGAGATCGCCGCCGCGGCCGACATGGCGCGCAGCTTGGAGGTCGAGGCCAGGCTGACGGTGCGCACCGCCGAGGAACGCGCCAACGCGGTGCGCGGGCGGGCCGACTCGCTGCGGCGCGCGGCGGCGGCCGAACGCGATGCCCGTCTGCGCGCCGAACAGGCGCGCGCCGCCCGAATGCGCGCGGCGGCGGTGGCCGCGGCGGTGGCCGAATCCGGGCGACTGCTGGCCTGGCGGCTGAACCGGGTGGTGGATTCGGCTTCTCAGCTGCGCGACGAGTTGACCGCCGAACGCCAGCAACGGTCGGCCGCACTGGCCGCGGTCCGTGATGAGACGAACACGCTGGGCGCGCGGGTGGCCGCCCTGACCGATTCGCTGCACCGCGACGAAGTGGCAAATGCGCAGGCTGCGCTGCGAATCGAGCAACTCGAGCAGATGGTGCTCGAACAGTTCGGGATGGCGCCGGCGGATCTGGTCGCCGAATACGGTCCCGACGTCGCGCTGCCCCCGACCGACCTGGAGATGGCCGAGTTCGAGCAGGCCCGCGAGCGAGGGGAGCAGGTGGTCGCGCCGGCGCCGATGCCGTTCGACCGCACTACCCAGGAACGCCGGGCCAAGCGTGCCGAACGGGAGCTGAACGAGCTCGGCAGGGTCAACCCGCTTGCGCTGGAAGAGTTTGCTGCATTGGAGGAACGGTACAACTTCCTGTCGACCCAGCTCGAAGATGTCAAAGGCGCCCGTAAGGACCTGCTGGATGTCGTCGCCGACGTCGACGCCCGTATCCTGCAAGTGTTCAGTGACGCATTCACCGACGTAGAACGCGAGTTCCAAACGGTGTTCACCGCGCTGTTCCCGGGCGGGGAGGGAAGGCTGCGGCTGACCCAGCCCGACGACATGCTCAAAACCGGCATCGAGGTGGAGGCCCGTCCCCCCGGCAAGAAGGTCACTAGGCTGTCTTTGCTATCCGGTGGTGAAAAGGCGCTGACCGCGGTGGCGATGCTGGTCGCGATCTTCCGGGCCCGTCCGTCGCCGTTCTACATCATGGACGAGGTGGAAGCGGCACTGGACGACACCAACCTGCGCCGGCTCATCGGCCTGTTCGAAATGCTGCGGGACCGCTCGCAGCTGATCATCATCACCCACCAGAAGCCCACCATGGAGGTGGCCGACGCGCTGTACGGCGTCACGATGCAAGGCGACGGAATCACCGCGGTCATCTCGCAGCGGATCCGGGGGCAGCAGGTGGACCGGCTGGTCGCGAGTCCGTCGTAGCCCACCGCAACGGCGGCGAATAACCAGTTTGAGTACGGGGAAGGATAGTCAGCGTGTCTGAAGGTCTGTGGATCGCGATCGCGGTCGCCGCCGCCCTGGTCATTATCGCCGCGCTGGTCGTCGGCCTGGTGCGCTACCGCAAGCGTCGCATCAGCCTGGCGCCTGGGCCGAAACCGGATGCCGTCGACCGCTCCGGGGGTTACACCGCTTCGTCGGGCATCACCTTCAGCCAGACTCCGACGCTGGACCGACCCGAACCGGTGGTCGACACCACCGGGCTGCCGGCCGTCGGCGACGACGCGACCATCCCGCGCGACGCGCCCAAACGCACCATCTCCGAGGTTCAGCTGCCCGAGCCCGAAGTTGCAGCCGAACCGGAGCTCGAGCCCGAGCCTGAGGTTGCCGCGGAGCCCGCCGCACCGGAGATCGAAGCCATCGAACCGCCGGAAGGGCGATTGGAGCGGCTCCGCGGGCGCCTGGCCCGCTCGCAGAACGCCCTGGGCCGCAGCATGCTGGGCCTGATCGGCGGCGGCGACCTGGACGAGGACTCCTGGCAGGACGTCGAGGACACCCTGTTGATTGCCGACCTGGGCCCAGTGGTCGCCGAAGCGGTCGTGTCCCAGCTGCGCAGCCGCTTGGCCAGCGGCAATGTCCGCAATGAAGCCGATGCTCGGGCCGTATTGCGCGAGGTGCTGATCAAAGAACTGCAGCCCGAGATGGACCGGTCGATACGCGCCCTGCCGCACGCCGACCACCCCTCGGTGCTGCTGGTGGTGGGGGTCAACGGCACCGGAAAAACCACCACCGTCGGCAAGTTGGCCCGGGTGCTGGTGGCCGACGGTCGACGCGTCGTGCTCGGCGCGGCCGACACCTTCCGGGCCGCGGCGGCCGACCAGCTGCAAAATTGGGCATCGCGCGTCGGCGCCGAAGTGGTGCGTGGTGCCGAAGGCGCCGACCCGGCATCGGTGGCGTTCGACGCCGTCGACAAGGGCATCCAGGCCGGCGCTGACGTCGTCGTCATCGACACCGCCGGCCGGCTGCACACCAAGGTCGGCCTGATGGACGAGCTGGGCAAGGTCAAGCGCGTGGTCACCCGCCGTGCGGCCGTCGATGAGGTGCTGCTGGTCCTCGACGCAACGATCGGTCAGAATGGCCTGGCTCAGGCCAAGGTGTTCGCCGAGGTCGTCGACATCACCGGTGCGGTGCTGACAAAGCTGGATGGAACGGCCAAGGGTGGCATCGTCTTCCGGGTCCAACAGGAACTCGGGGTTCCGGTCAAGCTGGTCGGGCTCGGGGAGGGCGCCGACGACCTCGCGCCGTTCGAGCCCGCCGCCTTCGTAGACGCGCTGCTCGGCTAGCTGTACTGACCACGGACGTTGGTGACGGCGTGGTGAGGTGACAAGACGAAGACCTCCGAGTGGAGTGCGAGCT
>NZ_LZLS01000176.1 GCF_001673365.1 Mycobacterium asiaticum
CGCGCAAGCAGTTCACCGGCCTCCAACAAACCCAGCCACTCCGGAGTACTCAACGCATCAAAACTCAACTCAGACCAGCGTTTTGCATAACTGCGCAGTCCCTCGACCACCTCAGTGATCTCCTCACGACTGCTGGAACCCATACCCGAATTCTAAAGACAGGGTCCGACAAGTCCCGTCCAGAAGACCAGCAGCACAAACGATTTCACAATGCCGCCCTATACCGGGCGCAGGTAGAGCCGAGCGGTCAGCCCGCCGCGGCCAAGTCAGGCCGATTCGCCCCGTTGCGCAATGTCTGCAGGGCCTTTGCCAGCAGTCGCGAGACCTGCATCTGCGAACACCCGATGCGCTCGGCAATGTCGCTCTGGGTTAGCTCGTCGAAGAATCGAAGCTTGATGACCGTTCGTTCCCGCTCCGGCAGAGCCGCGATCAGCGGGCGTGCGGTCTGCACGCTGAGAACCTTGTCCAGCCCTGGATCTACTCCACCCATCGTTTCCAGGAGTGACCCTTGCTCGTCACCGTCGCCTCTAGGCACATCGATCGACAACGTCGTGTAATTGCTGTTGGCGATCATCGCGTCGACAACCAGACCACGCTCGATTCCCAAGCGCTCCGCAATCTCGGAGGCATTCGGGGCCCGGTGCAGTTCGCGTGCGAGATCCTGTGTGGCAGTGGTCAATTGGGACTGCAAATCCTTGATCCGGCGCGGCACCTTGACCGCCCAGCCGTGGTCGCGGAAGTGGCGCCGTATCTCGCCGGTGATCGTGGGAACAGCGAATGCCAAAAAGTCGGTGCCGGTTTCGACATCGAAGCGGTTGACCGCGTTGACTAGCCCGATTCGCGCTACCTGAACGAGATCCTCGAGGCACTCGCCACGGTCTCGGTACCGGCGCGCGATGTGATCGGCCAACGGCAAGCAGCGTTCGACGATCACGTCCCGTTGCTGACGATAACCAGCAGACTGGGGGTCAAATCCTTGCAATTTGCGGAACAAATCCGCGACATCTGCGTACTCACTTGCCGATCCCACAATCAAGCCTCCGACCGCGTGGTTGTTGGGGCGGGCTCTGGTCTGAACTCGACAACTTCTTGTACCCCGCAAGCCACGAAACGAAACCCCAGGAAGAGACCCAGGATTGGCCGCCGTGCTCAGTTGCGCAGGGCTGGTCTAGTGCCTCACCCAGCGGCCGGCGGCCGCGGCATGACCGTGAGTTTGACCCCATAACGCGGTATGGCGATGCCGGCACGCCCCGGCGCGGCTATGGGTGCGCCGGGCACACCCGGCATCCCCGCCTCGGCCCCTTCAGTCCCGGGCAGGGTCGTCATGCCGGAGCCCGACAGGGCCGAGACCGTGCGGACCGACGGTGCCGCCCAGCTCGGCGGCACCGACAGTGGCCCGATGAACCCGGCCTGCCTGACCGCCGCGGATATGGCACTGCCAACTCCGCCGGTCTCGAGCGCGCTGACCACCGGAGCCAGACCCTCGGCCAGGGCCGGCACCATCCCGGAAAAGTCGAAGGGTGCCGCGCTGCTGGCCCCAGCCTGCGACAGCACCGATATCAAAGCGGTAAACGCCGAAATAGGGCTGGTCAGGGAGCTGACACCGTCGTTGAGGTAGTTGAGCAGGTCGAGCACGTCCGGAGAACCTTCCGCGACGAGGATCGCTCGAATTCCGGCCGCCCACTGGTCGAGTCCCTGGACCCACTGGTTGTAGTTGGCCAGCAGCTGTGAAATCAGTTGCGAGACCGGGTCGGTCGCCGCTGCGGAGTTGGCTTGGTTGACCGCCGCATCCTGGGCGGCGAGTCCGGCGGGGTCGGTGTTCTCTTCCGGGGAAACGAACGGAGTCAACATCGAGGCCGCGGCGGAAGCGGTGGCGTAGCCGTTCATTGCGACGGCATCCTGGGCCCACATCTCGGCGTATTCCGCTTCGGTGGCCGCTATGGCCGCAGTGTTCTGGCCAAGCAGGTTTGTCGCGATCAGCAGCATCAGCTGCGCGCGGTTGGCCGCCACCAGTGGAGGGGGAACCGTCGTGGCGAATGCCTGCTCAAACGCTGCCGCGGCCGACCTGGCTTGCATCGCGGTCTGCTGTGTCTGCTCGGCTGTCGCAAACAGCCAACCCATATAGGGGATTACGGCGGCGGTCATTGCCTGCGAAGCTGGGCCGAACCAACCCACGCTTGTAAGCTCCCCAATCACCGATTCATAGGTTTCGGCTGTGGTGTTCAATTCAGCCGCTACGGCGTCCCAGCTTCCCGCGGACGCCAGCAGCGATCCCGCCCCTGGGCCCGTGTACATCCGGGTGGAGTTGAACTCGGGTGGAAAGATCGAGTAGTCCATGGTTCACCACTCCTTTTGCTGGTTTTGGCCACGCTGACGCGACGGCGCCGGTGGCCGATGGTTAAAAGTGGCAAAGGGCCGCCAACGCCGATTGCGAACGATGTGATTTCTCAGTGATTTCTTAGTGACCGAGATCGGGTGCCCGGCACGCGGGACAGCACGGCGCGGGGTGTCAGTGCGAGAACACGGTCAGGTCGCCCGGTTCGTGCTCCAGTACGTCGCGACGGAAGATCATCATGTACGCGAAGTACAGTGCGCCGGCCCCAAGTAACCCGGCCACGATCATCAACGGCACGCGTGCGGCGGCGGGGGAGAGCAGAATCACCAGCGCGCAGATCGACCAGATCAAGGCGGCAATCGCGACCGGCAACTCGAAGCGCCCGATATCGAAGGCGCCCTCCTGGCGATCCAACCGTTGCCGCACCGCCAGATAGAGCACGACGATCATGCCGTAGGTCAGCGCCGGGAAAACCGTGCCGGAGGTAATCAACTCCAGGAGTGCGTTTCCCGGTAACACGGCCAGCACCGTGATGCCGACGACGACTGGCGCGATCGTGGCCGGGATCGGAGTTTGCGTGCGCGGGTTGACTTTTCGCATCAGTCGGTGTGCCGGGAAGCGGTCGTCGCGCGACATGGCGAAGATCATCCGCGAGCAACTGGTCAGCGTCACCATGCCGCCGCCGAAGAAGGCAATCGCTATGGCGACGAGGAAGATTCGTTCGGTGACCGGGCCGAGTTGGTCGTGCATGATCATCGCGACCGGCGAATCGGCCGTCGAAATCTTGGGGATGCTGTCGATCGCGACCGTGAGGGCGATCAAGAACAGCATGCCCAGCACGCTGGCTGCCAGCACCGATCCCACGATGGCGCGCGGGACGCTGCGAAACGGATCTTTGGCTTCCTCGGCCATATTCGCTGCGGAGTCGAAGCCCACCAGGGTGCCCAAGCCCACGATCATGACAGCCATCAGCCCGCCACCGAAGGCGAAGTAGTTCGGGTCGCCTTCGGCGATGCCGCGCGACACCAGGTTGCCGGCCGAGCCGTGCCCGGTCACCGCCACCGCGATCAGCAGCGCGACCACCAGCACCACGACAATGGTCAGCTCGATGCCGACAGCCGCCGAGTTGACCAGTGCCACAAGCCTTGTCGAGGCAATTGCCAGTACGGCCTGTATCACCATCACCGCCGCAGTCATCAGCCGCGCGGTGTCCTCGTTGGGCGCCATGTTGAACAACGGCATCAGGCACGTGCTCGACATGGCGCTGTCGATCGCCATTAGGCCGGTGATCAGATAGCAGAAGGTAAGCCAGCCAAAGAACCAGCCGATCTTGGGGTTGGCCAATCGCGATCCCCACTGGTAGGAGGAACCACTGAGCGGGATGCGCGCGGCGAACTGGGCGATCACCAGGGCGACGAGCAGCTGACCGATCGCGGCGATGACCCATGTCCAGATGCCCACCGGTCCGGAGCTGCGCAGCAGGTCGTCATACGTTCCGAATATGCCGACCGCCACCGAGATGAACGCGAAGGAGACGGCGAACACCTGGAAGGAGCCCAGGGTTCGTTTGAGTTCGGGCTCGTAGCCGCAGTCCTCGCAGAACTCGTCGGATGATGCCGCGTCGGGCGCGGGCAATGCGTGCGTCACTCAGCCACCTGGCCTTACTGCACCGACGCGTGTAGGTGCGCACCAAACGGTACCGACGTTCATGGTTATTCCTACCGCCTCTAGAGCCGTTCTAGATGTGAATGCGCTGACGCGTCGCATGATCGATACGTCGCCAGCTCAGATGAGACATCAGCGTCTCATATGAGCTACGATCGTAACATGGCAATGGACCGTCAAAAAGCACTTCGCGCGGCGGCGGATTTCCTCGGCCGGCGGCCGAACGCGACCCAGGACGAGATCGCCGCGGCCGTCGGCGTCAGCCGTGCCACGCTGCACCGCTACTTCGCCGGGCGCGCGGCACTCTTTGAGGCGCTGGACGAATACGCGCTCGCCCATTTGCGCGAAGCCCTGAAAACCGTGCGCGCACAGGACGGCTCGGCCGCGGACACGCTGCGGCAACTGGTTGCCGCCTGCGAACCGGTGGCCGGCTACCTGACGCTCCTCTATGCACAGAGTCAAGATTTCGATGCCAACCAGCCCAAGGAAGCATGGGCGGCGATCGATGCCGAAGTGAAGGAGCTTTTCGTACGCGGTCAGCGCGAGGGTGAATTCAGACCCGAACTGAATGCTTTCTGGTTGACCGAGGCGCTTTTCCAACTGCTCGCGGGCGCGGCTTGGGTGGTCCAGGTCGGGGGAGCAGGACGCCTCGAGTTCACCGACATGGTGACCGACCTGATGCTGCATGGGGTGGCCCGACCATGATGCGGGCTTGGTCGGCGCTGGGTGTGCTCACCCTTGCGGTGTTGCTGATCGGAGTCGATGGCACGGTTCTGGCCCTGGCTATCCCCTTCATCGCCAAGGATCTTGGAGCCACCGCAACGCAGGTGCTGTGGATCGGCGACATCTACTCATTCATGCTGGCGGGTCTGCTCATCACCATGGGCGGCCTTGGCGACCGTATCGGCCACAAAAGGCTGCTGCTCTGTGGTGCAACGGGTTTCGCTGTGGCATCGGTCGTGACCGCGTATGCCCAGACCCCGGAAATGCTCATCGGCGCGCGTGCGCTGCTGGGCATCGCGGGGGCGACGTTGGCGCCCTCGACGCTTGCGCTGATCCGCATCCTATTCACGCGACCAAGGCAACGCAGTGTGGCAGTGGGCATCTGGGCGTCCGCGTTCTCGGCGGGTGCCGCGCTGGGCCCCGCACTGGGCGGGCTGCTGCTCGAGCAGTTCTGGTGGGGCTCGGTCTTTTTGATCAATGTCCCGGTGAGCTTCCTGCTCCTGGTTGGCGGAGCGGTGTTGTTGCCGGGCCACCAGAACCTGGCGGTAGGGCCGTGGGATCTGCCCAGCGTCGGGTTGTCACTGTTGGGCATGCTCGGCGCGGTCTACGCCGTAAAGGAAGCGATGGCCGGTGGGTTTGGCCTCGGTGTCTTGACGGTGGGAATCGTCGGGGCCGCGACACTGGCGCTGTTCGTCCGTCGCCAACTTCGACTCCCGACCCCGCTGGTTGAACTGCGGTTTTTCCGAAGTCGCATTTTCTCGGGGGTGCTCGTCGCCAACCTGCTCGCAGTACTCGGCCTTTCCGGTGTCGTCTACTTCATGTCGCAGTTCTTTCAGCTCGTACTCGAATATCGCCCACTGCAGGCCGGGCTGGCTGAGCTGCCGGCAGCAGTGAGTGCAACCTTGTTCGGCGTGCTGGCCGGCGTGGCGATCCGCTATTCGTCGCAGCGCGTAGTTCTTACGGTCGGGCTAGGTTTGGTTGGATTTGCGATGGCCGCGCTGACTCTGATCACACCGGCTACCGCCTACCTGTATTTGGGCGTCGCCCTCTTCATCCTCGGCACCGGCCTCGGGTTGGCATTTACCGCGGCCAGCGACGTGATCCTGACCAGCGTTCCGCCGGAGCGCGCGGGCGCCGCCGCGGCGATGTCGGAGACCGGTTACGAACTGGGCATGGCGTTGGGCATCGCGCTGCTTGGCTCCATCGTGACGAGTGTGTACCACGTTCGGGCAGAAGAGGATTCGCTTACCGAGACCATTCAGTCGGCACAACACTTGCCCGGCGAACAAGCATTGGCGACGGTAACCGCAGCCAAGGAAGCTTTCAGCAGCGGCCTGTCCGTCGCCGCGGGCGTCGGGTCGGCATTGCTGTTGGCGTCCGCGGTAGCGATATGGGTGTTGCTAAGGCCGGCGAGTCGCGATAAAGGCGACGACGAGAAGTGGCCCGCCGCTGGGCATTTGGACACCCGGGTTGCTACGCGGTCGCCTGCCGCCGACATTACGGCCGAAGCCCGCACATCACTTGCGCGGCCGGGTAGGTTGAGGACATGCAGTCGTCGTGGCGTGAGCGCCGGAACCTCAGAAATGAGGAACTCGCGCGTCGGCGATCAGAACTCAAGAGCGGTATGCCCGTGACCGCCGACGACGTGCAGCGTGCCGCGGAGCATTCCGAGGCGGCGCATGCAAGCGCCGCCAATGCTCATCGCTCCGCGAGTCGTCTGCACGAGCAGGCAGCCGCAATACACGAGGAGGCCGCCGAGACTCATGATCGCGCCCGAGCCGCCGGCGTCGGCGATGCCGAAACTCATCGGCGGGCAGCGCAGGAGCATCGTGAGGCCGCCCGGCGAGATCGTCTGGCCGCGGAGGAAGACTTGAAAGAGGCCGAAACTGACGACCACGCGGGTACTGACCGATCCGGATATGCGTGAGCTCAAACAGCACTGACCGCGAAGTCGAAGCAATCGACACGATGCTGGCCGAGATCGGCCTCGACTCGATTGTCGACGTTCACACCCACTTCATGCCCAAGCAGGTGATGGACAAGGTCTGGGCCTACTTCGACCGGGCCGGGCCGTTGACCGGCAGACGCTGGCCGATCGCGTACCGCCTCGACGAAAGCCAACGGGTGCAGCGACTTCGGGACTTCGGTGTCGCGGCGTTCACCTCGTTGGTGTACCCCCACAAACCCGACATGGCCGAGTGGCTCAACGCGTGGGCGGCGGAATTTGCCGCTGCGACAACGCAATGCATTCATACCGCGACGTTCTTTCCCGAGCCGTCGGCGCCCGCGTACGTGCGTCGGGCAATAGCGCACGGGGCGAAGGTGTTCAAGGCGCACGTCCAGGTGGGTGGTTACTCGCCCACCGACCCCCAGCTGGAACCGGTGTGGGCCGTGTTGGAAGAGGCCCAGATTCCCACCGTCATCCACGCCGGATCAGGCCCGGCGCCAGGCGAATTCACTGGCCCGTCGCCGGTTGCCGAAGTCCTGCACCGGCATCCGGCGCTGAAGCTGATCATCGCGCACATGGGCATGCCCGAGTACCGAGAGTTCATCGAGCTCGCCTACCGTTATGCGGGCGTCTATCTGGACACCACGATGGTGTTCACCGACTTCACCGAAGCAATGCATCCCTTTCCCGGCGGTGCGATCGCTGACCTTGCCGGGCTGGCGGACAAGGTGTTGTTCGGCAGCGATTTTCCCAATATCCCTTATCCGTACCAGCACGCGGTCGAATCGATCACTCGGCTCGGCCTCGGCGCTCAGTGGTGTCGAAAGGTGTTGTACTCCAACGCTGCCGACCTCCTGTTGCACGACACGAGGGGGAGCCGATGACACCCAGGCCACGCGTGCGGCGACGCGTCGTGATCCGTCTCCTGGTGGCCGCGCTGATCGGCGTGGCAGTGCTGGCAGCGGTCGCGGCTACCGCGGGATGGCGCTATGCCCCCAGCCTCGGCTGGACCGCGGCGGCAGCCGTCTACCTGGTGTGGACGTGGATCGTCGTCTTGCCGATGGACCCCGACCGCACCCGCCGTCACGTCACGCCCGAGGACCCGCCGAGCGGTTGGCTCACCGACGGCATCATCTTGTCGGCGAGTGTGGCAAGCGTGGCCGGTGTCGCGCACTTGCTTACCGCCAGTTCGAAAGGCGGTGCGGAGAAGGACATCGCCGCGGCGGTGGGGGTGGTCAGTATCGTCGCCGCGTGGTGCGTCGTGCACACCGTATTCAGCATCCGCTACGCCGATATCTACTATTCGAACTCGGCGCGCGGCATCAACTTCAACGGAACCGAAAACCCGCGATTCCTGGACTTTTTCTATCTCGGGTTCACCATCGGCATGACATATCAGGTTTCCGACACCTCCCTGGAGACCGGAAAGCTTCGCCGCATCGCGTTGAGTCAGGCGTTGCTTTCCTATTTCTTCGGGGCGGTGATTCTGGCGGTCACCATCAATCTTATTGTCGGACTGAGTAATTAGAACGAAGGGTCCGAACCGTGACCGGTTCTGACAAGCCGGGCAGCCAGGCCGATCAGATCGCCGAGACCGCGCAAGTACGCTCGGTCGGGTGCCCGAAGGATCAATTCGCAGTCTGATTCCCGCCCGCATCGACCGGTTGCCCTGGTCGCCGTTCCATACCCGCATGGTGGTGGCTCTCGGTGTGGCCTGGATCCTGGACGGCCTGGAGATCACGGTGGCCAGCGCGGTGGCGGAAACGCTCACCGAGCCGGAGACCCTGCATCTGTCGTCGGCAGCGGTCGGATTCGTCGCCACCGTCTACCTGGCCGGCGAGGTATTTGGTGCGCTGCTGTTCGGGCGGATGTCGGACAAGCTGGGCCGGCGCAACCTGTTCATGATCACCCTGGGTGTGTACCTGCTGGGCAGTGGTCTGACCGCCCTGACCCTGGGCAATACCGCCGGTTGGATCGCCTTCCTCTACTTCACCCGATTCATCGCCGGAATGGGGATCGGCGGGGAGTACGCGGCCATCAATTCGGCGATCGACGAACTGATTCCGGCCCGCTTCCGTGGACGCGTCGACATCGCTGTCAACGGCACCTACTGGGCGGGCGCAATCCTGGGCACTTTGGGCACGTTCATCTTCTTGCAGGCGATCGAGCTCAGCCTGGGTTGGCGCCTGGCGTTCCTCATCGGACCAGCCCTGGGCGTGGTGATTCTGCTGGTGCGGCGCAATCTGCCCGAAAGCCCGCGCTGGCAAGTCATGAACGGCCGCATCGACGAAGCCGAGCGGACCATCAGCCACATCGAGCGCGAGGTGCAGGCCACCGGTGCCACCCTGCCGCCCGTCGACGACAGCAAGGCCATCGAATTGCGGCCGGCAGAGGAGATCGGCTACGTGGCGCTGACCCGGGTGTTGTTCCGCGAATACCCGAGCCGGGCCGTGCTGGGTGCCTCGCTGATGATCAGCCAGTCATTTTTGTACAACGCGATTTTTTTCACCTACACCCTGGTGCTGGGCAAGTTCTACGGCGTGCCGTCGGCATCCACGCCGCTCTACCTCATCGCGTTCGCGGTGGGAAATCTGCTCGGACCGTTGACGATCGGACACTTCTTCGACACCATCGGTCGCCGGAAAATGATCGCCGGCACCTACCTCGTGTCGGGGGTGCTGCTGGCCGTGAGCGCTGCGCTGTTCCAGGCCGGGGTGCTCAACGCCATCACCCAGACAATTGCGTGGTGCGTCATCTTCTATGTGGCGTCGGCCGGGGCCAGCGCCGCCTATCTCACCGTCAGCGAAATCTTTCCGCTGGAGGTCCGGGCGAAGGCGATCGCCGTATTCTTCGCGATCGCCCAATGCTTCGGTGCGCTCGGGCCGGTGATTTACGGCGCGCTCATCGGTGACGGTTCCAGGCCGACGATGCTGTTCATCGGGTATCTGCTCGGCGCGGTGGTGATGATGGCCGGGGGACTGGTTGCGTGGTTTTTGGCCGTTGACGCCGAAGGCAAGTCGCTCGAAGACATCGCGACGCCGTTGGCGGCCCGCTAACATCCAGTCCAGTGGTCTCCGAGTCCGGGCCTTGGAGATACTGAACGTTCGGATATTCGCATTGAGCCGCCAGTGCATGTCCAAAGCCTCATCGGAGAGGGACGTCAGTGGTCTTCCGCGCAGACCAGGAAATCGGTCGCGATCTGGCTGCCGTCGATTGGTCGTCCACGCCGCTGGGCCCCGTAGACGAATGGCCGCAAAGCCTTCGCACGGCGGTCAACATCCTGCTGTCGTCGCAGTTCTCCATGTGGATGGGATGGGGCCCGGAGCTCACCTTCTTCTGTAACGCCGCCTACCGCCGAGACACGTTGGGCCGCAAGTACCCCTGGGCCCTCGGACGTCCGGCCAGCGAGGTATGGGCGGAGATCTGGCCGGATATCAGTCCACGAGTCGACCGGGTGCTGTCCACGGCTGAAGCAACCTGGGACGAAGCGTTGATGCTCATCTTGGAGCGGTCGGGCTACCCCGAGGAGACCTACCACACGTTCTCCTACAGCCCGTTGCGGGACGAGGACGCTCGCCTGGTCGGCATGTTGTGCGTCGTCATGGAGGACACCGAGCGGGTGATCGCTGAACGTCGCATTGCGACGTTGCGTGACCTCGGCTCGGATCCAAGCGTCATACGCACCGAGCGGCAGATGCTCGACTTCGCCGCCGACCAGCTCGCCGGCAACCCGTACGATCTGCCGTTCACCCTGACCTACTTGTTCGAATCCGACGGCGACGCGCAGCTGGCCGGGGTGAGCGGGATTTCGCACGGACACCCGGCGGCTCCGGAAACGCTGTCGAGCAGCGGAACGTCGTTGTGGTTGGTCGGGGACGTGGCGCAGGGCGGATCGGAACTGATCGACCTCGACACCACCGGCCTGGCGCTTCCGACCGGCGGTTGGAGTGAGCCGCCCAAGCAGGCGCTGGTAGTGCCTTTGTTGCAGCAGGGTGGCGCGCCGGTCGGCTTCCTGGTCGCCGCGCTGAACCGCTACCGCGAGTTCGACGACGGGTACCGGGGCTTCATCGAACTCGTGGCCGGATACATCGCGACCGGGGTGATCAGCGCCCGCAGCTACCAGGCTCAGCAGCGCCGTGCCGAAGAACTGGCCGAGCTCGACCGAGCAAAAACCACCTTTTTTTCCAACATCAGCCACGAATTCCGGACGCCGCTCACCTTGATTCTCGGTCCGATCGACGACTTGCGCGGCCGGCTCGACGGTGTCGATGACACGGACGCGGTCCGGGCTCGCGACGAACTGGAACTCGTGCACCGCAACGCGCTGCGGCTGGCCAAGCTGGTGAACACGCTGTTGGACTTCTCGCGCATCGAGGCGGGACGGATGCGGGCCCGCTTCGAGCCCGTCGACCTTGCCGTGGTCACCGCGGAACTGGCCAGCGTGTTCCGCTCGGCGATCGAGCAGGCTGGCCTGACGTTCACCGTGGACTGCCCGCCGCTTGGAGAAGCGGTGTACGTGGACCGCGAGATGTGGGAGAAGGTGGTGCTCAACCTGCTTTCCAACGCGTTCAAGTTCACCCTCGACGGAGCAATCACCGTGCGGGTCAGTAGCGAGGACGGCCAGGCGGCAGTGCGGGTGGCCGACACCGGGGTCGGGGTGTCCGCTGCCGAGATGCCTCGGCTTTTCGAACGCTTCCATCGCATCGAAACCGCCCAGGCCAGGTCCACCGAGGGCAGCGGCATCGGCTTGGCGCTAGTCCGGGAACTGGTCGGCTTGCACGGTGGCGATATCACCGCGGACAGTCGGGAGGGCGTGGGCACCACGTTTACCGTCCGGTTGCCGTTCGGCGCGGCCCATCTGCCGCCCGACGAACTGGTCGAACCGGACACCGTCGCCCGGTCCTCGAACTCCGGGATCGCCGAACCGTTCGTGCAAGAAGTCTCGCGTTCGTTGCCGGGTATGCCACCGACCGTCGGCGCTTCGGTGCCGGCCGCGCAGAGCGGTACCCCGCTGGCGCGCGTGTTGGTTGCCGACGACAACGTCGACATGCGTGAATACCTGACCGGCCTGCTACAGACTGCCGGCTACGAGGTCAGTGGTTTCGGCGACGGTCAGGCGGCGCTGGATGCCATCCGCGTCCGCGTGCCGGACCTGGTCATCAGCGACGTCATGATGCCCGGGCTCAGTGGTCTGCAACTGCTGGCCGCGCTGCGGGCGGACCCGCGCACGGCTGCGCTGCCGGTGCTGCTGTTGTCGGCGCGCGCGGGGCAGGAGGCCTCCATCGAGGGCCTGTTGGCCGGCGCCGACGACTACCTGGTCAAGCCATTCGCCGCCGCCGACCTGTTGGCCCGGGTGCGGGCCAATGTCGAGCTGGCCCGGGTCCGCAACTACCACGCGCGTTGGCGCACCGCGCTGGTGGACTCGTTGCAGGAAGCGTTCTTCGTGTGCGACGAGCGCGGCGCCGTTATCGAGATCAACTCGGCGTTCACCGAGATCGTCGGCTACGGCCCCGAGGGCCTGCCTTATGAGCCCGTCCATCCCTGGTGGCCGGACTTGCAAACCGATCTCGAATCGCCCCAGTTTCCCGACTTGCTCAGCGGCACGCACGGCACCTTCACCGTGCCGGTTACCCACCGCGACGGGCACCGGCTGTGGGTCGCGGTCAACTTCAACTACGCCGATGACCCGGAATCCGGGCGGCGGGTCATGGTCGGTACCTTCCGCGACGTCACCGCCGAGCACTATGCGGTCCAGAGTCAGAGTGCGTTAGCTGAACTCAATCAGCAACTGGCGCAAGCGGATACGTTGAAGGACGCGCTGCAGGGAGCCGTCGAGGTGTTACACCGGGTGTGGCAGACCCGGCGGGTTCTGGCGGTGACGTTCCTCAGTGAGTCGCCCAAACAAAGCGTTCCGGATGTGGTCTGTGCGGGGGAACGCGCCCGGTGGGCCGAACTCCCGGCTGAGCACCGCCAGCAGATTGAGTCGCTGCGGGAATCAGACCTACTTACCACCAGCATCGGCGACGCGGGTGCGGCCGGAATCGCGCTGCAGCATCCGCGCGGGGTGATGGTGGTGTGGCTCGAGCTTTCCGAGCACCGGCGGTTTACTCGGGAGGACCACACGTTGCTGACCGTGCTGGCCGGGCGCCTCGGACAGGGACTGCAACGCGTCTACCAACTCGACGAGCAGCGCGAAACCGCTGTCGCACTTCAACATGCGATGTTGGGTCCCGCGACGTTGCCCGACGGGTTTGCCGTGCGGTATCTGCCGGCGAGCCATCCCCTGCAGGTGGGCGGTGACTGGTATGACGTCGTGGAGATCGACGAGGGGCGGGTCGCGCTGATCGTCGGCGATTGCGTCGGCCACGGTCTGGCCGCGGCCACCGTGATGGGTCAACTGCGTAGCGCGTGCCGCGCGGTGTTGCTCGAACAGCCCAGTCCCGGTGCGGCGCTTGCTGCGATGGACCGGTTCGCCGCGCGGTTGCCCGGCGCCCGGTGCACCACCGCGTTCTGCGCGGTGCTCACTGTGGAGACCGGAGAAGTGGTCTATTCGAACGCGGGGCACCCGCCGCCCATCATGGCCTACGCCGACGGTACGACCACGCTGTTGGAGGGCGAACACGGACTGCCACTGGCGCTGCGCCCGGACTGGCCGCGGCCCGAAAGCCGGGTCACGATGCCGCCCCGCGCGACGCTGTTGCTCTACACCGACGGTTTGGTCGAACGCCGCGGCCGTTCGCTGGACGACGGTATGACGCGTGCGGCCGACCTGGTTCAAAGCGGTCGGTCCGAGGCGCTCGAAGAGGTGGCCGACCGTCTCATGTCCGCATTGGAACCCGACGGCGGGTATCCCGACGATGTGGCCATGCTGCTGTATCGGCAGCCGGCGCCGTTGGCTATGGAGTTCACCGCCGACGTGAGCTACTTGGCTCGGAGCCGAAATGCGTTGCGAGGCTGGCTGACTCGGGCCGGCGTAGCTCCCGACCAAATTCAGGATGTGCTCACCGCGACGGGCGAAGCGGTAGCGAACTCGATCGAGCATGGCTACCGCGACCGACCGCTGGGCACCGTGTCGCTCCGGGCGACCGCGATCGTCGACAGGTTGCAGGTGACCGTCGCTGACAGCGGTGCGTGGCGGACCCCGACCACGGAAGCCGACTTCAGTCGGGGGCGCGGGATTTCGCTCATGCGAGTCCTCATGGAGGACTTCACTATTCAGTCCAGCGGAAGCGGCACCACCGTGCACATGTACACGAGGATCACCTGATGGCCACACCTCTGACCTTGAACACGGAACTCGGCGGGGACGGCAAGACCCGCGTGGTTGCGGCCGGGGAAATCGACCTCAGCAACATCCACATGTTCAAGCAAGCGCTCTTCGATGCCAGCGGGGATGCCGGCGCGCCGATCACCATCGACCTCGGTGCAGTGAAATACCTTGACAGCGCGGGAATCAACGCGCTTTTCGACCATGCCGAAGCGGTGGAGCACCTACATGTGGTCGTGCATCCCTTACTCGTGCGGGTCCTTACGGTCAGCGGATTTTGCAAGATCGCGACGATCGAGGCCGCGTCCTAGCCACGCCGACGGTTGAACTGCATGTCGAGGCTGCGCAGGTAGGTCTGTAAACCCGCGTCCTGCACCGGAATCAGATGCGCTGGGGCGTGCGACTCGTTGAAGTGGGCGTGCCACATGCCCGGAGGAGTCGTGAAGGCGCCACCGGCCTGCCAGTCCACTCGAATCGGGTCGGCGATTTCGCCGCGGTCGTCCAAGTGGGTGCCCAGCAGGGTGTAGCAACCGGGCGAGGCGTCCAGGATCAGGTCAAGCGCGACCGACTGGTGCCGGTGTGGCCGCTGCTGTTGGCCGGGTGGCAGCACGCCGAACATCGCCCACAACACGTGGGTCAGTGTCAGCGTCTGCTCCTGGTCGGCGTTGGCGAGCAACACGCTGACCCGGTTCTTGTTGTTCGCTCCCGGACGTGACGCGATGCGCTCGAGTTCGGCGACGGCGTCGGCACGGTGGAATTTCGTCGGGCGAAACTTGGGCTGGGTGGCGTGCACGCCTAGGTACCGCAGCAACGGCTCGTCGTGCACCCAGTACATGGCGGTGTCGGCGTCGGCGTAGAAGACCGGGCGTGCGCCGGCCGGCAGGGTCAGGAAGTCGCCCTTCTCCCACCGCACCAATCGACCATCGACGGCGGCCATGCCGCGCCCGTAGAGGACGTAGTACAGCTGTGAGGTGGCGTTGGGGCTGGTGTCGATCTGCTCGCCCGCACGGATCCGCAGGAAGTTAGCCAGCAGGGCGGGGCTGGTGGCCGGACCGGTCGTGATGCCGAGGTCGTTCGACAGGTCCAGCGGGATGACCCCGGTGGGCTCATCACGGTAGATGTCGGCATTGAACTGGGCGATCGGCATGCGCGGTGTGTGACCGGAGGCGATGGGGTCAGCCGCCTGGGTGTACTCGAAGTAGCGGGCGTCGTCGGCCCAGTCCTGAAACCGGCCTTCGAAGGTGTATTCGGCGACGTTTGCCAGTGGCGCCGGAATCGTCGGGTCCAACGTGTCGGTTGCGGTGGTCATGGCTTTGCCTCCTCTTTCCCGCCGGTGATATGCAGATAGTATCTATCTTGTATCTAAGCTGCAAATCGAGCACGCCGCTACAGTCGACATGCGATTCGGCGGCAAGGAGGCGGCATGGCATCGGAGGTGGCCAGCGGGCCTCGTGCTGCCAAGGACCGGGCGCTGGATTACGTCAAGACGCAGGTGCTCACCGGGGCGTTTCCCGGTGGAGAACTCATCAGCGAAGGCGAGGTCGCAACCGCATTGGGCATGTCGCGCACCCCGGTCCGGGAGGCCTTCTTGCAGCTGGAAGCGGCTGGACTGCTGCGGCTGTACCCCAAGCGCGGTGCCCTGGTGGTACCCGTTTCACCCGATGAAGTGCGGGCCGTGCTGGAAGCCCGGTTGGTGATGGAAGAGTTCGCGGCCGGCGCGGTGATCCGACGTGGGCCTGACGTGTGCGCCGAGGTGTTCGACCGGCTATCCGTCGAAGTGCAGCGTCAACATGAGGCGGCAGACGCCGCGCAGCTGGCCGAATTCCTCGACTCCGATCGCGCTTTTCACAACATCACTCTCGAGGCGGCCGGCAATACCATACTGGCCGGCTTCTACTCGTCCCTGCGCGATCGTCAGATGCGGATGATCGGCGAATCGGCACGAAATCGTCAGCGCCTGAACACAATTATCGGAGAACATCTACGCATTGCCGAAGCGCTGCGTGCCGGTGACGCCAGCGCGGCGCGTGAGGCCGTGCGGGCACACCTGACCAGCACCACGCGCGCTCTGGGGCTGGCCGAGTTGACCGGGGAGCATCGATGAGCGATCAGAGCATTGTCGTCGTGGGCGGCGGCCTGGCGGGTCTGGCTGCCACCGTGTGGCTGGCCGAACTGGGGTACGCCGTCACTCTGCTGGAGAGCAACGGCTCACTGGGCGGACGGACCATCGGGCTGACCTCCGGCCACGGCGATGCGATAGAGAACGGCCAGCACGTGTTGGCCGGCTCTTACGACTGCATCTTCAGGTACCTGGATTCGGTTGGCACACGCCATCTTTTGGAGTTTCCCGACGAGTTCGGGGTGCGCTACCCGGGTGGGCACGTCGAGACGTTCGGACTGCGCGCACGTAACGCGCGCCGCATGTTTCTGGGTCAGGTGCGGGGATTGGGTATCCCCACCCTGCTTCGTGCCGCGCCGGCGTGGGCACGGTTGATGCGCGACGTCGTCCGCTTCGACGATGCGTTGGATGCCATCACCGTCGACGAATGGTTCGACCGGCTCGGGTTTCCCGCCGCGATGCGCCGAATCATGCTTAATTCCATGGTGATTGGGTTACTCAACGAGTTGCCGCAGTTCGCGTCCGCGCACGCGTTCGCGGCATTGCTGCGTACCGGCGCCGACCGGGTTCGCCGCGGCGGCCCCAACGCGATGCGCATCGGCTATCCCACCGTGGACCTGGAGACGCTGTATCTCAGCGGTGCTCGGCGCGTGCTGGCCGAACGCAACGTGGATGTGCGGTTGCGTACCAAAGCGGTATCGGTCGTCGTCGACGACGACCGGGCGGCCGGGGTGCGACTGGCCGACGGCACGACGATCGAAGCCGACGCGGTGGTACTCGCGGTGCCGTCGTGGAACCTGCGGTCGCTGTTGGACGACGTGCCCGATTCGGAAGATGCCCGGCTGGCCGCCAAGCAACTCGAGCCCATCCCCATCATGAACGCCTACGTGCTGCTCGACCGGCCGCTGGGGACCGTGGCGCCCTGGGAATCCTTGCTCGACAGCGACATTGGCTGGGTGTTCGACCGCGACCGTATGCACGGGCCGCGCCCCGACGGCAACCACCTGTACGCGCTGACCACGTGCGCGGCCTACGACCTCATGACTCTGAAAAACCGGGAGGTCGCCGATCGTCTGGTCGCCGCGCTGCGTGCCAGCTATCCGGCCGCCCGCGATGCCCAGGTGTTGGATGTCACAGTGGTGCCCTGGCCCAAGGCGACGTTTTCGTCCCGGGTCGGTATGTCCACCATCCGACCGGTCAATCGCACCGCGCTGCCCAACCTGGCCCTGGCCGGTGACTGGACGCACAATGACTGGCCGACCACCATGGAGGGCGCTGCGCAAAGTGCCGCCCGCGCAGTGGATCTCGTGCACGAGGCGCTCAAGTCGCGGAGGTGATCGGCGCCGTCGGGCGGCACTGTGAGATTCTGTGCCTCATGTCTGTGCTGCAAGGACGACGGGTTGCCATCACCGGTGGCGCGCAGGGGATCGGCCGGTCCATCGGCCAGGCGTTGATCGCCGCCGGCGCGCGGGTTGCGCTCGGTGACGTGCAAGAAGACGTCGTCAAACAGACCGCCGCCGAACTGGGCGACGCGGCAACGGGTTACCACCTCGATGTGACGGACCCTGCCAGCTTCGAGAAGTTTCTGGACCAGACGACCGAGGATCTCGGTGGGTTCGACGTCCTGGTGAACAACGCGGGCATCATGCCCATCGGGCCGTTCCTCGAAGAGAGCGCGGCCGTCACCCGGCGCACGGTCGAAATCGACGTGCTCGGGGTCCTGACCGGCACCCGGTTGGCAGGGACCCGGTTCGCCAAGCGCGGCTCGGGTCACATCGTCAACATCGCCTCGGTGATGGGCACCCTGGCATCGCCGAACGCGGCCACCTACTGCGCGTCCAAGTATGCCGTCGTCGGCTTCAGCGAGGCGCTGCGCCAGGAGTGGCGGGGCAGCGGCGTCAAGGTGTCGGCGATCTGCCCAGGTTTCGTCCGCACCGAGCTGATTGCCGGCATGTCGGCACCGGGCCCGCTGGAGCGCTTTTTGGTGGTAAACCCGGAGGACGTCGCCGCCGCGGTGGTCGCCGAACTGGCCAAAGGCGCGTCGCGCACGGTGTTCGTGCCCAAGCTGGTCGGTTTGGTCTCGCGCGGAACAACCATCCTGCCCGCGCCGATCGTCGACGCCGCATTCCGGTTGTCGGGTGGCAACAAGGTCACCTCGGAACTGGACCGTGACAAGCGCGCGGCCTATCAGGCCCGAATCGAAAACCAGGAGGAAGCATGACCCGAATCGAGCTGACCGGTTTGCGAGGCGTGCCCGAGACCGCACTGAGCGCGGCGCTGGTCGCGACCCTGCCCGACAATGAGGCCCCGGCGCCGTGGACGTGCCGGTGTTCGGCGTTGTTGTGGGTCGGGCGCGGTGGACGCGCCGCGGCCGCGGCCCTGCCGCCGTCTTTGTCGGGCAGTTCCGCGCTGGCCACCGTGGGCGGGTTCGTCCGCTACACCGACACTCCGGTCGGTGCCTACGACGAAGTGCTCGGCATGGTCGGATCCCGGCGCGGCCTGCGACCCTGGGGGAACGTCGCATTCATGTCCGTGGACTCCGAATCCAGCCTGGTCGGCGGGCGCACCAACTGGGCAATGCCCAAGACCCTGGCCCGCTTCGACGGGGAGTTAGGTGACGGGCGACTCATCACCGCTAACAGCGCCGACGAGCCGTCCTGGACGGTCAGTGCAACGCCGCGGGTCAAAGGCCCGGCGATCCCGCTGAAGGCCAAGGCAACTGCGCGACAGCAATTCGCCGACGGGCGCGTCGGGGACTCGCTGCTCAGCTTCCCCGGCCGGATCCGTCCGGCGCTGGTGACCGTCGGCGTCTCCTCGGCGGGTCCTCTCCCGACCTGGTTGCGTCCGGGCCTGCACCTCGGTGCGTTCGTCGAGGAAGCCACCTTCACCCTCGGCGAACCGAGGTTCTAGTCCAACACGCCGTATTCGTCGAACCAGTGCGCCAGCTTGCCGCGACGGCTGACGGCCCTTAAGCGGGCTTCGGCCGCAGCCCGAGTCTTGCTGGTGGTGACGATCAGCAGTTCGTCGCCGGTCTCAATGCGGGTGTCAGGTTCGGGGACGAACGTGAGGCCGTCGCGGATGATCAGCGTGATGACGGCCGGGTCCGGTAGGCGCAGTTCCAGGATGGTGACGTTGTGCAGCCGCGATGGCGACTGCACGGTCATGGTCAATAGTTCGGCGTCCAACATGTCCAGCGGAGCGGCTTCCACCTGGATCTCGCGGGTCGCCTCACGCGAGATCAGGCCTAGACTGCGCGCGATCGGACGCAGGCTGGGTCCCTGGATCAACGTGAAGACCACGACCAGGACGAAAACGATGTTGAGCAGCCGGGAGCTGTCCGGCACACCGGCCACCACCGGAAAGGTCGCCAACACGATAGGCACCGCGCCGCGCAGCCCTGCCCAGGACAGGAAGACCTGGTCGCGCCAGGGAATGCGGAACCAGATCAGTGAACCGATCACCGAGACCGGCCGCGCTACCAGTAGTAGCACCAGCCCCACGAGGATTGCGGGCACGACGTCGACGGCCAACTCGCTCGGGTCCACGAGCAGCCCGAGCAACACGAACAGGCCGATCTGTGCCAGCCAGCCGACTCCCTCGGCGAACGACCTGGTTGCCGAGCGGTGTGGCAGTCCCGAGTTCGCCAGCACCACCGCGGCGAGGTAGGCGGCGATGAATCCGCTGGCATGGGCGTCGCCGGCGGTGGCGAAGGCGACCAAACCCAGGCCGAACGTGGCGATCGGATACAGACCCGAGGCTGGAAGCGCAATGCGCCGCAGTCCCAGGGCGCCGAGGTAACCGATCACCAAGCCGATCGCCGACCCGCTCAGCAGTTCGTAGGCCAAGTCGGTGACCGCGCCTTCGGGTTCGAACACGAAAGGCACCACGCTGAACATCAGCACGAGAATGACGCCCGGAGCGTCGTTGAAGCCGGATTCGGCCTCGAGCAATCCGGCCACCCGGCGCGGCAGCGGTAGCACTCGCAACACCGAGAACACCGCCGCGGCGTCGGTGGAGGAGACGATGGCTCCCAGCAACAACGCCAGCTGCCAGTCCATGTCCAGCAGCAGACGCGCGCCCACGGCGGTGACGACAGTACTGATGATCACCCCGAAAATGCCCAATACCCCCGCGGGGGCCAGCACTTTTCGAATATCGCTGAAACGGGTGGTCAGACCGCCCTCGACGAGGACGACGGCCAGCGCCGCGGTGCCCACATTCCTAGCCAGCACCACGTCGTCGAACTCCACGCCCAGGCCGTCTTCGCCGACCGCGACCCCGACCAACAGGAACAGCAGCAGACTCGGAAACCCCACCACGGTCGCCACGCGGGTACCGACGATGCTCGCCAGCAGCACGAGGCCGCCGATCGACAAAGTCAGATACAACTGCTGCAGGGTCATTTCATTCCTGGAAGGAGGAGGGCGCCGATTTCGGCGTGGTGCCAGTAAATCAGCCCAGCCCGTCGCGGCGCTCGTCGCACAGGGGGAAGTGCCGGTCCTCTGTGCATACGCAAAAATAGCTACGTGGCGAAACGGAAGTTGCGGATCTTGATTGCCGGTGCCGGCAATGTCGGACGTTCCGTTGCGCAGGAATTGCTCGACGCGGGGCACAAGATCCTGCTGGTCGAACGGCAACGACGCAACTTCGAACCACCCAAGGTGCCCGATGCGGATTGGCTCAACGCCGACGCCTGTGAGATGGCTGCTTTGCAGGAGGCGGGCATGCAGACCTGCGACGTGGTGATCGCGGCCACCGGTGACGACAAGGCCAATCTGGTGGTCGGTCTGCTGGCCAAGTCCGAGTTCGGCGTGCCCAGGGTGGTGGCCAGGATTAACGACGTCCGCAACGAGTGGCTATTCGGCCAGGCGTGGGGCATCGACGTGGCGGTCTCGACGCCGGGTGCGATGGTCGCCGGGATCGAGGGCGCCATCGACGTCGGTCACCTGGTCCGGTTGATGGGTTTGCAGGAAGGCCGTACCGCGTTGACCAAACTGCGACTGCCCGAAGACAACCCGTTGGTGGGGCAGCGGGTGGGCGAACTGGGTCTGCCCAAGAACACCGCGCTGGTCACTGTGGTTCGTGGCGACAGCGTCATCGTTCCCCAAGCCGACGACGTGCTCGACGTCGGCGACGAACTGCTTTTCGTCGCCGACAACGCCCGCGAACGTGCGCTGTGGGCAGCCATCAACAGAGTCAAACCATCACCACGGATGCCGATGCGTCCCGACGCCTGGTAGACAACGCACATGTCTGTCGCCCTGCTCCGCGAAATGTTCGAGCGGATGGTTGTCGCCAAGAACGGCGACCTGATCGACCATTATTACGACCCCGATTTCGTGATGACCTCCGATGGGCTGACGCAGGATTTCGCCGAGTTCCGCGACAGCCACCGCCAGCTCTACGCCACCGAGATCGCCTACGCGGTCGAGTACGACGAGCAGGCCTGGGTGGAGACTGTCGACAAGGTCGCGGGACGGGTGTGGATCACCACGTCGCGCGCGGGCGAGCCGCCGACCCGCATCGAAGTGGTGCTGATCGCCGCCTACCGCGACAACCGGATCCATCGGGTGTGGGAGACCACCTGGCCGAGTTGGCGCGACGTAAAGGCGCTGGAAAACTATTGAGCCGCAACGCGTTTCAGCCCAGGCGTCGCATCAACTCCGCGGCCGCGCGACGTCCGCTGAGCAAGGCGCCATGCACGGTGGCGGGGTTGTCGGCCCCGACGGCCTCGCCGGCCAGGTACAGCCGGTCGCCGATCGGTTCCTGCAGTGCACGGCGGTCGTCGAGCCCGGATCCGTTGGCGTGGAAGGAATACGAGCCCAGCGCGTAGGGGTCGGTGGTCCAATTCGACGATCGGATCTCGACGATGTCGGTGCCGAAGAGGTGGCGGGCGACGGGTAACGCGCTGGTGACCGTATCTTTCGAAGCTGTGGACTCCACCGTGCGACCGCGGGAACCGGGATTGAACGCCAACACAATTGGGCCTGCGGCGGCGGGCAAGGTAAACCACTGGGCCCACTTGCCCTGCTCTGAGCCCAGCTCTGAGCCGAGGTATTGATAGAAGACGTTTTCCTCGTCCCACGTTCTTTGCTGGAAACGGAAGTAGCTCTTGGCCAGCACACCAAATCCCAACGCGGCGACCGCATGTGCGTGTTGGGCGGGCAGCGGCGGGTCGAAGGTGATGCTTGCGGCTTTGAGCACGCCAAGCGGAACCGTCACTATTGCCGCGGGTCCCTCGAACGTCTGGTCGCCCGCCCGTACCGTCACCGAGTTCGACTGCCGTGCAACCGAATTGACCGGGGCGTTCAAGACGATCGGCAGTCCGTCGGCAAGCAGCCGGGGCAGGGCGTCGTAGCCATTGATGATCACCGACTGCGGACCGTCGGTATAGGTACCTACGTCGAATGTTGTTGCGGAGAGTTGGCTCGCGTCGGCGGCGTACTCGTCTTCGATTTCGGTGGTGACGTAATAGGCGAGTGCAGCGCGCTCCTTCTCCGAAAGGTCCTCGCGGTCGGCCTCGGCGGTGACGGCGGCGCCCAGTGTCCCGCCGGCAACCGCTTCCCGCGCGTCGGAGACCAGTTCGCGCCACGTATTGGCCTGGTAGGACATCGGCTGCAGGCGGGGATCGATCACCAGCTTCGCCGGGCGGTCGTAGCGGGTCGGTGCGAGCTGGGCGTGGGCCTGATCAGCCAGCGCCAGCAGCGGATTGTTGGTGGTGCCGTGAATCCAGGAGGCGCCCATTTCCAATGGCACACCCCAGTCGCGGTCGGTGTGCACCCGTCCACCGATCCGGTTTCGGGCTTCGATCACCCGCACCGGCCAGCCCGCATCGTGCAGGCTGCGCGCCGCGGCCAATCCGGCCATGCCGGCGCCGATGACCAGGACTGACTTGTTGTCCGGGGGTGAGGGTGCTGTTTTGGTGCCGTGAGGTTGCGTTGCGCACCCCGCTACCAGGGCGGTTGCCGCCAGGAACCCCCGGCGGGACATCTGGGACACGAGCGCCAGCGTCTCATATGTCGTTACCTGATCGTGTTCTTGAAATGCGAATAGCCGCACATTACGGCCGGGTAAACTTCCGCTACATCCGGAAGGCGGCAACGGAGCCGTCAAGAGGGGGAGCGGCGATGAATGCTCGGAAATCCACCGACGGCAGATCGGTTGTGGAGCTGCCAACCGCGTTGCCGCCGAGTCGCACCGTGGCCGTCCGCGCAGCCGACGGCACAGCGTTACACGCCGAGGTGTTCGGGCCACCCGACGGCTACCCGATAGTCCTGACACACGGTTTCGTCTGCGCCATCCGCGCCTGGTCTCACCAGATCGCCGAACTGTCCACCGATTACCGGGTGATCGCCTTCGACCACCGCGGTCATGGCCGCAGCGGCCTGCCTCGCCGCGGCGGCTACGGCCTCAAACACCTTGCGTCCGACCTCGATTGCGTGCTGGACGCGACGCTGGCTCCGCACGAGCGCGCGGTGATCGCCGGGCACTCGATGGGCGGCATTACTATCCAAGCCTGGTCGGAGCGCTACCGCCACAAGGTTCGCCGGCGCGCGGATGCCGTCGCGCTGATCAACACGGCCAGCGGTGATCTGCTCAGCAAGATCCAGTTCCTTTCGGTGCCACAAGGATTGGGGCCGGCGCGAGTGCTGGCCGGCCGGACCCTGATCAGTGCGGTCGGCGGACTGCCACTTCCGGCTGCAATCCGCATTCCGAGTCGGTACCTGGTCGCGATGATGGCGACCGGCGCGGGCGCGGACCCAGCCGTCGTCAAGCTGGTCTACGAGCTTTTCGTGAACACCTCGGCGGCCGGGCGTGGCGGATGTGCGCGGATGATGCTCGAGGAGATCGGATCGCGCCACCTCAACCTCGACGGACTGACGGTGCCGACGCTGGTCATCGGTAGCGAACACGATCGTCTGACGCCGATCGCTCAGGCTCGTTTACTCGCCCGAACCGCCCCCAACGTTGTCGATCTGGTCGAGTTGCCCGGCGGGCACTGCTCGATGCTGGAACAACCGCAAGAGGTCAACCGGCAACTGCGCAAGCTCGCCGAAACGGCGATGGCCCGACACGCCCGCTTCCAGCAGATCAGCTCATAGCAGGGCGGCGACCTCAGCGGCCGCACGCTGACCGGACCTGACCGCGCCGTCGAAGTACCCGGTCCACTCGTCCGCGGTTTCGGTGCCGGCCCAGTGAATGGGCCCGACCGGGGCGCGCAGCAACTTACCGTACTTTGTCCACGACCCCGGCGGCACTGCGGCGGTAGGTCCGCCTGGGGCGAATTGCTCTGCACCCCAACGGAAGTCGGTGTAGTCCAGCGGGTTGAGTGCCTCGTCGCCGTACAGCGAGGCAAAACAGCGCAGAGCCTCGCCGCGGCGCTGGTCGGCAGGTAGTGAATCAAAACCTTTGGGGTTGACGAATCCCAACAGGATGCCCGGCCCGTCTTGCGGGCTGACGTCGAAGGTGATGAAAACCGGGCCGTCGTCGAGCAGCGCTTGGCCGGAGAACCCCTTGCTTCGCCAGAACGGCGTCGGGTACGCGGCGTAGGCCTTGCTCAGTCGGCCCTGTGGCCAGTTGTGGGCGAGTTCGGCGTACTCCGGCGGCAACGGCGGGTTGAACTCGATACCGGCGCGGTGGGCGGGCGGAATCGCCACGATGACAAACCCCGCCTCGGCCTGGCCCTGGCTGGTGGTGATCGTTACTCCCGAGCCGTGTCGGTCGATGCGGCTCACCGCCGCATCGAGCACCACGCGATCGCCGAGCTGAGCCGCCGCCCTTTCGGCGATCTGCTGAGTGCCGCCCGGAATGAGGTCCTGTTGGGCGCCGTTTTCGGTGTCGAGTAACCGGTTCAGTCCGCCGGCAGCCCGCACGTAGCGGGCGGCGTGCAGCATCGACACGTCCTCGGGCTCACAACCCCAGGTCACCCTCGTCATGATCGCCATCAGGTCTAGTGAGGACGTCGTGGCGCGGACCATGCGCAGCCACTGGCCAAGGGAGACGCCGTCGAGTTGCTTCGCGCGCTTGGCATCCCACGGAGCCGCGATCGGAACCGTGCGGGAGAGCCGCTCGAACTGCCACTGCAGCCGCCCGATATCGAGCAGTCCGAGCAGCGACAGCCGCGGGATCGTGCCGCCGTAGGCGCGCGCGGAGCCGCGCCAGTGGATCACGTTCTTGCCGTTGTGATGGGTCGGGACGGTGGGCAGCCCGAGGTCGGCGACCAACCCGAGCACGGCGTCCTGGGTCGGGCCCACGAACGAGCCACCTCTATCGATCGGATGTCCCGCGACGCTGCCGGTGAACGAGCGACCTCCAACGCGGTCTCGGCCCTCGAAAACAAGGACGTCGTGACCCTGTTGCGTCAGCTCCCGCGCTGCGGTTAGCCCGGCAAAACCAGCGCCCACCACGACAACATCGACATTCCACGGTGGGTTTGTCACGGCTCCAGTGAACAGCATTTCGTCGATTTCGTACTGTGATTTCCTCCCCCGGATCTTCAGGTAGGCATTTTGAAAGTCTTCACAGCGCTATACGGACTGGCCGACGCGGCCGACCGCGCCCGCGAGTTGCGCGACGCCGGTGCCAGTGGTGTCGCGACCTTCGAGGGTCCGCACGACGTGTTCGCACCGCTCACTCTGGCCGCCGCGGTGGACGGTCTGGACCTGATGACCAATGTGGCGATCGCGTTTCCGCGCAACCCCATCCACCTCGCGCACCAAGCCAACGACCACCAGTTACTCAGTAAGGGCCGGTTCCGCCTCGGCCTCGGCACGCAGATCCGCCCGCAGATCGAGAAGCGGTTCGGTGCGCAGTTCGACCATCCGGTGCAGCGCATGACCGAGCTCATCGAGGCGCTACGTGCGATATTCGAGGCTTGGAATTCCGGTGCCCGGCTGGACTTCCGCGGCGAGTTCTACCGGCACACACTGATGACGCCGACCTTCAATCCTGGCCCGAATCCGTTTGGGCCGCCGCCGATCTATGTGGGCGCCCTCGGCCCCCGGCTAACCAGGGCCACCGCCGAGCATGCCGATGGCCTGCTGGTGATGCCGTTCGGCTCGAAGCGCTTTCTGCAGAACAGCACCATGCCGGCGGTGCGGGCGGGCTTGCAGGCCAGCGGTCGCCGGGCGGAGGATTTCACGATCATCCCGGAAGTAATCGTGTCGGCCGGTGACAGCGCCGTCGACGGCACCCGTCGGCTGCTGTCGTTCTACGGATCCACCCCGGCGTATCGGCCGGTTCTGGCCGCGCACGGCTGGGAGGATTTGCAGCCCGAGCTCAACGCGATGTCCAAGCAGGGACGCTGGCAGGAGATGAGCTCGCTGATCGACGACGAAGTCATGAACACGATTGCCGCCTGCGGCACCCCGACCGAAATCGCAGCCCACATCAAGGACCGACTCGACGGCGTCTCCGACACCGTGTTCCTGTATCAAGCCGCGCCCATCGGCCTGTCCACCCTGGCCGAGATCATCGATGCGTTGAGTTAAGGCGCGACGGTCAGCCAGTCCGCGAACCCGGACGGGTCGTGGCGGCCGAGCGCGCCGTGCTCGTAGAGGCCCCAGCCCTCGACCGGCTCACCGTCTCCATCCCGGCATACCGCCCGCCCGACATGGTCGATCACGCCGAACCCGGACCGGCCGATAATCGCTGGGTCGGTCATGTCATAGGTCAGCCGCTCGACGAACTTCTCGCCCTTCCAGACGCCGTGCAGCCAGTCCGAGTCGCCGCCATAGCCGCCACCGACATGAATCGGCACCGGCAGTTTGGATTCCACGTCAAAGTGCACCGGGGTGCCCTCCGGTGTGGTCGCGTCGATCGTCGCCCCGGTTGGGATCCGGGTGCCGGAACGGTAGTGGATCTTCACGCGTGGCCAACCCAGTTGTTCGACGCGGCCGTCGCGCCACACCCGGGTGCAGTCGTTGAGCGAGCGAAACCCGTTGGGCTCTTCCTGGATGATCAGCACGATCGCGAAATCGTCGAAAGCAATTGGCACATACAGCCACCACATGCCCTCGAACGGAGGATCGGCCGGCCGGCCGGCCGGCTCGGCCTCACCGATCGGTCGGATGCCCCACGACCGGTCCCGGCTGCCGATCCAGGTTGCGGGGTCGACTTTGACTTCTTCTCCGTCGATCAGCAGGTGCCCACTCCAGCTGCCGAGTTGGGCGAAGCGTTGGGCGTTGAGCGTGACGCGGTTGCCCGCCCGCAGGATGTGTGGTTGCTCCTGGACGACGTCGAACAGACCGTCCCACGTGAGATCGGCTGCGATACCTTCGGTTTCGTCGAGCACGATGCGTAGCTTGCGCAATGGTTCGATGATCTCTACGCGGTAGCCGTTTACGTGCTGATTCAGCCGGTCCTGGTCGATGGCATCCGAAACGTGCACCGCCGTCTGGGTATCACCACGCCGGATCAGTAAGAACGCATCCTTTACACCCAGATTCGGGTAGTAGCCGATGCCGGTGATGACGAAGATGTCCCCGGTGCGATCGTGGGCGTTGAAGTATGACCGATCGTAGAAGTTACGGTCGGAGGAACCCGGCCAGGCGATCGGTTGGGGAATCTGGTGTACCGGGTACTCGTCAAGCGGGCCTAGCATCAACTTTCCTCTCCGATAAAGCGTTTCATCAAGCCGGCGTGGTAGAACAGCGCCTCAACATCGTCGGGCTTTTCGGCTTCGCCGAAGTGCACTCGCCGTGCACCGGTGCGCATGAAGACACAGGCCCACATGACGCCCGAGTACGCGTAGAACCAGCGCAGGTCATCCAACTCCACGCCAGTCAGTTGCTGATAGGTCGCGCGCACGTCGCCCTCGCGCATCACCCCGGGCAGGCCGGGTAGGCCCGCAAGCCCGGCGAGTTCTTCAAAAACCTTGTGCGCATAGATCATCCACGCGACGTCAAGTTCGCGGGGGCCCAGCGTCACCATTTCCCAGTCCAGCACGGCCACCGGCTCGAAGTCTTGGTACAACACGTTGCCCACTCGGGCGTCGCCCCACAGTAGTACCGGCTCGCGCGCGGCTCCTTCGTTTGGCCAATTGTCTTGCAGCCATTGGAAACTGCGTTCCACCAGCGGTGAGCGCCCGATGTCGGGGACCGCGAAGTCATACCAGGACTTAACCCAGCCGAAGTGCCTGCGCAGCGCGGTGTCGCCGGCCAGACCCTCGGTAAGGAAGCCAAAAGTCCGCTCCGCATTGGGAATCGAGTGCAATGTGGCCAGCACTTTGACGCTCGCATCCTGTAGCTTGCGTTGTTGTTCGGCCGACGCGTCGGCGAACCAGTTGCCGCCGAACGTGTATGGCATGACGTCGGGTGGCACCACGCCGTCGACGTAGTCCATCAAGAAGAACGGAGCGCCCAGCACTTCGCCCGTGTTCTCGATCCAGCGGACGCGGGGGACGGGCACATCGGTCGATTCACCGACCTGCCGGATGACCTCGAACTGGTGGTCAAGCCGGTAGGTCGGGAAAACCGGCACATCTTGGGAGGTGGGGGCCACCCGGGCCACCAGTTTCTGCTCCTGGTTCTCCCAGCGCGCGGTCAAAATGATGGTTTCCGACGACATGCCAGTCGAGTCGATGCCACTCTCGACGGTTACCTCGGGCGCCACCGGCAACACGGTCGACAACCACTGCGACATCAGGTCCGGGACGGTGCTGGTGTCGCGGCTCGAGCGTTGCATGCGGTTTATGTCTTCAACCGCCGGTTCGTTGGCCACGGGGTGCTTCCTTTGCGAGATAATTACGATACGGTAGGTAGCGTTATGAAAGCAGAACAGTCAACCCTTGACAAGGCCCCCGGCGCCGGGCGGCCCCGGGACCCGCGGATCGATTCGGCCATCCTGGCCGCCACCGCGGAACTGCTTGTGCAAATCGGGTATTCGAACCTTTCGCTGGCGGCCGTCGCCGAGCGGGCCGGAACCACCAAGTCGGCGCTGTACCGGCGGTGGTCGAGCAAGGCCGAGTTGGTGCACGAGGCGGCGTTCCCGGTGGCGCCGACCGCGTTGGTAGGGCCGGCCGGGGACTTCGCCGCCGATATCCGGATGATGATCGAGGCCACCCGGGACGTCTTCACCACTCCCGTGGTCCGCGCCGCGCTGCCGGGCTTGGTGGCCGACATGACCGCTGACGCCGAGTTGAACGCGCGGGTCTTGGCTCGCTTCACCGGCCTGTTCGAAGCGGTAAGGGTGCGCCTGAGCGAGGCCATCGACCGTGGTGAGGCACATCCTGATATCAATCCGGAACGGCTGATCGAGCTGATTGGGGGATCGACGATGCTGCGGATGCTACTGCGGCCGGACGAGAATCTGGACGACGCCTGGGTAGCGCAGACCGCCGCGATTGTCGTGCATGGGGTGACTCGATGACCGCGATCGTTACTGGCGCCAGTCGAGGCCTGGGTCGGGCAATCGCGCTGGCGTTGGCCGCCGAAGGTGTTCCGGTGGCCGTCGTCGGGCGCACCGAGGCCGTCTGGGACGAGCGACTGCCCGGGACGATCGGCGAAACGGTCGCCGACATAGAATCGGCCGGCGGACGGGCGGTGGCCGTCCGGGCCGATCTGACCAACCGGGACGATGTCGTCCGCCTGGTTGACGAGTCCCGAAATGCCTTGGGCCCCATCAGGATTTTGATCAACAATGCGGCCTTCACCGCTCCCGGCCGCCCGGGCGGCCAGCCGCGCGCCGCAAAGCCGGCCGAGAAGTCGGCCAAGAAACCGGACTGGCCCGGCTTTGTGAGCATTCCGCTGGCCGCCTATCGGCGGCATTTCGAGATCTCGTTGTTCGCTGCCTATGAGCTGATGCAACTGGTCAGCCCGGACATGATCACCGGGGGCGGCGGATCGATTGTCAACATCACCTCCGTCGCGTCGCGGATCGGCGAGGGATTGCCCGGATACGGCGGCGCGAAGGCTGCCCTGGAACACCTCACGGCATGTGCGGCGTCCGACCTGGCCGATCACAACATCGCCGTGAACGCTCTCGCGCCGTCGAAACCGATCATGACGCCAGGCCTGTCTTACTACGCGCGCGGTTTCGACGACGTGAGTTCTCCGGAGGAATTCGCCCAGGCCGCGGTGCAACTGGCGCGGGTGGACCCGCGTGTGGTTACCGGGCGCACCATCGGTCACCTCCAAGTGCTTGACGGCAGCTATGCGCCGTTCACCGTGTGACTCCATCACGCGGCGTGCAGGTCGATCAGCTTGATGCCGATGGCGGCTTCGACTTCGCTGACCTCAATTCGGGGATACCCGGGTAATGGTGGCGCGGTCGACCGGTAGCCGGCACCGGTGGGCGTGACGTATTTGGCTACGTGTCTACCGTTTTCGTGGGTTGTGGTGACCCGCCAGCCCGGCGCTTCCTTGGCGTAGTTGCACTGCTCGCACAAACCGACCCCGTTCTCCGCCGAGGTGGGTCCGCCGCGCTGCCAGGGTTGAGCGTGATCCCGATGCCGGATCGGGGCGTCGCAATACGGAGTGCGGCAGGTCTGATCGCGCAACCCGATGAAATGAGCGAGACCGCGCGGGAAATTTCGCGACCGCGACTCCATCGACACCAACGCCCCGCTCGCGGGCTGGGCGTACAGCCGACGAAGTGTGGCGCGCGACCGCGCATCGGCCAGAGCCGCGCTGACGAGGTTTCGTGCCACCGCTGCCGGGATCGGGCCGTAACCATCGATCACCGCTGCGTTGCTGTCGTCTCCCAGCAGTGCCTCGTCGGAGATCACCATGTTGACCGCGATCGGGGCCGCCACACTGGCGGGCACGCCAGTCACCCGCTCGATGAGGGTGTCGGCCATCACCTGTCCTCGAGACCGACCGTCGAAGGTGGTATCGGCGGCGCGGCGCAGCGCGGCATACACGCCCACGCCCTTGGCGACCGGGAGCAGTGCGCTGACCCAGGTCATGGCATCGGGCGCGGGACGTATCGTGACCGCGCGCTCGGTCTCGGCTTTCGCGGCGCGATCGACCACCGCCCGCGGATCCCGCCGGTAGGCAATTTTCCTGGCGGCGGCGGCAATCCGGCTATCGCCCATCCCATCCAGACTCGACATGTCCGCGCACAACTCGCGATCCAGCGCACGCCGGTCCTCGACATCCAGGCACGCCGACTCCCGCACGATAATCGTCGCCCGCCACTCGGATAGCCGGCCGCACTCCAATGCCGCGAGGGTGCAGGGCATCTCGTGCACCAACGCCTTCGCGAAGCCCAGATGCCGCCCACCCCGCGACGGGGAATCCCGACGGGCCAGCGCGATCTCACCCGCCACCCCGCGGCAGCGTTTGGCCGCCGGCACACCCGCGGCCGCCTCAGCCGTGCGCCGCGACGCAGCCAATGCCGCCGCGGCACGGGCCTGGCCCGCCGCCGCCGCGCTCTTGACCTGCTCGAGCTCGGTGATTCGCGCGATCAGCTCAGCCTCATTGGCCCCCTCATCCACCTGGGCAAACCGCTCCAAATCGAACATACTTGCGAATGTACACCTCGCCCCCGACAAGCCCTCGCGACTAGACCCCACCGGAGGCCACGGCTAGCCTTCGGCTATGGGGCGCAGGTCGCCGAGGGACCGCCAGTGACATTCGACAAGCCCACCGCACGGGTGGTTGCACTTGTCGCCTTGCTGATCCTCGCCGCTGCTGCCCTGCGTGGCTACCTACCGGCGCACCACGGCTCCCGGCTGACGGAGTCGAGCAGCAACAACACGGCACTGCTGTTCCTCGTCGCGGCCATCGCGGCGACCCTTGCCTTGTTGGCCTTCTCCATAATCGCCAGACTGCGTGACCCCCGCGCGGTGGCACCCAGCGCCGGCGACCCTTCCGGCATGCTCGGCAGGGGCGGCACCCGGCCGAGCTGGCGCGTCGTGCTGATCGCACTCGCAGTGATCGTCGCCTGGTCGATTCTCGTCATAGTGCTGTCCCGACTGTTCACCCCACCCGATGTCGCTCTCGACGTGCCGCAATCGGATCCGAGCCAGGGGCCTGCATCGTCATCCGGTGCCGCGCCGAAGCCGAAACATCCTCCGCGCCACAAGGACTCCGACGACATGCTCGCATCGTTGCTGGCCTTTGTGCCGGTGCTGCTGATGCTGTTTGTCGGCGGATTCATCGCATCCCGGCGCAAGCGAGCCTCAACCGTGGCGGAAACCGATACCGACGAACATGCCGAATTGCCCTCGCCAGAAACCACTTCGAAGTCTCTGGTGCGTGCCGCCGAAGTCGGACTTGCCGAAATGACCGACCTCAGCCGTGAACCCCGGGAGGCGATCATCGCGTGCTACGCGGCAATGGAGCGGGAGCTGGCCAACGTTCCCGGTGCTGTTCCACAGGAATTCGACACCCCTACCGAGGTACTGGCCCGCGCGGTTGACCAACGTGCGCTGCACGCCGACAACGCCGTCCAACTGGTGAACCTGTTCGAGGAAGCGCGATTCAGCCCGCACGTGATGAACGAGGACCACCGCGAAACCGCGGTGCACGTGCTCGAATTGGTGCTCCAGGAGCTCGTCCCGCGATCGGGAGCTTCCCGATGAAAAGGCTTATCGTCCTGGGCATTTTGCTGATAATCGGTATTGAGCTGTTGGCGCTGATCGTGCAGGATCGCCGGTGGGTCCTGGTGGCCGCCGGCGTGGGCCTGGCGTTGGTGCTTATCAACCTCCGCCGGGTGCTGGGCCATCCGAACGAGCCGGAAGTCGAACCCGAATCCGATGACCTCGGTGATGCGTTGCGGCGCTGGCTGGCCAACACTGAGACGACGATTCGGTGGTCGGACTCCTCCCGCGGCGACTGGGACCGTCACCTGCGCCCAATGCTGGCCCGTCGGTTCGAACTTACGACCGGTCAACGACAGGCCAAGGACCCAGCGGCGTTCCGAGCGACCGGCGAGATGCTGTTCGGCCCGGAACTATGGGAATGGGTGAATCCGAACAACGTTGGACAAGATGTCGCCAGCCAACCCGGGCCCGGCCGTGCGGCACTCGAGGAGATTCTGCGAAGGTTGGAGACGGTATGACGATGCCGGCGGCGACAACTACCGCCCACTGTGAAGCGGTTCTCGACGAAATCGAGCGGGCCGTCGTCGGCAAGCGGGCAGCGCTGAGGCTCATCCTCACAGCTGTGCTAGCCCGAGGCCATGTGCTGATCGAAGACCTTCCCGGACTTGGCAAGACACTGATTGCGCGGTCGTTCGCATCCGCGCTCGGGCTGGAATTCACTCGCGTGCAGTTCACTCCCGACCTGCTGCCGGCAGACCTGCTCGGTGCGACCATCTACGACATGCAGTCGGGACGGTTCGATTTCCGTCGCGGACCGATCTTCACCAATCTGCTGCTCGCTGACGAGATTAACCGCACGCCACCCAAGACCCAGGCAGCCCTGCTCGAGGCAATGGCGGAGGGGCAGGTGAGCATCGACGGCCAAACCCACAAGCTGCCAATGCCATTCATCGTCCTGGCCACTGACAACCCGATCGAATACGAGGGCACCTACCCGTTGCCCGAAGCGCAGCTGGACCGGTTTGCGATCCGGATGGAACTGCGCTATCTCTCCGAGGAAGACGAAACCGCAATGCTGCGTCGCCGTCTGGACCGCGGATCGGCTGAGGCGACGGTCAACCAGGTGGTCGACGTACATGATCTCCTGGCCATGCGCGAATCGGTCGAGCAGGTCACCGTGCACGAGGACGTTCTGCACTACGTGGTCTCGCTGGCCACCGCGACCCGGAACCATCCGCAGGTCGCCGTAGGTGCCAGCCCGCGTGCCGAACTGGATTTGGTTCAACTCGCCCGGGCGCGGGCGTTGTTGTTGGGCCGCGACTATGTGATCCCCGAAGACGTTAAGGCACTCGCCACACCCGCAGTCGCACACCGGATCACGTTGCGGCCAGAGATGTGGGTGCGAAAGATTCAGGGGGCCGACGTAGTCGGCGAGCTGTTGCGGCGCTTGCCGGTGCCTCGTGCCAACAGCGGGCCTGGGCCAAGTTGATTCAACATCGCGAAGTCGACTTCCGCTGGCGCGCATCGCAACTGACGTTGGCGGTCGCTACTTGCGCCGGTGTGGCGTTAGCGGCGGCGGTCATCAGCGGACACTGGCAGTTGATCGCTTTCGCCGCACCACTGCTCGGAGTGCTGTGCTCGTTGAGTTGGCAGCAGCCCGTCCCGACGGTTCACGTGCACGCCGAACCTGACTCGCAACGATGTTTCGAGACCGAACAGGTGCGAGTGCGGATCTGGGCCACGACAGCTGCCGGGTCGGGGACGCTTGATCTCACCGTCTCGACGGTCGAACCGATGGAACTCGAGGTCGTCGAAACCGAGACGCGGGCGAAAACCGTTGCGGTGATGGCGAAACGGTGGGGACGGTATCCGGTCCGGGTGCGCGTCGACGTTCGCGCACGGGGCGGATTGCTGAGGGGGACAGGCACGGCGCACGCCGCCGACGTGATCGTATTTCCGCTGACGCCGCCGCAGTCGACGCCGATTCCGCAGACCGAATTGCTCGACCGGTTGGGCGCACATCTCACCCGGCACATCGGGCCAGGTGTCGAATACGCCGACATTCGTCCATACATCCCGGGCGACCAATTGCGGATGGTGAACTGGGCGGTGAGTGCGCGGCGCGGCAGATTGCATGTGACGCAGCGGTTGACCGACCGTGCCGCCGATGTGGTGGTGCTGATCGACACATATCGACAGCCCGCGGGCCCAGCCACCGAGGCCACCGAACGCGTCGTGCGCGGCGCGGCACAGGTGGTGCAGACCGCGCTGCGAAACGGCGACCGCGCCGGGGTCGTCGCGCTCGGCGGCAACCGTCCCCGCTGGCTCGGCGCCGACATCGGGCAACGACAGTTCTACCGGGTGTTGGACACCGTGCTCGACGCCGGTGAGCGGTTCGAGACCACCACCGGTACCCTGGCACCGCGCGCTGCGGTGCCGTCGGGCGCGATCGTCTTCGCGTTCTCCACCCTGCTCGATACCGAATTCGCCTTGGCGCTCATTGATTTACGCAAACGCGGGCACGTCGTGGTCGCCGTGGATGTGCTGGACAGCTCGCCGTTCGAGGGCGAACACGACCCGTTGGTGGTCCGGATGTGGACGTTGCAACGGTCGGCGATGTATCGCGACATGGCCACCGTCGGCGTGGATGTGCTGTCCTGGCCGTCGGATCGTTCGCTGGAGCAGTCGATGGGAGCGCTGCCGGACCGTCGCCGCCGGGTTCGGGGTCAATTGGGGGCACGGCGCTGAGATGAACCGCATATTTTCGTTGACGTTCGGTTTGTTGATGGTCGGCGCGGCTGCCATCGGATCGGACGGGGCGGCGCTGATTGCCGCTGCCGCTGCCGCGCTCGCGGTGGGGTGGGGGACGATATTTCGGCCCGCGGCAACGATTGCCGTGCTGTTGTCGCTGGCGGTGATCATCATGGGGGATTCGTCCCAGGTACTCGCCGCGGTGTCGGGCCTGTGCGCGGCGGTCTACCTGGTTTGTCGGCACTCGGACGCCGATGCTGGCGACTGGCGCTGGCCAACTATCGTTGCCGCGGTTGGTTTTACGTTGATCGGCCTGGTCGCGACTTCGTTTTCGCTCCAGTTGCCGTGGCTGCCGCTGGCCGCGCCCCTGGCGGTGTTGGCAATTTATGTCCTGGCGACCCGTCCGTTCCTGAATTGACGGGTCCCCGGGAAACTTCCGAATTGTTTCTATGAGGTTTGGTCATTTGCCGGATATTGCCGCCCGGTCGGCTTACAGTTTGTGCGCTGTTGGGGCTCAACGGAAGGGGATGGCCTGATGAGTTTCTTTGCTTTGCCGCCGGAGATCAATTCGTTGCGAATGTTCGCCGGCGCGGGTTCGGTGCCGATGTTGCAAGCGGCCATGGCCTGGGACAATTTGGCGGAGGAACTGGGCACGGCGGCGCAATCCTTTGCTTCGGTGACGTCGGGTTTGACGGGCCAGGCATGGCAAGGCGCGGCGGCGGAGGCGATGGCCGCTGCGGCGGCACCCTACGCGGGTTGGCTTAGCGCGGCGGCGGCGCGGGCGGTGAACGCTGCTGGTGCGGCGCAGTCGGTGGCCGGGGCCTTCGAAGCGGCGCAGGCGGCCACGGTGCATCCCCTGGCGGTGGCGGCGAATCGAAATGCGTTCGTGCAACTGGTGGTATCGAATTTATTCGGTCAGAACGCTCCAGCTATCGCGGCGGCCGAAACCATCTACGAAGAATTTTGGGCCGCGGACGTGGCCGCCCTCGTCGGCTACCACGGCGGCGCTGCTGCCGCGGTAGCGAACTTGTCGTCGTGGGGTTCGGCGCTGGCTGGCTTGCCGGTCTTGGGTCAGGTCGCGGGTGCGGCGGCCACCGCCGCCACCGCGATTCCGGATATCAACACCGGACTGGGCAACATCGGTTTCTGGAATCTAGGTGCCGGTAACCGTGGAGATTTCAACCTGGGCGTCGGCAACTTCGGAAACGTGAATCTGGGTAGTGGCAACATAGGAAACCTGAACCTGGGTAGCGGAAACTGGGGCCTATACAACCTTGGCTCGGGGAACATCGGCAACATCAACTTCGGCAGTGGGAATGCATTCGGCAATCTCAACTTCGGCAGCGGTAACAACAACGGCAGCGGGAACTTCGGCCTGGGCAACCGGTTCGGTAACGGAAACCTCGGCGGCGGCAATGACGGTAGTCACAACTTCGGCAGCGGGAATTTCGGGTCGCATAACCTGGGCAGCGGGAACTTCGGTTCACTGAATATCGGGTTCGGAAACCAAGGCGACCTCAACTTCGGTTTCGGCAACAAGGGCAACAACAACATCGGTATCGGGCTGACCGGCGACAACCAATTCGGCATCGGCGCGTTGAACTCCGGTGTCGGCAACATCGGCTTCGGAAACTCGGGCAACAACAACATCGGCTTCTTCAACTCCGGTGACGGCAACTTCGGCTTCTTCAACTCCGGTGACGGCAACACTGGCTTCAGCAATGCGGGCAATATCAATACCGGCTTCTGGAACAGCGGCTACGCCAACACCGGGTTTGGCAATGGCGGCAGCCACAACTTCGGCTTCGGCAACGGCGGCAGCGAAAACACGGGCATTGGCAACGCCGGCTACAGCAACACTGGGATCGGAAACGGCGGCAATGTCAATACCGGCGACTTCAACGCTGGCGGTTGGGTGGGTGGAACCGGCGGCAATACCGGCTCATTCAATTCGGGCAACCTCAACACCGGATTCGGCAACTCCGGTGATCTGAGCACCGGCCTGTTCAACGCGGGCAGCGTGAACACCGGCATCGGCGGTACCGTCGATCAGGCCGGCACGGTTTCGGGTATCGGAAACACCGGCAGCAACGCCTCCGGATTCTATAACGAGGGCAGTTTCGTCTCAGGATTCCAGAACGTGGCGACGGGCATCTTCGGCACTTCGGGTTTCATGAATAACGGCGATTACCTGTCCGGCTTCAATAACACTGCTGAATTTAGCTCGGGCTTCGGAACCACTGGGCTTTCCAGTGCCGGCATCAATACATCGGGTGCGTTCGGCTCCGGCATCGGCACGTCTGGTGACAACAGCTCGGGCATCTCGAACTCCGGTAACGGCAGCTCCGGCGCCTTCAACGAGGGCGACAACCAGGCCGGATTCTTCGGCCGGGCGAGCACGCCGGCCTTCCTGCTCGATCTGGGACCGTTGGCCCCGGCCGTCGCCGCATTGTCTGCCCCGGCAGCCACTTTCACGCTGCCCAACATCAACACCGGCCTGGGCAATATCGGCGACTGGAACCTAGGTGGCGGAAACATCGGCGACCTCAAC
>NZ_LZLS01000177.1 GCF_001673365.1 Mycobacterium asiaticum
AATCCGGTGCCGCGATTTTCGCCGAGCTGACGAATTTCGACGACGATCTGGCCGACGCGGACATGATCGTGACCGGCGAAGGCCACTTCGACCAGCAGTCTCTGCACGGAAAAGTGGTGGGCGAGATCGCCAGCGCCGCCCGTGCGCTGGGGATTCCGGTGATTGTGCTGGCGGGCCAGGTTTCGGTAGACAAATCAACCAGCCGGGTGTCTGGCATCATGTCCGCGCTGGCCATGTCCGAATACGCGGGTTCGGTCCGGTTGGCACTGGCCGACGCGGCCAATCAGCTGATGGGTTTGGCGTCTGAGACGGCGGCGCGACTCGGGAATAGCGGCCCGCCGGGGTACCGTTGACGTAGTGGGTTTTCCCCCGACCAGGCCCCAGCTGCGATTTGGACCGACCGGATCGAGCTGGCGGCGCCTACCCGGACCACGAGGCATGTAGGAGATGCAATGACGGTGCAGAACGAGTCGACCGCCGCGACCCACGGCGTGATCCTGACCGAGGCCGCTGCCACCAAGGCGAAGTCGCTGTTGGACCAGGAGGGACGCGACGATTTGGCGCTGCGGATCGCGGTCCAGCCGGGCGGGTGCGCCGGCCTGCGTTACAACTTGTTTTTCGATGACCGGACGCTGGACGGCGACCTGACGGTGGATTTCGGTGGCGTCGCACTCACGGTGGACCGGATGAGCGCCCCTTACGTGGAAGGCGCGTCGATCGATTTCGTCGACACCATCGAGAAGCAGGGCTTCACCATCGACAACCCGAACGCCAGCGGCTCCTGCGCCTGCGGCGACTCGTTCAACTGACGGGCTAGTACTGCCCCGCGGTGCGCAACACGTAGGAGCACACCAGGATCTGCCCGCGCTGGAACAGTAGCTGCGCGATGCCCTGCACCTGACCCCGCGGCGGTCCACCAACCGCCGGGGTCACTTGCATGCTGAACAGCGCCTGGGCCTGGTACTGCGACAAGTACACAATCTTGTCGATGGAGGTCACTTCGACCTCGGAGAACTGCTTGCGGAAGGCGTCGCTGCTCAGCTTCGCCAGCGCCTGGTCGGAGCGCTTGTCCTTGACGGCGTCATAGATCCCGCACAACGCGTTGCGCACGATGACCTCGGTGTCGCGGTGCGCCAGCGCGTTCAGGTAGCTCTGGATGGCCGCTTTGGCCGGGCCCTCGGAGAAGGATCCGCCGGTGTTGGCGCCGTTGGTGCGAACCCCGTAGACGATGGCCGTGGTCAACGCGGCCACCAGCGCGATAGCCAACAGCACGCCGATCAGCAGCCGCTTGGGCCGTCTGCCGGTGGCCGGCGGCGGGTAGCCGGGACCGGGGTAGTTCGGAGCTTCGCCGGGAGTGGGCGGAAAGTCCAGCGTTTCGGGTTCACCTGCCCCCGTTTGCGGGTAGGGCTGTGCCTGCTGGGATGCCTGTTGGGGTCCCTCTGCGCCGAGGGCAGGGTTCGGCGGGTGCGGACCGGCCATCGTTGTTCTCCTACGCTGGGGGACGAAGCGACGAGCGGGTTGCCGCTGAAGAATCGAGCCGCGGCAACCAGGTGAGTGCTCTAGGCAGGCTAGCGCAACGGGTGCGGAAGGCCTGGCCGACGTTCATGAGAGGCTAGACGGTCTTTAAAAAACGAAGGGCGGAGATTTAGTGACGATCGCGGTGACCGGTTCTATCGCTACGGACCATTTGATGCGTTTTCCAGGAAAGTTCTCCGAGCAGCTGCTGCCGGAGCACCTGCACAAGGTGTCGCTGAGCTTCCTGGTCGACGACCTGGTGGTACATCGCGGGGGGGTGGCCGGAAACATTGCCTACGCCATCGGCGTGCTCGGCGGCAGTGCCGCACTGGTCGGTGCGGCCGGTGAGGACTTCGCCGACTACCGCGACTGGCTGCAGTCCCACGGGGTCAACTGCGACAACGTGCTGATCTCCAAGACCGCCCACACGGCGCGCTTCGTCTGCACCACCGACACCGAGATGGCCCAGATCGCGTCGTTCTATCCCGGCGCCATGTCGCAGGCCCGCGAAATCTCGTTGGCCGAGGTGGCCAAGAACACAGGCAACCCGGAGTTGGTGATCATCGGCGCCAACGACCCGGCGGCCATGGTGGTGCACACCGACGAGTGCCGCAAACTGGGACTTCCCTTTGCCGCCGACCCGTCCCAGCAGCTGGCCAGGCTGTCCGGCGACGAGATCAAGCAGCTCATCGACGGCGCCGCGATCCTGTTCACCAACGACTACGAGTGGGATCTGCTGCTGTCCAAGACGGGCTGGACCGAGGCCGACGTGGCCGCGCAGGTCGACCTGCGGGTGACCACGCTGGGCGCCAAGGGCGTCGACATCGTCGACCGCGACGGCACCACCGTGCACGTCGGCGTCGTGCCCGAAACCAGCCAGACCGACCCGACCGGTGTCGGCGACGCCTTCCGGGCCGGATTCCTGACCGGCCGCAGCGCCGGTCTGAGCCTGGAGCGTTCAGCGCAGCTGGGTTCGCTGGTGGCGGTGCTGGTGCTCGAATCGACCGGTACCCAGGAGTGGGAGTGGGACCGCGCGGTGGCGGAGTCCCGGCTGGCCAGCGCCTACGGCGACGACGCGGCCGCCGAGATCGCCGCGGTGCTGGCCTAGTTTGCGCGAGAAGGTGCGCGTCTTCTCGCGCTCATAACTCGACCGGGTACACGGGCTCGCTGATCTGCGGCACCACGGTGTGCTCGACGAAGATCGCGTGCCAGAGCATGAAGATCAGCACGGTCCACAGTCGCCGGCTGTGATCGCTGTCGCCGACGCGGTGCTCGTCGAGCATGCGGCGCACCGCCTCCAGGTCAACCAGGTGACCGGCCTGCGAGGAGCCGACCATCTCGTAGGCCCACTCCTGCAGCTCACCGGCACGCAGCCAGTGCCGGATCGGAACGGGGAAGCCGAGCTTTGGCCGGTGCAGCACGTGGGCCGGCACGATCGGCTCCAGGGCGCGCCGCAACGCGTATTTCGTGGTGGTGCGGGTGATCTTCGCCTGGTACGGCAGCCTGGACGCCACCGCGAACACCTCGGGATCCAGGAACGGCACCCGCAGCTCCAGCGAATTGGCCATCGTCATCTTGTCGGCCTTGACCAGGATGTCGCCGCGCAACCAGGTGAACAGGTCGATGTGCTGCATGCGGGCAACCGGGTCCCAGCCTGCCGACTCGGCATAGATCGACGCGGTGACGTCGGTGTGCGTCCATTCCTCGCGGAAGCGGGGGAGCACGTCGCGCAACTGCGCGTCGGAGAAGCTGCGGGCATTGCCGTAGTAACGCTCCTCGAGCGTCAGCGAACCCCGGTGCAGCAGGCTCTTGCCGCGCATCCCCTCAGGCAGCGGCCTAGACACCTTGCCCATCGACCGGCGCAGCGTGCGCGGCAGGTAGTCGAACGGCTTGAGCGAGAGCGGTTCCCGATAGATCGTGTAGCCGCCGAACAGCTCGTCGGCGCCTTCGCCAGACAAGACCACCTTGACGTGCTTGCGGGCCTCCCGCGCGACGAAGAACAGCGGCACGAGTGCGGGGTCGGCAACCGGCTCGTCGAGGTACCAGACGATCTCGGGCAGCGCGCCCACGAACTCCTCGGCGCTGACCACCTTGGCGATGTGCCGGGCGCCGATCGCCTCCGCCGAGGCCACGGCGACGTCCAGCTCCGAGAAACCCTCGCGTTCGAAACCGGTGGTGAAAGTGATCAGACGAGGGTTGTGCCGGATCGCCAAAGCCGCGATTGCGGTCGAGTCGATCCCGCCCGACAGAAATGACCCGACGGTGACGTCGGCGCGCATGTGCTTGGCTACCGAGTCCTCCAGGACCGCGGTGATCTCGTCGTAGCGGGCCTGCTCGGTGTCGGGGGAGATCGGAACCGGTGAGAACCGCGGCACGAAGTAGCGGGTGACCTCCGGGGCCGCGCCGGGTCGAATTCGGGCATAGCAACCCGATTCCAGTCGCCGCACGCCGCGGTGCAACGTTTCGGGCTCCGGGACGTACTGCAAGACGGTGTAATGCTGTACCGCGCGCTCGTCGATGCCGGTGTCGAATTCGATCAAATCCGCCAGGTCCAGCAGGCACTTCTTCTCGCTGGCGACGGCGGTACCGCCGGTACCGGTCGCCATGAACAGCGGCTTGATGCCGAACGGGTCGCGCGCGCAGAACAGTTCGCGGGTCACGGTGTCCCACAGCGCGAACGCAAACATGCCACGCAGCCGCTTCAGTACCTCGGCGCCCCAGTAGTGGTAGCCGGCGACGATGGTCTCACCGTCGCCGTCGGTGGCGAAAACGGCGCCGTGCTCGGCACGCAGTTCCTCGCGTAGCTCCAGGTAGTTGTAGATCTCGCCGTTGAACACCAGCACGTAGCGTTCGGGCTCCTGCGGCGGTCCCCAGCGCAGCGGCTGATGCGAATGCGCGATGTCGATGATGGACAGCCGGTTGAAGCCGAAAACCACGGATCCGTCGGCGTCGAGGTCCGCCCAGGTGCCCGGTTCGTCCGGTCCGCGGTGGCGCATCAGGTGCGACGCGCGGGCGATCGCGCCATCGGCCAGTGCGGCATGAGCGGCCTGAGCGGCCGCTGCCTCGGCCCCATCCAGGCCGTCGGGAGTCGCCGAAGCGCTCAAGTAGGCCAACAGTCCACACACGGCGCCCCAGTATGCCGCACTCCGACGACCCATGCGTTTGTCGCTCCCGGCGGGTCCCGGTGACCAGGCAGTCGCCTGCCGGGAGGGCGTGGTCTACGCTGCGTAGTATTCGACATCCGAGTTACACCGAGTTCGGTCCGGGCTATCTCAGCGGGCAGTCGGCACAGCTTGCGATACAGGAGGCGTTAACGTGACACGTCGCGGGCAGGTTAGTTCGCACAGCTTGTCGCAGTGCAGGTCTGAGCACTCTTCCGGAGGAGTGCGAGGTCTGTCCCGTCGTCTTCGTCCGGTGGCATTGACCGCGGCGCTGGCCCTGCTCGCGTTCACCCTGAGCGGATGCACCTGGGAAGACGCGATGGCGCTGGGTTGGCCCAAGGGCATCACCCCCGAGGCGCACCTCAACCGTCAGCTGTGGATCTGGGCAGTGGTCGCCTCGCTCGTCGTCGGCGCGATCGTGTGGGCGCTCATTTTCTGGACGTGCGCCTTCCACCGCAAGAAGAAGACCGACACCGAACTGCCCCGCCAGTTCGGCTACAACATGCCGCTGGAACTCGTGCTCACCGTCACGCCGTTCCTGATCATCTCGGTGCTGTTCTACTTCACGGTCGTGGTGCAGGAGAAGATGCTGCATCTCGAGAAGGACCCCGAGGTCGTAATCGACATCACTTCGTTCCAGTGGAACTGGAAGTTCGGCTACCAGCGGGTGGCCTTCAAGGACGGCACCCTCAACTACGAGGGTGCCGACGAGGCGAAGAAAAAGGCGATGACGTCCAAGCCGGAAGGCAAGGACCACCACGGTGAGGAACTCGTCGGACCGATCCGGGGCCTCAACACCGAGGACCGCACCTACCTGAACTTCGACAAGGTCGAAATCCTGGGCACCAGCACCGAAATCCCGGTCCTGGTCCTGCCGGCACACAAGCGGATCGAATTCCAGATGGCCTCAGCCGACGTCATCCACGCGTTCTGGGTGCCCGAGTTCTTGTTCAAGCGCGACGTGATGCCCAACCCGGAGGCCAACCACTCCGTCAACGTCTTCCAAGTGGAAGAGATCACCACCACCGGAGCCTTCGTTGGCCACTGCGCCGAGCTGTGTGGCACCTATCACGCAATGATGAACTTCGAGGTTCGCGTGGTGGAGCCCAACGACTTCAAGGCCTTCCTGCAGCAGCGCATCGCCGGCAAGACGAATGCCGAGGCGTTGCAGGCGATCAACCAGCCACCGCTGGCCACGACCACCAAACCATTCGATACCCGTCGCGGCGAATTGGCCCCGAGCCCAAGAGGTTAGGACAACTCCATGCACATCGAAGCCAGGTTGTTTGAATTCGTCGCCGCATTCTTCATCGTGGTGACGGTCCTGTACGCGGTGCTGACGGCCGTGTTCGCCACGGGCGGCGTCGAGTGGGCGGGTACCACCGCGTTGGCCCTGACCGGGGGCTTGGCGGTCATCGTCGCCACCTTCTTTCGGTTTGTCGCCCGTCGTCTGGATACTCGCCCCGAGGACTACGAAGGCGCTGAGATCAGCGATGGTGCAGGCGAATTGGGTTTCTACAGCCCGCACAGCTGGTGGCCGATCATGATCGCGCTGTCCGGCTCGGTGGCCGCCGTCGGTCTCGCGTTCTGGCTGCCGTGGCTGATCGTCGCCGGTGTGGCGTTCATCCTTTCCTCGGCGGCTGGACTGGTCTTCGAGTACTACGTGGGACCCGAGAAACACTGATCGGATCCGAAAAGGTCACAATCTGGTCACCAGTGACCGGTGCCCAGTTTGGCGAGGGACCTGCGTCCCGGCCGGTTGGGTAGGGTTTCCGAGGCACCGTGAGTTTTCACCGAGTGCACGATGCGACAGCGGAGCCCCGCGCGCTGGT
>NZ_LZLS01000178.1 GCF_001673365.1 Mycobacterium asiaticum
TGCCCGCCTCCGAGCGACAGCGTCGCAAATCTCACGGCCCGGTCCAGCTCGTCATGAACGCTTCGACCACCCGCGCCGCGTTTTCCGCCGCGATCTGTTTGTAGAAGAAGAACTGGAACGGAAAGCCCGGCAGGCCAAGCGGATCACCGGGCCCATCCGACATGCCGCGGATGCCCAGGAACGGCACGCTGTGCTTGGTGGCCACGGCCAGCGCGGCGGCGGTCTCCTGATCCACCGCGTCGAAGGCCGGGTTTTCGGCAGTCTGGATGTTCAGGTTGCTCAGCAATCCCTTGGCCAGAAAAGGGCCGATCGCTTGAAAGAAGTTGCCGCTGTATAACAGCGAGCGACCGGGCGGACTGCAGGGTTGGCAGCCAAAAACGTCGCCGGTGTTGGGCACGCAGGGAAAAGCCTGACCATTGTTGGAGTCGTGGCTGTACCCGTTGCCGCCCACGAACAATTGCGGCACCCGTTTCAGATCGATCAGTTTGACGGTGGGAACGTGACGGCACAGACACATCGGGTTGCCTAGGTTGTTGACGCTGCTGAGGTTGACCGTCAGCGCCTGGGCCACCGCAAGCATGCCCGGATCGACCGGGGTGTAGCTGGTTCCGTTGTCCACGGTCCACTGCGCCGGCACCGCGACGTCACCGATGCTGGTTCGCCCGGCCCCACCGGCAACTCCCGAAAACAGCACGGCCCCAACGGCCATGCCTGAGGAGCAGGTGAAGCGGTTCAGGGCAGCCTCGGTGACGCGGGTGGCGTTCACCAGACCGATGCCGGTCATCGCTACGAGCACCTTCTTGCCGGCGATCGAACCGCGATAGTAGTACTGCCTGTCATACACCCCAACGGGATTCGGTTCCAGCATGGTGTGCGCAAGCACCGCGTCCGCCTCAGCGGGAAACGCCGTCAGCACCAGCGTCCGCTGTTCACATCCGGCCATCGTCACCTCAGCCATACCCCCGGGATTGGCACCTGCCATCCCGCCTCCGAGGCATATCGCGACGGACACGATGAAAACGGCACGAAAACGCTTGAGCAAGACCAAAACCATTAAGGCTTGATTTTCGCGCGACACGGCCAAGAGTTGGATATTCGTTATCGTTCTTTTTGACTAGTGATTTCATGTCGTGACGCAATCGCGACCCAGCGTCTCTACAACTGCTCGCCAGTCGCGCAAATGCGTGATCGGTCGATCAGTGAACGGCTACCCGTGGCACCGTTATGCTCAGCCCGGGTGAATAAGGAGGCAGCCATTATGGCGCGACGGCGCTCACGCAGATCCCCGTGGAAGAGCTTGGCGATGGTGGCGTTGATCATCGCGCTCGCTGCCTGCACGTCCAAACCGACACCGCCCGCCCCTGCGAGCGCGCCGACAAAGTCCGACCCGCTCACCGGCATCACCGTCCCAGATGCTTTCACTCCATTGACGCTGTCCCCTATTAGCCGACCGACGTTCCCCTTCCCCGGCACCGACGACAAGTATCACCTGGCTTTCGACACGCAGGTCACCAACTCGACGGCAGCACCGGCCACCCTCACCGCCGTCGACGTCGTAGACGCGCAAGACCCCAAGAAGATTCTCGCCACCTTCTCTGGCAACCAATTGGTCGATCCCGCTTGCAATTTCGGCAACTGCAACCGACTGCGGGTACTTCCATCCGCGCCGGCACCGGACTTCACCATCGCGCCGGGAACATCGCGTTCGCTGCTACTCGACTTCAAGCTGGACAATCTTTCCGACTTCCCCAAGGCGGTGATGCTGCGACTGCACGGCACCGGGGTGGTCAACCCGGGCGCCTCCGCCGACCCGAGCCCGATCGACACTTTGGGCGCACCGTTTCTGATCTCGGCCGGAACGCCACGGGTCATCGCCCCGCCGCTGCGGGGCAACAACTGGGTCGCCTTCAACGGCTGCTGCGATCCGGGCTGGGCGCACCGCGACGCGATCCTGCCGCTGAACATGAAGCTCAACAACAGCCAGCGCTTCGCGATCGACTGGATGCGAATGAACGACCAGGGCAACTTCTACAGCGGAGACCGGACTAAGAACGAAAGCTACGTCGACTACGGATCAGCGATCTACGCGGTCGCCGACGGCACCATCGTCTCCACGTTGGACAGCGTCGAAGCCAACGTGCCGGGCATCCTTCCCGCATCGGTACCCGAGCTGGCCGCCAAGCTGACGGTGGACAACGTTGACGGCAATCACATCATCATGGACCTCGGCGACGGTGTGTACGCCATGTACGCCCACTTGATCCAGGGGTCGCTGATGGTGAAGCCCGGAGACAAGGTCAAGAAGGGCCAGCAGATCGCCAAGCTGGGCAACACCGGTAACTCCAACGCACCGCACCTGCACTTCCAACTGATGAGCGGCCCTTCGCTCTTCGAGGCCGATGCTTTGCCTTACGTACTGGAAGGTTTCAGTTACCAGGGCCAGCTCAACGCCGATCAGGTGTGGAACGCCGACAACTACCTAAGCGGCTCATTCTTCGGCCCTGACATGCTCGCCGGACCTCAACTCAAAAACAACCAACTACCGTTGTTACTGGCTGTCGTAACGTTCCCGCTCACCTGAAAGGCCGAACCATGGACCTCTTTGTGGAATGGCACACCGGCGGAACGGAATTGAGCTGGCGATCCACCACCGAGGCCAACGACGGGCAAGCTGTCTCGATTTTCCTCCGTCGCTACGGCACGCCCGGGGCGCCGGCTCTGGTGTGCGTACACGGCTTTCCGACATCGAGCATCGACTACTACGCGTTGGCTCGCGAACTGGGTGAAGACTTCGAGATCTTCACCCTGGACTTTCCCGGCTACGGCGTGTCCGACAAACCACCGGAGCCCTACGTCTACTCGTTGTACGACGATGCGCGGCTGTTGACACACGCGATCACCGAGGTGTGGAAGCTGCGCGACTATCGAATGATCACCCACGATCGAGGCTGCAGCGTCGGCATGATCGCGATGGGGCTGCTTGCTGAAAAGTCATTGCTGCCAACTGATCTCATCATCACCAACGGTAACATCTACCTGCCGCTGTCCAACCTCACCACGTTCCAGACCGCGCTCCTCGACGACGCAACAGGCCGGGCCGCCGCCGCCGAGACAACGCCAGAGCTGCTGGCCGCCGGCCTCGGGTTCACCACGTTCATGCCGCGCCGCCCTCTGGAGCATCCCGAGATCGCCGCTCTGGCAAAGACGTTCGCTTACAATGACGGAATCCGGGTCTTACCGGACACCATTCAGTATCTGCACGAGCGCGCCGCGGATGAAAAGCGTTGGCTGAAAGAACTTTCCGAACTTTGCGTCAACGTCACGCTAGTCTGGGGACTGCACGATGCAGTTGCCCCACTGCGGGTCGCGAACCATGTGTGGCAGACCTACCTGCGCGGCATGCAGGGCCAGAGTCGCTACTGGGTGGTGCCGGGCGCCGATCACTACCTGCAGTGCGACGCCCCCGGAGAACTCGCTCAGATCATTCGGCTCACCGCGCAAGGCAAGGACATTGCGCTGAAATTGCAGACGCTCGGTGATCGTAGCGAGGGCGCGGTTCTGGTGGATCAGGCCTAAAGCGACACCGAGGCGCCACGTTCGATCTCTACAATGCGGTGGTCGAGACCACGGCGCCGCATTTCGTGCTTGAAATCAGCCAACGGCGAGGCGAAGACGGTGTAGTCGTCGAAGTGGACCGGGATCACCTTTGGCAGATTCAGCCGTTCGACGAGCCCGGTACCTTGCTGGGCGTCCATCGTCACGGTGAGCCCGAACGGCAACTTCGCCCCGGCCGGCAGTCGTGTCCCGCCCAGGTGCAGGATTCCCGCGTCGATGGCCTCGAACCTAACGGCGATCTCGCCGAGTTCGTCGACGAGCAAGGTATCGCCAGATATGTAGAGCCGACGCCGACCCGGACCCTGGTCCGTCTCGAATTCGAGCATGCTGCCCATCACCGGCGGCAACAGACGATTCGCCCAGGTCGGTGCGTGACGCCCGGGCAGCGACGTTACCGTGAGCTTGACAGGCCCTTTCCCGACGGTCTGCGTCTGCCACGTCGACATTGCGCTGGCGCGCTCAAACCCTTTCTGGTGCAGTCTTTTCGCGGCTGCCGGTGTGGTCAGGATAGGCAGTTGCCGATCGAGATGCTTTTCGGTGACACGGTCCCAATGGTCACCGTGCATGTGGGAGAGCACGACCGCATCCACCGGTGGCAACTCTTCGACCGAAAGCGCCGGTTCCTTGCGGCGCTTGGACACCAAACCGTGGCCCAGGTACGCGCGCTGGCCCTGGTGCAGGAAGTTCGGATCCGTCAGGACGGTGATGTCACCGGCACGGATCAGCGTGGTGGCATTGCCGACAAAGGTGACCGTTATCTCCATGGTTGCTGCGGGTTCCCGGAGAAATCGAGTGCAAACCTGATTCACTCGGGGATCGACCTGCGGGTACTGGCCGCTTCACTGGCGTAACTGCGGCCGGGCAGTACTACATTTGCCCGCCTCCGAGCGACTGCGCACGTCCGGGAGCGGCTGAGATCGAAGCTGTCGCTCAGAGGCGGGCAAACATGTACCCGTCCCGGACACTCCGGACCCAGTTTGCAAGCCGGGCGAAACTACGCGCCGCTACCCCGTGATGACCGGCAATTTCGCCCAACCGCGCACACTGCTGGTATGCGCTTTGGCAGCGTTGGCATAGTCGACTTCCCAGTCCGGCCAGCGCTTGATGACCTCCTCCAGAGCCACCCGCGCCTGCATGCGCGCCAACGCCGAGCCCAAACAGAAGTGCAGGCCATGCCCAAAGCTCAGATGCGCCGCGCCACGATGGATGTCGAAGGTTTCGCCGTCGACGTACTTGCGCTCGTCGCGGTTCGCTGATCCATTGAGTAGCAACATGATCGAGCCCTCAGGGATCACGGTGTCACGGCATGAGACGTCCCGCGCGACATAGCGGGCCTGTACCGGTGAAGGCGCCTCGTAGCGCAGCACCTCTTCGATCGCCATGGGAATCAGTGCCGGGTTCCCCACGATCTCGCTGCGCTGATCGGGATGATCGGCGAGCAGTTGTCCGATGAAACCGATTAGTCGGGTGGTGGTTTCATTGCCGGCGCCGGCAATCATGCTGGTATACATCAGCACTTCGGTGCGTTCCAGTCGCCGGGTGATTCCGTTTTCTTCGATCTCGGCGTTGAGCAGTTGGGTCATCAGATCGTCGGATGGATGCTCTGTGCGCCAATCAATGTAGTCGGAGAAGACCTCGTAGCTCTTTTCGAACAGGTCATCGTCGATCGTTCGAAACGTGCCCTCGCGCAAGTTGATTGCGCGCCCGCCGCGATCCCGGATGTCAGCCTGGTTTTCCTCGGGAATGCCCAGCAGGTAACCGATGGTGCGCATCGGGATCATCGAGCCAAGGTTCTCGATGAAGTCGAATCTGCCGGATCCCACCAACGGGTCGAGGGCGCGCACACAGAAGTCGCGGGTCAGCGGCTCGATCGCTTCCATCCGCCGTGGCGTGAAAACCCTTGACAACAACCGGCGATGCAGATCGTGCAGCGGCGGATCCTCGAACAGGATCACGCCGGGTGGCACCTGGACACCGCTCATGATGATGTCCATCGTGGTACCGCGGCCCGACCGGTAGGTCTCCCAGTTCGTCAGCTCCGGCGCGACGTCCTCATAGCGGCTCAGCGCGTAGAAGTTGTACTTTTCGTTGTAGTACAGCGGGACTTCGTCGCGCATCCGCTTCCAGATCGGATACGGGTCGTCATCGATGTCGAAATCGAATGGGTCGTAGTAGATCTCGGTGGATGTCATGCGGTCTCCGCGTCTACCCGACGGGCAGCTTCGGGCAGGACTACCTCGCCCACCCGCTTGAGATAAGGCCATGCCACTTCGGGCGACAGACCACCACATAACGGCGACAAGGTCAGCATCTTGCCGGCACGCACTCGGGAAATGGCTTCCTCGACCGTAATTATCACGTGCGACTTTCCCGTTTCGCGCAGTTCGTCGATCGTGTTGACGTGGGAGAAACCCGCTGATGTTTCATTGCCCGGGTTCCAGGCCGCATAGGTTCGCGCGTCGTGCAGCAGATGCTCACCGAGCTCCGACCACGCCTGTTCCACGTCGTCAGCAACAAATGTGACCGACGGGGTGTTGCGATCCGGAAAAAATGCCGACCCGGGCTGATAGCCGTGCTTGCGGCAGGAATCCTCGTATGCCTCCCGCATGCCCGGAATGTTGGCATTGGCCAACATTCCCAGCCCATAGCGACCAGCCCGACGCGCGGCCGCCAGACTTCCGCCGCCCCACATCATCGCCGGCCCACCAGGAGTCAGCGGCTGCGGCGTCACAAAGATTTGACGCTCGCCTTCAACCACCTTTTCTCCGTTGAGCAGCCGACGCAGCAGGCCAAGCTTCTCGTCGGCCAGTCGGCCCCGATCGCCTAGCTCCAAGCCGAAGATGTCGTACTCTTCGGGCCGGTAACCCAGCGCCATGATGTAGGACGTGCGCCCGTTACTGACGATGTCGAGCACCGTCATGTCCTCGGCAAGCCGCACCGGGTTGTAGAACGGCAGAATCAGAATCAGGCTCAGGGCCAACTTTTCGGTGCGCGCCGCTATCGCCGACGCCAGCAGCAGTGGCGACGGCAAATAACCGTCCTCGGATCCATGGTGTTCGCACAGCACCGCGGCCAGGCAGCCGTTGTCCTCTCCCCATGCGCACATCTGCGGCACCGCCGCGTACAACTCCGCCGGATCGGCCCCGAAAGCCGGAGCCCGCATGTCGAAGCGCAGCGTGAACACAGCCACTCCTAGGCAAACCTAATATTTGTCTCACGTACGCTACGTGGGACGCTTGAGTGCGGTCAACCATACCAATTGAAACTTACATCTAGTCCGGATACTGTAACGTCGGTGGATGAGCCACCAGGGAAAAGGGGAAAGATGACGACGGCGTCAGACTTATTAGGCTATGAAGGAAAGCGCGTCCTGGTGGTCGGTGGTGCGACCGGTATGGGCGCCGCTGCGGCACAGATCGCGAAGTCCCTGGGTGCGCACGTCACCGTGATGGATTTCGCCCCCGTCGAGTTCGATACCGACCAGACGATCCCGTTAGACCTCAGTGACCAGGATTCGATCGACCAGGCCGTCGACCAACTCGACGGGCCGGTCCATTCGTTGTTCTCCGCGGCGGGCGTCGCCGACGGCCCGAAGCTGATGCGGGTCAACTTCATCGGGCACCGCCATCTCATCGAGCGGTTGTTCGCCAAAGACCTGCTGCAGCGCGGCGCGGCCATCTGCTTCATCTCCTCGGTGGCCGGAATGGGCTGGGAAAACGACCTGGAGCTGGTTCAGGATTTCCTGGCCACGGTCGACTACAAGGCGGCGCACGACTGGTGCCAGGAGCGCGAGGCGCAGGGCCTCATCCACTACGGCTTCAGCAAGAAGGCGATCAACGGCTACGTCGCCTGGCAGGGCTACCACTTCCAGAAGAAGGGCGTGCGGATCAACGCGGTGTGCCCCGGTCCCACCGACACTCCCCTGGCTCGTGCGAATGCCGACCTGTGGCTGACCTTTGCCCAGGACTACCGCGATGACACCGGCACCGCAACGCTGACGCCCGAGGACATCGGCAAGGCGATGATCATGCTCAACAGTGCCGCCTCGGCGTCCATCAACGGAATCACGCTGAACGTCGACCAGGGTCACGCGATGGCGTCCATCACCGGGTCATACGCGCCGGGCAAGGCGATCATGGATCTGATCACGGGGCGGGTCCAACTGGCCTGACCGGTCGACCCGACGAGCAGACGCGAAAGCACCCCGGAACGCGCGTTCCAGGGTGCTCACTAGTCAAAGGCGTACCGCGGCAACGTCGTCGGGATGTCCAGCGAGCTGAGCAGGCCCGGGCCCGCGGCGACGACGTAGGGGATGGCGTTGACCACCCGCATCGCAGTGGCCGCCATTGCCGCGCGTCCGGCACCATGGCCTTCGGCGTCGCCGAGGGTCAGCACGCAGTGCACGTCGGGATCGCCGTCGATGTCGACCCGGTAAGTGGCATCGCACTCCGAGGTCGGCCAGTCGGGTGCAACGTCGCGTGCCATCCGGATGATGTGTTCGACCACGATGGCTTCGCGATCGTTGACCACGCCGGCGGCCCGGGTGCGCACCGCGCCACAGGTCCCGGCGGGGACAGTGCCGAACGCCACCTCGATGTCGCAGTCGGTCAGCCGGCGGTCGAACGTGCCGCGCACCTCTCGCACTTCGACGCCGAGACCTTGCGCGATCAGGGATATCGGTGCCTTCCAAGCCATCTCGAGAAAGCCGGGCGTCTTGAGCATCGGTTCGAAGTCCAGGGGGCGAGCAAAGCCCATGCCGTCCATCATCACGTCTGCCACCGGGTAATGGTCGTTGAGCGCAACCTCGCTGACCGTGATGCTGCGGATGCGCTTGGACTGGGTGGTCATCAATAGTGCCAACTCGTCGGAGGCGAAGCCGGGAAAGATGCCCGAGACGTAGAGCGATGCGTTGCCCTGGGTCGCCACCTGTGCCAGTTGATCGCGCCAGTCCGGGGCGAAATAGGTCGGCGGATAAACAAGACTCGTCGACGACGTCGAGACGACGTTGATCCCGGCGGTCAACAGGCGCAGGTAATCAGGCACGGCGGCGCCGTCGCGTTCGGGACCGCTGGCGGCATACACCACGCAGTCGGGCCGCAAGGCGATCAACGCGTCGGCATCATTGGTGGCAGCCAGCCCCAACGGCTCACCACCCGCCAGTTCGCCGGCGTCACGACCCACCTTGTCGGCTGAATGTACCCACACCCCAACGAGTTCCAAGTCCGGACGGTACCGCAAGGCGTCGATTGCGATCGATCCGACTCCCCCCGTCGACCACACCACGACACGCATCGACGTCTCCTTATCGGCGGTCCGCCGCAGCGGCAATTTCGCGGTGAGGCCACGCCACGGTCAAGTTGCACCTGTCGATCGCGGCGTCGTAGCGGTCGTCGGCTGACGCGCCCCGGCATGGCACTCGCACGTCGGACCACATGGTGAACCTCGTGAACATCATCGCCAACTTAACCTAACATTTGTTCGCGCTCGGGTTCATCGCTTGACCCGTCGACCTACGGGCGTGCGGTTACCAACCGGACGCTGGAAGTGGCGATGGTGCGACACGCCGCGCGTGTCGGTGCCAGAGACACTCGGCTAAAATCCGCGGGTGATGCGTAATCCGCTCGAGGAGTTGACACTCGAGCAACTGCGCCGTCGCACCAGCATGAAGTGGCGTGCGCATCCGCCCGACGTGTTGCCGTTGTGGGTCGCGGAGATGGACGTCAACCTCGCACCGACCATTGCCGAGGCCCTCCACCGCGCCGTCGACGCGGGCGACACCGGTTACCCGCACGGCAAGGGCTATGCCAAGGCAGTCAGCGAATTCGCGGCGCGGCACTGGCAATGGGAAGAAATGTCGATCGGCCGCACCCGCGTAGTGCCCGACGTGATGCTCGGCGTCGTCGAGATGCTGCGGCTCGTCACCGACCGCGGCGATACCGTCATCGTCAATTCCCCTGTCTACGCTCCGTTTTACGCGTTCGTGTCCCATGACGGCCGCGCGGTGGTCGAAGCTCCGCTGGGGCCCGATGGCCGAATTGACCTGGGCGCGTTGGAAGATGCGTTCGCACAAGCTCGGCGTGCGGCCGGCGCACACGGCAAGGCCGCCTACCTGTTGTGCAATCCTCATAATCCGACTGGTGCGGTGCACACCGCAGCGGAACTGCGCAGCGTCGCCGAATGTGCGCGCCGCTATGACATTCGAGTTGTGTCCGATGAAATACACGCTCCACTAGTCTTTTCCGGCGCACGCTTCACCCCCTACCTCAGCGTCCCCGGGGCGGAGAACGCACTCGCGCTGATGTCGGCGTCCAAGGCCTGGAACCTCGCGGGACTCAAGGCTGCCCTGGCCATTGCCGGTCCGGAGTCGGCCGCCGAGTTGCGACGGATGCCCGAGGAAGTCGGGCACGGGGCGAGCCATCTGGGCCTGATCGCACATACCGCAGCCTTCGCTTCGGGCGATGACTGGCTGGACGCGCTGTTGCGGGGGCTCGACGAAAACCGAAGGCTGCTCGGCGATCTGGTGACCGAACATCTCCCCGGGGTGCGCCTACTCCGACCGCAGGGAACATACCTGGCCTGGTTAGATTGCCGCGAACTCGGATTCGACGAGGCCCATACCGAGGGCATCAAGGTAGTGTCCGACCTGGCCGGGCCGGCCCGCTGGTTTAGGGACCGCGCCCGGGTGGCGCTCAGCTCGGGGCATGTGTTCGGCACCGGCGGGTCGGGGCATGTGCGATTGAATTTCGCTACCTCACGGGCGATTCTGACCGATGCCGTGTCGCGTATGGGCATCGCGCTTCGCAACGGCGGCCTGACCTGAGCTAATCAACGCCTAGGGCGTTGCGCGCTTGTTCAGTCCATCGATGACCCAGTGCGCCCATTCGATCTCATGCTGGGTCCAGCGCAGCCCCTGCTCCAGGGCGGCGCGGGCGAAGAAAGCTTCGTCGTCGATGGACCAGTCGTAGGCGTCGAGGATCTCCTGGTAATGCGCGTGCTCCTTCTCCGACACAGCCAGCAGTGACTCGAGGTATTCCTTTGCCTGGGCGGGTTCGAGTTGGCCAAGGAGGAAAACGCGCAGGATCGCGGCGTTGCGGATCGGCGGGTCCTCCTGCGGAGACAGCATCCACCGGTGCAACTCGGCGCGCCCGGCATCGGTGATCGCGTACTCCTTGCGGCCCCGAGGGCCCACGTCGGACACCTTGATCAAGCCCGTATTGGCGAGCTTGTTGAGTTCGCCGTACAGCTGACTCTGGGTGGCGGGCCACATGTTGTCCATCGAGTCTTTAAACCGTTTCAGCAGGTCATAGCCACTGCCAGGTTCCTGGGACAGTAATCCCAACGCCGCATGTCGTAAGCTCACCACGCCATACTAACCGTATACTATTGACATGTCACTTACTGACATGTCAGCATAGACAGGTCGAAATTGGAACGTAATATCTCGGGAGTCGAAAATGACCCAGTCAGTCCGCCGCGACGCGCCTGCCTTCTGCATCGACCGCAACGCGCAGCAGTCGAACGACCAGCCAAACACCGAACGCCGTGGCGTCGGCGGTCTGCTGGACGGCTTTCTCAAGTCGCCGTTTGCCGGTATCGCCCCCTGGGCGCTGTTGTCGATCCTGGCCGCGCCTGGTCGCTACGAGGTTGCGGTGGTATCCGCACTCGGCTTCTCAGTGCTGGTCATGCTCATCGGAGCAGCCCGCGGCATCAAGATCCACCTGCTGGAGATCTTCGGTGCGGTGTTCTTCGGCGCGTTGGCCATCGTCGGACTGCTCGCCACTGACAACGTGATCCGGTTCCTGGAAGTGTGGTCCGGTGAACTGACCAACATCTCGTTGGCCCTATTCGCGTGGTTCACCCTGTTGATCCGTCGTCCGTTCACCATGGCTTACGCCAAAGACACCACGCCGCAAGAACATTGGGACAGCCCACTGTTCAAGCGGATCAACACGGTGATCAGTGCCGTGTGGGCGAGCGCGTTCACCTTCACCGCCGCAGCCGGCTTCGTCGGCGCCCAGGTCCTGCACGACGCCGAGAACTTCTGGACCGGTTGGATCCTGCAACTAGCGGCGATCTTCTTCGCCGTCGCATTCACCGAGTTCTACCCGGACTACGCCACGGCCATGTTCGATCTCGACAACGGCGAGGAGGCGGAGGTGCCGTCGGCTCTGCGGCTCGTCGAATGGCTGCCGACGTTCGTCATCGTCACCGGTGTGGTGGGTCTGATTACCGGATCCATCGACTTCACCATCGGCATCGCGCTGATAATCGGCGGCAGCGTGGCGTCCGGGGTCTTGGCGAAGTTCCTCCCGGAGCAGTAACCGCACCCCCCGCGAGCAGACGCAGAATCACCCTGGAACGCGTGTTCCAGGGTGATTCTGCGTCTGCTCGCGCAACCTCGCGCAACCTCAGGTGACCGCCAGGACGGCGGGGGCGAATTCGGGACGGCATACCACCAGGTCCGGGAGCTTGGGATCGGGCTGGTTGTAGGCCAACGCCGAACCGTCGATGCGCGAGGTGTGCAGACCGGCCGCCCGTGCGACCGCCACCGGGGCCGCCGAGTCCCATTCGAACTGACCGCCGGCATGGACGTACACATCGGCGAGACCCTGCACAATCGAGGCGACTTTGGCTCCGGCAGAACCCATTTCGACCAAGGTGCCACCCAGCGCATCGCGGACCGCCAAGGCGATCGCGGGCGGACGCGTACGCGACACCACGATGCGCGGTTTGTCGGGAGCCGTCGGCGGTGGCTCGACCTGGGGAGTCGCCAGGGTGGCCCCCTGCGCCGGCAGGGCCACCGCGCCGGCCACCAACTCACCCGCCTCCCAGAGCGCGACATGCACGGCCCAGTCGGCGCGGTCGAGTTCGGAGAACTCCCGAGTGCCGTCCAGCGGGTCGACGATCCACACCCGCGTCGAGCGCAACCGGACCGGGTCGTCGGCGCCCTCCTCGGACAAGACCGCGTCGTCGGGTCGCTCGCGGCCCAGCGCTTCCATCAGAAAGTCATGAGATCGCTTGTCCCCGGCCGCTTTCCGCTCAGCTGGTTCGGCGTTGGCGAATTCCTCCCGGACGGTGAGCAGCAGTCGGCCGGCGTCGGTGGCCAACTGCGCGGCCAGTTCATGGTCGTTCATGCAATTGACGTCCTCACTGGGTACGCGGAAATGTTGGTTAGTTTAACCGACTTTGCCGGGCTAGATCGTGGCCCGCTCAGAGTCCGAACTGATCCTCGATGATGCCGAGCCAGATCTGAGCGCAGTCCATCGCCACCTTTTCACTGATGAAGGCGTGCTGGGTGCCGGTGTAGATGTCACGGAACGCGCGCTCGAGCCGACTGCCCTCCCGGATCGAGCTGGTTCCCGCCACCAGGTGAGCCCATTCCGCGCATTCGCGTGCCGTGTCGGTGGCGTAGACGGCGGCCGCGCGCATGTCAGCGCGCAGCTTCGGGTCCAGATCTGTCCCCGTGGCTACGGCCGCCTCGCCGGCACCGAAGGCATCCAGCACCAGCAGACGCGCGGCGCGCCAGGCCGCGACGTGGTGTGCCAGACCTTTCTGGAACGTCGGCCGGCTGGCCAGTGCGGCCATATCGCTCATCCGGAACTTGGTGGCGGCGAGTTCGGCAACGTCGTCGAGCATGCTCTTGGCCACCCCGAGGGCCCACGATGCGTGGCCGGCGGCGGTCACCGGCATCAGTCCCATCCGGGTGGCCGGTGAACTTCCGCGGAATGGCTTGCGGTCGAACAGGCCAAACGTCCGGTACCCCGGCACGAATACGTCTTGGACGCTGTAGTCATAAGATCCAGTTCCCTTGAGCCCCTGGACATACCAACCGTCGTTGAAGGTGATCTCCGCCCTGGGGATCACCGCCACCTGCATGTCGGGAATGCCATCGCTGATCCAGCGCATCTCCCCGTCGTCCATCGGGAAGAACCCCGCCGCCACATACTGCGAATGTCCGGTACCCGAGCCGAAACTCCACGAACCACTTACCCGGTAACCGCCATCCACCACTGCGCCCTGCCCGTTGGGAAAGAACTGACCGCCCATCGTGACGCGGTTGTCGTGTGCGGTGAACACCTCGGCGAAGCCCTCGTCGGGAAGGTAGGCCGCCGCGGCGAACGACGACGGCAGGTTCGCGATCCCAATCCACCCGAAAGAGCCGTCCTGCCAAGCCATCTCGATCCAGGTTTCGATCATCTCGGCGAACGACGGTTCGACACCGCCGGCCGGTACGGGATTGAAGGACGACATCAGCCCGCTGGACCACATTTCGTCGACGATCGTGGTGGTCAGGGTGCGGTTACGTTCGGAGGCCGCCGCCTCGGCGAGCACTGTCTCACGCATTCCCCGCGCCCTGGACAGGACCTCTACGGTGGTCGACGTCATTGCCGGTCTCCTATCGCCGTTGCCGGGGACCCATGTTTCGGGGTCAGCATATTGGGTTACCCGAGGCCTGCAGAACGGCGATGAGTGGCCCGGACAAGCCACGGGACAGAATGGAACCGGAACACCGAAGATACCCAGGCAGCGGCGGAGCACCCGCCGCCGTAGCCGAACCCGGCGTTCCGCTTGCCGATCGCTACCAGCTTGGGACCGTGCTGGGTCGCGGCGGGATGTCTGAAGTGCGCGACGGGTGGGACCTGAAGCTGGGTCGGCCCGTCGCGATCAAACTCCTCGCCTGCGGAAACCGCCCCGAGGACCGTCTGCGATTCGAAACCGAGGCACGTGCGACCGCCACGCTGAGCAGTCACCACATCGTGGTCGTCCACGACGTCGGCGAGCACGACGGGCTGCCCTTCATCGTGATGGAGCGACTGCCGGGAATTTCCCTGGCCGACCACATCGCGCGCGGTCCGCTGACGCCGGACTTCGTCCGCTCTGTTCTCGAAGATGTTCTCGACGCGCTCGCGGTGGCGCATGCGGCAGGAATCGTGCACCGCGACGTCAAACCGGGCAACGTGCTGTTCACCCCCAAGGGCGAAGCTAAGCTCGCCGATTTCGGCATCGCCAAGACCAACGGCGGCGTGCACACCATGACCGGCGAGATCGTTGGCAGCATGGCTTACTTGAGCCCAGCGCGGCTGACGGCCAAGCCGGCCACCCCCGCGGACGACCTGTATGCCCTCGGCGTGGTTGGCTACGAGGCGCTGACCGGACGCCGGCCATTCCCGCAAACCGAGCTAGGGCCGTTGGGCCACGCCATCCTGCACGAGTCACCGGCACCGCTCATCGCGCTGCGACCCGACGTGCCCGCGGGCCTTGCCGACGTAATCGAACGGGCGATGGCACGCGAGCCTGCCCGCAAGTTCGAACAGGCCGAGGCCATGAGAACGGCGTTGGCAGGCGCGAAGGCAAGCCCTAAGGTGCGCAATCCCACGCGAGCCATAACGGCGCCGCTACCGAGTCTGGGCACCCACGCGTTTGTGGCGGCGGAACCCGAACCTCCCCATTCCCGACGCAAACTCTGGGCGGCGGCGATTGCCGCCACGTTCCTGATGTCGGTCATGCTGATCGCAATCATCCCGTCGTTCTCAGCACCACCGCCCTCGCCGGTCGGCACCAGCACGCCGCTGCCGCCACCGCCGGCCACCAGCGAAGTCGCACCGATGAGCACCCCTGCGCCGCCGCCGGCACCGCCTCCGGGCCGGCACGGCAAGAAGAACAAGGGCGGAAAAGGCGACTGATCAGTCGGGTAGACCGAAGAGTTCCACGACGCCATGGTCGCGGCCGGCCAGATAGCCGCCGTCCACCGCGATGGCCTGACCTGACACGAACGACGCATCGGGTGATACCAGGAAAGCCGCCATCGCGGCGACCTCCTCGGGACGACCCAGCCGCTGCAACGCGTGCTCCTTGGTGATCAAGGCCCGCGGGCCCTCCATCCCCGGGATGCCGAAAACGCTTTCAGCTAACGGGGTTTCGATGAAACCAGGACAGATCGCGTTGGCCCGAATTCCGCTCGGTCCGTAGTCGAGCGCGATGTTCTTCGTCAACAGCACGACACCGCCCTTGGCGGCGTTGTACGAACTGCCGCCGGCGGTACCTTCCAGTCCCTCGACGCTGGCCAGCGTCACGATCGACCCGCGCTCCCCGTCGACTCGGGGCTGTTCGATCATCCGGCCCAACGCCGCCTTGGCCACCAGGAAGGTGGCGGTGAGATTGATGTTGATGACCCGGTCCCACTCGGACTGCGGAACCAGGTGGACGGGTCCGCCACCGGCGACGCCGGCAGAGTGGACCACCCCGTCCAGGCGGTCGGGTACCGCCTGGAATACCGCTGCCACTGCGTTCTCGTCGCTCACGTCAGCGGTCACGAAGTGAAACTCCGGCCCCAGATCCGGCGGCGCCGCCAGGTCGGCCCCGATAACGGTGCCGCCCTCATCCAGCAGTCGTCGGGCAGTGGCCAAGCCGATGCCCGACGCTGCGCCGGTCACCACAAAAGTGCGCCCGTCGGCGCGGTCAGTGCTCATGGCGCGCTTCGTCTGCCCTGTCCATTCGGCTGACCCCTCGGCGACCGTATGGGACAGGTAAGGCAAGTCTTACACCGGGACCGCTCGGCTGATCGCGTTTTCGGCAACTCACAGTCAGTTCTCCAGATCCTTGGCGCAGGCTGCCAGGATCGCAGCGAAATTCCAGCTCAGCAGCCGACTGCTGACTTGCTCCATGAGCCTGCCTCCGGCACGCAGTGGATGGGTGTAATGGCTCAGCCAGTCGACGTGAGTGCCGTCCCCGGCAGGCGTGAAAGTCAGGGTGCCGCCCTCGTGGTTGAAGGCAGGGAACGAGGCGACGATCAGGTAGCTGTAGCTGTTCGGGCGGTCGTAGGTGGGGATTTCCTCGCGGAACCACATGCCGGTGCCAACGACTTTCCGTACGGCGCCCGGTCCAAGGGGCGGCGAGTCCGGCGCCCAGCTGGACTTGAGGACCAGCGGCGCCCTAACCAGGCTTGCCGGGTCCGCCAGCCAGTCGAAGACCTGTTCCACCGGCGCAGCGATCGTTCGTTGAACGTGAATCTCGACCATGAAAATCTCCCGCCTGACAAACGCCTACGTTTGGCAAGGCTAGCCGCCTCCGCGGGGCGCGACATCGGCCGTGCTTGCCGTCCGCCTCGTCGATGAAGCAGTAGACCGACGACAGTGGGGTACACGGTGTTTATGAAGACAGTCGCGATCACCGGTGCCACAGCAGGAATCGGCCGCGCCACGGCCCTTCGATTCGACCGCGCCGGCTATCGGGTAGCGGCTTACGGGCGTAATCCGAAGGCACTCTGCGAGTTACGCGAAGAGCTGCGCCCCGGAGCCGTCGTCGACTCCCTCGACGTACAAGACGCCGACGCGTGGGCCACCAAACTCGCCGAGTTGACCGAGCAGACGAATGGCCAATTGGACGTGCTGGTCAACAACGCCGGCATCCTGTCTGCCGGCCGCTTCGCGGAACTTCAATTGTCGCCCCAGCGCAGCATCATCGACGTCAACATAGGCGGCACGCTCAATGGCTGCCATTCGGCCTATCCGTATCTTCGCGCGACACCCGATGCTGTGGTCGTCAACCTTTGTTCGGCGTCGGCCATGTACGGCCAGGCTGAGTTGGCGGCCTATTCGGCGTCCAAGTTCGCGCTTCGCGGGCTCACCGAAGCACTCGAATTAGAGTGGGCCGCAGACGATATCAGGGTGTGCGCGGTGTGGCCGCTGTTCGTCGACACCGGGATGGTCCAAGGTGTGGATACCGGCAGCACGCGCACGATGGGAGTGTCGCTGACTGCCGACGACGTCGCCAAGGCCATCGTGAAAATAGCCGAACGGCGGCCCCGAATGCCGCACGGTCCGCACTTCGGGGTCGGTTGGCAGGCCAAGTCGCTGATGGCGATCGCCGCCGTCGCGCCCGGCTGGGTACTGCGGGAGATCAACCGTCGCGCGACCGGGTCGTGAGCGACGTTCGGGCGCGGCCGACATGTCAGGCCGCGAGAGCGCAGTGCCATTATGGGATTCCATGAGGACCGAACCGCTGATTCAGCGCGACTCCATCGAGACCACCGCCCGCCGCGTCGGGGTCGGGCTACTCGGAATAGGGACCCTGCACTTTCTGGCGCCCAAACCATTCGATGACATCATCCCGGCCGAGCTGCCCTTCAGCGCGCGGTTCTACACCTACGCCTCAGGAGTCGCCGAGCTCGTCATCGGCGCGTTGCTGTTGGTGCGCAGCACCCGGCGGCTGGCCGCCGGGGCGGCGGCCGCGCTGTTCATCGGGGTCTACCCGGGCAACATCAACATGGTTCGGCTGTGGTGGGACAAGCCGTGGTACATGCGCCTCATCGCCCTGGCGCGGCTGCCCCTACAGGTGCCGATGATCACCACCGCGATCAAGATCTACCGCAACAGCTAGAGCGGCGAACCGATGCGGTGCAGGGTGCCGTCCGGATCGACGTAGGCGAACTCCCGCAACCCGTAGCCGGTGTCGTGCGGGGGGTGCAAGCGGCCGCCCAGATCCGGCAGGGCCCGCCACTGCGCATACAGCGCGTCGGCGTCGCTGACGTAGAAGTAGACGCTCGACGCGGTGGTCAGTGGGTCGTGCTCGGCCCACTCGGTGAGGTGGATCTGGACGGAGCCGCGGTCGACGAAGCCGTAGCGTTCCGGACCGTCGTAGCCACGGGCTTCGAAGCCGAGCCGGCGGTAGCGCTCAAGCGCGGCATCGAGATCTAGGACCGGCACGATGGCCGCCGCCGAGGTGAAGTCGATTTCGGGCACGTCAGAAGTCTGTCACCCGGGTGCGGGCTGTGGCATTCTGCGTGGGTGACCGCTGATTCGGGGGGTCCACCGTCGGGCATCGTGACGTTTCTGTTCACCGATGTCGAGGGGTCGACCCGCCGGTGGGAGGACGATCCTGAGGGCATGCGGGCCGGCCTCGCCGTGCACGACGACGTGCTGCGTCGGGTGATCGAGACCCATCGGGGGTGGCTGTTCAAGCACACCGGAGACGGGGTCTGCGCGGCGTTCGCCTCGCCGCGGTCGGCCGTCGACGCCGCGGTGGCGGCCCAGCACGCGCTGGAATTGCCGGTGCGGATGGGCCTTGCGACCGGTGAGGCCGAGTTGCGCGACGGCGACTACTTCGGAACGGTGTTGAACCGCGCAGCCCGGGTCATGTCCGCCGGGCACGGCGGCCAGATCCTGCTCACTGATTCGACGGCTGGCCTGGTCAACGGGATCGATCTGGTGGACCTAGGCCCCAGGCGACTGCGCGACCTGCCCGCCCCGGTCGGGGTGTTCCAGGTCCGAGCACCGGGGCTGCGCAACGACTTTCCCGCGCTGCGCGCCCTGGACAGCAGCCCGGGAAATCTTCGCCCCGCCTTCACCAGTTTCGTCGGCCGCGAGTCCGAGATCGACCAGGTGCGGGCGGCACTGAAGGTGCATCGGTTGGTGACGCTGGCCGGGGTGGGCGGGGTCGGCAAGACCCGGCTGGCCTGTGAGGTCGCGCTCCGTCTGTCCGACGAATTCCCGGATGGGGTCTGGCTTTTCGAGTTGGCCGCGGTCGCCGACCCGGCCGCGGTGCCCGATGCGGTGGCAACGGTGTTGGGCATCACTCAGCAGCCGGGCAAGAACGTCACCGAAAGTATCGCCGCCGCGCTGGAAGGCCGGGTCCGGTTGTTGGTGTTCGACAACTGCGAGCACGTGCGCGACGCCGCTGCCGATCTGATCGAAGCCATCCTCGCCCGGTCGGCCAGCGTGCGGATCCTGGCCACCAGCCGGGAACGTCTGGAGGTACCCGACGAGCAATTGTGGTCGGTGCCCTCGCTGGACGTCGACAGCGGCATCAGCTCCCCCGCCGCCAACCTGTTCATCGAACGCGCGCAAAGTGTTTCGACGGGCTTCGGTGTAACTGAGCCCGACGACGCGACCGCTGTCGTGGAGATCTGCCGGCGTTTGGACGGCATCCCGCTGGCCATCGAGCTGGCCGCGTCCCGGATGGGATCGATGACACCCATCGAGGTGCGCGATCGCCTCGACCACCGATTCCGGTTGCTGGTGGGGTCGCGGCGTGGCCTGGCACGACACCAGACCCTGCGACACGCGGTGGCCTGGTCTTATGACCACCTCGACCAGAACGAACAGCTTCTGCTGGAACGCTGTTCGGTATTCGCCGGCGGATTCGACCTGCAAAGCGCTTGCGCGGTAGCTGCTTCCGCTGATGCTGCCGATGACTACGAGGTGCTGGATCTACTGGATGCGCTGGTACGCAAGTCCCTGGTGGTCGTCGACCGGATGTCCGGTCGGACGCGGTATTCGATGCTGGAGACCATTCGCGAGTTCGCCGAGGAAAAACTCGTCAACAGTGGTGCGGCAGAAGAAGTTCGGGCAGCCCATGCCGGCCACTTCGCCCGTCGTATCACCGATGTGATGGCCTTGTGGGACAGCCCGGATCAACGCGAGGCCTACTCCTGGTTCGAACTCGAACTGGCCAATCTGCGTACCGCGTTCAGGTGGGCAGCCGACCACGCGGACCTGGACGAAGCCGCCACAATCGCCGCGGATGCGGCGTTTGTGGGCTATTCGATCGATGTGTTCGAACCCATTACCTGGGCCGAGGAACTGCTGGGACCCGCCACGGCCGTGGATCATCCTCGACTCACGTTCCTATGCTTGATGGCGTCAATGTGCTACTCAGCTGGTCGATTGACTGAGGCAGTCCGGCACGCCGGTGTCGCGGCGCAACTGCTTGAGAGCAACCACGGTGAGGTGCCATACGGGATAGAAGCCTGGCCTAGCGGCGCCTTCACCGTCAGCGGGCAGCGCCAACGGGGTATCGCCTTGGCTCGCAACTCATTAGCAGGTGGCAACGACCCACTTTCCCTCAAGCGGGGGTGTTTGATCTTCGCACTGGCGATCGAAGGTCCGAACGAGGAAGCCATGACCTTGGCGGACGGGCTGGTCGAATCCGCCGAGGCCACCCGTAATCCGCTTGCGGTCTGCTTTGCCCTGCTCGCCGACGGCTTCGCCTACCGCGACACCGACCCTGCGCGCGCCCTGAGATCGATGCGCCGCGGCTTGGCGGTCGGACAGCGAACCGGCAACCGCAGCAGTGTGTCCCACCTGGCGGCCGTCCTATGCCGTGTCGAAGCGAAATACGGTGACCCGGTGTCAGCGCTCGAGTATTTCGAGTTGGCCATCCGCAACCACCACGAGTCGGGCAGTACCACCATGATCGGTACCCCACTGGCCCTGCTCGCCGCGTTTCTGCATCGGCTGGGGCGTAACGAGGCGGCGGCTACGCTCGCCGGTTACGCCTTCAGTCCCGTTACCGCACAGTCCGTTCCCGAGCTCACTACCGTAATGGCTCAGTTGCGGCAGGAACTCGGCGGTAGTCGGTACGAGTCTTGCAGCCAGACAGGTGCGCACATGACCACCGCGGGAATGGCCAGCTACGCCTATGCCCAAATCGACCAGATCCGAGCAGAACTCGAGGCGCGTAGCTAAGGGTCGTCAATCTGCAACGGCAGCAAGCGGTTCGAAGCCGACCGCGAGTGCCCGTTCCCGCAGCCGGGCCATGAACTCGTCGTGACCGGCTTCGTCGCCGCGCGCCCGCGAGACCAAACTCCGCATCCGCAACACCGGTAACTCGTGCAGGACGAAACCATCGTCGGTCGGCGCGGCGGCCAGGCGGTCGATCGCGGCTTCGGCTTCGCACAGATCGGCGTCGGTGCCGTGCGCGAGCAGTGCCTCGACCAATGCGGTGACCGCCGACCAGCGCCACACCATCTCACCGTTGGTGTAACTGCGCTCCACGACGCGCCGACCCAGCTCGATGGCACCGTCAATGTCGCCGGTTCGGACCTTCTCTCTGGCGATTTCGGGCTCGACGATCGACATCGCCAGCCCGACGAAACGCTGCCGCGACGCGGAATCGTGCGCCTGGGTCAGCAGCGCGATGCCCTTTTCGCGATCCGGCCCACCGTGATGAAGTTGAGCGAAGCCATGTGCGAGCAGCGCGAACCCCAGCACGACCTGGTCGCCGGTCCGCTCGGCGATCCACAGCGCGTCGGCGGTGTCGCGCAGCGCGGTCGAATCGGGAGCCAGGGCACCAAAAGGGATGGCCAACACGTACTTCCACATCACCGTCATGACGTGGATGTGCGGGTCGACCGGGGCGGCGATTGCGATGGCTCGGTCCGCGTCGGCCTGCCAGTCCGGCATCCCCAGGCACATCTTGATGAAGCCCGTCAAACCCATTGCCATGGCCAGGGGTGAACCGAAGATGACATTGCCCTTTGTCGGATCGCCGTCGGCAAGTTCGACGGCTCGCTGTGCCAACCGCAGCGCCTCGCGCGACTCACCGGCCTCCATCTTGGCGTAGGTGCCCGCGTAGAACAGCGCGACCATCAACGTCGAATCACCGGTCGAATCGACCAGTTCGACGAACTCGCTCGCCAAATCGGCAGCCTCGCGGGCACGGCCGCTGGCCGCCAGAGCCATGACGACACCGGACATGCCGATTCCTAACGACATCTTGTCGCCAGCCACCGCACAGAGCTCCCGTAGCCCGCCGAAGTCAACGTCGTCGGCACTGTATCCGGCAAGAAACGCCGTGCCGCACAACAGAGTTCGGGGTCCTATCCGCATACCGACGCGCGCCGGATGATCCTCGGGCAGGCGGTCGGCGACCTGGGCGGCACGCTGCCAACTGGTCCGCGCCGACGCCAGGTCGCGATGATTGGACCAGGCGCCGGCGCGCATATGCCAGCCGAACGCCTCCGACAAGTCGCCGGCGGCCTCGAGATGTTCGGCGATCAGCGCGGCGTTCTGCTCTGCCGCGTCGGGATCGCGTTGTTCAATGACGGCGGCTACCCGCCGGTGCAACTCGGCACGCTCGGCTTTGAGTTGCGATTCGTAGGCGACGGTTCGTACCAGCGGATGCCGAAACGCGTACTCGGCGTGCGGGGTGAACCGCACCTGGTCGACGAGTTCGACGTGCAACAGATCATCAAGTGCGCCAGCCAAATTGGCGATGTCGCTCATGACGGTGTCCAGGATGCCCCGGGTGAACCGGGCGCCGATGATGGCTCCGGCATACAGCACCCGTTTCGCGCTGTTGTCCAAGCGGTCGATGCGGGCGGCCAGGGTGGCCTGCAAAGTGCTCGGCAAGGTGATCGTCGCCGTCGCGTCGCGACACACATGCCGGCCACGTTCGCCCTCCAACAGGCCCCGCCCGGCCAGATCCCGGGTGATCTCCTCGGCGAAAAACGGGTTCCCGACCGCTTGTTCGGTGATCCGGGCGGCCAGCTGGTCCACCGACGGGTGATCGCCGAGCAACTCGGCCACGAGTTGCCGGGTTTGTTGCGCATTCAGCGGCGCCAACGCGATGGTCTGCCCGCCGGGCGTACGTGCCAGCGGGCCTTGGTATTCGGGTCGGTAGGTGATCAACAGCAGTGCGCGGGTTTGCGGGACGACTGCGGCGAATTCGGCGAGCATGGCCTCGCTGGCTTCGTCAATCCAGTGGGTGTCTTCGACCACGTAGACCGCCGGTTCGGCGCGGGCCAGCGCCGCCGAGTTCAGCAGCGCCGCCAGCCGGCGCCGCCGTGCGTCCGGCGGGATGGCGGGCAGCGGAACGGCCGGGTCACCTATTCCGAGGAGATCGTCGAGCAACAACAGATCTTCGGGGTTGGCGTCGGGAATGCGTTCGCGCAGTGTCGACCGAGCCTGGTCCGGGTCGCTGTCGCCGATTGCGAAGACCGCGCGCAGCAGTCGGGCCACCACATGGAACGGGACATCGTGGGTATGGGATTCGCTGTAGGTGGTGAACACCTCGATGCCGCGCTCGCCCGCCAGCCGCGTCGCTTCCCGGACGGTGCGACTTTTGCCGATGCCGGGTGGCCCGACCACTCCTGCCACACATCCGTCGCCGCCGATCGACTGTTCGAGAATGCCGCCAAGGGTGCTCAGCTCCCAGGTGCGTCCGACCAGAGTGGGCTCCCCGCGCTTGGGTTGGGCGCGTTCGTCGCCAACGGCAAGCAACCGGCGGGCCGGCACCGGAATACTCGCGCCCTTTATTCTGTACCAACTCCGGATCAGCCAGTACCACGGCATGGTCGACCAATCGAGCGGTCGATTCGCTCAACATCACGCCGCCGGGCGGAGCGACCGACTCCATCCGCTGCGCCATCCCGACCTGTTCGCCGATGGCTGTGTAACTTGCGGCAGCAGAACCGATTTCGCCGGCTATCACCTGCCCGGAATTCAATCCCACCCGCAGTTCCAGCCCGACTCCGTCGCGGCGTTTGACCTCGGCGGCAAGGGTTTCCACCTCAACCTGGATGTCCAGCGCAGCCAGACAGGCGCGAAACGCGTGATCCTCCAACGCCGTCGGCGCACCGAACAGCGCCATCACACCATCGCCGGTGAATTTGTCGACGGTGCCTCCGTAGCGCTGCACAACCGCCGTCGAAAGGTCCAACAGCGCGGCCATCACCTCGCGCAGCCGCTCCGCGCCCAACGCGGCGGCCAGATCCATCGAATGCACCACGTCGGCGAACAACACGGTGACCTGTTTGTACTCCGCCGGTTGGGCGGCGCGGACGCGCGGCTTACCGCACTCGCTGCAGAACTTCGCCGTTACCGACAGGGCGCTGCCGCACGACAAGCACGACTCGGTCCCGACGGTTCCCGTCACGGCAACATCGTGCCACCGCCGGAAACTCGCGGTCCAGAGATTCGCGGATTTTTTGCGACAAATGCCCAGGTCAACGCGTTCCAAGAATCTTCCAAGAATCCTCCAAGGGCCTCGCGCAAGCGTGTTCTTGATAACAACCGGGCAATAGCGACGAATCGAAACCATCACGGTGGCTCACCCAGCCCCCATCCCAGCCCGTGCTAGCCATCGAAAGGGGGACACAGCATGACCGATATCGCGCACGACGAGCCGCTCACCAGGCAGGACCGGCTGGCGGAGCTGACCCCAATATTTGATGCGCTGGCCGCGGTCGCCGCGCGAGGCGAAGTTCCCGGCCCCGAATTGCTGGCTCGTGCCGCCGCTGCCCAGCCGCTGCTTGCAGGCCTGGCATCCGATCCAGCCGACGGCGAGCCCTACTCCCGCTCGATCCTGCGGGTGGACGACCAGGTGGAGATCATGCTTGCCCGCTGGCGCCCCGGACACAGCTGCGCCCCACACGATCACGGCGGGTCTGGCGGCTTCGTTGTCGCCGTCGAGGGCAGCTTCCATGAGCGTCGCTTCGGCTGGGACGAGTCGCGCTTGGTGGTGGACGAGGCCGCCATCCACGAGCAAGGCACCGCGATTCACATTTCACCCGAGGTGATCCACGACATGGCCGCCGAAACCGCCGGCCTGAGCCTGCACCTCTACAGTCCGCCACCGACCAGCATGCGGGTCTTCGATCTGCAGCGCGCTGAGGCACTTGAGCTCGTCGGCAACTACGGCGCCTGGATTCCACAGGGCGATCACCCGCGAATTCCGTTCACCGCCTTGACGCCGAAAACTGCCCTCGTGAAGCCGGTGATCTGGGTCGCTCACACCACCCGGTACCGGGGCGGCTCGACCGAATTCGCAATCGCCGCGGCCACCATGGGCCGCGAGTTGGCGGCCGCGCACCCGGACGCCGAAGTCATCGTGTCCGGCCTACATCGCAAAGCCGACTTCCAAACCCAACTCGCCCAACTCGCGTTAACCGGCCGAGTGATCAGCCAACTGCACCTGATCAGCCATTCCGGCATGTACGGCCCGATGTTCGGTACTACAAACTGGCCCGAGCAGTTCTCCCCCCATGAGTGGCGGGACATGACGATCCCCTTCGCCACCGACGGACGGGCGTACTTCCACGCCTGCCGAACGGCGCGCTGGTTCGCGCCGTTCTTCGCCGACGTGTTCGGCGTTGCCACGTACGGCAACCACAACTACACCACCGTGTCCACCCGTAAGGACCGGTTTGCGTGGGCGGGCCGCCAACCGGCGGCTCGCCCGAATCTTTATATGATCGCGGCCCCGGGTAAGAAGTCACACGGCTGGGCCGGCAGTTTCCGCAAATATCTCGGCTGCGCCGCCGAGCCGATGACCGAAAGTGAGCCCGCTGCAACGCATCCGGAGCGATCCTATGATCGCGTGGCCGAATTGTACGACCGTGCCTACGCGGACATCCGGGTCCGCGAAGCGGAGTGGCAGTGGGTGGCCAACCGGCTCGCTTCTGCCCATGCCGATCTCGGCCGGCGGGTACGGGTATTGGAAATCGGCTGCGGCAACGGCGCTTTGCTCCGCGCGCTGGACGACAACGGCAACATCGACTTCGCCGTCGGATTGGACAGTTCCGAAGGCATGCTGACTCGCGCACGGGAGCGCAACCGCGACCGCGGACGGTTGCGCTTCGGCAAGGTGAGCGGGCCGGCCCTGGACATCCCCGACGACCACGTCGACGTGGTGATCTCGTTTCTGTCGTTCCGCTACCTGGATTGGGATCCGGTCATGGCCGAGATTCGCCGGGTGCTGGCCCCCGGCGGACGGTTGTGGGTGGTCGACATGGTTGAGCAACCGGTGCGGATCCGCGAATTGCCCGTCCTGGCCCGATCGGCCGTCGCGCATCTGCGGACCCGGCGCACCCGCCCCCAGTTCGCGACCGACCTGGCCGCCTTGACCCAACACCCCGATTGGCGAAACATGCTGCAACATAACCCTATTCGCGCAGAGCACGAGTACCGCTGGTATTTCGGCAGCCGCTTCCCCGGCACCAAGCTCAAGACCTTGACGGCGACGCCGTCGGCGCGGGTCGTGGCATTTGACTCCGGACCCCTGGCCAAGGGGCAGACCGCACCACTGTCCTACCCATGATTTCGCTACGGCCCCTGGCCGAGGACGCCTGCCTCGGCATAATCGACTGGGGCATCGGTGGTGTCGGCCTCCTGCAGGCCCTGGACCGGTTGGCCCCCGGGTTGCCGGTTTTGTACTGGTCCGATGCCGGGGCGACGCCCTACGGCCGCATGCATCCCGACGACCTGACCGACCGACTGCTGACTGTGATCACTGCCCTCGCTGACCGCGGGGCCACCGAGGTGGTGCTGGCGTGCAACGCGGCCAGCACCGTGCTGGGACTATTGGACGCTGCCCCGGTTCCCGTAGAGGGAATCATCGCCCACGGGTTGGCCTCAGTGCCCGAAGAACTGGTCTCAGTCGGGGTGATCGGCGGGCAACGCACCATAGACGGCGGCCACTACCGGCGCGGGTTATCCCGACCGGGCCGCACGGTGTTGTCCCGAGTGGCGCAACCATTGTCCGCGCATATCGAAGCCGGCCGGATCGGCTCACCGCAGTTCCACACCGACCTGACCAACATCGTCGCGCCGCTGCAACACGTACAGGCCCTGGTGCTGGCGTGCACCCACTACCCGGCCGCCAATGAATGGTTTGCCGCCGCGCTGCCCGACGCACTGCTGATCGATCCGGCCGAGCATCTGGCAGCCGCAATCGCCTACCGCTATCCGGAAGCGATGTCGGCGAAACATCTGGCCGCGCGCGTGTTCCTCACCACCGGCGATCCCGACGCTATGCGACACGGCGCCGCCCGCGCGTGGGGAACGATGTTGACGGCCACCGCGGTGCGGGAGCAGCGGGCGCTCGCTTCCTAGCCGCCACTCAGCTGGGGCGAATGTCACACCCGCAACCATTCGTCATCGGCCGCCCGCGCCACGATGATCGGCGAGTGGACCGATTGCACCACCGAGTTGCTGACCGAGCCCAACAACATCTGCGCGATCTTGCCCCGACCGTGACTGCCAACCACCACGAGCTGAGCCGATTCCGACTGGTCGATCAGCTCCCGCGCCGCCCGATCACGGACCACGATACGGTGCACGGTGACGTCGGGATAGCGCTCCTGCCATCCGGCCAGGCGTTCGGCGAGGCATCGCGCCGTGGTGTGGAACTCAAGGCGGTGCACGCCTGGAGCGACATCGAGGTGCTCGACCTCGACGGGTTCGACTGGGAGACACTGCAATTGCAGGCGGAGCAGATACTGGCCGAACGCCTGGCCGGATGGCAGGAGCGCTATCCCGACGTCACCGTGCACCGTATCGTGGTCCGTGATCGGGCGTC
>NZ_LZLS01000179.1 GCF_001673365.1 Mycobacterium asiaticum
ACGGGCGGGTCTGGCGACTCGATTTCGCCTGGCCCGAATACCGCGTGGCCGCCGAGTACGACGGCGTTGATTGGCACAGCGGACCGTCGGCATTTCGGCGTGACCGCCGACGCTCTACCGCTGTGCACGATCTGGGGTGGCTAGTCGTGCCAATCATCGCCGAGGATGTCAGGTGTAAACCGGCGGAGCTTGTCCACCGGATCCGGACGCGACTAGAAGACGCCCGCGTGGCGTAACTTCGCGCCCGCGGCGCGTAGCTTCGCGCGAGCGGCCCCGTAACTTCGCGCGAGCGGCCCCGTAACTTCGCGCGAGCGGCCCCGTAACTTCGCGCGAGCGGCCCCGAAATGCCAGCACCGACGGCGTGTCACTGTGCAGACACGCGCGCTCGCGGTCAGAACGGGGACAGGCTAGGGGCCGGTACCTGGGCCGATGTTGCGGGCCGGGCGGGTGCGCAGATCGTGCACGTAATCGGCTGGCGCACCGGCAATCTCGGCGGCATCGGCCATCACGCCCAGGTAGCGGGCGGACGGCAGGCCGCCCTCCCAGGCATCCAGCACGTACAGCCACGCCAGCACCGGGTCGATATCGGTGTCCGACGCCTCGCGCTGCACCCGGCAGCGGATCTTCTTGTGCACGCCGAACTCGGAGCCCTCCCACCGGTCCAGGTTCATCTCGTCGGCGGGCGTCATGTCATAGAGCACCACGAAGACCCGCGAACCCGGGTCTTCGACCACTGTGGCCAGCGCACCCTCCCAGCCGAAGTCCTCACCGCCGAATGTCAGCCGCCACCCCGGCAACCAGCCGGTTCCGGCCATCGGTGAGTGCGGTGCACGCTTGAGCATCTGCTCGGGATGCATGTTCGATCCGTAAGCGGCGTAGAGCGGCACGGGGAAATCTTAGACGGCATGTCGAGGTTCGCCGTTGCGCGGCGGAGGAGGAGTCGGGCCATCCAACCTAGCCCGACGACGATGCCGCCGCTGCGCGGCGGAGGAGTCGGGCCATCCAACCTAGCCCGACGACGATGCCGCCGCGCAACGGCGAACCTCGACATGCCGTCTAAGATTTCCCCGTGCCGCTCTACGCCGCTTACGGATCGCTAGC
>NZ_LZLS01000180.1 GCF_001673365.1 Mycobacterium asiaticum
TGCCCGACGTGCTGCCCGGCTACTGGCAGTACACGATCCCGCTGGGAGCCGACCCCGACGGCGAGGGTGACATTGTTGCGACCCTGGTCCGACGGGGCCCCACGGCAGGATCCGACCAAAGTGCCAACCATGCCGTGCTGGCCGTCCACGGCTATACCGACTACTTCTTCCAGACCCCGCTGGCCGACCACTTCGCCGGGCGCGGGTTCGCCTTTTACGCGATTGACCTGCGCAAGTGCGGCCGTTCGCGACGAGAGGGTCAGACTCCGCACTTCACCACCAACCTTGCGCGCTATGACGAAGAACTCGACCACGCCTTGCGACTCATCCGCGACGAGCACCGCGACGTGCAGGTACTCATGTATGGGCATTCGGCGGGTGGGCTGATCGTCTCGCTATGGCTGGACCGATTGCGCCGCCAAGCGCGGTCCAGCGTGGCCGGACTGGTGCTCAACAGCCCGTTTTTGGACCTACACGGCCCGGCAATTCTGCGGCTCGGCGTCACCTCGGCCACCATCGCCGCGATATCGCGGATGCGTAGCCGAGGCGTCGCCCGGGGCAGTGGGACCGGCGGCTACGGAACCAGTTTGCACCGCGACTACTTCGGCGAATTCGACTACAACCTGCAGTGGAAGCCGTTGGGCGGATTCCCGGTCACCTTCGGTTGGTTGCACGCGGTGCGGCGCGGCCAGGCGCGCCTGCATCGTGGCCTGGATGTCGGGGTGCCCAACCTCATCCTGCGCTCGGATCACACCGTGGACGAAAACGCCGGACCCGCGGCCCTGCAACACGGCGACGCGGTTCTCGACGTCAGTCAGATCGCCCGCTGGTCGGGCTGTATCGGCAACCGCTCCACCATAATTCCGGTCGCGGACGCCAAACATGACGTGTTCTTGTCGCTGGCCCAGCCGCGCCAGATAGCCTATCGCCATCTGGATCGTTGGCTCGACGAGTATCTCAGCAGCCGCAATGACACCGACGCCTCGGCTCCGCCAGGGCAGAATTCGGGGAAAGGGTGACGCCCTCGATGGAAGCCTACGACCTCGCGATCATCGGAACCGGTTCGGGCAACACAATTCTCGATCATCGCTACGCCGCTAAACGGGTGGCGATCTGCGAGCAGAACACCTTTGGCGGCACTTGCCTCAACGTGGGATGCATCCCGACCAAGATGTTCGTCTACGCAGCCGAGTTGGCCAATTCGATTCGCGGCGCGTCGAGGTACGGCATCGACGCGCATCTTGACGGGGTGCGCTGGGACGACATCGTCTCGCGCATCTTCGGCCGCATCGATCCCATCGGACCCAGCGGCGAGGACTACCGGCGCTCGTCGCCCAATATCGAGGTGTACCGCGGGCACACCAAATTCGGGCCGGTGCAGACCGACGGACGCTACCTGCTGCGCACCGAGGTCGGTGCGGAGTTCACCGCCGAGCAGGTGGTGATCGCCGCAGGTTCGCGGCCTACGGTTCCGCCGGCCATCGCCGCCTCCGGTGCCCGCTTTCACACCAGCGACACCATCATGCGCATCCCCGAGTTACCCGAGCATCTGGTGATCGTCGGAAGTGGTTATGTGGCAGCCGAATTCGCGCATATCTTCTCCGCGCTCGGCGTCCGGGTCACCATCGTCATCCGCAGCCACAGATTGCTGAAGGACACCGACGACGCCATCTGCGAGCGGTTCACCCGCATCGCGTCCAGCAAGTGGGAGTTGCGCACCCAGCGCAATGTCGTGGCCGCCGAGAACCGCGGCTCGGGCATCGCTTTGACACTCGACGACGGGGCCACGATCGACGCGGACGCACTGCTGGTGGCAACCGGGCGGATATCGAACGCCGATCAACTAGATGCCGAGCAGGCCGGTATAGCCGTCGAGGCCAGCCGGGTCGTCGTCGACGAATACCAAAGAACAACGGCGCGTGGGGTTTTCGCCCTCGGCGATGTCTCCTCGCCGTATCAACTCAAACACGTCGCCAACCACGAGGCCCGTGTCGTGCAGCGCAACTTGCTGTGCGACTGGGACGACACCGAGTCAATGGCGATCACCGATCATCGCTTCGTCCCGTCTGCGGTCTTCACCGATCCGCAACTGGCCAGCGTTGGATTGACCGAAAACCAAGCCGCCGCACAGGGATTCGATATCTCGGTCAAGGTCCAGGACTACGGCGACGTGGCCTACGGCTGGGCGATGGAAGACACCACCGGCGTCGTCAAACTGATCGCCGAGCGCGGCACCGGCCGCCTGCTGGGGGCGCACTTCATGGGCTATCAGGCTTCGACGCTGATTCAGCCGCTGATCCAGGCGATGACTTTCGGACTCACCGTCGGACAGATGGCCCGCGGCCAGTACTGGATTCATCCGGCCCTACCCGAGGTGGTCGAGAACGCGCTGCTGGGTCTTAGCTGAGCACCACAACGCGACACTGAACGTGCTGCCGCAAGTCATTTGCATGAAGTTCGCATTCGAACTTACAGTCGGTTCCCGTGCGATCCAGGCTGCTTGACGCGTTGTCGCGGGCGGAGTGGAGCCGGCTGACGGCGATGTTCGCGGTGATAGCCGCGCTGCACCTGATCGGCTGGATCACCGTGGTCTTCGTGGTTGAGCCCGAACATCTGAGCTTGGGCGGCAAGGCATTTGGTATCGGTATCGGGCTCACCGCCTACGCCTTGGGACTGCGGCATGCATTTGACGCCGACCATATCGCCGCAATCGACAACACCATCCGCAAGCTGATGAGCGACGGCCAGCGTCCGCTCGCCGTCGGCTTCTTCTTCTCGCTGGGCCACTCCACGGTGGTGTTCGTGCTCGCGTTGCTGTTGGCGTGCGGGCTGCGGTCGGTAATCGGGCCGGTGCAGGACGATTCCTCCCGACTGCACCACTACACCGGCCTGATCGGGACCGGTGTCTCGGGAATCTTTTTGTACCTGATCGCCGTCCTCAATGTCATCGTGCTGGTCGGCATCCTGCGGGTGTTCGCCCGATTGCGCCGCGGCGACTACAACGAAGCGCAACTCGAGCAGCAGTTGGACAATCGCGGACTGATCAACCGCTTTCTCGGCCGTTTTGCCAAGTCCATCAACAAGTCTTGGCATACGTATCCACTCGGGATCCTGTTCGGATTGGGCTTCGACACCGCGACCGAGATTGCGCTGCTGGTGCTCGCCGGCACCAGCGCGGCATCCGGGTTGCCCTGGTACGCGATCCTGTGCCTGCCGGTGCTGTTCGCCGCGGGCATGTGCCTGCTGGACACCATCGACGGCTCGTTCATGAACTTCGCCTACGGCTGGGCGTTTTCCAACCCGGTGCGAAAGATCTACTACAACATCGCGATCACCGGTTTATCGGTGGCGGTGGCGCTGCTGATCGGCACGGTGGAGTTGCTGGGCCTGTTCGCCGGCCAGTTCGGCTGGCACGGCACGTTCTGGGATTCGCTATCCGCTCTCGACCTGAACACGGTCGGTTTCGTCGTCGTCGGGATGTTCGTCGCCGCCTGGGCCATCGCGCTGCTGGTGTGGCGTTACGGACGAATCGAGCAGAGGTGGGGGGTCAGGGAGTAGAGCCGTTGAGGCCGGCGAAACCTCGGACCACACACTCCTGATTCCGTGCCACACTGGCCTCGTGCCCGGATCCATCTGCGACGTATTGCCCAGCGCGGCGGCGCTACTCGGGGCGCCGGACGCGGTTGACACGCTGGGCTTGACGGGTTCATCCGGCGGGGTCGATCGTGTCGCGGTCGTGCTCGTCGACGGCATGGGCTGGCATCTGTTGCCGGAGTTGGCCGGTGACGCACCACTGCTCGCTTCCGTGTTGACCGGCAGTGCCGGGAAGTTGCGCCGGCTGGACTGCACCTTTCCGTCGACCACCCCGACCAGCCTGGTGTCGCTGGGCACCGGCGCTCAACCCGGCGAGCACGGCATCCTCGGATTCACCCTCAATGTCCCGGGAAGCGACCGCGTGCTGAGCCACATCCGGTGGCGCGAGAACCCGCCGCCCGACGAATGGCAGCCGCTCCCAACGTGGTTCGGGCGGCTCGCTGAAGCCGGCATCGGTGCGCGCGCGGTGTTGCCGGAGTGGTTCATCGGCAGCGGGCTGACCGAAGCGGCCTATCGCGGCGCGCACTTCGTCCCGACACAGGCCGCCGACGACTATGCGCAACGGATGATCGACGAACTGCGCGCCGCACCGGGTCTGGTCTACGGCTACACCGCCGACTTGGACACCGCAGCGCACGTGTTCGGCGTCGGCTCACCCGAGTGGCACAAAGCGGCGGTCGGCGTCGGAGCGCTGCTGTCCAGGTTGGCCGAGTCGCTACCCGCCGGCGCGGCACTGTTGGTGACCGCCGACCACGGTGGCCTCAACGTCTCGCCGGAGTCGCGCATTGACATGGACGCCGACCCGCGGCTGACCGCCGGAGTCCGGGTGGTCGCCGGCGAACCGAGGGTGCGCTATTTGCACACCGAGCCGGGAGCAACCCCTGATGTGCTTGCCGCCTGGACCGAGTTGCTGGCGGGACGTGCGGAGGTGTACTTCCGAGACGACGCCGTCGCTTCCGGAATGTTCGGACCCGTGAATCCTCGGCACCTAGCCAGGATCGGCGACGTCGTGGTCGTATGCACCGGCGACTCGGCGGTGCTGGCGACCAAACACGAACCGCCGGAGACGGCTCGCCTCGTCGGGTTTCACGGCGCCGGCACCGAAGCAGAAATCGCGATCCCCTTGATCGAACTGCTCTAAGCGAACTCAAATCTTTTTTCTATGGTTGACCAATTTCGGTCGCGATAGGTTGGGATTTGTGGATCTGTCCGCAACGGCCCGCCCAGATCAGGTGATCTGACAATGGATTACGGGCTGATGGCGCCGGAAATCAATAGCGCCCGCCTGTATTCGGGTCCCGGCTCGGAATCGTTGTTGGCCGCCGCCACCGCTTGGACCCAGGTGGCTGACGGACTCAATGAAGTGGCGGACGGCGTCCGCTGCGTCACAACGAGCCTGAACTGTGGATGGCAGGGGACGGCGGCAATCGCGATGACCCAGGCCGCGGCACCCTACCTCGGGTGGTTGAACGCCGCGGCGGTAAAAGGACGGGAGGCCGCCGCACACGCCAGGGCGGCCGCGAACGCCTACGAACAGGCCCATGCGGCGGTGGTTCCCCCGTCGGTGGTCGCGGCCAATCGGTCCCGTCGCGAATCCGTGGCGGGCAATAACGCGCTGGCCCAAGACAGCCTGACGGTCGCGGCCATGGACGCCGACTACGAACAGATGTGGGCCCAGGATGTCGACGCTATGTACACCTACGCTGACGCATCTGCGGCCGCGTCGCGGGTGACCCCGTTCACCTCGGCGCCACTTGCCCTGGACCTGCCTGTGATGGCCCATCGCGGCGCGGTCGGCGACCCCGAGGTGCTAGCGGCCGGCTCGCAATTGATCTCGGTCCTGCCGCAGGCATTACAGGCACTTTCAGCGGCACCGTTGACCGCATTCGACGCGGCCCTGGCATCCGTGTCGGCGTCGCTGATGAGACTGGGCGCCCTGGCAGTTCCGGTGAAGTTCCCGATGCACCTACTGAATTGTCCCGGCCAGTTCCAAGGCAAGGGACCGGCCTCGCGCGGTCCCGGTCGAAAGGCAACCGGGAAGGTGAGTGTGCAGGCCCGTTGGGGCGGCGGGATGAAAATCGGCAGGCTATCGGTACCTCGGCCCTGGGGCGAGTTGGAGCCGCCCAGCCCCGTCACCGTCGATTTCCGGTGTTCGGCGCGGCGGATACGGATGATCGGTGGCCGCGCAGTCCACGGGAGACTCGTCTACTCCTAGTGCGTCCCGTCAAAGCGGGGTTACGTAGGCGGAGCTGATGCCGCCGTCCACCAGGAATGTCGACGCGGTGATGAAAGACGCGTCGTCACTGGCCAAAAACGCGACCGCGGCGGCGATTTCGTCCGGCTCGGCGAAACGACCCAACGGCACATGTACCAGTCTGCGGGCGGCGCGTTCGGGGTCTTTGGCAAAAAGCTCTTGCAGCAGCGGCGTATTCACCGGACCAGGGCACAATGCGTTGACACGGATGCCTTGACGGGCGAACTGCACCCCGAGTTCACGTGACATGGCCAGCACCCCGCCTTTGGATGCGGTGTAGGAGATCTGCGAGGTCGCCGAACCCATTACCGCGACAAAGGATGCCGTGTTGATGATCGAGCCCCGGCCGGCAGGCACCATGTGCCGCAACGCGGCACGGCAGCACAGATACACCGATTTCAGGTTGACGTCCTGGACGTGTTGCCAGGCCGCCAGTTCGGTGCTCTCGATCAGGTCGTCCTCGGGCGGGGAGATACCCGCGTTGTTGAAGGCGATGTCGACCAGATCGCAAG
>NZ_LZLS01000181.1 GCF_001673365.1 Mycobacterium asiaticum
CCAACTCCGCCGGGGTGGCCACCACACCCAGCTGATTGATCACCGCATGCCCAGATACCCGCAACTTACGCACCACCCGCTGCGCACTCTCCATGATGCCCAGCAACTCCGCGGTCGCCGGTGCATCGAAAGTCGACTCACACAACCGATCCGCGCACCCGTCGAGCTCACCGAGAATCTCGGAGATCTCCGCATATGTGCTCGCAGCCACGCGTCCAATTCTACGAAGACCTACCGACAAGAACGGTTCTTGCCCGAACGAAAGACCTTGGCAGAATTGACCAATCCCCCGCCCGACCACTTGTCGCTCGAAGCCGGGCAAAAATCACATTGTCCCCTAGACAGGTGCGCAAGTGACAGATGGGACTCGCAGCCTCGACTGCAGACCAGGCTGCCCCTTTAACGAAACTCGTCAACCAATTCCGCCGACCGCACCGCGCAGAAGTCATGCACGTAGCCCTTCGGCATCGAGAAGGGATGGAACTCACCCGAATTGACCATCGACATTTGGTCGCGCTCCACGTCGAACTCGGCAATTGGCCGCAGCGCGGAATCAGTCACGTAGAACAACTCATATCCGAGATCCTCGATCTGCTCGAACACCTCACTGATCGGCACCGAGAGGTGACGCTGCTCGATCTCGATCAAAATCGTAGGGCGGCAACGCCGCAGCATCGTCGCACCACCCCGCAACACCGACATCTCGTGTCCTTCGACATCGATCTTGACGAAATCGACGTCGAGGTCGGGCCGCAATGCGTCGTCGAGACGCACCGTCGGCACCTCGATCCGGCGCACGCCGACGTCTTGCCCGTCGAACCCGTGCGCCAGGCTGCCCTGCGCGGTCACCTGACGGTTGTGCTGCTCGGGCACCAGTAACTGCGCGGTACCGGGCTCGTCGGAAACCGCGGCCTGACGGAAATGCACATAGCGCCGCGCCTCGTCGAGCTTGCGCAGCATCGGCGCGTTGTCCGGGTGCGGTTCAAAACTGTAGACGCGCCCGGAGTTCCCGACGCGGCGCGCCAAATGGTAAGTGAATAGGCCCCAACTCGCCCCGACGTCGACAACCGTTGCGCCACTGGGAGAAAAGTGATCGGCCACCCTCATGGCCAGGTCGCTCGTGCGCCGTCGGCGCCACAGCGCTTCGGTGGTGGCGGTCATCGCGGGCCGGCCCAACAACCGGCCGACGTTGCGCATCGTCACGTACTTCGCGGCCACATTGGCCGCTTCACTGACCAGCAGTCGATCCTTGACTGACAATTCTCGCTCGCCTTTCTCCGCAATGCATATGCGCCAGACCTGCTGCAACCGTTGATACCAACGGTCCAAACCGAAGTCGCTGGCACGGCTGCGTGCGGCCGCGCCGAGGCTCGCCCGCAGGGTGTCGTCTTTGAGGAGTTCGGTTAGCGCCTCGGCGATCTGGTCGGGACGGCCGGGCTCGACCACCAACCCATTGACGCGGTCGGCGACCGCCTCACCGATACTGCCCACTAATGTCGTCACCGGGGCCAACCCGTAGGCCATTGCCTCCAGCAGCGCCATCGGCAAGCCTTCGTCATGGCTTGGTAGCACGAAAATGTGTGCATCACCGAGCAATTCGTCCCGCTCATCTGGCCCCAGCCAGCCCGCGACGTGAATTGTGTCGGCCAGGCCGGCCGCCGCAACCGCGGCCCGCACCTCGTCTACCTCTCCGTCCCCGGCAAGCGTCAGCCGCAGTCGGTCGCGAAGCAGTTCGTCGAGGGCACCTACCGCGGCGATCAGGTCGTAGCTGCCTTTGCGCACGCCCAGCCGCCCCAGCGAAACCGCGTGTACCCGATCGATATTCGTCTGCTCGACGGCGCGCTGCGGGATCGGTACCGCGTTGTTCAACACGCAGATCTGACCGTCCGCCAACCGCAATCGGGACGCGTACTCCTCCACATGTCGGCTGCCCAGCACCAGCCACTGATCGGCAACCAACAGCCGACGAACCGCACGCTGAGCAATCGCGGGTATCCCGTCGAACCAGCCGCCGAAGTCGTAGCTGTGGGCATGAACGATCGTGGGCACGTTCACCACTCGCGCCGCCGTCAGCGGCAGCGCCTTGCGCACCACGCTGCCGCCGTGCGCGAGGTGAACGTGCAGTACGTCGACGCGCCGCCGCAGCACCAGCCACGTGGCGCGCAGCATCCCCGAACCGCCGACCCAGAGCCGATACCACAGTGGGCCTTCGATGTACGTCGGCACCATGACGATGCTCACTCCGTCAGCCGGATGCGCGGCCATCAACGTGATGACTGTGGCCATCCCGCCCCGACTGGCCGCCTGCGCCGGTGCCGGACCCACCACCAGTACCCTCATCGCAGGGCCCCGACGGGTAGGGCTGGAGGCTCAATGTCCGAAACATCTTCGACCACTTGACTTTCCAAGCATCGACGGTGGCGCAGGGCAGCGAAGGCCATCGCCGCTCCCAGGGCCAAGCCGAGTGTCATCGCGTTTGCCGGATCCTCCGGCAGGGGATCGACGACGCACATCACCAGCAGGCCGGCACTGGTGGATGCGGCGATCTTCGCCGGCACCGACGCGCTGCGCAGCGCCCGCACCAACGGCGTCAACGCCAATACCGCAAACGCCGTCATACCGACGGCACCGGACTTGGCCAGCCACCACAGATAGAAGTTGTGAGCATAGGTGGTGCCCAGCGTCTGGGTGAATTCTGTTGGGTCGTCGCCTCCGAACGGCAGCTGGTAGGCGTAACCCAGCCCATGCCCGAACACCGGCGCGGCCCCAATCGCCTCGTTGAGGTGCCGGTCTTCGGCAAACCTCGCCAACGTCGAAGGGTCTTGGGTCAGCGCGGTTCCGGTCGACCTCCCCAGCACGCGGTGACTGAACCCGGTGATCTGATTGGCCAGCCATACCCCAGCGGAGGTATCGCCGAGTAAGAACAGCGCGCCCGGTATCGACACCGCCAAGATCCCGACGCCGATGAGGGTCAGCCGCGCCGCGCGCCGCACCGCGGACCACCCCATGCTGGCGAAGAACGCGACGATGGCGGCCACACCCACCGAGAGCAAAGTGTTGCGGGAGAACGCCAGAACGGCAATGACCAAGGCGGGCAGCCCCAGCGTCAGGTAGGCCGACGGCTTGACACGTCCGGCGATCTGAGCGGCAACCAGCGCGGTCAATACGGCGATTGCCGGTATCAACGTGGACGTGATGACCCGGTTGGCCGCGTCACCGGTATCCATCTGCAAGCTCTCAGTGCGACCGGCCAATCGGATGCCGCCAGAGGAACCCAATACGGCCATGCCCGCCGAAAACCACAACGTGAACGCCATCGCGTGGATCGTCAAGATGATGTATTCGCCGTACACCACTACCAGCGCCAGCACGAACCCGGCGAGCATCTCGAACAGGAAGGTCGTCTCGCGCACCACGACAGCGGTGTTGTGTCCGGTGCTGAAACCAACGGCGGCGGAGTAAACCACCATGAGGCCGAATGCCCCGGGCAAGAAGTAGTCGGACATGCGCAACCGCACAACGGGCAGCACGAAGCAGATGGCCAGTATCAGCACCACATGAGCGGCGTAAATCGACACGGGCCCAATCACTTTGCCCACGTGCAGGCCTTGCGGCAGTGCCGCACAGCCCAGGAACAAGGCCAGACCGATCATCAGTTCCGGCTTGGCCCAGTAGACGATCAGAAAGAATGTCAAACCGACCAGCATGATGCCCTGGGTGGTGTTACGCACCGACAGCGCGCCGTAGACAAAGCAACCAAAGGCAAACAGCGCCAACATAACTGCGGCCATCGCCAAGCGATGACGACTCCGCAGGTAGCGGATCACGCGGGTCCGCTGACCTTGGCGCGGTAGGTCTTGGTCGCCGCCCTGGTGTGCCGGGCGATTCGCGCGTCGGTCAACACGGTGCCCACCACATTGGCTCCTGCGGCCCGTAGCGCGGTGAGCGCGTCCGCGAGTTCGTCCTCGGTGGTGCGACCGGCTCGCAGCACCAACACGGTGGCGTCGACGGCACCGCCGAGCAGACCCGAGTCGGCCGTCGCCAGCACCGGCGGACCGTCGACGACCGTGCGCTCGAAAGTTTTGGCCACATCCTTGAGCACCCTGTCCAGCACCTCGGGCAGGTAGGCACTGGTGGGCAGGGTTTCCCGGCGCACCGAACGCGCCGCGAGCACGAAGAGCTTGGGAATCGAGGTCGGCTTGGTGGCCTCCGTGGCGATCCCGGGGTTGCTCAACGCGTTCGACAAGCCTTCGCCGGATTCGACTTTCAGCAAGCCGGCGATTACCGGGCGACGGGTATCGCCCTCGACGAGCAGCACGTCCTCGCCGAGTTCGGCGAAGGACCGGGACAGGTTGATCGCCGTCGTCGTGGTGCCCTCGCCGCCGAACGGCGCGGTCAGCAGCACCCGGTTGGCTCCGGGTCCCATCGCGCGCAGCAGCCGGGCCCGCAGACCGCGCACCGCGTCGTCAAAGGAGATGTCGGTGCCGAATCGTGGTGCGCTGCCGCGATGTCCGGGTAGCTCGGCCAGTGTCGGCAACTCCGAGAGCTCTTCGAGCTTCGCGCGATCGCGTACCGTCCGGTCGGCGGCAGACCGAGTCAGCGCCACACCCGTACCCAGCAGCAACCCGGCGACTAAGCCCATCGCCATATTGCGCACCGGCACCGGCTTGACCGGCTTGTCGGGTACGCCGGGTTGCTCGACGACGGTCGCTTTAGCCATCGGCAACGGCGCGCCGGTGGGTGACGTCTGCGGCGACTCGGCCGACACCGAGGGCGCGGCCGAGCCCGAGCCCGAGCCCGAGCCCGAGCCCGAAGGCGCGGCCACCACGGGTGTCTCACCTGGTTGCGTGGTGGGCTGTTCATCCTCAGCGACCGGCGTTGCCGACGGCGCTGCCGACGGGGATGGTGACGGCGCGGTCGTGGCCAGCGGTGTCACCGGAGTCCTGGGGTTGGTTCCCAGCGTGCCGACCATGATGGTGAACTCGTCAGCGACGGCTTTGGTCAGTGTCGCCGCGCGCTTCGGATCGGTGTCAGTGACCGTGATGGTGAACAGCGTGGTCTTGGGGGTGAACGCCACCTTGGTCTGACTGGCCAGCGCGTCCGCGCTGACGGGCAGGTGGAATTGCGTCACCGCGCGCTCGGCCACCGCGTGCCCGCCGGCGATCGTCGCATACGACGACAGCCGCTCCTGGGCGGCCTGAGTGCCTTGGTAGACCTGCATGAGGTCGGTTTCACCAGAGAACGAGATCAGCACGGTGGCAGAGGATTCGTAGCTCTTGGTCTGGAACGCCGTGATGGCCGCCGCGCCGGCCAGACAGGCCAGCACCGCGCCGAGGACCAGCTTCCAATGCAGCAAGAGAGTCCGGACAAACGTGCGGAAATCCATCCCCTAATAACCTCTCTTGGCAGACGCCGGCCCAGCAGCCAGGTCCCATCCGATCCCGCCCCGGTAATCGACGTCCGATACCGCCCCAACAAGTCGAAAACTAACAGTTCTCTGGAACGGTAATTTACCGACTATTGGTACGTAAAACAACCCAGTAAGCGCCACTTGGTATGGCGCTGCTCGTCCGGATCACGCTTTCGAGGGCGTGACCAGCACTTCCCGGGAGACATCGAGGGTGGCAATCGGATAAAAACCGGAATCATCGCGGCCGTCGCGGGCCAACTGCATCGGCGGGTAGTTCACCACATGCGTGCCGTTCGGCTTGTGCTGTTGCCAGCCCACCGCGGCCCGAAGCGTGTAGTGGCCGGGCGCCAGGCCCTTGAGGTCGACTTTGACCGTCTCGGTCGTCGATGCCGGCGGCGGCGCGTCGATGCTGCGGTCGCCGGAGGACTCCGGGACCAGATCCTTCAGGTTCACCGTGGCCGGGATGGCACGGACCGTCTGCCCGGTGAAGTCCACCAGGCGATAGCCCGGAACCCATTTCTCGGTCGCCGCGGCCGAGCCGTAGTTCGTCCAGGTCACCGCGATGGACGCCACGTTGTCCTGCAGCGCTTGGGACCCCGCTCGCGCCTCCACCGAGTACCGGTAACCGGCGGTGGCGTTGGCCTGCGCCCACAGCACGTACAACTTGGGATCCATTGGCGACGTCGCATCCTGGTCCGGGAAGTTGATGCTGGAAGTCATCGACACGTGGTACCTGATGACGTCGTGTAATCCCTTGTCGTAGTACGACTGCGGCGACGTTCCGCTCGGCAGCTGGCACCACTCGGTGATCACCGGCGCCTTGCCGAGGCGGTCTTTGAGCGCGTTGACAAGTGGGTCTTGCGTCTGCACGTAGTGCGACGTGCTGGACTCCGCCCACGTAGGTAGCGGCGCATAAACCCCGAGGCAGTCCGAGCGGATACCGACCGGCCCGGCCAGTTTGCGAGTGACGTCGTCGGTGAGCAACTGACGAACGATTTCGGGGTTGTTGGGTGCGGCCACCAGTTGCGTGTGCGGGAACGCGTTGACGTTGGCCGCGACCAATTGCTGGATGGACGCCTTGGTGATGTTCTGGTCGCGGAACTGGCTGTAGTAGCCCAGCACGGCTTCGCTCTGCTCGGGTCCCGGGCCGGCGGCGTTCAGTGCGTCGCGCAGATACGCGATGTGGTTCTCGCTGAAGTCGCCGTAGCCGGAGAATTCGAAGACGCTGAGCCGCTCGTCGTTGTCGTAGCGACGCCCCAGTGCGGCCAGCAGTTGGCCGAAGTCGTTCAGGTAGGTCGGATCGTTGAAGTTCGGCACCACCTGGGTCACGCCCGCCGGCGACCCGGTGGCCGAACCCGGGTAGCTGGTGCTGGTACCCGGCTTGGCCCGCTCCCAGTCCGGAATCTCGATGTTGGTGTTGTCCGGATAGGTCGCGTTGCAGCACGAGTTGTAGGCCTGCACTCGCAGCGTCAACCTCATCCGGCGCTCGGCCAGCTTGTTCAGCGCGTCGTCGATGGCGCTGAAGTCGAACTTGAGCTCGTCGGGCGCATCGGGCGGCAAGGTGGCCGGGTCGATGGGCTGCAACTGCCGCCAGGTCACGCGCAGGCTCGCGTCATACGACGCGGGCCAGGCGGGGTAGCGCTGCTGGGCGGGCCGACCCTGAGGGAAGAGCGGCTCCAGCAGGTCTTCGTACTGGCCGCGCAGCGGGTTGGGGATTTCCTGGGCGGCCGGCGGGATGGCCGGGCTCACCATCGCCGCCAGCGGACCGGGGTCGGTGTGATTGCGGCCGCAACCGCCGATCAATAGAGCGGTGCAGGCAACCACGACGGTTGCGCACGCGACAACGATCAAGGTGACTTTTCTAATTGTTTTCAACCACTCTCACAGTTGAGCTAGATCGCGCCGAGCGTCAGTGCCTCACGGTCGGCGAGGAACGGCATCGGCATCCAGCGAGCGGACAGCAACGCCTCCATGGCGTTGCCCGGAACGGGGCGCGACAGCAAGAAGCCCTGCGCCCGATGACAGCCATGCTGCATCAAAGTCAGTGCGGCAGCAGGGGTTTCGACGCCCTCGGCGACCAGTTGCAGCCCGAAGGCTTCGGCCAGACCGATGATGGCCCGCACGATCGCTAAGTCACCGGCGTTGGTGCCGAGGTCACGGACGAAGCCGGTGTCGATCTTGAGCATGTCCACCGGAAGCGACTTCAGGTGCGAGAGCACGGCGTAACCGGTGCCAAAGTCGTCGATGGCGATCTGTACCCCGACCTCTTTGAGCTCGTGCAGCGTCTTGCGGGTGGCTTCGATGTCGTGCACCACGGCGCGCTCGGTGATCTCCAGGCATACCGACCCGCCGTCGATGCCGAACTCCTCGATGGTGTCGGCGACGTTGCGGACGAATCCTCTGGTGATCAGCTGAACGGGCGAGACGTTGATCCGCAAGATGGCGGTTTGCCCGACGCCGTTGGCCCGCCACCGGCTGAATTCGGAGCAGGCGCTGCGCATCACCCAACGGCCGAGTTCCCCGGCCAGGTTGGTCGATTCGGCGACCCCGATGAACGAGTCCGGCAGCAGCAGACCCCAGATCGGATGCCGCCAGCGCACTAATGCTTCGGCCGCCACGATGGCGCCCGTCCACAGGTCCACCTCGGGCAGATAGTGCAGCAGCAACGCCTCGCTGTCGATGTCGCCCTGCAGATGCAGCTCGATGTCATTGCGGAACGCGCTCTTAAGCGACATGTCGTCGGTGGACAGGGCGACTTGGTTGCCGCCCGCGCGCTTGGCCGTCAGCACCGCTTCGTCGGCGCGGCGCAGCAGGTCAGTGCTGTTGTCGCGGCCAGGCATGCCCACCGCCAGACCGATGCTGACCGTGCGGGTGATCTGGTGTCCCCCGATCGCGAGGCGCTCGCGCAGCATCGTGCCCAACCGTCGGGCGAACGATTCGGCCGCGGCACTCGACATCGTCTGGTCCGGAATGACCACGAACTCGTCCCCACCGAGGCGCGCGATCATGCTCTGGCTGCCCGCACAAACCCGCAACCGCTGGGCGAAGACGCGGATGAACCAGTCCCCCGCGGTGTGGCCGAGGTAATCGTTGATCGACTTCAGTCGGTCCAGGTCCATGTACAGCACGGCAACCGGTCCCGGGTTGCCGGCCATCAGGCGGTCGGACAGGTGAGCGACCAGCGCCCGGCGGTTGTACAGACCGGTCAGATCGTCATGCTCGGCCAGGTAGCGCAGCTTCTCCTCGGCGGCGATTCGGGCCTGCAGCTGAGCGAACAGCGCCGCGACCGCCTCGAGAGTGTTGATCTCTTCCTGCTTCCACTTTCTGGCGCCGAACTTGACGAAGCCCAGCACGCCGGTCGTCATCTCCCCGGACACCAGTGGGGCCGCCGCCACCGACGGCGATGCGGCCTGCTTGGCACCGCCGACCCAACGCGGCGAGCGAGTGTTCTGCTCGGGCCGGATCACCACCGGTTTGCGGCCGTGCTCGCACTGCGCGAGCACCGGGTCGGCGCTGGTGAAGTGCACGACAGCCTGCGGGTCGGGATCCGGAACGTTCACTCGCGGCGGCCACTCCGCGACCAGGACCGAAGCGCGGATGTCGTGGTCGTGGTGGCGCAGGAAACTGGCGTCGACGTCGAACTGCTCGACAAGCTGCGCGAGAACTCGTTCGCTGACCTGCGTAGCGGTGGACGCCGTCGCCTCCATGAGCTGGGTAGCTACGGAGGTGACTACGAGGTCCAAGCTGCGTGGCAACGAAGACCTCCGATTGGTGTGCCCGTGTCGAGTGCCCTGACGAGAACTACGCCAATTATCGGCGACAAACCCGGCCAGCGGACAGTCTTCTTAGCCGCCGTATTCGAATGCCCGCCGATGCGCATCGAAGTGGCTTCACCGATCTGCCGGAGCCCTGGGAAGTAGCCGGACCAGCGCAGGTCACGGATGGATTCTGGTTAGCCGAGACTATCACGCGAGCCGATTTCGGCACTTTCGCCAACGATGGCGCCGCGCTTGATCCGAAGGGCCGATTGCCCGGTCGGCTAGGGTCGGTTGGTGTCTGTCGCGCAGTCAGCCAAACGGCTGTTGGCCCCAGCGGCAAAGACCGTGGCGCCACATTGGTTTTGGAAGCGCAAATTCAAGATCCTGCAGCGTCTTGGCGAGTCCCGCCCGGACGTAGCGCTGGTGCGGTCGTTGTGCGATCCCAATCGCGTGTCGCTGGACATCGGCGCCGACGTCGGCGAGTTCGCGATCGCGATGCTGGCTTCGTCACGCTCGGTGATCGCATTCGAACCCCGCCCCGCGCAGGCCCGCGACCTGGCGTCGATGTTCACCGCCGCCGGCGCCGCGGTGCGCATCGAAGCCGTGGCGTTGTCGGACACCCCGGGCGTCACCGCGATGCGCGTCGTGGAGTCCGACCCCGGACGCAGCACCATCGACCAGCACAACGAGCTGGACACCGCGGTCGGCGGTGCCGTCGGATCCATCGACGTCCCGGTCAAGCGCCTCGACGATCTGCGTCTGACGGACGTCGGCCTGGTCAAGATCGACGTCGAGGGCCACGAGCTGGCAGTCCTGCGCGGCGCCGTCGACACGTTGCGGCGCAACCAGCCGACCATCGTCGTGGAAGCCGAAGAACGCCACCACGCAAACGCGGTTGCCGACATCACCGCGCTGCTGACCGGGCTGGGTTACCGAGGCTATTTCACCCTGGACGACCAGCGCCGACCCATCGAGGAGTTCGACGCCGGCACCCATCAGAACCCCGCCAACATCGGCGGCGCGGAAGACGACTGGGCGCCGCGCGGGGTGTATGTGAACAACTTCGTCTTCGAACCAGCACACTCCCCTAGGACGTGAGACAGCTCACAATTATCGCTGGTTCTGTCACGGATCGCCGCTCTGCGGTGTCTGAAGGTCGTAAGCCTCGCGACCCGAAGGAGCCAAAGATGTCTGAGCTAACCGAACCGACCGGCCCCCGGCCCCACGTCGTCGTCATCGGCGGCGGCTACGCCGGAACCATGGCGGTCAACCACCTGCGACTGCGCACCGACGTTGACATCACGCTGGTCAACCCGCGCCCGCAGTTCGTCGAGCGGATCCGCCTGCACCAGCTGGCCGCCGGGACCGGCACCGCCACCGCCGACTACGGAACGCTGCTCGGAGCCGGCGTGCGGCTGGTCATCGACAGCGCCGAGACCATCGACGCCGCGGCCCGACGCGTGCTGCTGGCCTCGGGTGCCGCGCTGGACTACGACTACCTGATCTACGCCGTCGGCAGCACCGGCGCCACACCCGTAGCGGTCCCGGGCGCCGCCGAGTACGCCCACGTCCTGGCCGAGCTCGAAGGCGCGGAGCGGCTGCGCTACGCCCTGGCCGATCTGCCCGTCAATGCACCGGTAACGGTCGTCGGCGGCGGCTTGACCGGCATCGAGGCGGCCGGCGAACTCGGCGAGCTGGGACGTTCGGTGACCCTGGTGTGCGGCGGCGTGCTGGGCCCCTCACTGAGCGGACCCGGCCGGCGTTCGGTGGCACGTCAGCTGCGCAAACTCGGCGTCGACGTGCGCGAGTCCGTCGCGGTCAGCGAGGTGCGCTGGGATTCGGTGGTCCTCAACGACGGCACCGTATTGCCGAGTGCGGCGACGGTGTGGACAGCCGGTTTCGGGGTTCCCGACCTGGCCGCCCGCAGTGGGTTGAGCACCGATTCGCTGGGCCGGCTGCTCACCGACGAGACACTGACCAGCGTCAGCGACGAGCGGATCGTCGCCGCCGGTGATGCCGCCGCGCCCTCCAACCAGCCGTTGCGGATGAGCTGCCAGGCCGCCATCCCGCTGGCCGCCCAGGCCGCCAACACGGTGCTGTCCCGCCTGGCCGGCACTACTCCGGCACCGCTGAACCAGGCGTTCACCGGGCAGTGCATCAGTGTCGGTCGCAGCTACGGCACCATCCAGTTGGCCCGCACCGACGACACCCCGATCAAGCTCTACATCGGCGGACGTATGGCCGCGACCATCAAGGAGCTGGTCTGCAAGGGCACGCTGTGGGGCCTGCGCAAAGAACAGGCGAAGCCCGGCTGGTACCGCTGGCTCAAAGGTGGCAACCGGCCTGCCCAGCAGCCCGCCGAAACGCAGGCTGCGCTGCGGTGACCTGGTTATCGGACAGCGGCGGGCACGCAGACCGGTTCACGCTGCTGCGCCCGCTGCTGTTCACCATCGCTTACGAGATATTGGGTTCGGCCACCGAAGCCGACGACGTGTTGCAGGACAGCTACCTGCGCTGGGCCGAGGTCGACCTGTCGACCGTGCGGGACACCAAGTCCTACCTGGCCCAGCTGGTCACCCGGCAGTCGCTCAACACGCTGCGGGCGCAAGCCCGCCGCCGCGAAGAGTACGTGGGACCGTGGCTGCCCGAGCCGCTGCTGCTCGACCAGCACGACGCCTCCGCGGATGTCGTTCTGGCGGAATCGGTTTCGATGGCCATGCTGGTGCTGCTGGAAACGCTCAGCCCCGACGAGCGGGCGGTGTTCGTGCTGCGCGAAGTGTTCGGTTTCGAGTACGACGAGATCGCCGATGCGGTCGGTAAGCCGGCGCCGACTGTGCGACAGGTCGCGCACCGGGCCCGCGCGCACGTCCAGGCCCGCCGCAAACGATTCGGCGAGGTGGACGCGCAGCGCAACGAGGAGATCACCGCGCAGTTCCTCGCCACGGCGGCCAGTGGCGACGTGGCGGCGCTGGTGTCGACGCTCGCGCCGGACGCGACCTGGATGGCCGACAGCGGCGGCAAGGTGAGCGCCGCTCGCAAACCCGTCGTCGGCGCCGAACGGGTGGCCCGGGCCATCACCGGCATCATGCGCAAGGCCGCGGGGGTGGTGCGGGTGCAGGTGGTGACGTGCAACAGCGCTCCGGCGGTGTTGTTTTACCTCGACGAGCAGTTGGAAGGCGTCATCTCGATCGAGATCGTCAAGGACAAGATCACCAACTTCTACGTCATGCGCAACCCGGACAAGTTGGTCGCGCTGGCTACCGCGCGCGAGATCAGCCGAGGCTAGCCGACCCCGGCAGGGCTGCTGGGGTGCGGAAACCCACGGTTCTGTCAAGCTAGGGCGGTGCGAATCGACCGGCTCGGCGATCTGGGCGCGGCGCCACAGGTGCTGCGCGCGCTCGGCCGCGCCACCAGCCGGCTGGGACTGCCGCCGCCGGCCGCGCTGACCGGCGAATGGTTCGGCGCGCTGGCCGTAATAGCCCCGAGCGTGTCAATACAGCCGGTCACCGCCGACGAGGTGTTCGCCGTCCCCGATCGTTCGACAACCGCCCCGGCCGGCCCGGTAGGCGGGGGCTGGATCGGCTACCTGTGCTATCCCGATCCCGGTTCCGACCGGCTGCCGCACCGCATCCCCGAAGCCGCCGGCGGTTGGACCGACTGTGTCTTGCGCCGCGACCGGGACGGTCAGTGGTGGTACGAGAGCCTCAGCGGCGCAGCGGCACCGGACTGGTTGGCTGACGCGTTCAGCGTGACCCCCAGAACGGCACCGATGTGCCAGATCGATTGGGCTCCGGGTGACCGCACAGCACACCGTGATGGTGTGCTGGCCTGCCTGGAGGCGATCGCCGCCGGCGAGGTCTACCAGGCCTGCGTCTGCACCCGGTTCGTCGGCGAGGTCACCGGATCACCGCTGGATTTCTTCGTCGACGGCGTCGCCCGGACCGCCCCGGCCCGAGCGGCCTACGTCGCCGGAAACTGGGGAGCGGTTGCCTCGCTATCGCCTGAATTGTTCCTGCGCCGGCGCGGAGACGTCGTGACATCCAGCCCGATCAAAGGGACGCTGCCGCTGGATGCCTGGCCGTCCGCGCTGCGGGCATCGCCCAAAGAGGTAGCCGAGAACATCATGATCGTGGATCTCGTCCGCAATGACCTTGGGCGAGTAGCAGTTACCGGCAGCGTCGCGGTGCCCGAACTGTTGGTGGTGCGTCGGGCACCTGGGGTGTGGCACCTGGTGTCGACGGTGTCGGCACAGGTTCGCGCCGAATTGCCGATGTCGGCATTGCTGGATGCCACCTTCCCACCGGCGTCGGTCACCGGAACTCCGAAACTTCGTGCCCGCCAACTTATTTCGCAATGGGAACAGCATAGGCGCGGAATATATTGCGGCACTGTAGGTTTGACATCACCGCTAGCTGGTTGCGAGCTCAACGTCGCGATCCGCACGGTCGAGTTCGATACCCGCGGCAGGGCGGTACTCGGCGTGGGCGGCGGAATCACCGCCGACTCCGATCCGGACGCCGAATGGGCGGAATGTCTACACAAGGCCGCGCCGGTAGTGGGCCTTCCCGCCGCCGTTTCCACCAGCCGAGTGAGTTAGCTCAGCAAATTTCGACTCGCAACCGCGGTGGGGTCCAATTTCACCGAACGCCCACGCGCGCGGCGCGGTACGCATAAGCTTCAGCCATCAACGCGGGTTTAGTCGCGGGTGCGTGAGGATCCAAAACGGGTCCGGAAGGGTGCGAGGGATTGTCATGAGAGTCGCCATCGCTGGTGCCGCGGCTGCCGCCGTTCTAGGCGGTGCGCTGGCGGTAACGCCCCTGACCGTCACCAACCACAGCCGGACGGTGTCCGGCGGCACCTGCAGCGCAGGTCAGCAGTGTGATCGGCTGGCCTCAGTCCTGATGCCCGACACGAGTAAGCCGGCGGCCGCGGCGCCCAAGGGGGTGCCGTCGCCGATCGAGCCTCCGCAGCCCGTATCGCCGGCGGTAGCGCCGCGCCCCGCCGAACCGGCTGCCTACACTCCCCCGTCGCCTGGGGCGAGCGCCCTGGCGCCCGGTTCGTCCAACGCGATCAGCCCCGTCATGCCTCCGGCCAACGCGTTGCCACCGGGCTTCGACCCGGCCGCCGCGGCGCTCCCGGGCATCGGCGGCATCCCCGGCATCGGCATCCCAGGCGTACCGGACCTGTATGGCATGGCAGGCGGCGTGACCGGCCTCGCCGGCATTCCCTACGGAGTGAACGCGGCCTCCTCCGTCATCAACGGAGTGTTGGGCGTCGGAGGCACTATTTCCAGCGTGGTCACGTCCAGCGCGTTAGCCGTCACCTATGTCGTACTGGCCTACAACACGCTGCAATCCTCGGGCCTCCTGCCGGCGGCTGAAGGAGGACTCAACTCCATCGGCTCCTTGCTGTTGCCCTCCACAGCGGGGCTGCCCGCCATGGCCCTGCCGAGCCTGAGCATTCCGGGCCTACCGGGTCTGAGCCTGCCGGGTCTGCCGGGTATCTCGCCCGCAGGCCTGATCGGGCTGGCCGCCGCCGGCGGCTTGCCGGGCTTGAACCTGCCGGGACTTCCTGGCATGTCGCCCGCCGAACTGATGGCCTTGGCGGCGAACGGTCTGCCCGGCCTGCCGGGTGTGTCGCCAACCGACCTGATCGCACTGGCGGCCGCGGGCGGCATCCCGGGTCTGCCGAGTCTGCCCGGCGTGAACCCGGGGATCATCGCCGCAGCGCTGCCGGCCCTGGCGGCGGGGATTCCGGGCCTGCCACCGATTCCTGGACTGGACCCCGCGATGCTGGCCGCCGTTCTGCCCGGGTTGCCGGGCGTTCTGCCCGGCATAGACCCGGCGACGATTGCCGCAGTGCTGCCGGCGTTGGCCGCCGGCGGTCTGCCCGGTGTGCCTGGTCTGCCGGGCCTGCCGGGTGTGGACCCGGCGATGCTGGCCGCCGCGTTGCCGGCGTTGGCCGGCGGTGTGCCGGGACTACCGGGCGTGGACCCGGCAACTATTGCAGCGGCGCTGCCGGCCCTGGTGGCCGCGGCGGGAATCCCCGGCGGGCTACCGGCCCTGCCTGGCCTGCCGGCGTTGCCCGCCCCTCCGGGGCTACCGGCCCTGCCTGCATTGCCGCCTCCGCCGGCCCTGCCGCCGCACCCGCCGCTGTGCCCGATCCCGGGCGGCCCCTGCATCTAGGGTTGCAGGAAAAGCCGCGCTAGTCGTCGCGGCGTGACTGGAGGACCGCGTCGTAGAGTTGGCGCGATCGCACCTCGGGATATCCGGCTGCCACATGGCTGCATGCGTCCTTGATCCGAATCCCGCCTGCGACAAGGTTTTCCACCTCGGTCACGAGGTCCGTCACCAACGTCGACAAGTCGGCGCGCGGGGTCGCCCCGGCCAGCACTACGGTGACCTCGCCGAGCACACCATCGGACGCCCAGGCGGCCAGCTCGTCGAGTGATCCGCGCACGACCTCCTCGTGCACCTTGGTCAGCTCCCGGCAAATCGCGGCCCGCCGGGCACCGCCGAGCGTTTCGACCGCATCGCGCAGGCAAGCCGCGAGCCGGCGTGGTGATTCGAAGAACACGCAGGTTCGTCGTTCGTCGGCCAGGGTGGCCAGCCAGGCTCGCCGCGCGGAACCTTTGCGCGGGGCGAACCCTTCGAAACAGAACTTTTCCGCAGGCAGACCGGAGACGACCAGCGCGGTCGTCACTGCGGACGGCCCGGGCAGGCACTGCACCGGCAGACCCGCCTCGATGCACGCCGCGGTCAGTCGATAGCCGGGGTCGCTGATGATCGGCATGCCGGCGTCGCTGACCACCAGCACCGTGGCCCCGGTCGCGATCGCGTCGACGAGGCCGGCGACGCGGGTGGCCTCGACGCGGTCGAACAGGCTCAGCACGCGCCCGCCGATCTGGATATCGAGTGCTTTCGCGAGGTTGCGCACGCGACGGGTGTCCTCGGCCGCCACCACATCGGCTTCGGCCAACGCTTCGATGAGGCGGGGTGATGCGTCCGAGGGCTGGCCCAACGGCGTTGCGCCAAGCAATAGGCGCCCAGTGGTCATGACGGACAGCCTACGATCGACGTGATGACCGCTCCGCCCCAAGAAGCCTCCGCTGTGAGCGAGGATCGTGCCGAGGAGCGCGTGGCACCGGTTATCAGCCCCGAACCACTGGTGCCGGTCGCCGACTTCGGCCCGGTAGACCGGTTGCGCGGGTGGATTGTGACCGGCGTGATCACCCTGTTCGCCGCGGTCACCCGGTTTTTGAATCTGGGTTCACCGACCGATGCGGGCACCCCGATCTTCGACGAGAAGCACTACGCGCCGCAGGCCTGGCAGGTACTCAACAACCACTGGATTGAGGACAATCCCGGGTTTGGCCTGGTGGTGCATCCGCCGGTCGGCAAGCAGCTGATCGCGATCGGTGAAGCGCTGTTTGGCTACACCGGGTTAGGTTGGCGGTTCACCGGTGCGCTGCTGGGGGTGCTGCTGGTTGCGTTGGTGACGCGGATCGTCCGGCGAATCAGCCGCTCGACCCTGGTCGGTGGTATCGCGGGGCTCTTGCTCATCTGCGACGGTGTCAGCTTTGTCACCGCGCGGACTGCCCTGTTGGACGGCTTCCTTACCTTCTTCGTGGTGGCGGCGTTCGGCGCACTGATTGTCGACCGCGATCAGGTTCGCGCGCGGATGCACGTGGCGTTCCTCGAGGGTCGCTGTGCTGCGACGGTGTGGGGTCCGCGGCTGGGGGTGCGCTGGTGGCGGTTCGGCGCCGGGGTGCTGCTGGGCCTGGCATTCGGGACCAAGTGGTCGGGCCTCTACTTCATCGCGTTCTTCGGCATCATGACGCTGGCATTTGATATCGCGGCCCGCCGGCAGTACCAGGTGCCACGGCCGTGGCTGGGAACATTGCGGCGCGACGTCATCCCCACCGCGTATGCGCTGCTGGTCATTCCGTTCGCGGTTTACCTGGCCAGCTATGCGGGTTGGTTCGCTTCAGAGACGTCGATCGACCGATACCAAGTCGGGCAGACCATCGGCCCGGACAGCGTCGTCCCGCTGCCCGACGCGATCCGCTCGCTGTGGTACTACACCGCCAAGGCGTTCCATTTCCACGCCACGCTGACGAACTCCGCAGGCAACTACCACCCGTGGGAATCCAAGCCGTGGAGCTGGCCGATGTCGTTGCGGCCGGTGCTGTATGCCATCGACCAGAACAACGTTCCGGGCTGCGGGGCACAGTCGTGCGTCAAAGCGGTAATGCTGGTGGGCACCCCGGCGATGTGGTGGCTGGCGGTACCGGTCCTGCTGTATGCCTCTTGGCGCATGGTCGTGCGCCGCGACTGGCGGTATGCGGTGGTGTGGGTGGGTTACTGCGCGGGGTGGCTGCCGTGGTTCGCCGAGATCGACCGGCAGATGTACTTCTTCTACGCGTCGACGATGGGCCCGTTCCTGGTCATGGCCATTGCTTTGATCTTGGGCGACATCCTGCATCAGCCACGGCAGAACAAAGAGCGGCGAACGCTGGGGATGATCCTGGTCTGTTGCTATGTGGCGCTGGTGGTGACGAATTTTGCCTGGTTGTTCCCGGTGTTGACCGGTCTGCCGATTTCCCAGCAGACCTGGGACATGGAGATCTGGCTGCCGAGCTGGCGCTAGTTTGGCGCAAACCTAGAGCGCGTCGCGGGCAGCGGGGCAGGACATGCAGCGCGGCCCACCGCGACCGGTCCCCAATTCGGATCCTGCGATGGTGAGCACCTCGATGCCGGCCTCCCGCAGCCGGGCGTTGGTCTGGACGTTGCGCTCGTAGGCGACGACAACGCCCGGCGCCAGCGCGAGCGTGTTGTTGCCGTCGTTCCACTGTTCGCGTTCGGCGACGACGGGATCGCCTCCGGTGTCGATCACGCGCAGCTTGTCGATCCCCATCGCCGTCGCGGCGGCCTCGACGAAAGGCGCGGCATCGCCGATGGCGACACCGTCGGGGGTGCGCGCGATGCTGAAGGCAGAGAGGGTGTCGACGATATTGGCGTACATCACCGCCGTGTCGGTGTCGACCATCGTGCACACCGTGTCCAGGTGCATCTGCGCACGCTGCTGCGCGATCGGCACCGCGAGCACCGTATGGGCGAGGTCATCGTCAAAAAGACTGCGCGCCAACGATTCCGCCCCGGCGGGCGTGGTCCGCTCGCCGACGCCAACGGCGATCACCCCGGGGGCGAGCAGCAGCACGTCGCCGCCTTCGACAGGCGCGGTGCGCGACTCGTAGGCGCGCCGCACACCGGTGAAGCGCGGGTGATGGGCGTAGATGATGTCGGTCAGCGACGCTTCTCGCACGCGCGCCTTCAACGCCAGGGACGGGATCACCACCCGCGGCCCGATCCAGATCGACGAGTCGCGGGTGAACACCAGGTTCGGCAGCGGTTCGATCACGAACTCGGCCCCGTGGTGCATTCGCAGCACCAGCGACACGTCGGTACGGGTGCCGCGCGGGAGTTCGGCGAACGTCATGCCAGCGGTGAGCACGTCGGCCAACTCCGCGGGTTCAAGTCCCCGCAGGTGCTCCGAAAGCCGTTGCGCCAGCGGAGTTCCGAGCCGCCGCGCGTCAACGGCCGCGGCAACCCCCTGCATCCGGGCGGCGCCACTGTGCTCCAACGCCTCGGTCAGCAGCTCCGAGAGCATCAGCACTTCCACGCCGCGCTCGCGCAGCAGGTCGGCGAACTCGTCGTGTTCGTCCTGCGCGCGGGACACCCACGGCAGCCCGTCAAACAGCAACTGGTCATTGTTGCGGGGATTGAGGCGGCGCAGTTCGGCGCCGGGGCGGTGCAAGATGGCGACCCGTAACGCACCCACCTCGGAATTGGTCCCCAGTTCGACGCCCACAGGTCAAACCGTAGCGGCGCAAACGCCGGGAGGCGCGTCACACGCCGATCGATCGAACTGATGTGCGATAGACTCAGGTTCGTGGCGATCGCGGCTCAGGGCTCGCTATTCGAGCACAACGAACGCAGACAACTAGGCGACGGCGCCTTCATCGACGTCCGCGCAAACTGGCTGCGCGACAGCCCTACTGACGGCTTGGACCTGCTCGAAGCGCTGTTGCGCACGGTGCCGTGGCGCACGGAGCGCCGCCAAATGTACGACCGGGTGGTCGACGTGCCGCGGCTGGTGAGCTTTCACGATCTCTCCGTCGAAGATCCGCCACATCCCGGGCTGGCACGGCTGCGCCGGCGACTCAACGACATCTACGGCGGAGAACTGGGCGAGCCCTTCACCACGGTCGGATTGTGCTGCTACCGCGACGGCTACGACAGTGTGGCCTGGCACGGCGACACCATCGGCCGCAGCAGCACCGAGGACACCATGGTCGCGATCGTCAGCCTGGGCGCCACCCGCACGTTCGCGATGCGGCGGCGCGGCGGCGGCCCGTCGCTGCGCTTTCCGCTGGCGCACGGCGATCTGCTGGTGATGGGGGGATCCTGCCAGCGCACCTGGGAGCACTCGGTTCCCAAGACGGCTGGGGCGGCCGGACCGCGGGTCAGCATCCAGTTCCGGCCCCGTGGCGTGCGTTAACCGCGAACGGCGGCAACCGCTTTGACCAGCAGATCCCGCGCCCGCTGAGTGTCGACCTTCGCGATCGGCTGACCCGGCACCACCAGCGGATTGGCGATGACGATCACCTGGTAGTCGCCGTACTGCGCGGAATAGTCGTAGAGCTCGCCGGTGCGGGCAGACCCGGCGACCATCGCCTGCAACACGCGGTGCACGGCTTGGGTGTGCACACCGTCGATCTTCGGTGCGTCGATCACCTCGATGGCACCGCGCAGCTGGGCCCCGGAAAATCCCACCCTGGCGCACTCCTTGCCGGGATCATTGAGCGGCAATTCCTTGGAAGTTTCCACCGCGATGGCCACGAACCGGTTGCCGTTGCCTTCGGCGGACACCGCGGCCATATTGCCCTCCACACCGGGCGGCATGTCCGGTCCGACGGCAGCCTTGGCGCAGCTCGCCGGATCGAAGGTCAGCCCGTCGGGCAGCTTGCGGGCGGCAAAGAATTGCGGGTCGATCGCGCGGGACGGCACGTCGGTGACCTTGAACTCGGGTCCGAAGCTCGACTTCACGTCGGCGATCTTGGCGATATCGCCCTTGGTGGACTGCGCGGAATTCGCCCCCGGGGAGCACCCGACGAGCAGGCACACCGTCGCGACTGCGAGCACCACCTTCGACATCGTGGTCAATCTACCCAAACACGAATGCTCAGCCGCGTAGCGTCGACACCGTTTTGACCAACAGATCAGCGGCGAACTGCGGCGGCAGCGCCGGCAGCATCGAGCCGGGGTCGGTGGTCAGCGTGGTGAAGGCCAAGTGATCGCCCAGGTAGGCGACGAATGTGTATGCCCGAGAATCGATTTCACTGCCCGACTCGGCGGCTGCCCGAATATCGGCGACCATTGCGACGGTTTGCGCACCATCGATGTGCGGTGCGTCGATGAGACCAATTCCCGCCGTCGTGCGCCCAGCGGTCAAATCCCAGTGCGCACAAGCCGTCACGACGTTGGCGTCCAGTGCCACTCCCGCCGGCACCACCACCGCGTCGAGGATGCCACCCGGCCCAGATCCGGACACGCCTTGTGCGGGTTGGTCGCGCCCGCCGGCCGGGTCGGCCAGGGCCATGCATTGCGGCGGTGTCGCGGCGGCGTCGGCGGTGAGGCTCCAGATAGCCCGCGGGGACGGTGCGCGCGCGATGTTGGTCACCTCGTAGCCGGGCGGCAGTTCGCGTCCGACCCGTCGGATGTTCGCGGGGTTGATGCCGGCGGCGTGCGACGTCGGGGACGCCGGGACCGCGGGCGCCGACGCCGGCTCGGGGGCCGTCGCGCAGCCGGCCAGTAGGATGAGCAGCGGACCAAACCACAACGGCCGCAACGTTGTTGGCTGGTGACCCACTTAGACAGCTCGCGTCCCGGTCAACTGACCACCTCGATGACCTGCCGAGCGACCTGCCTGATTCGGCTTTCCAGGTCCCGCCCGAAACCGAGATTGCGCGGCACGTCGATGATCGTGGTGATGACTCCGATGTCGTCGCGCTGCCACACCGCGCCGTGCTGGTCCATGATGGTGCGCATCGGCAAATTATCGGAAAGCATTCGCGCAGAGAACCTTTCGACGCCATCCACCCGGGCCGCTACGGCCAGTGCACCGATCAGGAATGTCCCGATGCCGCGTCCCTGATACGCATCGGCGACGGTGAACGCAATTTCGGCCACCGTCGGGTCTCGGTCGTCTCGCACAAACCGCGCGTCGGCAATCGGGTCGGTGCCGTCGACCATTACCCAGACGAAGTGGTCGACGTAGTCGACTTCGGCGAGGTACTGCATCATCGCCAGGCTGGGCACCCGAGCCGACATGAACCGTCGGTAGATCGTCTCGCTGGAGAAATGGACGTGGCCATGCACCGTGCGCTCGCTGTCACCGGGCAGCACGGGCCGTAGCAGCAACTCCGTGCCGTCGCGTACCCGTACCGGAATCGGCGTGATGAAGGCGGCCAGTCGCTGGCGGACCGTGCGCACCAACCGTTCCATAATCCCGGGGACGTGCATCATCTGCGTCAGCGCTTCTTTGCCGCCGATCCACCCGGTCAGCGGTTCGAGAGTGGTGACTGTGGCCGTCCGCGGGATATCGCGCAGCAACGCGATCTCCCCGACGATCATCCCCGGCAACAGCTGCTCGACCACCACCGTGTCGTCGTCACCCACATGCATAACCTCGGCGCTACCGGAGCCGATCAGCAAAAACGACAAGGCCTGTTCGCCCTGTCGCATCAATACCTGACCTGCCGGGGCGCGCAGCGGAGCGAGGCAAGACGCCAACGGCAGCAAATCGTCAGCAGGACATCCCCGGAAGACGTCCATTCCCGCGAGTTCTTCGGCCCCCACGCCGCTCAAATCGGCCATCCCTCCGCGGTCTGCTGCGACTCAGGTTATGGCGTACGTCGCCGCCCCTGCAAGGAGCGCACGCGCACTGCCAACTAGCCTGGAGCTAATGATCGACAACCAGGATCGAGTCGAGTTGACTCGCAGTCTGCTCACCAAAGACGCCGAGCTGCGGCACGGTTACCTCGACGTCTTGGGCGAATCGACGGCGCCTTCGATCCCCACCATCGCCCAGCAGGCCATGAATAGCCCGTTGGTCGCTGCCGTCTACGAAGGGCTTTGGCGGCCACTGTCGTTCTTCCTGGCCAGTGGTGTCACCACGCAGGCCGAGGAGCGCCGCGCGGCGACGGCCCTGCACCTGCGCGGCGCCAAGCGGTTGCTCGACGTTGCCTGCGGACCCGGCAATTTCACCGCGCCACTGGCCGAGCAACTGTCCACGGGAAGCCTCGCGGTCGGATTCGACATCTCCGAACCGATGCTCACCCGGGCCGTCCAGGACAACAGTGGCCCACGCACCTGTTATGTCCGCGGCGACGCGCGCGAATTGCCGTTCGCTGACGATACTTTCGACGCGGTGGCCTGTTTCGGTGCGCTGTATCTGATTCCCGAGCCGTTCCGCGTTGCCCGGGAGATGATCCGAGTGTTGCGCCCCGGCGGACGGATCGCCCTGCTGACCAGTTACGCCGGGCAGCCGCCACCAATTAACTTCGCCCTGCAGACCACAGCGCGAGTGATCGGGTTGACGATGTTTGACGGGGCTGCGTTCGTCGACCTGTTCACCGAGGCGGGGCTGGTCGACATCGAGCAGCAGACCCAGCGTGCCTTGCAGTTCGTCACTGCCGCGAAGCCGCTTTAGGACGCGGCGGCTTCGCAGACTCCGAACAGCCGCACGACCGGCGTGCCGGCTTCGTATTCCACCGCTTCGTCGGATTGCGACGTCAGTGTGATCATCACGGGTTGCCCGCTGCGCTGCGACTGTTGCGTGCATTCGACCTGGAAGAGCCGGAACTTGCCGCCCTTGCGGCCGGGTTCGCGGATGGCCAGTGAATAGCCCGGTTCGACGGACTCGACGGGAACCTTCTGCAGGTAGTACTTGGTGCTCATGCCGCCGAGACTAGGGGCGAGGCCTGACACAATCCTGTGCTGACTCGCGGTCTTAACGGATGCTCAGGCGATTATTGGATGTTCTTCAGACTTTGCGACGGATTCCCGCCTGCCGCAGTGGTTTACCGCCGTCTTCCGGACCACACCGACGGTAGGCGCCGCGAGAGCAAGTAGCGTTGACAACATGCCGGACACTTGGAGTCTTCGATGAGCGTCGCCGGATTGGTTCTCGGCATCGTTGCCACCGTGCTTGCGGTGCTATCGCTCGGTTGGCAGGTGACTCTGCTGCGATTGCAACGGCCACGGCCGAAGCTCACCGCGGTAGTCGGGCGGCTGACTCGAGACGGACTGGTCACCAACGATGCCAGTGCGGAGGTTCGCGAGTCATTGGTGGGCGCTGCCGAGCAGGCCGACGAAAGTCCGCTCATCATCGGCGTCAAAGTAATCAATGCCGGACGTTCGTCGTTTCACGTGGCCGGGTGGGCGATTCGGTCTGAGCACGACGGCAACTCGTTGGTGCCCGTCGAGAAGCCGATCGCCGGGGCAGATGTCCCCCATGACGTTGCGCCGGGCGGCAGTGCCGTCTTTCTCACCGAGCTAGCCCACGCTCACCGTTTTGCCGCTGCCGGCGAGGGCACCGAAGATGGGACTCGGCGCCTAGTGCTGACGGTGTCCTCCGGCACGCGCACCTACACCACCAAACCCGTTGCACCCGAGTTGTTTTCGACGCGCGACGGTTAGCCCTCGCGCAGCGTGACGTGCGGGCTCTGGCCGTAGTGTTCTCGGTAGTAGACCGAAAAGCGGCCCATGTGCGTGAATCCCCAACGCCGGGCGACTGCACTCACCGTCGTCGTCGCGCGGTCGGCAGTCACCAGGTCGCGGTGCGCGTAGTGCAGGCGGACTCTGCGCAAGTACTCCATCGGGGTTGAGTCGCGATGCTTGCGGAACATGTACTGCAATGCCCGGGGGGTGACGTAAACCGCCGAAGCGATGTCACCCAACGAGATGTCGTCGTGCGCGTTGTCATCGATGTAGGTAACGGCACGACGTAGCAGCACGGGCGCATCGTCGCCATCGTGCCTGTTGTGGGTTGCCTCCCGCGCGCTGTTGGGCAAGGTGGCCAGCAGGGTGCTCGCCACGTACCGCTCCAGACCCGCGGTGATCAACGGGCTTTCATAGGCATACCGGTTGGCGGCGACACGTCCGAAGTAGCCGACGACGTCGAACAGCTGCCGAGCCGCTTCGGGCGAGACCGGGACCGACCCGGTCAGCCGCACTGGCTCGTCACCGCCGCCCGGTCCGGGGGCGCGGCGGGTCAACAAGCTCGGCTGGATTATCAGCTGCTCGTAGTGGCCTTGCTGAACATGGCCCGCGCAGGGAACTCCCTGAGGGGCTCCGATGACGCCGACCTCGCCCGGGTTGAACACGGCGGTGGAAAGCCCATTGAACCGCTCCTCCAACGCACCAGAGAGCACTCGGCAGATGACGATCTTGGCGGGCGGCTCCATCTCGTAGCTGAAATCGAGTCCGTAGTTGGCGGTGTTGACGGCTATCGACCCGACGGTGGCGCGCTCCATCCTGATCATGGACGACGTGTCACCGGACGTTTTCTTGATGCGAATCTTCGCGAAGTTGGCGCTGAGGACAGCTTCGGCCTCGCCGAGGTCCTTGGTGTCTAACAAGACTTTGAACATGAGCCGGCTTTCGAGCAGGAGACAAGTAGCTGCGGCAACTTGTTGAACCGACTTGACCCATTATCCACTACGCGAAGCGCTGGTAACTGGGAGTTCGCTTCCAATCGTGGTCAGATGCGCAATGACGAGCCACCAAAGGCTCCCGCGCCGTGATGAGCGAACGCAGCCCAGCGTGTTCGCGTGGTGGCGGCCAGTTCCTGGTCGATGGGTCCGGGCCCGCGACCGAGCATCGGCGCATCCTCCCAGGATTGCGACGAACCGAACAATAGGGGCAGGTCAATGCAGTGACATGCGCCCAGGGGTGCGTCCGGCGGCGACCAGTCGACCCGGAATGTCACGGCCTGTCCGCCGTGGCGCGTCCAGAACCGCGCGAGGTCAAGGGCGGGTCGGGCAAATATCCGTTTTGTCATCACCCGACCAACCAGCAGGATCGGGCGCGTCCCGATGCGGCCCCGCAACCACCGCGCTCGCGGGTGCATCGCGACGAAGGGAGCTGCGTCGTCTCGGGTGTATCCGATAAGGACTTCGATCGCGGCGGCCGCCTCGGCAAGCCGGGAGCTTTCGTCACCAGCGGCCGGCAGCGGCGTAAGCCCGGCGATCGGCGCGAACGGGAACCCGCCGAGCGCACCGAACCGCTGTGCCGTTTGGACCGCCGCGGTCTGGGCGTTGAGCAGCTGGTCGATGCTGGCCTCAGCAGGCGGGGCGTCAGCCAACGCGGCGATGACGGATTGGCGCATCGCGGCGGTCATCTCGTCTCTGCCGGCCCGCAGACCCAACGGCGCGCTGTGCAGGATGGCGCGGTTGAACAGACCTGCTGTCCCCGCGGCGAGGATCAACGACAGCACCGAATCCCCGCCTGCGGACTGGCCGAAAATTGTTGTACACGAGGGGTTTCCACCGAATGCAGCGATGCTTTCGTTGACCCACTGCAACGCAAGAATCTGGTCTCGCAAGCCTAAGTTGGCTTCCCCGTCCGGGTCGGGATTGAGGTAGCCGAAGATGCCCAGTCGGTAGCTGACGTTGACTACGACGACACGACCCGCTGCGACGAGCGCGTCCGGATCGTACTTCGGTGCCTCCCCGCTGCCCGACACGTAGGCGCCACCGTGAAACCAGACCATCACCGGCAGCCGCTCGGCGTGCAAAGGCGCTGTGACGCTTAGCACTTGGCATTGCTCGCTGACTGACATGCCGGCGACCACCGGCCCGGTCACGAACTCCAACCTCGACGGCAGCTGCGGGCACACCGGTCCGCGCGCGGTCGCGTCGAGCACTTCGGCGTGGGCTGGAGCAGGTACCGGGGCTTCGAAACGGGCGGCGCTCGCGTAGGGAATCCCGCGCGCATGGATCAACACACCGTCGTCGTCAACGAGCAGCGGCCCGGACGGTGTGTCGAGACGTCGCGGGGCCACCGGGTCACCGTACGCCGCGGGGGTTGGGCTTACGCGGCGTCCAATTGCGGTTGGAAAGTGAAGTCAAGGACGAAGGCCAGTTCTTGGCAGAAGTCGATGATCGCGTCCGTGTAGCGTGCCGCGACCTCGGCTGACTTCACGGCGACGATATAGCGGTACAGCTCGACAAGCTGATCTTCCGCCTCGGGCGTGAAGACGACGCTGAGACTCACACGCTCCCGGCCTGCTCGGCGGCAAGTCGCGCTCGCAACTTCTGCACAGTGACCGTACGCGCAGGGTCGGCGATGACGGCATCGTACGCGGCAGCGACCTCGTCGCGAAGCCAGGCTTCGATAGCTTGATCGCGGACAAACTCTGTGGAGCTAGGGAGATTCGAACTCCCGACCTACTCGATGCGAACGAGTCGCGCTACCAACTGCGCCATAGCCCCTGACGGCTAGCAGGCTACCAGCCAACGGGCCGACGAGCCGAACCGCTATTGCCCGACAGCGCGCGGCAGGTCTCGCGGGTAGCCGTAGTGGCGCATCGACACCGCGTAGTCCAGGTGCTCGAAGATCGGGTCTTCGTCGTCGATCTCCAACACCACCGCACCTGGGCGCCGCAATCGCGAGGGAACCAGGTCGTATTCGCGGTCCTGGGTGTTCTCCACGCCCAACCGGCTGCGGGCCATCCGCTGCATCCGCCGCCGGCGCACCTTCTCCTCGATCTTGGTCTGTCGACGCAGGTAGGCCAGGTACAGCACGGTAATGGTGGTGGCGGTGCCACACAGCCACCACGCCATCGACGTCACCTCGAATGCCGCGATCGCTGACCCGACCAGGATCACCGCCATCGCGACCAACACCCGCTTGCGGAAGGCGTACTTGCGAGCGCTCACCGCAGCGGCGGTCTTGTTGTCGAACCGGCGCCGTCGGTTCACCCCCGACGGGTAGGACGGCACAGCGTCTTCGTCGTCTAGGTCGTCGTCTTCCTCGGGCTCCAAACCCGAAGAGTCCTCGACGTATTCGTACTCGTCGTCGGCGAGGTCGTCGGTCTCCTCGGCGCGGGCCTCGACATCTTCGGCCTCGTCTTCCGAACCTGCGGCCTCCTCGACGGCGAGCAACGCCGCCCCGGCGCTTTCGCCCACGGGCAACGCGGCGGCATCCTCATCGACAACATCGACGTCCAGGTAGTCGGGCTCGGCGGCCTCAATGAGCTTGTCGGACTTGGCCATTGCTGTCACCACCGACCGGCGGCGCATCACCACGCCGGTGTCCTCATCCTCCAGTACCGGCATGTCCTCTTCGTGGTCCCTGTCGGCATCGGCGAACGGTCCGTTGATCGGCTCGGTCTCCCACTCTTCTTCTGGCTTCCAGTCGGGGTCACTGCGATGACCCGCCGCAGGTCCAGATCGCTTGAGCAGCCGCGCATTCGTGGCGCTGTTGAGCACTCTGGTCGCCAGGGCAACGTCGCTGGTTCGGCGGACCGCATCGCGTTTGCTGATCAGCATCGGCACCAGCACGAACAACCAAAGCACCACGAGCGAGATCCACAACAACGATTGCGGGATGCTTGGCATGATGACCTGCTCTCTTCGGTTTCCGATCCCCGCGAAGCCCATTGCTGACCAGCGCGGCCGGGTCACTGCGACCAGGGCAATTACACACCTGTAATTTGCCTCTTTCAAGCATCACACGCCACATATGTCACGTTAGCCACACTTTTATTTCGGTTTGCTTACTCGTCCGGCGCCGAGCGTGTCGCTAGAGGGACGCTCGACGCCGAACGCAACGCTGGCGTGACGCTCGACGCCGAAGATGACGCTCGACGCCGAAGAGGACGCTCGACGACGCTCGACGACGCTCGACGACGCTAGAGGGACGCTCGACGCCGAACGCAACGCTGGCGTGACGCTCGACGACGCTCGACACCGAACGCAACGCTGGCGTGTCGCTAGAGGGACGCTCGACGCCCAACGCGACGCTGGCGTGACGCTCGACGCCGAAGAGGACGCTCGACGACGCTCGACGACGCCAACACGACGCCAACACGACGCTCGAGCAAAAACCGCGCGCAGAAATCAGACCCAGCTCGCGCGTCCAGCGCGAACCAGCGTCGAGGTCACCGATCCGTTCACCTCTTCGACGGTCAGCGCCACCAGGAGATGATCGCGCCAAGCCCGGTCCACCTCCAGGTAGCGGCGCAGCAGCCCCTCTTCACGAAATCCGGCTTTCGCCAACACAGCTCGGCTGGCCGCGTTCTCCGGGCGCACGGTGGCCTCCACCCGGTGCAGCATCATCGGGCCGAAGCAGTGGTCGAGCCCCAACGCCACCGCACCGGTGGCCACCCCGCCGCCGGTGCACTCGCTGGACACCCAGTAGCCGATCCACGCCGATCGCAGCGCCCCATGCGTGACGTTGCCGATGGTCAGCTGGCCGCAGAACTGCCCGTCCAGCTCGATCACATACGGCAGCATCCGCCCCTTTCGCGCTTCGGACCGCAGGCCCGAGCACACCGCCGGCCACGCCGCCACGGAGTGCCGGAACGACCAGTCACCCTCCGAGCTGGGTTCCCACGGCTCCAACTGGGCGCGGTCGGCCAACCGGATCCGGCTCCACTGCGCGCCGTCGCGCATCCGCACCGGCCGCAACCGAATCACGCCCGCCGCAACCCGCAGCGGTCCCACACTCATCGGCCAGCCCGGATGCCGGGCACTGGATCTCAACAGGTTCACGAGAGGCGGGCGACCTCAGCCGTGCTGGGCCAGGAAGGCGACGTCGACGATTTCCCCGGTGCGAATCTGCTCCGCCCCGCTGGGGACCACGACCAGACAGTTCGCCTCGGCGAGCGTGGCCAGCAGATGAGACGACGCCCCCGGCGCCCCACCCAACGCCTGCACCAGATATTCGCCGCTCTCCTGGTCGCGCATCAACTGGCCGCGCAGGTAACCCTTGCGCCCGCTGACCGACGTGATCGGCGACAACGTGCGCGCCTGCACGACCCGGCGCATCGGGTGCCGCTTGCCCAGCGACAGACGGATCAGCGGCCGCACCATCACCTCGAAGACCACCAGCGCGCTCACCGGATTGGCCGGTAGCAGAAACACGGGTACGCCGTCGCGGCCGAGCTGGCCGAATCCCTGTACCGAACCTGGGTGCATCGCGACTCGCACCACTTCCATGTCGCCGAGTTCGGACAGCACGACACGAACCGCCTCGGCCGCCGCGCCGCCCACCCCACCGGCGATCACCAGCATTTCGGCCCGGTTCAGCTGGCCTTCGACGATTTCGCCGAGTTCTTTCGGGTTATTGCTGACGATGCCGACCCGGTTCACCTCGGCGCCGGCATCCCGGGCGGCCGCGGCCAGCGCGTAGGAGTTGACGTCGTAGACCTGCCCGTTGCCCGGGCTGCGCGAAATGTCGACCAGCTCACCGCCCACCGCCATCACCGACACCCGGGGCCGCGGATGCACCAGCACCCGCTCCCGCCCGACCGCCGCCAACAAACCCACCTGGGCGGGGCCGATGATCGTCCCGGACCGCACCGCCACGTCACCGGGCTGCACGTCATCGCCGGCGCGCCGCACATACGCACCCGAGGGCGCCCCGCGCAGGATCCGCACCCGGTTCATGCCCCCATCGGTCCACCGCAGCGGGAGCACCGCATCGGCGAGCGTCGGCAACGGTGCTCCGGTCTGCACCCGCGCGGCCTGGCGCGGCTGCAACCTGCTGGGGGTGCGCGCGCCGGCCTCGATGGTTCCCATGACGGGCAGGGTCACCCCGTCGCGTCCCTCGACACCACCGTCGTCGCTAACGGCCTCCAGGGTCCCGGTGTCACCGACCCCAAGCACGTCGACGCTGCGCACCGCGTACCCGTCGATGGCGGCCTGGTCGAAGCCGGGGAGAGGGCGTTCGGTCACCACTTCTTCGGCGCACAGAAGTCCCTGCGCCTCGGCGATGGCAACTTTGATCGGCCTCGGGGCCACCGCGGCTGCCGATATCCGTGCCTGTTGCTCCTCTACAGAACGCACAGTGCGCCTTCCTGCCGTCCGGACCTGAACCCGGACGCCGACTCGCCGGCTACTGTTCGGTCAGGCCCAATCGCGCTACCAACCACCGCCGCAGTTCCGGGCCGTAGTCATCGCGATCCAATGCAAAGTCAACCGCAGCCTTGAGGTAGCCGCCGGGATTTCCTAGGTCGTGTCGGGATCCGCGGTGGACGACGACGTGTACCGAATGGCCCTCTGCAATAAGCAAAGCGATGGCATCGGTGAGCTGCACTTCGCCGCCGGCGCCTCGGTCGATGCGACGCAGCGCGTCGAAAATGGCGCGGTCCAGCACGTAGCGTCCGGCGGCCGCATACGGCGACGGCGCGTCCTCGGCCTTGGGCTTTTCGACCATGCCCTTGACCCGCAGCACGTCGTCGTTGCCGCCGGACACGGGCTCGACGTCGAAGACGCCGTACGCGCTGATCTCGTCGGGCGCCACCTCGATGGCGCACAGCACCGTGCCACCGTGTTCGGCGCGCACCTTCGACATCGTCTCCAACACGCCGGCCGGCAGCACCAGGTCGTCGGGCAGCAGCACCATCACGGCGTCCTCGTCCGGCGACAACGTCGGCTCCACGCAGCTGATTGCGTGTCCCAAGCCGAGCGGTTCGGCCTGCACCACCGACTCGACCTTGATCAGCGCCGGAGCCCGGCGAACCTTGGCCAGCATCGCTTTCTTGCCGCGAGCCTCAAGGGTCCCCTCTAAGACCAGGTCCTCGACGAAGTGCGCGACGACGCCGTCTTTGCCCTCGGAAGTGATGATCACCAGACGTTCGGCGCCGGCGTCTGCCGCCTCGGCGGCCACCAGCTCGATGCCGGGGGTGTCGACGACGGGCAGCAGTTCCTTGGGCACCGTCTTGGTCGCCGGCAGGAAACGCGTTCCTAAGCCGGCAGCGGGGACGATCGCCGTGAACGGGACCGCAACTTCAGGGGATGGCATCGTTGCACACCATAACCCGCATGAACTGTCCGAAACCTGTCTGGCGGCAAGAACACCACGGCTGTCATGGTTGAGCGCATGGCCACCTCGAGCAAGTCCGCGTTGCGGGAACTGCTTGTGGCGGCTCGGCGGCGCGTTGCCGACGACGTTCGGGCCGTGGAGGCACGGATGCTCGCCGACCACCTCGAGCAGGTGGTAAGCCCCGGCAGCACGGTGTGTGCGTACGTGCCGGTGGGATCGGAGCCGGGTTCGATCGAACTGCTTGACCAGTTGCTACAACGCGCCGGGCGGGTGCTGTTGCCGGTGGCGCGTACTTCCTCCGACGACACGCCCTTGCCGCTGCAATGGGGTGAGTACCGCGCCGGCAACCTGGTGACCGCGCGATGGGGCCTGCTTGAGCCGCCGCAGCCGTGGTTACCGGAAACGGCAGTGGGCGAAGCCAGCTTGGTGCTGCTGCCGGCCCTGGCGGTCGACCGACACGGCGTGCGGCTGGGCCGCGGTCGTGGCTTCTACGACCGCTCGCTGGGGAGCCGGGATCCGCAGGCGCGCCTGGTTGCGGTGGTCAGGGACGCGGAGTTGGTGGACGAGTTGCCGTCCGAACCCCACGACGTGCCGATGACGCACGTCCTCACGCCCGAACGCGGGCTGATCGCGTTGCCAATCCGGGAATGATCGTCATCACGTGGCGGTTCTAGCACTTGAGACGGTAGAGTGCTAAGCCAGACTTAATAATCACCCGGAGGTTTTTGTGCCGACGTACAGCTACGCGTGCACCGAGTGCGACAACCGCTTCGACAAGGTGCAGGCCTTCACCGAGGACGCGTTGACCACTTGCGAGAAGTGCTCTGGTCGGCTGCGCAAGTTGTTCAATTCGGTTGGCGTGGTGTTCAAGGGCAGCGGTTTCTACCGCACCGATAGCCGCGAGGCCGGCAAGAAAGAGAAGAGCTCGACCAACGGGTCCACGTCCTCGAGCGACTCCGGGTCCAGCTCGGACTCAACGAGTTCAGGCTCCAGCGAGAAAAAGTCGTCGGGGTCGACCGAGAAGGCCAGCACCGCTTCGGCCACCGCGGCCGCATCCAGCTAGCGGTTATCCACAACTCCCTTCGCACTGGCATTAGCCGGTCAGTCTGCGCGCCTAACGTGACGGCGTGGGCGAATCATCGCTAAAAACAACGGTATTCAGTCGCATCTCGACACTGCTGCGGCCCGACTGGGCGCGCACGGTGCTGGCTCGTCGGGTCGCGGCAGGTGGGTTGGTCGTGCTGGCCGGCGTCGCCGCGCTGCGCTCGAACCCTGCCGGGGATCGGGTCGATGTGCTGGTGGCCGCCCACGACCTGGCCTCCGGCACCGCGCTGACCGTCTCTGACGTCCGACTGGAGAGCCGCCTCGCCACCACGGTCCCGGACGGATCGCAGGCCGACCTCGACGCGGTGCTCGGCTCGACTGTCGCCGGTCCGACGCGCCGCGGCGAAGTGTTGACTGACGTGAGGTTGCTGGGCAGCCGACTGGCCGAGTCGAGTGCCGGGCCCGGCGCCCGGATAGTGCCGTTGCGGTTGGCGGACAGCGCGCTGATCGACCTGATCAGGGTGGGTGACGTCGTCGACGTGCTGGCCGCGCCGACCAACGAAACCGCCACCCGGCCCGTCACCCGCGTCGTTGCCACCGACGCCGTCGTGGTGCTGGTGTCGGCCAAGCAACGGACCCAGGCCACCGAGGCCGACCGCGTCGTGCTGGTCGCACTGCCGGCTCACGTGGCCAACGCAGTGGCCGGATCTGTATTGGGTCAGACGGTCACACTGACCCTGCATTAATTGACGAGGTGGTCCATGGAAAGCGGACCGAACTGGGCTAGGTTTTTCTTGGGTGCCAATCCGGGGATAGCAGCTGACAGTTGCAGAAAGGACATCCGATGCTCAAAGGGTTCAAAGAGTTTCTTTCGCGAGGCAATATCGTCGACCTGTCCGTGGCGGTCGTCATCGGTACCGCATTCACCGCGTTGGTCACGGCCTTCACCGACAGCATCATCAAGCCACTGGTGAGCTCGATCGGCGTAGGCAACAACCCGGACATCGGGCTGCTGAAACGGCATATCGCCGGTGATTTCTACGTCGACTTCAACGTCGTCCTGTCGGCCGCGATCAACTTCTTGCTGGTAGCGGCGGTGGTGTACTTCCTGGTCGTGCTGCCATACAGCAAGCTGCGCAAGCAAGGCGAGGTCGAGCAGGCAGACGACGCGCAGGTCGTCTTGCTGCAAGAGATCCGCGACCTGCTGGCCCAGACGAATGGAAGCTCGTCGGGCAAGCACGGCGGCACCCACGCCGCCGCCGAACTGTCGCCGCCGCCGGAACACGGACCCCGCGCCGACACCTGAGCCGGCCGGGAGTTTAGATCTCCAGGCTGGACAGCTGCCCGATGATGTAGGCGGCCAGCGGGTTGAGCGTGGCCATCCCGTCGCGCACGGCATAACGGGAACCGGCCAGGTTCACCACCAACGTGCTGCCGGAGACGCCGGCCAGTCCGCGTGACAGGCCGGCGTCGGTGATTCCCGCCGACAGCCCGGAGGCGCGGATGGCCTCGGCTATGCCGAGAATCTCTCTATCCAGGATCTCGCGGGTGGCTTCCGGTGCGACATCACGCGGCGTCACGCCGGTGCCACCTACCGACACCACCAGATCCACCCCGCCAATCACGGCCGTGTTCAACGCATTTCGGATCTCGACCTCGTCGGCCTCGACCGCGACCACCCCGTCGACGACGAAGCCGGCCTCGCTGAGCAGCTCGGTGACCAACGGCCCGCTATGGTCCTCGTCGCCATGCGCGGTGCGGTCGTCCACGACGACGACGAGTGCCCGACCGACGACCAACTCCGCGCCCTGTTCCATGGGTGCAACCGTATATCCGAGGTCGGACAGCTGCCCGTCCGCCTTCATCACTGGTCCGCCTTACCAAGCGTGACCTGCACGGTACGGCTGCCGCCCCCGGGATCCTGGTAGGTCAATGCCACCTTGTCGCCCGGGGCCTTGGATCGCACCGCGGCCACCAAGGCGTCGGCACTGTTGATCGGACGATCGTCGACCTTGGTCACCACGACACCTTTAGGCACGCCGGCGTTGGCGGCCGCTCCGTTGCCGATGACCTCCATCACCTTGGCACCTGGGACGCCCTTGTCGGTGGTTACCTGCACACCCAGCGACGCATGGGACGCCTTGCCGGTGCTGATCAGCTCGTCGGCGATCCGCTTCGCCTGGTCGACCGGGATCGCGAAGCCCAGACCGATAGAGCCGCTCTGGGCATCGCCAGAGTCCGCCCCCAGTGTGGCGATTGCCGAGTTGATGCCGATCAGTTGCCCACTCATGTTCACCAGCGCACCACCGGAGTTACCGGGGTTGATCGCGGCGTCGGTCTGAATCGCGTCCAGCACGGTGTTCTGGTTGCCGGACTCGCCAGTGGTCGACACGGGCCGATTGAGCGCACTGACGATGCCGGTGGTCACCGTGCCCGCCAAGCCCAGCGGCGATCCGATCGCTAAGACCGGCTGACCGACTCGCAGCCCCGAGGACGAACCCAGGGCGATCGGTGTCAGACCGGAGGCGCCTTGCACCTTGATGACGGCGATATCGCTGGTCGGGTCGGCACCGACCACCGTGAACGCGGCGGTGCGGCCGTCGAAGAAGGTCACCGTGGTTTTCGGCGGCGGACTTCCGGCGGGGGGTTTGGCCGCTGCCGCTACGACGTGGTTGTTGGTCAGGATCAGTCCATCGGCGGACAGGATGACGCCGGAGCCCTCTTCGGACGCCCGGCCCAGGTCGGTCTCCAGCATGACGACACTGGGCACCACCTTGGCCGCAACCTGCTCGACCGAGCCCGCGGGCATGTTCGCCGCCGGAACGCTGGGTGCCGAACCCGACGAAGCCGTCGCGCTGTGACCACCGCCGGACTGGTGCCCCATCTCGACTACCGTCGCCGCCGCGCCGCCGATGCCGGCGGAGACCACCGCTATCGCCAGCGCGCCGAAGATCAGTCCAGCCGAACGCCGCCGCTGCGGTGGCGGCCCCATCGGGGGAAGCATGCCGGGCATCGGAGCGGCACCGCTGAGGCCCGGGATCGGCCGCGCACCGGTACCGCCCGGAATCGGACCCACGCCGGTGTTGCCCGGTATCGGGCCCGGCCCGGTCCCACCGGGTATGGGGCCCGGCCCGGTGCCGCCCGGTATGGGACCCGGCCCGGTGCCACTGAGCGGGTCGAAGGTGCGGTACTGCTGGGTCGACTGCTGGTAACGCCAGTCGAACTGCTGGTTGTAGCTCTGCTGCCCCTGGGCATAGGCGGGCGGCACAGGCTGGTTAGGCGTGGCACTGAAACCCGGCTGCTGCGGCGGTGGCGAATACCTCGGGTGATTCGTCATGCGCTAAAACGTTCTTCCTCTACTTCGGGGCTTACTTCGACAAAACTGAGCATGCCTTGCTTGCATGGCGTTGATTTTCAACACTAACTGCACAACCACCTTGCGCGCGCGGACTAAGAATCCACTGAGATAACGTTCGACGATCCCCGTGAGTTCGCGCTGCTGGCCGAATTCCGCCGCGCGCCCTTTGCGGGGTCCTTTTCGGGGTCTTTTTTGAGGTCGCGGTTCGGCGTGTCGGCAGCGTCGTTCTCGGTGGACGCCGAGTAGGTCGGGGCCGGCATTGGGCGGCCGGGTAACAGCACGTAAATCGACGTTCCCGGAGGTTGGCCGCCCGGTTCGGTGTCCTCGACACGCAACGATCCGCCGTGGTTGAGCACCACCTGCTTGACGATCGCCAAGCCCAGGCCCGACCCCGGCATCGCCCGCGCCGACGTCGACCGGTAGAAGCGTTCAAACACCAGGCGGCGCTCCTGCGGAGAGATACCGGGCCCCTGGTCGGAGACCACAAGTTCGGCGTGTGAGGGGTCCAGTTGGCGCAGTGTGACACCGACGTGGCCGCCCGGGGGACTCCACTTGGCCGCGTTGTCCATCAGGTTCAGTGCCGCCCGCGACAGTCCGGCGGAGTCGCCGTAGACCTGCCACGGAATGACAGCGACGTCGAAATGAATGTCGTTGCGGCGCCGCCGGACTCGCTCGAGGCTGCGGTCGATGACGTCGGCCATATCGACCGGTTCGTGCACCGCGTGGCCGGCGTCGCTTCTGGTCAGGTCGACCAAATCGCCTACCAGCGTTGACAATTCCTCGATTTGGGCTATCACGTCGGTGCGAAGATCGACCATCTCCTGCTCGGGAAGCCGTGGTGCGCCAGGCTCCATCGCGGCCATCAGCAGTTCGACGTTGGTGCGCAGCGATGTCAGCGGGGTGCGCAATTCGTGTCCGGCGTCGGTGACAAGCCGCGCCTGCCGCTCCCGAGATTCGGCCAGCGCGCGCAACATCAAGTTGAATGCCTCGGTGAGCCTGGCCAATTCGTCACTACCGAAGACCGGGATAGGTCGCAGGTCGTCGGTTCGGGCAACGCGTTCGGCCGCTTCGGTGAGCCGGCCGACTGGACGCAGCCCCGCCCGGGTGACCATCCCGCCGGCCACTGCGGCGACCGCGACGCCGACTCCCCCGACCATCAGCAGCACGAAGCGCAATTTGCCCATGACGGCCTCGGTGGGTCTGAGACTCTTGGAGATCAGAAGTGAGCTGCCGTTGTTCAAGTGGATGGCAAGCACCCGTTGGTCAGAGGCTGTGCGCCGCGACATGAACAACTCACCGCGAATGACCGCTTTCTCCGGCGCTCCGACGGGAAGGGTCTGTCCGGGTTGATTCGCGGTGTAGATCGACTTGCCGGGGTTCACGAGCATCGCGTTGACATCCGAATAAGCGGTGCCTTCGATGGCTTTGCCCGGATCGGCGGCCAGCGAACCGCTGGCGATCAACAACTGCGCCCGGCTCTGCAGCTGGTTGTCGATGTCGCTGTAGAGCGCTGCCGAGATCACGGCGTAGACGGCGAAGGACATCAACACGACCACCATCGCCACCATGGACATCGCCAGCAGCATGACCCGCCACCGCAGCGACAGGGAGCTGGTTGCCCGTAGCGGTGCGCGCCGACCGGCCCGGCCGAACCGGAAGCGAAGCATCAGGGCGGCGTTTCGCGTAGCACGTAACCCACCCCGCGCACGGTGTGAATCAGCCGCGGCTCGCCGTCGGCCTCGGTCTTGCGACGCAGATATCCGACGTACACCTCCAGCGCATTACCCGAGGTGGGGAAATCGAATCCCCAGACCTCTTCGAGAATGCGGCTGCGGGTCAGTACCCGGCGCGGATTGGCGATCAGCATCTCCAGCAGCGCGAACTCGGTGCGAGTGAGGCTGATGCGGCGTTGTCCACGGATTACTTCGCGGGTGACCGGGTCCAAGCTCAGGTCGGAGAACGTCATCGCGACCGACTCGGCGGCGTCTTCGGGCTTGGTGCGCCGCAGCAGTGCGCGCATGCGCGCCAGCAGTTCCTCGAGCGCGAACGGCTTAGGCAGGTAATCGTCGGCTCCGGCGTCCAGTCCGGCAACCCTCTCGGAGACGGAGTCGCGGGCGGTGAGCACCAGGATCGGCAGGTCGTCGCCGGTGCTGCGGAGCTGACGGCACACTTCCAGGCCGTCCAGTCGCGGCATCATCACATCCAGAACCACGGCGTCTGGGCGGTCGCTGGCGATCAGCTCGAGCGCTTCGACCCCGTCATGGGCCAATTCGACCGAGTAACCGTTGAAGGAAAGCGACCTGCGCAGCGACTCACGCACGGCGCGATCGTCGTCGACGACAAGAATTCGCACGCTGCCTAGTTTCGTATGAACGTCTGAGAGCGGGCTGAGAGGCGCGCCGAACGAAGGACGATGCGGACCGCTTGGAATCGGGCGATCCGCCGAGCTTGCTGCTCTAGCGCTTGTCGAGATCGATCAGGCCGAGTCGCGCGGCCTTGAGCAGCCGTCGCGGCACCTTGTGCTTCTGACCAGCTACGTTGACGCCGACCAGGCCGGTCTCGGTGGCCTTCCACTGCGAGCGCCGGCTACGGGTGTTCGAGCGCGACATCCTGCGCTTGGGTGTGGCCATGGTCGGGCCTAACTCCTCGGTTTGGGGTTTCGGTCGGGTTTGTCGCGCTTCCTGGCCGGAAAGGCCGAACGACGACAGTTGCCTCACAGGGTAGTCGGTGAGCTGCTGGTCACCAAAATGGGCCGCGGCGGGCATTGGGCGGTGGCGATCTGAAGCGCCGATCGAGCGTCCGGTTGACGCGGCGCGGCCCGCACGCGCTAACCTACCGGTTGGTTGGTTTTTATCCGCCCGCCGAATCATTCCAGCGGAGGAAGGACGCGCATTGGCCCCCAAATCTGGCGCCGTGCGTATCGCGAACTGCTCCGGTTTCTACGGCGACCGGTTGTCGGCAATGCGCGAAATGCTCACCGGTGGCGAGGTGGACTACCTGACCGGGGATTACCTGGCCGAACTGACCATGCTGATCCTGGGCCGCGACCGGATGAAGAACCCGGAACGCGGCTACGCCAAGACCTTCCTGACCCAGCTCGAGGAATGCCTGGGCCTCGCACACGAACGCGGTGTACGAATCGTCGCCAACGCCGGGGGTTTGAACCCTGCCGGGCTCGCCGAGGCCGTGCGCGCGCTGGCCGAGCGGCTGGGCATACCGGCACGAGTGGCCCACGTCGAGGGTGACGACCTGCAGCCGCGGGCAGCCGAGCTAGGGCTGGGATCACCTCTGACCGCTAACGCCTACCTCGGCGGGTGGGGCATCGCCGATTGCCTGGGCAGCGGGGCTGACGTGGTGGTCACCGGGCGGGTCACCGACGCGTCGGTGATCGTCGGGTCCGCGGCGGCGCATTTCGGCTGGGCCCGCACCGACTACAACCAGCTCGCCGGCGCGGTCGTAGCCGGCCACATCATCGAATGCGGCACCCAGGCCACCGGCGGCAACTTCTCCTTCTTTACCGAGATTCCCGATCTGACGTATCCAGGATTCCCGCTGGCCGAGGTCTACCCGGACGGGTCTTCGGTGATCACCAAGCACTCCGGCACCGGCGGGCTGGTCAGCGTCGACACCGTCACCGCGCAACTGCTCTACGAGATCACCGGCGCCCGCTACGCCAACCCAGACGTGACCGCGCGGATGGACACCATCGAGCTGGCGGCCGAGGGACCCGACCGGGTGCGCGTCAGCGGAGTGGTCGGCGAACCGCCACCGCCAACGCTGAAGGTATCGCTGAACAGCATCGGCGGGTTCCGCAACGCCATGACGTTCGTGCTGACCGGCTTGGACATCGAGGCCAAGGCCGAGCTGGTCCGGCGCCAGCTGGAAGCCACGTTGACGGTGAAGCCGGCCGAGTTGGAGTGGACGCTGGCCCGCACCGACCACCCCGACGCCGACACCGAAGAGGCCGCCAGCGCACTGCTGAGTTGCGTGGTCCGCGATCCCGATCCCGCCAACGTCGGACGCAAGTTCTCCGGCGCGGCAGTGGAACTGGCACTCGCCAGCTACCCAGGATTCACCGCCACCACCCCGCCCGGCGACGGCCAGGTCTACGGGGTCTTCACCCCGGGCTACGTCGACGCGTCCCTGGTGCCACATGTCGCGGTACACGCTGACGGCACGCGTACCGAAATCGCTTGTGCCGACGAGACATTGGCTTTGGAGCCCGCCGCTACCCCGGCACTTCCCGAACCCCTGGCGGCCGGGCCGACCCGGCGGGTACCGCTGGGCAGCATCGCCGGGGCCCGAAGCGGCGACAAGGGCGGCTCCGCCAACGTCGGGGTGTGGGTCCGCACCGACGATCAATGGCGCTGGTTGGCCAACACGTTGACCGTCGAGCGGCTCAAAGAGCTGCTCCCAGAAGCTAAGGACTTGCCGGTGACCCGGCACGTGCTGCCGAATTTGCGGGCGGTGAACTTCGTGATCGAGGGAATCCTCGGGCAGGGCGTTGCCTATCAGGCGCGTTTCGACCCGCAGGCCAAGGGGCTGGGCGAATGGCTGCGCAGTCGCCATATCGAAATTCCGGAGGGGCTGTTGTGAATCTGTGGACGACGCCGGAACGGGAGCAGTTGCGAAAAACGGTGCGCTCGTTCGCTGAACGCGAGATCTTGCCGCACATCGACGAGTGGGAACGCAGCGGGGAATTACCGCGCGAGCTACACCGACTCGCCGGCGAAGCGGGCCTGCTGGGGGCAAACTTTCCCGAGTCGGCCGGCGGTGGCGGCGGGGACGGCGCCGACGCGCTGATCATCTGCGAGGAGATGCATCAGTCCGGCGCGCCGGGCGGGGTGTTCGCATCGCTGTTCACCTGTGGGATCGCGGTGCCGCACATCATCGCGTCCGGCGATGAACAGTTGATCGACACCTATGCGCGCCCGACGCTGGCCGGCAAAAAGATCGGCGCGTTGGCCATTACCGAGCCGGGTGGCGGTTCCGACGTCGGGCACCTGCGCACCAGCGCTGTGCGCGACGGGGATCACTACGTGGTCAACGGCGCCAAGACCTACATCACTTCGGGGGTGCGCGCCGACTTCGTCGTCACCGCTGTACGCACCGGAGGTCCCGGTGCGGGCGGGGTTTCGCTGCTGGTGGTTGACAAGGGCACACCCGGCTTCGAGGTGTCCCGCAAGCTGGACAAGATGGGTTGGCGTTCGTCGGACACAGCCGAACTGTCCTACACCGACGTGCGCGTGCCGGTGACCAATCTGGTCGGCGCCGAGAACAGCGGCTTCGCGCAGATTGCTCAGGCTTTCGTCTCGGAGCGCATCGGCCTTGCCGCGCAGGCTTATTCGAGTGCGCAGCGCTGCCTGGACATCACCGCCCAATGGTGCCGCGACCGCGAAACCTTCGGCCGGCCACTGATTTCGCGTCAAGCGGTGCAGAACACCTTGGCAGAGATGGCCCGTCGCATCGACGTGGCACGCGTCTACTCGCGCAATGTGGTGGAACGGCAACTGGCGGGCGAAACCAACCTGATCGCGGAGGTGTGTTTCGCCAAGAACACCGCCGTCGAAGCGGGCGAGTGGGTCGCCAACCAGGGCGTCCAACTGTTCGGCGGCATGGGTTACATGGCCGAATCCGAGATCGAACGTCAATACCGGGACATGAGAATCATCGGCATCGGCGGCGGCACCACCGAGATTCTCACCGCACTGGCCGCCAAACTGCTTGGGTACCAGTCATGACCGTGCTGCAGTCGGCATTGGACCCCAACGCTGACACCTTTGCCGAGGCAGCCGCGGCGGCTACCACAAAACTCGACGAGATCGCCGCGGAGTTTGCCAATGCGGTCGAGGGCGGCGGGCCCAAATACGTTGAGCGCCATCACGCGCGCGGCAAGCTCACGGCGCGGGAGCGCATCGAGTTGTTGGTCGACGCCGACTCCCCGTTCCTCGAACTGAGCCCGCTGGCCGCATGGGGCAGCGCATTCAAGGTCGGTGCCAGCACGGTCACCGGAATCGGCGTGGTCGAGGGTGTCGAATGCATGATCGTCGCCAACGACCCGACCGTCAAAGGCGGCACCAGTAACCCGTGGACACTGAAGAAGATCCTGCGGGCCAATCAGATCGCCTTCGAGAACCGGTTGCCGGTCATATCGCTGGTGGAATCCGGTGGTGCTGACCTGCCCACCCAGAAAGAGATCTTCATCCCCGGCGGACGGATGTTCCGCGACCTGACGCGGCTCTCGGCGGCCGGAATCCCAACCATCGCACTGGTATTCGGTAATTCCACCGCGGGCGGGGCCTACGTACCGGGCATGTCCGATCACGTCGTGATGATCAAGGAACGCTCCAAGGTGTTCCTGGCCGGTCCGCCGCTGGTAAAGATGGCCACCGGCGAAGAGTCGGACGACGAATCACTCGGCGGGGCCGAAATGCACGCCCGCATATCGGGTTTGGCCGACTATTTTGCTGTCGACGAACCCGACGCGATTCGCATCGGGCGTCGCATTGTGGCGCGGTTGAACTGGAAGAAGCTGGGCCCGCAGCCCAAGCCGGTCACCGAGCCGTTGTTCGACGCCGAGGAACTCATCGGCATCGTGCCCTCGGATCTGCGCATCCCGTTCGACCCGCGCGAGGTGGTCGCCCGCATCGTCGACGGTTCCGAATTCGACGAGTTCAAGCCGCTTTACGGGTCGTCGCTAGTGACCGGCTGGGCCCAGTTGCACGGCTACCCCATCGGTATCCTGGCCAACGCCCGCGGCGTGCTGTTCAGCGAGGAATCCCAGAAGGCCACCCAATTCATCCAATTGGCCAACCGCTCCGACACTCCACTGTTGTTCCTGCACAACACCACCGGCTACATGGTGGGCAAGGACTACGAAGAGGGCGGCATGATCAAGCACGGGTCGATGATGATCAACGCCGTGTCGAATTCGACCGTTCCCCACATCTCGTTGCTGATCGGCGCGTCCTACGGCGCCGGCCACTACGGCATGTGCGGACGGGCCTACGATCCCCGGTTCCTGTTCGCCTGGCCCAGCTCCAAATCCGCGGTAATGGGCGGTGCCCAGCTGTCGGGCGTGCTGTCGATCGTGGCGCGGGCCGCGGCCGAAGCCCGCGGCCAGCAGGTCGACGAAGCTGCCGACGCCGCGATGCGGGCCGCCGTCGAAGGCCAGATCGAAGCCGAGTCGCTACCCATGGTCCTTTCCGGCATGCTCTACGACGACGGCGTGATCGACCCGCGCGATACACGCACCGTGTTGGGAATTTGTCTGTCCGCCATCGCCAATGGCCCGATCAAGGGGACGTCGAATTTCGGCGTCTTCCGGATGTGAGCCCGATGATTACTCGAGTGCTGGTCGCCAACCGCGGCGAGATCGCCCGACGGGTGTTCGCTACCTGCCGTCGTCTAGGTCTGGGCACCGTCGCTGTCTACACCGACCCGGATGCGGCCGCGCCACACGTGGCCGAGGCAGACGCGCGCGTGCGACTGGCGAGGACGAATGACTATCTCAATGCCGAGGCGATCATCGCGGCGGCACGCGCTTCAGGCGCCGACGCAGTCCATCCCGGCTACGGATTCCTCTCGGAGAACGCTGAATTCGCTGCCGCCGTGCAAGCTGCCGGACTTACCTGGATCGGGCCACCGGTGGATGCGGTGCGCGCCATGGGCTCCAAGATCGAGTCCAAGAAGATGATGGCTTCCGCCGGCGTCCCGGTCCTCGAGGAGCTCGACCCGGCGACCGTCACGCAGGCGCAGCTGCCGGTGCTGGTCAAAGCGTCCGCTGGCGGCGGGGGCCGCGGCATGCGGGTGGTGCACGAATTGTCCGCCCTGTCAGGCGAAGTCGAAGCCGCCCAACGCGAAGCACAGTCCGCGTTCGGTGACCCGACCGTGTTCTGCGAACGCTACCTGCCGACCGGGCACCACATCGAGGTGCAGGTCATGGCCGACACCCACGGCACCGTTTGGGCCGTTGGGGAACGCGAATGCTCGATTCAGCGCCGCCATCAGAAGGTCATCGAAGAAGCACCCTCGCCGTTGGTGGAACGCATCCCGGGCATGCGCGACAAGCTGTTCGAGGCGGCGCGGCTGGCCGCTGCTGCGATCGGCTACACCGGCGCCGGGACGGTGGAATTCCTTGCCGACCATAACGGCGACTTCTTCTTCTTGGAGATGAACACCCGGCTTCAAGTCGAGCATCCGGTCACCGAGGAAACCACGGGTCTGGACCTGGTGGAACTGCAGCTCGACGTCGCCGACGGTGGCCGACTTGGCGCCGAACCGCCTGCAGCTCACGGTCATTCGATCGAAGCGCGACTCTACGCCGAGGACCCTGCGCGCGATTGGCAGCCGCAGGCCGGCGCGGTACACAGCTTTCGCGTGCCCTCGGTGCGGGCCGAGTTCGCCACGCTGGAGCACCGGACCGGGATCAGGCTGGACTCCGGGATCGTCGACGGTTCGGTGGTGTCGATCTATTACGACCCGATGCTCGCCAAGGTGATCTCCTGGGCGCCCAGTCGCCGGCAAGCGGCGCTGGTGCTCGCCGACGCACTGGCCCGCACTCACGTACATGGGTTACGCACCAACCGCGAATTGCTGGTGCACGTGCTGCGTCATCAGGCATTCCTTGACGGCGCCACGGACACAGCCTTTTTCGACACCCACGGCCTCTCGGAGTTGTCGGCGCCGCTTGCGGATGCCGCAACGGTGCGACTTGCGGCTGTGGCAGCAGCCCTCGCCGACGCCGCCCACAACCGCGTCACCGCCACGGCGTTGCCCGCGGTTCCCAGCGGCTGGCGCAACCTGCCGTCGGGGTTCCAGACCAAGACCTACCACGATGACTCGGGCACCGAACAGACTGTCCAGTACCGTTTCACCAGAACAGCTTTAGCATTGCCGGAGGACCCTTCCGTGCAACTGATCTCGGCGTCCCCTGGCGAAGTGGTGCTTGCCGACGACGGCGTGGCGTACAACTTCGCTGTGGCGCGCTTCGGTGACGACGTCTACGTCGACTCGGCGCGCGGACCAGTACATCTGGTCGCACTGCCGCGCTACCCCGAGCCCGGCTCAACCGTCGCTCAAGGATCTTTGGTAGCACCGATGCCTGGCAACGTGATTCGCATCGGCGCGGAAGTCGGTGCCACGGTGACCGCCGGCCAGCCATTGATCTGGCTGGAGGCGATGAAAATGGAGCACACCATCACCGCCCCGAACGACGGGGTGGTAGCGGAAATCAATGTCGAGACAGGACAACAGGTCGAAGTAGGCGCTGTGCTGGGAGTGATCGCAAGCGCGGCGCAGCCGGGCGCAGCGGGTCACGACCATCAAGACACAGCCAGAGTGGAAGCGCCTGACGCAGAAGGGGATTCGCAATGACCGACACCAGCTTCATCGAAAACGAGGACCGTCAAGACCTGCGCAAGGCGGTGCGCGAATGGGTGTCCAACTACGGTGCCGAGTACTACCTGGAGAAGGCGCGGGCGCAGGAGCACACCACCGAATTGTGGGCTGAAGCAGGAAAACTGGGCTTTCTCGGAGTGAACCTGCCCGAGGAGTACGGCGGTGGTGGCGCCGGAATGTACGAGCTCGCACTGGTGATGGAGGAGATGGCGGCAGCGGGTAGTGCGCTGCTGCTGATGGTGGTTTCGCCGGCCATCAACGGGACCATCATCAGCAAGTTCGGCACCGAAGAGCAGAAGAAGCGTTGGGTCCCACCCATTGCCGACGGCTCCCTGACCATGGCGTTTGCTATCACCGAACCCGACGCGGGATCCAACTCGCACAAGATCACCACGACAGCCCGTCGCGACGGCAGTGACTGGATCCTCAAGGGCCAGAAGGTTTATATCTCCGGCATCGACCAGGCACAGGCGGTGCTCGTAGTGGGGCGCACCGAAGAGGCGAAGACCGGCAAGCTGCGTCCGGCGTTGTTCGTCGTCCCCACCGATGCGCCGGGCTTCACCTACACACCGATCGAGATGGAACTGATCAGTCCCGAGCGCCAGTTCCAGGTCTTCATGGATGACGTGCGATTGCCGGCCGACGCGCTGGTGGGTGCCGAGGATGCGGCCATTGCACAGCTTTTCGCCGGGTTGAACCCCGAACGCATCATGGGCGCGGCCAGTGCCGTGGGCATGGGGCGGTTCGCACTCGACAAGGCCGTCGACTACGTCAAGACCCGCCAGGTGTGGTCGACCCCGATCGGGGCGCACCAGGGACTGGCGCATCCGTTGGCGCAGTGCCACATCGAGGTCGAACTCGCAAAGCTGATGATGCAGAAGGCCGCGACCCTCTACGACAACGGCGACGACGGCGGCGCGGCGCAGGCGGCCAACATGGCCAAGTATGCAGCCGGCGAAGCCTCGACACGTGCCGTCGACCAGGCCGTGCAGTCGATGGGCGGCAACGGGTTGACCAAGGAGTACGGCGTCGCCGCCATGCTGACCGCGTCCCGGCTGGCGCGGATCGCGCCGATCAGCCGTGAGATGGTGCTCAACTTCGTCGCGCAGACCTCGCTCGGCCTGCCGCGCAGCTACTGATGGACACCCTCGTCGACTACACCCGCGACGGGGTTGTCGCGCGGTTGACGCTGAACTCACCGCACAACCGCAACGCGCTGTCGACCACCTTGGTCACCCAGTTGCATGAGGGATTGCAAGCGGCCGCGGCCGATCCCGCGGTGCGGGTGGTGGTGCTCGGGCACACCGGCGGCACGTTCTGCGCGGGGGCGGACTTGAGCGAGGCCGGCGAGGGTGCTCCGTATGACCTGGCGGTGGCGCGAGCCCACGAGATGACGTCCCTGTTGCGCGCCATCGTCGAGTCGCCGCGACCGGTGATCGGCGCCATCAATGGGCACGTCCGGGCCGGTGGTTTCGGCTTGGTCGGTGCGTGCGACATCGTGGTCGGCGGCCCGCGCTGCACCTTTGCCCTGACCGAGGCGCGGATCGGTGTCGCGCCCGCGATCATCTCGCTGACTCTGCTGCCGAAGCTGTCGGCGCGGGCAGCGGCGCGCTATTACCTCACCGGTGAAACGTTCGGCGCCAGCGAAGCCGCCGAAATCGGGTTGATCACCCTGGCCGTCGACGACATGGACGCGGCGGTGGCTGGGGTGGTCGCCGACGTCGGGCGCGGCTCACCGCAGGGGCTGGCGGCGTCCAAAGCGCTGACCACTGCCGCGGTACTCGAAGGGTTCGACCGCGACGCCGAGCGGCTCACCGAGGAGTCTGCGCGGCTGTTCGTATCCGACGAAGCGCGGGAAGGCATGCTCGCCTTTTTGCAAAAAAGGCCTCCGAGCTGGGTTTCTTCGAGCTGAGCACCGGGTGCGTGCCGCGCGGAGGTTGCAGTTTAGCCAACACTACTTGCAGCAAAAAAATGAAGTCGTAAGCTCGCGTGTGAGATGAGCAACCCAGCCCAGCGTGATGTTAAGGCCACGCGCGACGATCTGTCGCGCGCTGAGGACACCGATCGCATCCAAGTTGCCCAGTTGCTGGCCTATGCGGCCGAGCAGGGACGCCTCCAGCTCAACGAGTACGAAGACCGGCTAACCAAGGCCTACGCCGCGACCACTTACCGGGAACTCGACCAACTGCGGGCCGATCTACCCGGCACGGCCGTCAGCGCGCGCCGCGGCGGCAACTGCAACCCGGCGCCGTCCACGTTGCTGCTGGCCATCATGAGCGGGTTCCAACGACGCGGCCGATGGAACGTGCCCAAGAAGCTGACCGCCGTCACGTTCTGGGGTAGCGGAGTGATCGACCTGCGCTACGCCGACTTCACCTCGACCGAGGTCCAAATCAAGGCGTACTCGGTCATGGGCGCGCAGACCATCCTGCTGCCTCCCGAGGTCAACGTCGAAATCGACGGCCACGGGGTGATGGGCAACTTCGACCGCACGGTGGTAGGCGAAGGCTCAACGGGTGCACCCAGGGTGAAGATCGGGGGATTCTCGTTCTGGGGTGGCGTGGGCATCAAGCGCAAGGCCCGCAAGCCGCGAACCTGAGTCACTTCTATCCACACGGGCCACTCCAAGTGAGTGGCCCGTCGCATTTGTACGGTGCCAGACTGCCGCGGTGGCAGATGAGTTGCGGGCGAATCCTGACGTACTGTCCCACCTCGGCACCGAGCTGGCCGGCCATGGGCAATCGCTGTCCGAGCTGCAGCGGTCGTGTCACCGCGATGCCGACGACGCCCAGGCAGGGTGGGTTGGTTCGTCGGCGCACGCGCTGTCGGGGTTGTTGACGCTATGGGAGTCGGCTAGCGCCGGTCATGTCGCCCGCTTCGATCAGCATTCGAGCGGCATGCGGGTGGCGGCGGCCGTCTTCACCGAGCTGGACCAGAGCAACGCGGCCGCCCTGCGATGACGTTGCGCCTGGCCGACATTGACCACTGGGATCCCGTGACCATCCGGACCGTGTTCGACGCCGCGATCCGACGCGCCGACGGCACCCGCACCGCATCAGCCGCAATTACCGAGATGATGCGGCTTTGGACCTTCGGCGGTGACGCCGCCGCGGCGGCACACGCGGCAACCCAACGGACCACCCTCATGCTCGACGAGCACGCCGAGGCGTGCGAAGCCGTGGCACGCGCCGCCGAACAATCGGCCGAGGAGGTTGCCGCAATCAAGTGGCGGCTCAGGCTGATTCGGGATAGCGCACACGAGGCCCGGCTGGTCATCAACGACGAGACCGGTTTCGCATTGCCGCCATCGAATCTGTCCTCGTTTCCCGGTACGGAACAACAAAACATTCTGGTTGCCGCGGTCCAGCTGACCGAAAGCCTGCAGCGGTTGCTAGCCGATGCCGAACGCGCCGACGAGGACTTGGCCGCAGCGATCCGCGCCAGCGCTGGGGACTTGTCCGCCGCGCAAGTCGACACTCAACTCAGCCATCGGCCGCCGCTAACGCCGCAACTACCGAAACCCGACAGCGCTGCCGAAGAGGTGAGCGCTTGGTGGCGAGCACTCACTCCCGCTCAGCAGGACCGAGTCAAACAGTGGTTCCCCGACGCGGTGCGCAACCTCGACGGCATCCCCGGTGCTGTCCGCGACGAACTCAACAGGCCTGCGCTGCAACGTGAATTGGCTCGACTGCAGCAAGGCTGGATCGACTCCTATGGGTGGCACACCAACCCCAGCCATGTGGCGGACCTGACCGCGCTGCGTGACGTCCTGGCCGCAAACCCGGGAGCCGCTCTGCTGCTACTCGATACCACCACCAGCCGAAGCAAAGTGCTGTCGGCCGTCGCCGTCGGCGACGTCGACAACGCCGAACGAGTCGCCGTCACCGCGAGCGGACTGAACAGCCGGGTCAGTGCCAGTGTCGGGAAACTGGTGCAGCAAGCCGGTTTTCAACGTGATGCGGCGGCCGCGTTGCGGAGCAAGGCTGGCGTCGCCCGTCCTGAGGCGGTGGCTTCCGTCGCGTGGCTCGGGTACGACGCGCCAGACAGTTTGCGGGACGTGGTCCACGACTGGCAGGCACGTGACGGCGCTCGATCACTCAATCGCTTCTACCGTGGTTTGGCGGCGGCCAGCAACGTCGCCGACCAGCACATCGCGGCGTTCGGCCATTCCTACGGCTCGCTGACTACGAGCCTGGCTGTGCAACAGGGCGCCCCGGTGAGCGATGTCGTGCTGTACGGCTCGCCGGGCGCCGAGCTCACCGACGCTGCAGAACTCGGCGTGTGGCCCGGGCACGCCTACTTCATGGTCGGCGCCGACGACGTTGTCGCCGAATTGATTCCGGAGTTCGAAGCTTTCGGTGCCCCACCACAGGACGTCCCGGGCATGGCGGCGTTGTCCACCGAGACGGGGTATGCGCTCGGCGGCCGGTACGGTGACGGCCAGTTGCACGAGCGAGCCTACGGGCATTCCGAGTACGCCCGAATGGGAAGCAACGGGAAACTCCGGATGAGCGCCTACAACCTGGCGGTGGTGCTGGCCGGACTTCCCGCCGACCTGATCACACCGTGGATGGCGGGCCGCTAGAGCGCGAGCCAAATTACCTGCGGCGCCGCGACTTAAGGTAGTCGCCCACCACGGCGGCACCCAGCCCGTCGAGGTCGGGCACCACGACGCGTCCTTCGACGCGGCGGGCGATCTTATCCAAGAAGTTGGCCAGGCCGGGGTCGCTGCCGAGCCGGAAGATCGTGATCTGTGCGCCCAACCGTGCCATCTCGTCGAAACCTCGCACGGTGAAGGAAATGGTTCGCGGGTGCGGCGGGTAATCGAAAAACACCGAGGAGCCGTCGCCGTCGAAGTCCTCCAGGTGAGCCGTCGGCTCCCCGTCGGTCACCACCAACACGACAGGCTGCGCGTTGGGATGCCGGCGCAGATGACGTCCGGCCAGCGCCAGCGCGTGATGCAAATTGGTGCCCTGCTCGTAGACACCCTCCAGTCCGGTCAGCTCCGCCGCGGAAACGGTCCGGGCATAGCGTCCAAAAGCGATGATCTGCAACGCATCTGAGCGGAACCGGGTGGCCACCAGGTGATGCAGCGCCAGCGCGGTGCGCTTCATCGGCAGCCAGCGGTTCTCCATCACCATCGAGAACGAGGTGTCCACCAGCAGCGCAACCGCGGCCTGGGTGCGCATTTCGGTCTCGGAGACCTCGACGTCATCGACACTGATCCGCAGCGGACCATCCAGCGTGCGCGTGCCCGCCTGCCGCAGCACGGCATTGGTCAGCGTGCGGGAGATGTTCCACGGCTCGGTGTCACCGAACTGCCAGGGCCGGGTTGCACCGGTCAACTCCCCGGCGGCCCCCGCGCGGCGGTGGTCCCGTTCGCCGTGTCGGCTGGAAAGTTGTTGCGCCACATCGCGTAACGCCGTCTCACCCAGGCGCCGCATGGCCTTCGGAGACAGCCGCCACTTGCCGTCCGAACCGCGGTCCAGGAAGCCCTGGTTGACCAGTGCGCGTTCGAGCTCGGCCAGTGTTCGGGCGTCGACGGCGGCCTCGTCGCCGAGTTGGCGGGCCAGCGCGTCCAGATCGACGTCGTCCATGGTGGCGCCCGGATAAGCCTGGGAGAGCTGATCGGCCAGTTGTTCCAGCTCGCCGATGTCGGCCAGAGCCTGGGTGCCTTCCCCCATACCGAGCGGATTGTCGCCGGAGAACTGTTGCTCGCCGGTCCAGTCCTCACCGGGACGCGCAGCCTGCAGATGCGCGTCGAGCCGACCCAACGCCTGCATCAACGACGGTGATCCAAAGGCCTGCTGCGCCAACGCATCCAGCTCATCACGCTGTTCCTGGGACAGGCTGTTGCGGAAACGTTGCGCGGCCGCGGCGCGCTTAGCCAGCGAATCGAGCAGCTCCTCGATGTTTTGCGGATTTTCCGGGAAGAATTCGCCGTGCTTGTCCATGAACTCTTGAAAATCCTGCGGTGAGTCCTGGCCTTTAGCGTGCTTGTCCAGCAGATCATTCAAATCGTTCAACATCTCGTTGACACGCTGGCGATCTTCGTCGGTGGCGCCCTGCAGTGCCTCTTTCATGCCGGCGAAGCGTTGGTCGAGCATTTCGCGGCCAAGCAGATCCTTGATCTGCTCGTACTTCTGCCGGGCTTCGCCACTGCGCCAGTCATATTCGGAGAGTTCTTGAACCGCTTTGGCCGGCGACTGCGGCAGCGCCTGCAACTGCAGCTCGGAGAACCGGGCGTCGTCGTCCAAGGCTCTGGCCAGTTCTTTGCGCTCGGCCAGCACCGCCTCGTCCAGGAGCTTTTTGATCTCCTGCAAGGTCCCGTCTAAGTTGTTGCGGCGCAACAAATCTCGTCGCTTACGATTAGCTTCGGCGGCCAATCTATCTGCACCGCGCATGTTTTCGGTGCCACGCCGCAATAGCTCGGAGAGTGCGCGCCGCGGCGAGGTGCCCGCCATGACGTCCTGTCCGATCGCCTCGAGCGCCTCACGCAGGTCCACCGGCGGAGCCAGCGGATCGGGTCCGCCGGTATACGCCGAGTACCGCGATGAGTGCCCGCTACGAGCCATAGACCGTCTGCCCTTCCCCGGACACCTTGTCCACCCGCTTCGCCAGATACAACGCTTCGAGCGCCAACTCCAATGCCGCGGCCCGCTCACCTTCGGATTCGGCGCCCAGCTTCGCCGCGATCTTGTCCACGACCGGCAGCCCGGGCACAGCGGCCAGCACGTCCTTGGCCGACACCCGCTCGCCCGTCGTCACCGCGGAACCGCCTTCGACCGCCGATACCAGAGTGCCCACGTCGATGCCGCCCAGCACGCGGGAGGCGGTGTCGGCGGTCGAGCGCCGCAACAGATGTTCTAAAACAGCCTGTTCGCGGCCCTCTTCGCCGGACTCGAATTCCAACTTGCCGCGCAGCACGTCGATGATCGTGCCCAGGTCGACCACCCGAGCCACCGGGTCGGTCTCGCCCAGGATTGCGCCACGGTGCCGGGCGGCGGCAGCCACCGTCTCGGCTGCGGCGATGGCGAACCGCGCCGACACCCCGGAACGCTGGTCGACCGAACTGGACTCGCGCAGGTAGCGGGCGAACCGCGCGATCACCTGCAGCAGATAGTCGGGCACCTGCGCGCTCAGGTGTGCCTCCTGGGCGATGACGCCGATCTCTGCGCTGAGTTCGAGCGGGTAATGGGTGCGGATCTCGGCGCCGAAGCGGTCCTTGAGCGGGGTGATGATGCGGCCGCGGTTGGTGTAGTCCTCGGGGTTGGCGCTGGCGACCACCAGTACGTCCAGCGGCAGCCGCAACGTGTAGCCGCGGACCTGGATGTCGCGCTCTTCCATCACGTTGAGCATCGACACCTGAATGCGCTCGGCGAGGTCCGGCAGTTCGTTCACCGCGACGATCCCGCGGTGCGCACGCGGGATCAGGCCGTAGGCGATGGTCTCGGGATCGCCGAGGCTGCGGCCTTCGGCCACCTTGATCGGGTCGATGTCGCCGACCAGGTCGGCGACGCTGGTGTCGGGAGTCGCCAGCTTCTCGGTGTAACGCTCACTGCGGTGCTTCCAGGCGATCGGTAGGTCGTCCTGCAGCTGGGCTGCGCGGCGGATCCACTCCGGGGTGATCGGCGTGTAGGGGTGCTCGCCGAGTTCGGAGCCGTCGATCACCGGCGTCCACTCGTCGAGCAGTCCGGTCAGCGCGCGCAGCAATCGGGTCTTGCCCTGGCCGCGTTCGCCCAGCAGAACGAAGTCGTGCCCGGCGATCAAGGCCCGCTCCAACTGCGGGATCACGGTGTCGTCGAAACCGAGAATTCCGGGCCACACGTCGTCACCGTCGGCCAGCGCGGTCAGCAGATTCTCGCGGATTTCCTGCTTGACTCCGCGCTCGCGATGACCGGAGTCGCGCAGCTCGCCGAGGGTGCGGGGCAGATTGGTCGGTGAAGTCACCTCTCCACGCTACGACGCCGCGATTTCTTCCGCCGACGAGAGTGCGCTTCCCGACGCATTTCTCGCGTTTCGCGTCGTGAGTTTCACTCTCGGCGTAGCCGCGGGCGCTTGGTTAGTGCGCGAAGTGGCGGGCGCCGGTCAAGTACAGCGTGATCCCGGCCTTGGCGGCCGCGGCGGTCACCTCGTCGTCGCGCACCGACCCGCCCGGGTGCACGATCGCCTTGACCCCGGCGCCGGTCAGGGTTTCCAGTCCGTCGGGGAACGGGAAGAACGCGTCTGAGGCCCCGACTGCGCCCTTGACCCGGTCGCCACCGCGTGCATTACCTCTTTCAACGGCCAGCCGCGCCGCATCGACACGATTGACCTGGCCCATGCCAACGCCAATCGTGGCGCCGCCCGCGACGACGACGATCGCATTCGACTTGACCGCCCGGCACGCGCGCCAGGCGAAGACGAGATCGGTGAGGGTGGCCGCATCAGCGGGCTCGCCGGTGGCCAGCGTCCAGTTGGCCGGGTTGTCACCGGCGGCATCGAGTTGGTCGCGTTGCTGAATGAGCAGTCCGCCGCTGATCGGCCGCAACTCGTGCCCACCAACCAGCGGTTCCGACGCCACCAACACCCGGATGTTCTTCTTGCGGGTCAACGCTTCCACGGCACCCGGCGCATAGGCGGGCGCGACGATCACCTCGGTGAAGATGGTGCTGACATACTCCGCCATTTCGACGCTGACCTCGGTATTGGCCGCGATGACGCCGCCGAATGCACTCAGCGGGTCGCAGTCGTGGGCCTTGCGGTGGGCGTCGGCGACCGAGACATCGGAGATCGCGATGCCGCACGGGTTGGCGTGTTTGATGATCGCCACACAGGTCTGCTCATGGTCGAAGGCGGCCCGCCACGCCGCGTCCGCATCGGTGAAGTTGTTGTAGGACATCTCTTTTCCGTGCAACTGCTCGGCCTGCGCCAGACCCGGCCAGGCGGCCGGATCGGCGTAGAGCGCGGCCTGCTGATGCGGGTTCTCGCCGTAGCGCAGGGTCGCCTCGCGCCGCCAATTGCGTGCGAAGAAATGCGGGAATTCCTGCGCCGGCCCTTCGGGGGCCAACGTGGACTGCATCCAGGTGGCGACGGCGATGTCGTATTCGGCGGTGTGCTGAAAAGCCAACGACGCCAGCGTTTTGCGCTCGGCGAGGGTAAAGCCGCCGTCGCGCACCGCCGCCAACACACCGTCGTAGCCGCGCGGGTCGACGACGACGGCGACGCTGGGGTGGTTCTTTGCCGCGGCGCGCACCATCGACGGCCCACCGATGTCGATCTGCTCGACGCACTCGTCGACGCCAGCCCCGGATGCGACGGTCTGGGTGAACGGGTAGAGGTTGACCACGACGAGTTCGAATGCCTTGACTCCGAGCTCTTCCAGCGCCGCCTCATGCGCTGGTTTGCGTAGGTCGGCCAGCAGCCCGGCGTGCACTTTGGGGTGCAGCGTCTTGACGCGGCCGTCGAGCACCTCGGGGAACCCGGTGAGCTCCTCGACGCGGGTTACCGGAATCGCTTTGTCGGCAATGGTCTTGGCCGTCGAACCGGTCGAGACGATCTCGACGCCGGCCGCGGCCAGCCCCTGGGCGAGTTCGACCAACCCGGTCTTGTCGTACACGCTGATCAACGCCCGCCGGATCGGCTTCTTGTCGCTCATCCCAGCACAGCCTTTCGTTCAAATACCGTCACGCCGCGCGTCGCTATCGCGGCCACCACATCAACCAGGAGTTGTCGTTCTACGACCTTGATGCGTTCATGCAAGGTCTCTTCGTTGTCGCCGTCGAATACCTCGACGGGCCGTTGCGCCAGGATCGGACCGGTGTCCACGCCGGCATCCACCAGGTGCACAGTACAGCCGGTGACTTTTACCCCGTAGGTCAGCGCGTCGCGCACCCCATGCGCGCCGGGAAATGCCGGCAGCAGCGCCGGATGGGTGTTGAGGGTGCGTCCGCTGAACCGTGAAAGGAATTGCGGCCCAAGGATTCTCATGAACCCCGCGGATACCACCAGATCTGGGTGGTGCGCGTCGGTGGCCGCCGTGATCGCGGCATCCCAGGCCTCACGGCTGTCGTAATCTCCGACCCGGGCGGCGAAGACCGGGATCGCGGCGTCGGCAGCGATCTCGGTGGCCCGGCAAGCACGATCGACGCCGACTGCCACGACCCGCGCCGGGAAGTCGCCCTGGGCGGCCTCGAGCAGCGAATTCAACAGCGAACCGGTGCCGGATGCCAACACCACCAGTCGCGAAGGCGCACTCGGGGGCACACGGAGCGGTTCGGGCACGAAGCGAGCCTAGTGGGGCGGGTTGTCGGGTGAATCCCCTGTGGCTGGACCGTCCGCCTCGGGTTGCTCGGGTTCTTCGGAGGCGGGCTCGACGGTATCGTTCTCCTCGAGTATGACGTCGTCGTCGAAGCGCCCCAGCACCGGCTCTTCCTGATCGGGTTCCGCCGGCTTAGGGCGCGACCGTCGCAGCGCAGGACGCCGGAACCGGACGCCACCGGTCATCAGCACGGTGAGCGCACCGACTGTGGTGAACCAGAAAAGCACACCGAGAAACAACGCGCTGTGGTCGACGCCGACGTCGCCGAAGTTTCCCAACTTGCCGCTCCCGCCGTAGCCGAGCAACGTCATCGCCGACGCCCCCAGCACGGCCGCGACCAGCAATTTGGCCAGGGCCGCAACAGGCGGCAGCGGTCGTCGGGCGCACTGCTGCCCGACCGCCACCCCGGACGACGCACCGATGATCAGCAGCGCAACCCAGACCGGTCCCAACGGTGGGGTCGGGGCCGCGGCCAGGATCGGTAACGCCGGCACATCACCACCGAAGACGGTAAAAGAGCTGAACGTCGCGAAACCGATGTGGGCGCTGGACCCGACCGCGACAGCAGAGGCGCCCACGATCACGTTGGGCGTGTACAACACCGACAGCGCGGTGAGATTGAACTGGCCCCAGATGGATTCGGTGATCGCGTAGAGGTCCTGCATGGTCGCCCAGTGCACCACCAGCGATCCCGCGGTCACGATGCCGGAAAGTCCCAGCAAGGCCAGGACCCCGGCGGTGGCGGCACGCAGCGAATCGCCGAACCAATTCGGCAGCGGCGAAGACGCCACGGTGCGCCGGCCTACCCGCGACCAAACCCCGATCGCGGCGCCGATCAGGTGCACCACCAGCACGCTGGTGAAGGCGCGCAGCGCGCTGGGCGTCTGCAATTCGGTGAGCACCGACGACGCGTCGTGGATGACCGCCAGAGCGATCGCCGTCATCAGCAACGGTCCGCCCAGCGCCGAGGCGACGACCCAGCGCACAACCAGCCACGACGAGTACGGCGAAGTGGCCCGGGCCGTAGTCCGCGCGGTCCCCCACACCATCAACAGCACCGGCAGCAGCGGCATCACGCCCAACTCGCGTCCGCCGATCGAGATAGGCACCTGGTGCACGCCCAGCCACATGCTGGCTATGGCACCCAGCGCGCCGGTCATGTCGCTATTGGCGATCAGCAACTGCAGGAGCGTGACCGCGGCGATGACGACCAGCGCCACCACGGCCGGTGCGAACGCGACCCGGACCAGGTCACGCGCCTGGCGGGCTCCCGCTGTCCGGTCTTGCCCGCTTCCGGATCCTCTTCCAGGTCCTCTTTCAGGGCGTCTTTCGGGGCCCCTGTCCCAGCGGCTTTCCGACACCCGTGTCACTCTTCGCGCACGGGCCCGACTAGGCGCGACAGCGCACGGTTAAACCGGCGCTGAACCAGGCGCCGACTGCTGGCCCTGGCCGTAGGACTGCTGCTGACCTCCGGCCTGGTTGCCGTAGTTGACCGGGGCCGACCCGCCCTGGGAGCCGGTGCCGGCGCTGACCGCGGGCGGTGGGCTGAAGCTCGGGAAACCGGTCGGCGGGGTGTGGGTGGACTGTCCCTGCTGAGACTGAGGTTGAGACTGTCCCTGCTGAGGCTGGGACTGGGGCTGGGACTGTGGCACCACCTGGGTGGGCGATTGAGACGCGAACCCGCCCGACGACGGGTTGGACGAGTAGCCGCCGCCGTACTGCGAGCCGTAACCGGACTGGCCAGGGTTCTGCGCGGGCTGCTGGGCATTGGGCTGACCGTAGTACCCGCCCGGCTGACCGCCGTACTGCCCGTACTGGCCGTATTGCCCGTATCCACCGAACGGGTCGTACTTGGGACGCGGCGTGGGCGCGGTGATAACGCCAGCGTCCAGGAGCAGCGCGCCCACGGCGGCCACCGCCTGAAACACGAGGCACACCAGAACGATCCACAGTGCCCACCCGGCCGAGAACGAATCGGGCTTGTTGAAGATCACGTAGATAATCAAGAGCACACTGAGCACCGAAAGCACCGCGACGACCGGTAGGTAGCTCTTGGCTTTGGGCAGCAAGCTGACACCGGCCAGCAAGGCGGCCAGGACAGCGATGGGAATCGCGTATCCAGCGTCCGCGGAAATCTCGCTGCCGAGCCCGCTGACTTCCGACTTATAGGTGAGCATCGGCCCGAAACTGAAGAAGTAGGCCAACAGGCCCAGCGACGCGACCGCGATAGTCAGGTACAGCCCCAACTTGCTTTCGCCGGGCTCGCTCTGCGCGGCAGCGGGTGCGGTACCGGTGGGACCGTAGGACCCGGACGGTGGTTGTTGCTGTGCTGGCGGATAGCCGGGGCTACCGGGCGAGTAGGTCATAAGTCCTCCTGTTGCTTCCGGTGCCGCTTACTTGCTGCAGTGGCGCCATGGTGCTGCGGTGCTTCTGCGCCGACTTTCGATCAACCACGCTAGCGCACGTTTCCCAACAAATGCTGTTGGCCGCCCACCCCGGGGGGCGCCCGCAGGCAAAAGTAGAACACGTTCTAAATTGGGGCATGGACTACGGGCTTGTTCTGTTCACCAGCGACCGGGGCATTTCCCCCGCGTCTGCCGCCAAACTCGCCGACGAGCACGGCTTTCATACGTTCTACGTGCCAGAACACACGCACATTCCGATCAAGCGCGAGGCGGCCCACCCCACCACCGGTGACGCGTCGTTGCCCGACGACCGCTATATGCGCACGTTGGACCCCTGGGTGAGCCTCGGCGCGGCGTGCGCGGTGACCTCGCGCGTCCGCTTGTCCACGGCCGTGGCGCTGCCGGTGGAGCACGATCCGATCACGTTGGCCAAAAGTATTGCCACGCTGGACCATCTGTCCGGCGGGCGGGTAAGCCTCGGCGTCGGATTCGGTTGGAACACCGACGAACTTGCCGACCACAATGTGCCGCCGGGTCGGCGTCGCACCATGCTGCGCGAATACCTCGAGGCAATGCGGGCGCTGTGGACGCAGGAAGAGGCCGAATATGACGGCGAGTTCGTCAAGTTCGGACCGAGTTGGGCGTGGCCCAAGCCCGTTCAGCCACACATCCCCGTCCTGGTGGGTGCGGCGGGCACCGAGAAGAACTTCAAATGGATCGCGCGCAGCGCCGACGGCTGGATCACCACACCGCGCGACTTCGACATCGACGCGCCCGTGAAGTTGTTGCAGGACACCTGGGCAGCGGCCGGCCGCGATGGTGCACCGCAGATCGTGGCGCTCGATTTCAAGCCGGACGCGGAGAAGTTGGCGCGTTGGGCCGATCTCGGTGTGACGGAGGTGCTCTTCGGGCTGCCGGACAGGTCCGTTGAAGAAGTCGCCGCGTATGTGCAGCGGCTGGCGGGCAAGCTGGGCATTTAGGTTTTCGCGCGCTTCGGCCCGCTCGGCCCGCTCGGACCGCCCGACCGCTCGCTGGCCGCTTCGGGCCGTCATCAACGCCACCTCGCCCGGCCTGCCCGCCGTCGGGATCATCACCGGAGGCTTGCCGCGCCG
>NZ_LZLS01000182.1 GCF_001673365.1 Mycobacterium asiaticum
CTCGCGGCCCGGCGGCCTCTCATCTACTCGACTCCCCCCCCACCAGCCCTGCTCCCGCGCCCTCCCCCCCCCCCGGGCCCCCGCGACCCTTTCACAGTTGGAACACAGGGATGTCATAGCGTCGGCCTAGTCGCTCGCGGATACTGGAACCCGTGGCGGCTCCCAGAACCTCCGTTGAGCGCGTGGTCATGTGCCGCGCTGACGGCGAACCGGTCACCGTGCTGGTGGTCGACGACGAACCCGTTCTCGCAGAGATGGTCTCGATGGCGCTGCGCTACGAGGGCTGGAACATCGCCACCGCCGGAGACGGTGCGTCAGCGATCGCCACCGCGCGTACCGAGCGCCCGGACGTCGTCGTCCTGGACGTGATGCTGCCCGACATGAGCGGGCTCGACGTCTTGCACAAACTGCGTCAAGACAATCCGCGGCTGCCCGTCTTGCTGCTGACCGCCAAAGACGCCGTGGAAGACCGTATCGCCGGATTGACCGCTGGCGGTGACGATTACGTCACCAAGCCGTTCAGCATCGAGGAAGTCGTGCTGCGGTTGCGTGCGCTGCTGCGGCGCACCGGAGTCACCACCGTCGATAGCGGCGCGCAACTGGTCGTCGGTGATCTGGTTCTCGACGAAGACAGCCACGAAGTCACCCGGGCGGGTGAACCAATCGCGTTGACCTCCACCGAATTCGAGCTGCTGCGCTTCATGATGCGCAACGCCAAGCGGGTGCTGAGCAAGGCCCAAATCCTGGACCGCGTCTGGAGTTACGACTTTGGCGGCCGCTCCAACATCGTCGAGCTCTACATTTCTTACCTGCGCAAGAAGATCGACAACGGTCGTGAACCCATGATTCATACGCTGCGCGGCGCGGGCTATGTCCTCAAGCCGGCGCGTTAGGCGGCCAGGCGTCTGGTCGCTGCGCCTGCGGCTGTTGGTCGGCCAGATCGCTGTGCTGGCCCTGGTGTGCGTCGGCATCACGGCGGCAACCGAATTGGCGTTGCGCCATCATCTGCTGGCCCAGCTCGATAGCCAGCTCAGCGGCACCAGTTACCGCTCGTCCCTGTTGTATCCCGAACCGCGCCGACACGAGCCGCGCGTGCCGAAGACGGGACCCGGCCCGAGGTTCCTAGACGCACCAGGCCAACCGGCCGGCATGGTCGCTGCCGTGGTCAGCGACGGCGAGACGGTGGACGCCGGCTATCTGACCAGCAGTGGCGCGCGGGCCGCACTCACCCCCACCGCCCAACACCAGCTCGAGCAGATCGCCGGCAGCCGATCTCCGGTGACGTTGAATCTCGACGGTCTGGGCCGCTACCGCGTCGTCGCCGCTCCGAGCCGCAACCGCGCCGACGTGATCGTCACCGGCCTGTCGATGTCCAACATCGACGCCACCGAACTGCGAATGCTGCTCATCTTCGGCGTCGTCACCGTGATCGCCTTGGTTGCCGCAACCACCGCGGGGGCGGTGATCATCCGGCGGGCGTTGGCTCCATTGCGTCGAGTTGCGCAAACGGCAACCGAAGTCGTCGATCTGCCGCTGGATCGCGGCGAGGTCGAGTTGCCGGTCCGGGTTCCCGAACCTGATGCGAATCCGGACACCGAGGTGGGCCAACTCGGGTCGGCGGTCAACCGGATGTTGGATCACATCGCGGCCGCACTGTCGACCCGCCAGGCCAGCGAGACCCGGGTCCGCCAATTCGTCGCCGACGCCAGTCACGAACTGCGCACTCCGTTGGCGGCGATACGCGGTTACACCGAGCTGGCGCAACGGATGGGTGACGATCGTGAGGCGGTCGCGCACGCCATGAGCCGGGTGGCGTCCGAGACCGAGCGGATAACCCGGCTCGTCGAGGATTTGCTGTTGCTGGCCCGGCTGGATTCCGGCCGGCCCCTTGAGCGCGAGCCGGTGGACCTGTCCCGGCTCGCTGTGGACGGGGTCAGCGACGCGCACATCGCCGGTCCGGATCACCAGTGGGAGCTCGACCTGCCTCCCGAACCCGTGGTGGTCACCGGCGACGAGGCACGATTGCAGCAGGTGATGGCCAACCTTCTTGCCAACGCCCGCATCCACTCTGGAACCGGCAGCGTCGTCACCACGCGGCTCAGCGCCGAACCAACCCATGTCCTGCTGCAGGTGATCGACAACGGACCGGGGATACCGGCAGCGCAGCAATCGGAAGTATTCGGGCGATTTGTGCGCGGCGACACCTCACGCTCGCGTCGAGGCGGCAGCACCGGGCTGGGGCTGGCCATCGTCTCGGCCGTCGTCAAGGCGCACAACGGGACGATCAGCATCAATAGCGCACCCGGTCACACCGAGTTCGCGGTGCGGCTGCCGTCAAACGGGTGGCAACCGCCCGCGCTCTCGGGTTGAGATGTCAGGCTAGGAGCAGGTGACGTCGATTTCGAACGTCTTGTTCACCGGCGTCATCGGGTTGGCAGCGTCGATGCCGGTGGCGGTTCCGGTGATCTTGTACGCGTTGCCGTTCTTGGTCGCTTCGGCCTTGCCCTGTCCGGTGCCGGACGTGTAGCCCAGTGCCGTGCCGTTGACGTTGCCCAGTGCAACCGACTTGACCTCGGGCGGGCTGGCGTCGGTGAGCACGGCGGCGATGCCGGCGGCCTGACCGCCGATCGCGATGTTGACGTTGCCGGCCACCGTGGTGCAGACGGTCGAGCCGGTGACGTGCTGGTCCTGCCCGTCGATGATGACTTTTGTCCCGGAAGCGCCGCCGCCTCCGCTGGATGCCGATGTGGCTGCGCTCGAGGACCCGCTGCCTGAGCTCGTCTTCTTGTCCGAACATCCAGAAAGACCCACGACCAGAATGGCCGCTCCGGCTACCGCGACCGTCAGTCCACGCTTCACCTGTGCTCCTTTGCCCAATGGATCGGTCCGTCGTCAGTGCGGACCGCCTCGGCAGTATGCGCGGAAAATGGACTGAATGGCTAGGGCGAACGAAAAATTAATTTCGACTTCGTTAACTCAGCGGCTCGCGTTGGTGGCAAGGTAGGCCCGGTGGACCACAAACCTCCTACCGCAGTAATCGAGTCAACGCACGGCCAGCATTCGTTACCACTGTCTGACACAAGGGATTTCGACGACGCCGACCGCGGCTTCATCGCCGCGCTGTCCCCGTGCGTCATCAAGGCGGCCGACGGCCGCGTGGTGTGGGACAACGACGTGTATTCATTCTTGGACGGGCCGGCCCCGACATCGGTACACCCCAGCCTGTGGCGACAGTCGACGCTGGCGGCCAAGCAGGGTCTCTACGAAGTGGTGCCCGGCATCTATCAGGTCCGCGGTTTCGACATCTCCAACATCAGCTTCGTCGAGGGCGACACCGGGGTGATCGTCATCGACCCGTTGGTGTCCACCGAAGTGGCGGCCGCCGCCCTTGAGTTTTATCGCACCCATCGTGGTGGTGACCGTCCCGTCGTCGCGGTGATCTACACCCACAGCCACGTCGACCATTTCGGCGGCGTGCTCGGCGTCACGTCACAGGCCGACGTCGACGCCGGCAAGGTGGCGGTACTGGCGCCGGAAGGTTTTACCGCACACGCGGTGCAGGAGAACGTGTATGCCGGTCCGGCGATGTTGCGCCGCGCGACCTACATGTACGGAAATCGGTTGACGCCCGGCCCGCAGGAGCAGGTCGGTTGCGGACTCGGGCAGATCGCGTCGATGGGCGAGGTCGCGCTCATCGTTCCGACCGTGGACATCCGGGAGACGGGGGAGACCCACACGATCGACGGCGTCGAGATCGAGTTCCAGATGGCGCCCGGCACCGAGGCGCCGGCCGAGATGCATTTCTATTTCCCGCAATTCCGCGCCCTGTGTATGGCCGAAAACGCAACTCACAACCTGCATAACCTGCTGACGCTGCGCGGCGCGTTAGTGCGCGACCCGCACGCCTGGTCGGGGTACCTCACCGAGGCGATCGACGCCTTCGCCGATCGCGCCGACGTGGTGTTCGCCTCCCACCACTGGCCGACGTGGGGGCACGATCGCATTGTCGAATTCCTGTCCCTGCAACGGGATCTGTACGCCTACCTGCACGACCAGACGCTGCGGCTGCTCAACCAGGGCCATACGGGTGTGGAGATCGCCGAAATGTTCCAGCTACCACCGGCTTTGGACCAGGCCTGGCATGCGCGCGGGTACTACGGATCGGTCAGTCACAACGTGAAGGCCGTTTACCAGCGCTACATGGGCTGGTTCGACGGCAACCCGGGCCGGCTTTGGCCGCACCCGCCCGAGGCGCTTGCCCCCCGCTACGTGGAGGCGCTCGGTGGGATGGATCGGGTGGTCGAATTGGCCCGGTCGGCCTTCGAGTCCGGCGATTTCCGTTGGGCCGCAACCCTGCTCGACCATGCCATGTTCACCGACGAACACCACGCGGCCGCGCGTGAGCTGTACGCGGATACGTTGGAGCAATTGGGTTATGGCGCCGAGAACGCCACCTGGCGGAACTTCTTCATGAGTGGTGCCGCGGAATTGCGGCTCGGCAACTTCGGCACCGCCGGGCAGGTCACCTCGCCGACCCTGATGGCACAGTTGACACCCGAGCAGGTGTTCGACGGCCTGGCCATCTCAGTGAACGGACCCCGCAGCTGGGATCTGGACATCGCCATCGACGTGACGTTCGAAGATCTGCAGACCAACTACCGGCTGGCGCTGCGTAATGGTGTGCTGGTACACCGGCGCACTGCCGCCGACCCGGACACCGCGACGGTTACGGTCAAGTTGACCAACAAGTTTCGGCTGTTGCTCGTGGCCGCCGGCGATTTCACCTCACCGGGGCTGGAACTGTCCGGTGACCAGGCGGCGCTGCAGTCGCTGATCGCGGTGCTCGACCGGCCCAACCCCAACTTCAACATCGTCACCCCTTGAGCGCCACCTCAGGTGACGTCGATGATCACCTTGCCGAGCACCTTGCGGTCGGCAACATAGCGCAGCGCCGCGGCGGTCTCGGCCAACGGGAATCGCGCGCCGATGTACGGACGGATCTTGCCTTCGGCGAACAACTTTGACAGCTCGGCGATGTCGCGCGTGCATTCCTGAGGGTAGTCGTCCATGAAGGTGCGGATCTCCATGCCGCGGACGGTGATGTTCTTCAGCATCACCAGGTTGAGCGGAATCGCGGGGATGGAGCCTGCGGCGTAGCCGAGGGTGACGAACGTTCCGCCGCGGGCCAGACCGCGCAGCGCCGGCTCGGCATATTGCCCGCCAACGGGATCGAGGACGACGCGGGCGCGGTCGCCGGTGAGTTCACGGATGCGTAGCTTGAGGTCCTCGTTGTCGTAGTCGACGGTGGCTTCGGCACCGCGCTGACGGCACAGCTCCAGCTTGTCCGGGCTGGATGCCGCCGCCAGCACCCGCGCCCCCATCGCCACCGCCAAATCGACCGCCGCCAAACCGACTCCACCGGCCGCGCCCAGCACCACTACCCAGTCGCCGGCCGCGACGCCCGCCACCGAACGCAACGAGTGGTAGGCGGTGCGGTACGTCACCCCGAACGCGGCGGCGGACGCGAAGTCGACACCGTCGGGTATCGGTGCCCCAGTGGTCGCATCCAGCAGCGCCAGTTCGGCGAAGGCTCCAAAGGTGGTCCCGAACACCCGCTGACCGGTGCTGAACGCGGCGCCCTCGCCGACGGCCACCACCTCGCCCGCGATCTCGTTGCCCGGGGTGAACGGCGGCGGGATCTTGATCTGGTACTTGCCGGCGACGAACAATACGTCAGGAAAATTCACCGCCGCGGCATGCACCCGCACCAGCGCCTGACCCGGTGCCGGGACCGGGTCGGCAACCTCGGCCAGCACCAGGTCCTCGGGTGGACCGTAGGCATTACAGACGATCGCGCGCATTACTGACCCCCAGCCCGAGCAGGCAGAATCTCACCAGATGCTCGATGTCTCTGCGGCCGGGACGGTCGGCCGACCCCACGTATCGTCGCATCATCGCGACGGTGCAACCGTAGACCGCCTCCACGTCCCGATCGACGTCGGCGCTCCCTAATGCGGTCACCGGTTCGGTCAGCAGATCACGCAGCGGCAGCATCATTTCCCGGTCTGCGGCATGCCAGTTCGACATCTGTCCGGCGGCCGCGCGACTCATGCTGATCAAGTGCGGGTCGGCGACCTGTGCCAGAGTGCCCTCGATCCAGCACGCGATCTTGCCGTCCGGGCTCGACGCCTTGCCCATCTGATGCTGTAGGTAGGACACCACTATCGCCACGCCGCGCTCCATCACGGCCAGGATCAATTCGTCCTTGCCGGCGAAATAGCGGTAGAAAGCCTTGTTCGACGTACTGGCCTCGGCGACGATGTCGCTGACCCGGGGCGGCTCGGGGGCAACGCGCTCCATCACCCGCACTGCGGCCGCCAGGATGCGTTCCACCTCCTCGGTGGCCTCGCGCTGCCGGTCGTCGAGGGCGCGCTCGACGGCTGCCGTAACTCTGTTGGTCATGACTAATCAGGCAGGGCCGGAACACGATTGACGAGGTCGCCGTACTTCTTGCGGGCTGCCTCGCGGCGGATTTCCAGCATTTCACTGGGCCAGTCGCCGTCTTCGGCTTCGTAGCTCTTGAGCAGCATGCGCGCCAGGTTGACCTTGTGCGCCTCGGTCGGTCCGTCGGCCAAGCCGAGCGCGATACCGCCAAGCAACATGTTGACCAACGGAAGCTGATCGCTGAGCCCAAGCGCTCCGTGCACCTGAATCGCCCGCAGCGCAATGGACTTGAGCACCTGGGACGCCAATATCTTGCAGACACCGATTTCGGCGCGGGCGGCGCGTTCGTCGCCCTGGTCGATCAGCCACGCGGCGTGCAGTACCGTCAGGCGAAACGGCACCAACTCGGTGTGCGAGTCGGCCACGAACTCCTGCACCAACTGCTTGTCGGCTAGCGAGCTGCCTTGCGTGAAACGGCTTTTCGCGCGCCGCGACATCATCTCGACGGCACGTTGGGCCAGCCCGATAGCGCGCATCGCATGGTGCAGTCGCCCACCGGCAAGTCGAGTCTGCAGAATCAGGAAGCCCTGGCCGGGCTCCCCAAGCAGCGCGTCCGAACCCACCCGCACGTCGTCGTAGCGAACCAGCGAATGCCCCGGTTCGTGCGGGTCGGCACCGACCAGGTGGTGATTGGCTTCGATGACCAGGCCAGGAGTGCCCGCCGGGATCAGGAAGGTCGAAGCGCCGTGGTGGACCGGCACGTCTGGGTCCGTGACAGCGACGACGATGAAGAACGACGCGACGGAGGCGTTGGAAGAAAAGAACTTTCGCCCGGTGATCACCCAATCGTCGCCGTCGCGCACCGCACGTGTGGTGAACACCCGTGGGTCGGCACCGCCCTGCGGTTCGGTCATGGAGAAACAGGAGAAGATCTCCCCGGAGAGTAACCCGGACAGGTAGCGGTCCTTTTGTTCGTCAGTGCCGAAGCGGGCCAGGATCTCCGCGTTGCCGGTATCCGGTGCTTGGGTCCCGAATACTATTGGCGCCCAGGGGCTGCGCCCCAGAATCTCGTTGATCAGGGTCAGCTTCACCGCGCCAAAGCCCTGCCCGCCGAGTTCGGGACCCAAGTGTGGCGCCCAGAGACCCTGATCGCGCACCTGCTGTTTGAGCGGGTCGACGATGCGGCGGCGCTCGTCATCCAGGGGCAGAAATTCGCAGCCGGGGAAGAGCACCTCGAGCGGCTCCACCTCGTCGCGGACGAACTCGCGCACCCACTGCAGCTTCTTCTCGAACTCCGGATCGGTGGAAAAGTCCCATGCCATCGAATCGCTCCTGCCTATTAGGCCTACTAGGGAATACCGCCGTCGGCCCGCACGATCGAGCCGGTGGTGAAACTGGATGCGTCGGACGCGAGAAACAGTGCGGCACCAACGATCTCGACCGGGTTTCCGGCCCGCTTCAGGGACAGGTGCCCGAACATGTCGGTTTCGCGTTCCTCGAGGTTCCAGGCCTTGCTGACGTCGGTCAGGAACGGGCCGGCCATAAGCGTGTTGACGCGCACGGCAGGTCCGAAGGCACGGGCGAAACCTTCGGTCATGGCATTGAGCCCGGCCTTGGCCGCCGCGTAGGGGACGATATCTGGGCTGGGACGAAGTGAGCCGGACGAACTCACGTTGATGATCGAGCCGCTGCCGGCCGCCGCCATCCGTTCGCCCACTAGCGCCGAAAGCCTGAATGGCCCTTTGAGATTCAGATTGAAGACCGAGTCGTACAGCTTTTCGGTGACGTCGGACAACTTGCCGTACAGCGGGGACATGCCGGCATTGTTGATCAACGTGTCGACTTTGCCGAAGGCGTCATATGTCGCCTCCACCAACCCGTCGAGTTGATCCCATCGGCCAACGTGAACCTGATACGGCATGGCGGTGCGGCCGGTCTCGGTCTCGATCTCCTTGGCAACAGCAACGCAGTTGTCGATGTTGCGGCTGGCGATCACGACATCGGCCCCGCAGCGGGCCATCCCGAACGCCATCTCGCGGCCCAGCCCGCGGCTGCCGCCGGTGATCAACACCACGCGATCGGTGAGGTCGAAAAGTTGGTCAGCATAACCCATTTCAGCCTGCCTCGGTTGCCCGCTTGGCTGCGGTAGCGATGAGCTGGGGGATCATCGCGCCAAACGCATCCTTGATTTTCGGATCGACGCGGCCGGTCCGCACGCCGGCAGCATACGTCTTTTCCAACACGATCCCTAGTTTCCAATTCGCCAAAACCAGGTAATAGTCGATGTTTTCGGTAGACAGGCCGCTGACCGACTCGTAATGCGCAAGCAATTCGCGGCGTTTGGGCATGCCAGCCATGTCCAGATAGAACCCGTCGGCACGCGGCTCCTCACCGTCGTAGCCCAGCAGCGCCCAGGCCAGGTCCAACAGCGGATCTCCGACCGTGGTCATCTCCCAGTCCACAATCGCGGCCAGCCGCGCCGGTGCCCCGTGCGCGAACATGACGTTGGCAAACTGGTAGTCGCCGTGCATGATCCCGGCCGTGTAGTGCGCGGGCCGGTTGCGGCGCAACCAATCCGCCGCCACGTCCAGGCCGGGCAACTCGCGCACCTTGAAGGCGTCGAGGAAGGCCAGCCAGCGGTCGACCTGCCGTTCGTGGAAGCCGTCGGGTCGGCCGAAGCCGTCGAGGCCCTGGGCGCGCCAGTCCACCCGACCCAGTTTGGCGGCACCCTCCACTAGCTGAAAGGCCAATTCGCGTCGGGACGCAAGGTCGGTGTCAAACGGTGGGCGCCAGCCGCCGTCCATGGGGCTCCACCCGTCGATCGCGTGCATCACGTAGAACGGCAATCCCAGCACCGAGCCGGTCTCGTCGGCCGCGATCAAATCGGCGTGCGGCACGTCGGTGCCGGACAACGCCCTTACCAGTCGGATCTCGCGCAGCAGTCCGTCGATCCGCGCGGCGTCGGCGCGCGGACCCGGCATTCGCAGCACCATCCGTTCCGGTCCCCGTCGGATCAGGTAGAGGGTGTTCTGCGAGCCGCCGCTGAGCTGTTCGAGCGCTGGCTCCTCGCCGCTGCCCGGTGCGTCGTTCGCGTCGAGCCAACGTCTGAGGACACCGGCATCTAATTCAGTAGTCACCCTGTGCGCACACCCCGCTCTCCGCTCAGAGAATAGCATTCTCCGAAGCTCGGCGAACGACTCGAAAATCGCGCGTGCAAGGCTTGGCGCATGCAACTGCTTCTGATCCGGCACGCACTGCCAATGCGCAGCGAGCACGGTGAAGGCTCCGATCCTGAGCTCTCGGAGGACGGCCTGCAGCAAATCGCGCGCTTGCCCGATGCGCTGGCGCGGTTCCCGATATCCCGGGTGGTCAGCAGCCCGCAGCGCCGCGCTATTCAAACCGGCGAACCGGTGGCCCAGGCTCGCGGGCTGAGCATCGAAGTCGACGACCGGTTGGCCGAGTACGACCGGGATCTGAAGTCCTACATTCCGGTCGAACAGATCCGAAACGAGTTTCCCGAGGAATGGGCGCGCATGGCGCAGGGGCACCTGCCCAGCGCCGTGGACGAGGACGCGTTTCGCGCGCGGGTGCGCGCCGCGGTTGACGACCTGGTCAGGGCCGCAGACCCTGATGAGACGATCGCCGCGTTCAGTCACGGCGGAGTGATCAACGTGGTGTTGCACGAGATCCTGGGCACCTCCCGGCTGCTGTCGTTTCCCATCGACTACGCCTCGATCACCCGGCTGTTGTTCTCCCGGACCGGCCAAGCCACGGTGGCGACGGTCAACGCCACCGAACATGTGTGGGACCTGCTGCCCCGGAATCAACGGTGGTAGTTCATCGGTGGTAAACAAGTTCGGTGACCTCGACTGACCGACTCAACGGGCTCGACCTGCCCGCGTTGGACGCATATCTGCGTTCGCTCGGCATCGAACGCGACGGCGAGCTACGCGGCGAGTTCATCTCCGGTGGCCGTTCGAATCTGACCTTCCGCGTTTATGACGACGCGACGAGTTGGCTGGTGCGGCGCCCGCCGCTGCACGGGCTGACGCCCTCGGCGCACGACATGAGCCGTGAGTTCAAGGTTGTGGCCGCGCTGCAGGACACTGCCGTGCCGGTGGCGCGCACGATCGCGTTGTGCGACGACGCTTCGGTGCTGGGCGGCCCGTTCCAGATCGTCGAATTCGTTGCGGGACGGGTGGTGCGTCGGCGCGCCGAGTTGGAATCGCTGGGCCGCCGCGCCATCGACGGCTGCGTCGACGCGCTGATCCGGGTACTCGTCGACCTGCACAGCATCGACCCGGAATCGGTGGGGTTGAGCGACTTCGGAAAGCCCAACGGCTATCTGGAACGTCAGGTGCGGCGGTGGGGCTCACAGTGGGAGTTGGTCCGGCTGCCCGACGATCGCCGCGACGACGACGTGATGCGATTGCATTCGGCTCTGCAGCAAGCCGTTCCGCAGCAAAGCCGCACGTCGATCGTGCATGGCGACTACCGGATCGACAACACCATCCTGGACGCCGACGATCCGACCAAGGTGCGCGCCGTCGTGGACTGGGAACTTTCCACGCTCGGCGACCCGATCAGCGATGCCGCTCTGATGTGCGTCTACCGCGATCCGGCGCTGGATCTGATCATCGATACGCAGGCCGCATGGACCTCGCCGCTGCTGCCGTCGGCCGACGAACTGGCCGACCGGTATTCACTGGTCTCCGGGCAACCGCTGGGCCAGTGGGAGTTCTACATGGCGTTGGCGTATTTCAAGCTCGCCATCATCGCCGCGGGGATCGATTTCCGTCGTCGCATGTCAGAACAGGCCGACGGCGCAGAAGACTCGATCGACGACGCGACCGACGTGGTCGCGCCGCTGATCTCTCGCGGACTTGCAGAGATCGCCAAGCTGGGGGCTTGAGTGTGCGTCTGCGGCTTTGACTGTGCGGCCACGGCGGCGCCCGGACGATTTTCCCGCCATGTGCGCACACTCAAAGCCGGGAGTGCACTCGCGGCGGACGGGACCAAAAGCTAGCGGACCGCGGCCGCGAGGTTCTTCTTTGCCGCCCGGCGCAACTGCACCATCCGCGCTGTGCCCACCGCAACGGTGATCAGCCCGCCACCAATCGCGGCCACCAGCATGGCCACCCCCAATGGCAGTGTCCACCGCCAGCCCAGGAAGGCGAACGAGGCCGAGGACATGTTCTGGGTGATGAACACCAACAGCAGGATCAGTATCAGAAAGCCACCCGTCAACGCGCCCCACAGGGCGCCGGCTCGGGTGAAGGTGGAGGCCCGGTCCTTGGGCGCCGGGCGGGACCGCTCCTCTGGTGTCTTGGGACGTGCCTGGGGAGACGGCACGGGCTCATCGGCGGACGAAGGCGAGCCAGAAGGTTTGCTGCTCATAACTCCATCTTTCTCCCATCCCGGGCCGAATCAAACCAAACCACGCGGGAAACTCATAGCTTGCTTCGCTGCGACGGTGTTCGTCGCCGGATAGTGTCTGCAAAGTGAGGATGCTGCGGCGCGCGGCGGTCTGTTTGGTGGTGTGCCTGGTTGCGGCGTGCGGCAACCCCGATCCGTTCGGCTCGGCCAGCGGCGGGCCGAAATCCATCGTGGTCGGCTCGGGCGACTTCCCGGAATCGGTGATCATCGCCGAGATCTACGCGCAGGCGTTGCAGGCCAACGGCTTCGATGTCGGCCGGCGCATGGGGATCGGCAGCCGTGAGACGTATATCCCGGCGCTCAAAGACCATTCCATAGACCTAGTGCCGGAGTACATCGGCAATTTGCTGCTCTACTTCGAGCCCAACTCCACGGCCACCATGCTCGACAACGTGGAATTGGAACTCTATAAGCGGCTCCCGGGTGACCTGTCGATCCTGACGCCGTCACCAGCTTCCGATACCGACACCGTCACCGTCACCAGTGCCACGGCGGCCAGGTGGGGGCTCAAGACCATTGGCGACCTGGCTGCGCATTCTGCTGAGGTCCGGTTCGCTGCACCCTCGGCTTTTACCACCCGGCCGTCCGGGCTGCCCGGGCTGCGGCAGAAGTACGGCCTACAGATCAGCCCCGGCAATTTCATAACTATCAACGACGGCGGCGGACCGGTTACGGTGCGGGCGCTGGTCGAGGGAAATGCCACCGCCGCCAACATCTTCAGCACTTCGCCCGCGGTCGTGCAGAACCATTTGACGGTGCTGGAGGATCCCGAACACAATTTTCTGGCCGGCAACATTGTGCCGCTGGTGAATTCGCAGAAGAAGTCGGACCGTCTCAAAGATGTGCTGGACGCGGTGTCGGCCAAGCTCACCACCGAGAACGTCGCCGAACTCAACGCCGCGGTATCGGGCAACGGCGGTCTCGATCCCGACCAGGCGGCCCGGAAATGGGTGCACGACAACGGGTTCGATCATCCGGTCGGGCAGTGACGTGATCAGCTTCGATGACGTCAGCAAGGTCTTTCCCAGCGGTGCCAGAGCCGTAGACGGATTGAGTCTTGATGTCCCCCAAGGGAAATTGACCGTCTTCGTCGGATCCTCCGGGAGCGGCAAGACCACAGCGCTGCGGATGATCAACCGGATGGTCGATCCCACCTCGGGCACCATCACCGTCGACGGCAAGAACGTGTTGAATGTGGACCCGGTGCAGTTGCGTCGCGGTATCGGCTATGTCATTCAGAACGCGGGGCTGATGCCGCACCAACGTGTCATCGACAACATCGCGACGGTGCCGGTACTCAAGGGCCAGTCGCGCCGCGCAGCACGCAGTGCCGCCTACGAAATTCTCGAACTAGTCGGGCTGAATGCCAAGCTCGCGAAGCGTTACCCGGCGCAACTGTCCGGCGGCGAACAGCAGCGGGTCGGAGTGGCCAGAGCGCTGGCGGCCGATCCGCCAATTCTGTTGATGGACGAGGCTTTTTCGGCTGTCGATCCCGTCGTCCGGCACACCCTGCAGAACGAAATACTGCGGCTGCAAAGCGAATTGCATAAAACCATCGTCTTCGTCACCCACGACATCGACGAGGCGCTGCGGTTGGCGGATCAAGTCGCCGTGTTCGGGCCCGGCGGTGTTCTGCAGCAATACGACGCCCCGGCGCAATTACTTGCGCGCCCGGCCAACGATTTCGTAGCCAGATTCATCGGGCTCGGCCGCGGCTATCGTTGGCTGCAGTTGATTACGGCCGAGCTACCGCTGCACGACATCGAGCGGCTGGCCGCATCGGCCTTGGACAATAAGCAACTCTCAGATGGCTGGGCACTGCTGGTCGATGACGACGGCGCGCCGCTGGGCTGGATCGACGCTGACGGGCTGCGCCGGCACCGCGGGGGCGAACCGCTGGAAGAGATCGTCACGGGCGTCGGATCGGTGTTCCATCTCGGCGGCAATCTCAGCCAGGCGCTGGACGCGGCGCTGTCATCGCCGTCGTCGGTGGGGGTCGCCGTGGACCGCGCGAACCGGGTGATCGGGGGCATTGTGGCCACCGACGTGCTGGCCGCAGTCGAAGCCCGGCGGCAAACCTGATGCACTACCTGCTGACCCATCTGGACACCGCGTGGGCCCTGACGCTCATTCACTTGCGGCTGTCGCTGATTCCGGTCGTGATCGGGTTGGCTGTCGCGGTACCGCTCGGGCTGCTGGTGCAGCGCGCTCCGCTACTGCGCCGGCTCACCACTGCGACGGCCAGCGTGGTCTTCACAATCCCGTCGCTGGCGCTGTTCGTGGTGCTGCCGCTGATCATCGGGACCCGAATCCTCGACGAGGCCAACGTCATCGTCGCGCTGAGTGCCTACACCACCGCGCTGATGGTGCGCGCGGTACTCGAAGCCCTGGACGCGGTACCGGCGACCGTGCGGGAGGCGGCCGTCGCTGTCGGTTACGGGCCATTGGCCCGGATGCTCAAAGTCGAATTGCCGCTCTCGATTCCGGTACTGGTCGCCGGGTTGCGTGTGGTCGTGGTGACCAACATCGCGATGGTCTCGGTCGGTTCGGTGATCGGGATCGGCGGCTTGGGTACCTGGTTCACCTCCGGTTTTCAGATGAACAAGAGCGATCAGATCGTCGCCGGCATCATCGCGATGTTCGCGCTGGCGGTGGTGATCGACACGCTGATCAGCGTCGCCGGTCGCCTGGCCACGCCGTGGCAGCGCAGCCGGGGAATTCGATCCTCGCTGGTGGGCGGGGCCCGATGAGCTTCGTCGAACAGGCCCTGTCTTACCTGATGACCGCGAGCAACTGGACCGGTCCCGCCGGTCTGGGTGCCCGCACCTGCGAGCACTTGGAGTACACCGCGCTGGCGGTGGCGGCGTCAGCGGTAATCGCCGTGCCGCTCGGGCTGGTCATCGGGCACACCGGTCGCGGCCAGTTGCTGGCGGTGGGCGCGGTCAACGGGTTGCGCGCGCTGCCGACGCTGGGCGTTTTGCTGCTGGGCGTATTGCTTTACGGGTTGGGTCTGGGTCCGCCGATCGTGGCACTGATGCTGCTTGGCATCCCGTCCCTGCTGGCCGGCACCTATGCGGGGATCGCCAGCGTCGACCGGTTGGTGGTCGATGCCGCGCGCGCAGTGGGCATGACCGAATCCCAGGTGCTGTTGCGCGTCGAGGTGCCCAATTCGTTGCCGCTGATCCTGGGTGGTCTGCGTAACGCGACATTGCAGATTGTCGCGACCGCGACGGTGGCGGCCTACGCCAGCCTGGGCGGGTTGGGCCGCTACCTGATCGACGGGATCAAGGAGCGCCAGTTTCACATCGCGTTGGTGGGCGCGCTGATGGTGGCGGCGCTGGCGCTGATCCTGGACGGACTATTGGCGCTCGCAGTGTGGGCCAGTGCGCCGGGTAGCGGGCGGCTGAGCAGGCGAGATCGTCCTCGCGATGTCGCAGTTGATGGTGCAGTTGGGGACAAAGCGTCCGCAAGTGCCCGACACGTCCTACGGTAGAGACGTGACCGCAGCCCCTTCTAACCCGACTGCCAGCGTCTGGCCACAGATGCTGACCTGGCGTGCGCAGGACATCTCGCGCATGGAATCCGTACGAATCCAGTTGTCCGGCAAGCGAATTAAAGCAAATGGCCGAATAGTGGCCGCGGCCACCGCGAACAACCCGGCGTTCGGCGCGTTCTACGAACTGCAGACCGACGAGTCCGGCGCCACCAAGCGGTTCGGGCTGACCGTCACGCTGGCCGAGCGGGAGCGCCAGCTTGCTATCGCACGTGACGAAGAGAACATGTGGTTGATCACCGATCATCAAGGGGAGCGGCGCGCCGGGTTCAACGGCGCCCTGGATGTCGACCTGGTGTTCAGCCCGTTCTTCAACGCGCTGCCGATCCGGCGCGTGGGCATCCATGAACGCGCGGACTCGATCGTGTTGCCGATGGTCTATGTCAACGTGCCGGAGATGACCGTTGACGCGGCCACCGTCAGCTACACCAGCGAAGGCCGGCTGGACGGGATCAAACTGCGCTCGCCAGTGGCCGACACTGTGGTGACGGTCGATGCCGACGGGTTCATTGTCGACTATCCAGGCTTGGCAGAGCGAATCTGATCACACCGCCGGCGCGCCCGGCGGCGGCCAGTTGTTGGCGCCACCCGTTCGCGCCGATGGTGACGGTGACGATGTCCAGGCGCGGGAAACTCTCGTAGCGGGTGCGGGCGGCATGGCCCTCGTCGACGAGATCGGCCACCGAACCGTTGCTGGCCAGCGACTGACTTGCGCGACTGAGCAGCTCGATGATGCGTTCGGTCGCCGGTACCAACTGGGTGGTGTTGGACTCGCACATCGCGCGGACCAGGTCCGGCGCTGTGCCCGCGACCCGGGTGGCATCCCGGAAAGAACCTGCGGCCAGCGCGAATGCCAGCGGGACCTCGGCGGCCGTGATGGCCAGCGCTTCGGCGAGCAGATGCGGCAGGTGCGAGATGGCGGCGGCGGCGGCGTCGTGCTCGTCGGATTTGGCGGGCACCACTACGGCTCCGCAGTCCAGCGCCAACTGCATCACCATTGCCCAGACCTCGGGGTCGACGTGATCATCGACGCTGACCACCCAGGGTGCCCGGTTGAACAACCCGCCGTGCCCGGCCGTCCAGCCCGAATGCGCGGTGCCCGTCATCGGGTGGCCCCCGACGAAGCGGGTCAGCAGACCGGCGGCGACGACCTCGTCCAGCACCGCGGTCTTCACGCTGGTGACGTCGGTCAACGGACAGTTCGGCGCGGTCTCGCGGATGTGGGCAAGCATGTTCGGTAGGGCCGGCATCGGCACGGCCAGCACGATCAGAGCTTCGCTGGCGGCGGCGCGGGCCAGCGTCTCGGTCAGGTCCAGAGAGGCGTCGAAGCCTTCGGACCGGGCACCTTGGGTGCCCTCCACCGAGCGGTTGTAGCCGAAGACTTCCCGGCCCGCTCCGGCAGCGGCCCGCATGATGGAACCGCCGATCAGACCCAGCCCAAGCACGCATACCGGTGTCTTCCCCACCCTGCAAGGTTGGCACAGTTCAACTGGCGGTGGATCGCTCGGTCCGGCTTCATCTGGCGTCATCTGGCTTCATCTGGCCAGGGGCCAGGTCAGGGACTAGCGTAGGCGGCCATGGGAGCACAACGGGCTTCAGCAACAGGCCCGTCCACCGACACTCCGGACGGCTTCGGCGTCGCGGTCGTACGAGAAGAGGGCCGGTGGCGCTGTGCGCCTCTGGGCGCCAAGGCGTTGACGAGTTTGTCGGCCGCCGAGACCGAACTGCGTGAGCTGCGCAGCGCCGGCGCCGTCTTCGGGCTGCTCGATGTCGACGACGAGTTCTTCGTCATTGTGCGGCCAGCCCCATCTGGGACACGGTTGCTGCTGTCGGACGCCACCGCCGCACTGGATTACGACATCGCCGCCGAGGTGCTGGACAATCTGGACGCCGAGATCGATCCCGAAGACCTCGAGGATGCCGACCCGTTCGAAGAGGGTGACCTGGGTTTGCTTTCCGATATCGGGCTGCCCGAAGCCGTGCTCGGGGTGATCCTCGACGAGACCGATCTGTATGCCGACGAGCAGCTGGGCCGCATCGCCCGCGAGATGGGTTTTGCCGACCAGCTCTCGGCGGTGATCGACCGCCTCGGGCGGTGATCAATTCTGACGAAGAGTTAGTTCGTGCCGCGTTAGAGGTGGCTGGTTCGGCTGGCCCGCGCGACGTTCCGATCGGTGCGGTGGTGGTGGGTGCCGACGGCACCGAGTTGGCCCGCGCCGTGAACGCCCGCGAGGCGATCGGTGATCCGACAGCGCACGCGGAGATTCTGGCTTTGCGGGCGGCAGCGTCGGTGTTGGGCGATGGCTGGCGGCTGGAAGGCGCGACGCTGGCGGTGACGGTCGAGCCGTGCACCATGTGCGCCGGGGCGTTGGTGCTGGCCAGGGTCGCGCGCGTGGTGTTCGGCGCTTGGGAGCCGAAGACCGGCGCGGTCGGCTCGCTGTGGGATGTGGTGCGCGATCGTCGGCTCAACCATCGTCCCGAGGTACGCGGCGGAGTGCTCGCTGCCGAGTGCGCCGCGCCGATGGAGGAGTTCTTCGCACGCCAGCGATTGGGGTGAGCGCCGGTTGGTTCGGTAAGCTGCTCGGCGGTGGCGTGTCCGAGCGGCCTAAGGAGCACGCCTCGAAAGCGTGTGACGGCTAAAACCGTCCGAGGGTTCAAATCCCTCCGCCACCGCCAAAGTTTTTCGGGCTTCTGTGCTGTTAGGAGACGCTAGCCGTTCTCTCCGCGCAGTGGCTGGACACGCTTTGGACCCCGTTAGGACATACTCTTACGGTGCGCCGCGCCCAGCGCGTTCCTCACCTTGTCGAGATCGGTATCGAAAGGTCCGCGTACGTCCGCAGCGTCACCTGCGGCTCGTGCCCCAACATCCTGCTGACCGCAAGCACATTGGCCCCGGCACTGATTGCCAGGCTGGCAGTGGCGTGCCTGCAATCGCGCGGGGTGATCGCCCGGATCTTCGCCCGCTTGACCGCCCCGCGAACCACCCTCCGCTGGACTTCAGTCGGGACAAGTACTTAGTGCCGTCGCCGGAAACCAAGTCGTCCGAGCCTCGATCGCAGACCTGCCTCGTAGACTCCGCCATCACGAACTTGAGGACGGTAACCTCGCGCACCGCATCATCTTGGGAACTAGTTGCGACTACTGGATGAATCCGCTGGTTTCACTACTTCTCAAACCAAACTCGAGTTAAATCCCTCCTCAAGGAGGGCCCGGATGGCGCAATTGTTTGCGGTGCTTTTTGTTGTTGGCGTGGTGATCGTAATCGTTCGGGCGGTCTGGAAAATCGTTGTGGTCGTGGGCGTTATCGTCCTGTCGGCCTGGATCGCGTATCGGGTTGGCCGCTACGTCCTGAAAGAGCGGTACTTCCGCAGCGAGAAGTTCCTAGCGCACAAAAACAAGCTGGCATCGGTGGTCGCTGAGCACAACGAGATCGCTGCCTACGTATCGGAGATCCACAGCCAGGGGTCATTCAGTCTGGGCGCATCAGCCAGTGGCACGTACGCGCATCTGGCGACCTTCCAGAACACCAGCCAGCACCAGTACCGGCCGGGATCGGAACGTTGCGAACTACAGCGCGTCGAACGTTCATAATTGCTCGTTGCAGGTCGTCCGCAATGCCAAGGCTGCCCCCGTGAAGTATCTGATGAAATACTTCAGCATCAACGCTGACGAGTCCAGCCTCACCCGCGTGGAGAAGCTGGGTGAGGACGTTGCACGACTCGAAGACGCGATCAGCAACCTCGGGGAGCGCGAAGCCAGCATCACCAAATCGTTCGATCCGCCGACCTTCATATTGAAGCACTACGCGGAGGAATTTATGCAGCACGTCGGTGTCGAATTGTCACCGATCACGGTTCCCTATCCCCTGTATGTGTTCCAGTACGTCAGTGCCGGTGGAAACAGCGGGCAAGAAACCACAATCACACTGAACACCCCGACGATTGACGCGCTCGTAGAGACGATGTCGCAGAAGATTCGGTTCAGGAGGACTGCGGCCGGCCAACGCGCGCTGATGACTTCGAAGCTGCGGAACCTCATCAAATCCCGTGACAATTACACGTGCCGCTCGTGCTCGGTGTCGGTCGCTGCCGAGCCTCATTTGCTTCTGGAAGTCGACCACGTCATCCCGGTCTCAAGGGGGGGCTTATCCACGCCGGAGAATCTGCAGACTCTGTGCTGGCGATGCAATAGGACCAAGTCGAATAAGGTCGCGACGGCCTGACCCTTAGGGGCTGACAACTTGCCGGAGGACAAATCCGCGTATTCACTCGAAATTCGCCTCGGAAAGCGAATGATGCGCGCATGATTCGCGACATGCCCAGTGTCTTTCACCGGCTGCTGCGGCGGTTATCTCTGAGCGAGTCGGCACGCGAGCGGCTGGTGCGCATCACCGCCTGGCTTCTGGTCGCAGTCATTGTGGTGTGGTTGCCATCATCGTTTACTCGCTGACGAAGCGAGTCCCGTCCCTGCCGCGACGCAACTCACCCGACGATCCACTTCGACAACACCACCGCACCGAGCCAGCCGGTCATCTACCAAAATTGCGACGAGGCCCGCGCCGCGGGCCGGGCAACAGAGCAATGATCAATACCTGTGGATGAGCCTCGGCGAGGCGGCCTGAAAGTGGGCGCACCTTCCCGAGGATGATCTTC
>NZ_LZLS01000183.1 GCF_001673365.1 Mycobacterium asiaticum
CTGTGCAGACACGCGCGCTCGCGGTCAGAACGGGGACAGGCTAGGGGCCGGTACCTGGGCCGATGTTGCGGGCCGGGCGGGTGCGCAGATCGTGCACGTAATCGGCTGGCGCACCGGCAATCTCGGCGGCATCGGCCATCACGCCCAGGTAGCGGGCGGACGGCAGGCCGCCCTCCCAGGCATCCAGCACGTACAGCCACGCCAGCACCGGGTCGATATCGGTGTCCGACGCCTCGCGCTGCACCCGGCAGCGGATCTTCTTGTGCACGCCGAACTCGGAGCCCTCCCACCGGTCCAGGTTCATCTCGTCGGCGGGCGTCATGTCATAGAGCACCACGAAGACCCGCGAACCCGGGTCTTCGACCACTGTGGCCAGCGCACCCTCCCAGCCGAAGTCCTCACCGCCGAATGTCAGCCGCCACCCCGGCAACCAGCCGGTTCCGGCCATCGGTGAGTGCGGTGCACGCTTGAGCATCTGCTCGGGATGCATGTTCGATCCGTAAGCGGCGTAGAGCGGCACGGGGAAATCTTAGACGGCATGTCGAGGTTCGCCGTTGCGCGGCGGCATCGTCGTCGGGCTAGGTTGGATGGCCCGACTCCTCCGCCGCGCAGCGGCGGCATCGTCGTCGGGCTAGGTTGGATGGCCCGACTCCTCCTCCGCCGCGCAGCGGCGGCATCGTCGTCGGGCTAGGTTGGATGGCCCGACTCCTCCTCCGCCGCGCAGCGGCGGCATCGTCGTCGGGCTAGGTTGGATGGCCCGACTCCTCCTCCGCCGCGCAGCGGCGGCATCGTCGTCGGGCTAGGTTGGATGGCCCGACTCCTCCTCCGCCGCGCAGCGGCGGCATCGTCGTCGGGCTAGGTTGGATGGCCCGACTCCTCCTCCGCCGCGCAGCGGCGGCATCGTCGTCGGGCTAGGTTGGATGGCCCGACTCCTCCTCCGCCGCGCAGCGGCGGCATCGTCGTCGGGCTAGGTTGGATGGCCCGACTCCTCCTCCGCCGCGCAGCGGCGGCATCGTCGTCGGGCTAGGTTAGGGGCGTGGTGACCCGCATCGTGATCCTCGGTGGAGGCCCGGCCGGATACGAAGCGGCCCTGGTGGCCGCAAACTCTCGCCCCGACGTCGAAGTAACGATCATCGACTCCGATGGTGTTGGTGGCGCGGCCGTGTTGGACGACTGCGTGCCGTCCAAGACGTTCATCGCGTCCACTTGGCTGCGCACCGAGTTGCGGCGCGCCCCCCGGCTGGGCTTCGAGATCGATATCGACGACGCCAAGATCGACCTGCCGCAGATCCATGACCGGGTACGCAATCTCGCCTCCGAGCAGTCGGCCGACATTGCCGACCAGCTGCGTAGCGTCGGTGTGCAGCTGGTCACCGGCCGCGGCGAGTTGAGAGACCCGGCGCCGGGGCTGGCGCGGCACCGGGTGAAGGCGACTGCGCCGGACGGCAGCGTCACCGAGCACGACGCCGACGTGGTGCTGATCGCCACCGGCGCCTGCCCCCGAATCCTGCCGTCGGCCCAGCCCGACGGCGAGCGGATTCTCACCTGGCGTCAGCTCTACGATCTCAAGGAGCTGCCGGAGCACCTGATCGTGGTGGGCTCGGGCGTCACCGGCGCCGAGTTCGTGCACGCCTACACCGAGTTGGGGGTGCCGGTGACCGTGGCGGCCAGCCGCGACCGGGTGTTGCCCTACGAGGACGCCGACGCGGCGGCGGTGCTGGAAGAGTCGTTCGCCGAGCGCGGCGTGAAGTTGTTCAAGAACGCGCGCGCCGAATCCGTCACCCGCACCGACAACGGCGTCCTGGTGACGATGACCGACGGCCGCACCGTCGAAGGCAGCCACGCCCTGATGACAATCGGGTCGATCCCCAACACCAGCGGACTCGGCCTGGAGCGGGTCGGTATCGATCTGGGCCCCGGCGACTATCTCAAGGTGGACCGGGTTTCGCGCACGTCGGTGCCTGGCATCTACGCGGCCGGCGACTGCACTGGACTGCTGCTCTTGGCCTCCGTCGCGGCCATGCAAGGCCGGATCGCGATGTACCACGCGCTGGGCGAGGGTGTTAACCCGATCCGGTTGCGCACGGTGGCGGCGACGGTATTCACCCGGCCCGAGATCGCCGCCGTCGGGGTACCGCAATCAGCGATCGACGACGGCGAGTTCAGCGCGCGGACCATCATGCTGCCGCTGCACACCAACGCGCGGGCCAAAATGTCTGGGTTGCGGCAGGGTTTCGTCAAGATCTTCTGCCGCAAATCCACCGGTGTGGTGATCGGCGGCGTGGTGGTGGCGCCGATCGCCTCCGAGCTGATCCTGCCTATCGCGGTGGCCGTGACCAACCGCATCACCGTCAACGAGTTGGCCCAGACACTCGCCGTTTACCCCTCGTTGTCCGGTTCGATCACCGAGGCCGCCCGCCGACTGATGGCGCACGACGATCTGGACTAACTCGACGAACAAAGCCGCCGGACGAACTAGCCTGGTTGGGCAACGAACCGACCAGTAACTGACAAGGAGCCCGTCGTCGTGACCAACCCGAGCAATGCAGCCGAGAGCGAGCAGACTTGGTCCGACGGGTCGCTGGGACCTGAGCAACGGGCCAAAGCCTGGGAACGGCTGGGCGATGAGCAGTTCGACGTGGTGGTCATCGGCGGGGGCGTAGTGGGCTCGGGGTGCGCGCTCGACGCGGCCACTCGCGGGCTCAAAGTGGCGCTCGTGGAGGCCCGCGACCTCGCGTCGGGCACCTCGAGCCGCTCGTCGAAAATGTTCCACGGCGGGCTGCGCTATCTCGAGCAACTCGAGTTCGGGTTGGTGCGTGAAGCCCTTTTCGAGCGCGAGCTGTCGCTGACAACGCTGGCGCCGCATCTGGTCAAGCCACTTCCGTTCCTGTTCCCGCTGACCAAGCGGTGGTGGGAACGTCCCTACATGGCCGCGGGCATCTTTCTCTACGACCAGCTCGGTGGCGCCAAATCCGTTCCCGCGCAAAAGCATTTCACGCGCGCGGGAGCCCTAAGGTTGAGCCCGGGCCTCAAGCGCAGCGCGTTGATCGGCGGCATCCGTTATTACGACACCGTCGTCGACGACGCCCGCCACACCATGACGGTCGCGCGCACCGCCGCGCACTACGGCGCGGTCGTGCGGGCCTCTACCCAAGTGGTGGCGTTGCTGCGCGAGGGCGATCGGGTCACCGGCGTGCGGGTGCGGGACTCCGAGGACGGCGCAATCACCGAGGTGCGCGGCCATGTCGTGGTCAACGCGACCGGGGTCTGGACCGACGAGATCCAGGCGCTGTCCAAGCAGCGCGGCCGTTTCCAGGTCCGCGCGTCCAAAGGCGTGCACGTGGTGGTGCCGCGCGATCGGATCGTCAGCGACGTCGCGATGATCTTGCGCACCGAGAAGTCGGTGATGTTCATCATTCCGTGGGGCAGCCACTGGATCATCGGCACCACCGACACGGACTGGAACCTGGACCTGGCCCACCCGGCAGCCACCAAGGCAGACATCGACTACATCCTGAGCACCGTCAACGAGGTGTTGGCAACACCACTGACGCACTCCGACATCGACGGCGTGTATGCCGGGTTGCGCCCGTTGCTAGCCGGGGAGAGCGAGGAGACATCCAAGCTGTCCCGCGAGCATGCGGTGGCGGTGCCCGCGGCCGGGCTGGTCGCCATTGCGGGGGGCAAGTACACCACCTACCGGGTAATGGCCGCTGACGCGATTGATGCTGCGGTGCAGTTCGTTCCGGCGCGGGTGGCGCCTTCGATCACCGAGAAGGTCAACCTGCTTGGTGCGGACGGTTACTTCGCGCTGATCAATCAGGTCGAACACGTCGGCGAGCGCGTCGGACTGCATCCCTATCGGGTGCGCCATTTGCTGGACCGTTACGGATCGCTGATGGACGACGTGCTGGCACTGGCCGCGGATCGTCCTGACCTGCTCGGCCCGATCAAGAACGCGCCTGGGTATCTCAAGGTGGAAGCCGTGTACGCCGCCGCGGCCGAGGGCGCGCTGCATTTGGAGGACATCCTGGCCCGCCGGATGCGGATCTCCATCGAGTACTCGCACCGGGGCGTGGACTGCGCCCGCGAGGTGGCCGATCTGGTTGCGCCGGTGCTGGGTTGGAGCGCTGCCGACGTCGACCGCGAGGTAGCCAATTACCTGGCCCGGGTGGAGGCCGAGGTGCTTTCGCAGGCCCAACCCGACGACGTCTCAGCCGACGAGCTGCGCGCCAACGCACCGGAGGCGCGCGCGGAGATCCTCGAGCCGGTCCCGCTCAATTGAGCGTGCCGCTCCCGCCCTTGCAGGTTCGCGACGCGTTGGGACCGGTGCGGGTGCGGTTACACGGCGGACTGGTGCTGGCCGAGCTCGCCGCGAGGTTCGGGGCGTCGGCTGAGGCTAAAGTCCTTGCGGGAGAGGTTGTTACCGCAGACGGCTCGGTAGTTGACGACGCCACCGTGTTGCCGGCCGGCTCTAGTGTGTACCTCTACCGGGATCTGCCCGACGAGGTGCCGGTGCCGTTCGACATCCCGGTGCTGTATCAAGACGACGACATCGTCGTCGTCGACAAGCCGCACTTTCTGGCCACTATGCCGCGGGGGCGCCACGTTGCGCAGACGGCGTTGGTGCGGTTGCGCTGCGCTCTTGGTCTACCCGAGTTGAGCCCCGCCCACCGGCTAGACCGTCTCACCGCCGGGGTGCTGCTGTTCACCACCCGACGCGAGTTACGGGGTAGGTACCAAACGCTTTTCGCCAGAGGTGAAGTACGCAAGAGCTATCTGGCGCGGGCCGCCGTGGACCCCAAGCTTGTGCTGCCTCGGGTGGTGCGCACTCGAATCATCAAGCGTCGCGGGAACTTACAGGCGGTCACCGTCCCTGGGGCGCCTAACGCGGAGACGGTGATTCACCAGGCATCGAGCGACGGTGTCTACCGGCTCACGCCGCGCACCGGGTGTACCCACCAGCTGCGGGTGCACATGGCGTCCCTCGGTGTGCCGATCTTCGGAGATCCGTTGTATCCCAAGGTGATCGCGGTCGCGGATGACGATTTCAGCACCCCGTTGCAATTGCTGGCACAGCGCATCGAGTTCGATGACCCGCTCACCGGGTCGCGGCGCGAGTTCGTCAGTCGCCGCGGTTTCTAGTCCAAGAAACTTTGCAGGTCGGCCAGACCGTTCTCGATCCCTGCATCGACTTGTTGCCGCACGGTCGGGTCCCCGACCGAGAAGCTGGGGCCCGCGTCGCAGCTGCAGCTGAGCACGGCGAAGACGGAGGGGTCGGCGCCAGCGGGATTGGCGGTCGCCAGCGCAACACTGGCCGCGATCGCAATGGTTGACAACACTTTCGCTATCACTGATCGCTCCTGGGGCTACGTGTGTCGAAAGTGTATGTGCGCACCTGTCGATTCACGTTGACCGGGCGTTACGACTCAGTAACGAGTTATGACGCTGTGTGGTGCCTCGGGCAGTACGCGGCGATGCTCACGCCGACGAAGTAGCCGGCGTGGTAGCCGTCCAGATTGCTGCTGCCCGCCACGTCGCTGGCGACCTCGGCTTTGGGCCGTCCCCCGTCGAGTTCGTTGCAGACCTGGTGACCGGCCAGGATCGCGGCTTGCGGTGAGGCGAAGTTGATGCCATGGGACTGGATCGCATTCAGGAACTGGCCGTCGACCGCGTCGGCGGGAGCGGCTGGGGCCGTCGCCACCTCGGTGAGGCTGATCAACGCCGCCGCCAGCACCGGGCCGGCCAGATAGCGCACGGATTTGGTCGAGCGCCGTTGGCTTATCGGCATCGCTACAACCTCCCCGTGGTCCAGAGTCGACGGAATCAAGTGGTTACCCCAGCGATGATCGCACGTAACAAACCCGCAAGTGACAACTTTCCGTGGCGTGAGGTTGCTTGCGGCAACTTTCAACAGCGTGAATCTGCCGGAAACTGCAGCTGAAATTTTCAAATCTGGCTGCGTCCAACCCGGTTGAGGGCGGCTGGCGGCGGGTGAAGCTTGTTAGCATTGGCCGCCGTCCACTTGCGTATTCGTCGAGGAATTGAATTGATTCTCAACCGATTTGGTGCCGTACTGACCGTCTTGGCCGTGGTGTTGTCGGCGTGTGGTAGTCAAAACGGTGCTACTGCAACGAGTGCGAAGACCTCGCCGACGGCGCCGTCGGCGGCGGTTGCCTGCGGCGGCCGGTCGACCCTCAAGGCCAGCGGTTCCACGGCCCAGGAAAACGCCGTCAGCCGGTTCACCAAGGCTTTCGAACACGCATGCCCGGGGCAGTCGCTGAATTACACGGCCAATGGTTCCGGTGCCGGAATCAACGAATTCCTGGACGGCAGAACCGATTTCGGCGGATCGGATTCGCCGCTGAGCAAGAGCGAGTACGCCAGGTCCCAGCAGCGGTGCGGCTCGCCGGCCTGGAATCTGCCGATGGTATTCGGCCCCATCGCCATGGCCTACAACATCGGCGGTATCGATTCCCTGGTCCTCGACGGACCGACCGCGGCCAAGGTGTTCAACGGCGCGATCACCAGTTGGAACGACCCCGCGATTGCGGCGCTCAACCCCGGTGTCGCCCTACCCGCCGAGGCCATTCGGGTGGTGTTCAGAAGCGATGAGTCGGGTACGTCGGACAACTTCCAGCGCTATCTCGATACGGCTTCGGATGGCGCGTGGGGCAAAGGTGCTGGGAAGACGTTCAACGGGGTCGGCCAGGGTGCCCAGGGCAGCGCCGGCGTCGTCGCGGCAGTCAAGGGCAGCGAAGGGTCGATCACCTATGTGGAGTGGTCATTCGCCCAAGCCCAGCACTTGAACGTGGTCAAGGTCGTCACGTCGGCCGGTCCGGAGCCGGTCGCAATCGGTGCCGATTCGGTGGGCAAGACGATTTCGTCGGCGTGGTTCACCAGGGAGGGCAACGACCTGGCCTTCGACACGATCTCGTTCTACCGGCCCAACCAACCCGGCGCCTACCCAATCGTGTTGGCGACCTATGAAATTGTGTGCTCGAAGTATCCCGACCCGCAGGTGGGGGCGGCCGTCCGGGCATTTCTGCAAAGTGCGTCTGGCACCGGTCAGCTTGATCTGGCCGAGCACGGATACGTTCCCGTTCCGGACGGGTTGCGGGGACGCCTGGTGGCCGCGGTCGACGCCGTCTCATGACCGGAGGGTCCTCGACGCGCAATGTTCCGAGGTATTTCCCTTCTCGGTGCACGCAAAGTTTTACAAAAATTTACCTGAGTTGACATTGTGTATGTCATGGATTTCATTGGTTTGCCACCTGAGGTCACCTCAGCGCTGATTCACTCCGGACCAGGCGCGGAGTCGCTGGTGGCGGCCTCTGCTGCCTGGCAGCGGCTCGGCTTCGACCTCGAAGAGTCGGTGCGCGCGTACCGGCCGGTGCTGGCGTCGGTCGCGGAGTCCTGGAACGGTCCGGCGTCGACGGCCATGATCGAGGCCGTAGCAACATACCTCACCTGGATCGGCGGCACCGCACAGCAGTGCCTGCGGTTGGCCTCCTCGGCGCAGATTGCGGCCGGCGCGTTCGGCACCACGCTGTCGGCGGTGGTGCATCCCTCAGTGGTCAGCGCCAACCGGATCCAGCTGGCCCAACTGCTGGCCACCAACGGCTTGGGCAAGAACGTGGCGGCTATCGCGGAAACCGAAGCGCAGTACGAACGCATGTGGGTGAGCAACTCGGCGGCGATGTATCGCTATCAGGCGGCATCCGCTCAGGCTCTCGAGCTGCCCGTGTTCGCGTCTCCGCCGTTGATCACCACCCCGGAGGGGCCTGCGGCACAAGCTGAGGCCGTGCACACGGCGTCCGCGCTGTCCGCGTCCACGACCACCACCTCGGCTTTGGCCAACGCGGCCGCCGCGGCGCCCGCCGAAGCCATTGCTCCGCCGGTGTCACCGGCCGACGGCATACTGCAGGCACTTGGCGTCACCTTTGACCCGAACCAGGGGTGGTTTGGGCTGGCCAATACCTACGCCAACCAGTTCATCTCGTCGGGTTTTCCGATCAACATGCTCAGCTACTTTGCCCAGTTCACCTCCGCCCAGGCCCTGCAGTCGGTGGCCCCCGACATCGCCGAAGGGCTCTCGGAGGGCGAATCGGCGCTGGGCGCTTCCGCGGCGAGCCTGACCAACGCAATCAGCGCCCTAGGGACTAGCGAACCGTCCGCTGCGATGGGTGTCGCCGTACCGATGGGCACCCTGTCCGCACCGCCCGCGGCGACCGGAGTGTTGACCGCCGCCCACATGCCGGTGCAGCTTGCGTCGGCCGCAACGCCGTTGCCTGCCGGCGATGCGGGCGCCGGATTCCCGATGCTGCCGCCGTTGATGGCACCACCGATTTCGGCCGGCAGCGGATGGCGCAAGCGCAAGGAGCCTAAGTACGAAGATCTGGCAATGGGCTTAGAGCTCAAAGGCACTTTCATGACCCGCCCGCCGTCGGCCGGGTGAGCGTTCGGCCCGACGCAACGACGGGCCGAGCAAGTGCAATCGGTACTTTTGACGGCATGCCTTGGGCACGATTGCTCTCGCTGGTCGTTCTCCTGGTCTGTCTGGTCGGGTGCAACGAGCGTCAGGTCCAAGCGGCGCGTGCCCGGGACCAGGCGGGAATGTTTCCCTACGGCGGCCTGAACCGGACCTACCTGGTGCACGTGCCGCCCACTACGCCGGTCGGCCTGGTGCTCAACCTGCACGGTGGCGGCGGCACCGGGGCCGGACAGCGGGGTTTGTCCGACTTCGACTCGGTCGCCGACGCCAACGGCCTGGTGGTGGTGTATCCCGACGGTTACGACAAGAGCTGGGCCGACGGGCGCGGGGCCTCGCCGGCTGACCGCAAACGCCTCGACGACGTCGGCTTTTTGGTGGCCCTGGTGAACAAATTGCGTGGCGACTTCGAAGTGCCGGTCGGACATGTCTATGCCACCGGCATGTCCAACGGTGGTTTCATGTCCAACCGCCTGGCCTGCGACCGCGCCGACGTCTTCGCCGCCATCGCGCCGGTGTCCGGAACGCTGGGCGTCGACGTAGCCTGCAACCCGTCCCGGCCGGTGTCGGTGCTCGACGCGCACGGCACGGGCGATTCGGTGGTGCCCTACAACGGCGGCGACGTCCGAGGCCGCGGCGGGCTGAGCCATGCGATCTCGGTGAACAGCCTGCTCGACCGCTGGCGGGCCATCGACCGTTGTATGGGCACGCCGACGGCCGAGGAACTGCCCCGGGTCGGCGACGGCACCGTGGTGCGCCGGTTCGATTCCCGGGACTGCGCCGAGGGCACCGAAGTGGTCCACTACAAGATCGAAAAGGGCGGACACACCTGGCCGGGCGGCAAGCAATACCTGCCCAAAGCCGTCATCGGGACCACCACCGGCGCGTTCGACGGCTCGCAGGTGATCGCCCAGTTCTTCCTGGCGCACGCGCGCGACTGACCGGTTCAGCGCTGGCACGCGGGACACCAGTACTGCACACGCTCGGCCTCACCGTCATAAGCGATGGGAGTTCCGCAGCGCCGACAGGCCTGCCCGGCCCGGCCGTAAACCCACACCTGCCGCCCCGCTCGAGTGTCGCCGGTGGTGCAGCGGTTCCAGCGAAAGCGGTTGACCCACAACATGTCCCGGGCTCGCGACACCAACCGCAGCGGATCGGCGATGGCGCGCACCGGTGCCGTCGGCAGATGCCCGCTCAGGAAGCACAGTTCATTGCTGTACACATTGCCGACGCCGGCCATCACCCGCTGGTCGAGCAAAGCCTGGGCGATGGGACGGTCCGGGTCGGCGACGAGGTTGGCGGCGGCCACCTGCGGATCCCAGTCCGCGCCGAGTAGGTCCGGTCCCAAATGTGCGACGACGGCTTCGTCGTGCTCGCGCTCGAGGATCTCCAGCACGCCCAGGTCGACTCCGACAGCGCGAATTTCGCTGGCTTCCAAGATGATTCGTGCGCGGTGGTCCACTCTTACCGGCCGGTTGCTAACCCGCCAGCTGCCGTCCATCTTCAGATGTGAGTGGATGCTGGCCGGGCCGACCCTGATGAACAGGTGCTTGCCCCTGCTCAGCACCTCGTCCACCGCCTGTCCGGTGAGGTCGACGGTAGCAAACTTCGGCACCCGGACATCGCAGCGCGTCAGAGTGCGCCCGACCAAGTGCCGTCGCAGCGTGTCGGCGGTGTGCCATACGGTGTCGCCTTCGGGCATGGCTACCGCAGCCGCAATCCGCGTGGCGTGCGGGAGAACCCGGCATCGACCAAGGCCTCGACGACCGCGCTCGGACCATCGGGTTGCAACACCGATAAGCCGTTGACCCGTTCGACCAGGATCGATGCCAACCGCCGGGAGCTGACCAGATCGGCCAGCGCCGAAGCTGCGGCCTGGCCGGCGCCGGGATCCTCGGTGAAGGTCAGCAGTGATCGCCCCCCGCGCTCGGAGAACCAGGCCAATTCGCCGTCCACCAGCACGACGAGGGCACCGGCTTTGCGACCGGGCCGCCCCGCACCCTCGGCGTCCGAGCCGGGCCAGGGCAGGGCCGCGCCATACGGGTTGGCCGGGTCAGTCGCGGCGAGTACGACCGCGCGATAGTCGGGCCGCTGCGGATCGACGCTGTCGAGGTAACTGCGCAACCGGTCGACTGTAGAAGCAACGGCGAACTGGGCGCCTCCGAGCGATTCGACGAAATAGCCGCGCTGGCACCGACCGGCGTCCTCGAACGCGCTCAACACCTTGTAGAGCGTGGCGAACCCGCCCGGCACGCCTTCGGCGGCCACCGCGCCCTTCGTCAACACCCCATGGCGGTTCAACAGCAACTCGGCCTGGAAGTGGGCGCGCACCGTGGAGTCCGGTTCCGGTGGCGGCAGCGCCGACCAACGGCCGGACACGGTCGGGTCGGCGGTGCGGGTTTGCGCGTGCGCGACGCTATAGCGGCTCAGCCGCGGCGGGCGATGCGCCCGGTGCGCCGGAGCCGAGCGTTTGCGACCGCCCGCGCTGCCGCCCAGCAGCGCGCGCACCGGCGCGAAGGTGTCGCCGGTGATCCAGCCGGCCCACACGAGTTCCCACAACGCCGCTTTCGCGTCCGACTCCGCTTCGCCTCCGATCAGCTGGCGGAAGAAGTACGCGCCGCCGCCGGCCAAGGCGTCCAGAATCGCGCGGTGGACGTCGGTGAACTCGATTTCGGCCGGTGCGGCCAAGGTCAGCGCTGCGGAATCGGCGTGATGCAGCGCCACCCAACCGTCGCTGCCCGAGATCGACCCGGCACCAGACCAGGTGACCTCGCCCGTCGCCAGCAACTCGTCGAGCATGGCGGGGGAGTAGTCGCGTACCCGCGGCGCCAGCACCAGCGTTTCCAACGCCGAAGCCGGTATCCGCACGCCGGCCAACTGGTCGACCACTCCGGCCAGCCGGTCGACTCCGGTGTCGCTGCTGCCCACCTGATGCCAGGCCGGCAGGAACCGCCCGTAGGCGGCGGTGCTGACCGGCTCGACTTGCGCTCGCAATGCGGCCAGCGATCGCCGCCGCAGGATGCGCAGCACGTCGGTGTCACACCACTGCTCGGATCCGGCCGCGCCGGTCTGCTCCGTAGCGACGAACTCACCGCGCACCAGCCGACCGTCGGCGGCCAGCCGGCCCAGGACGTCTGCGGTCACCCGCAATCCCAGCCCGAAGCGTGCGGCGGCCTCGGCAGTGGTAAACGGCGTGTGGGTGCGGGCGAAGCGGCCGAGCAGTTCTCCCAAGGGGTCGGCCACCGCTTCGGTGAACGCGACCGGCAGGCCCACCGGGACCGCGGCCCCGACGCCGTCGCGCAGCCGCCCGATGTCCTCGACGGCCACCCACCAGCTGCGTCCGGCGAACGATACGGTCAGTGCGCGTCGGGCGGCACGCAACCCTTCCAGCCAGCCGCCCACGTCGGAAGCCGTCGCACGGGCGGCAACCTCGTCCTCGGTCAGCGGACCCAGCAGCCGCAGCAGATCGGCCACGCCTTCGGCGTCTCGTGCGGCGCGGTCTTCGGACAAGTGCTGCAACTGTCGCCCGGTGCCGGCAATGACCTCGGGGTCGAGCAGCTCGCGCAATTCGACCCGACCCAGCAACTCGGCCAGCAGCGTGCTGTCCAGCGACAGGGCGGCGGCGCGTCGCTCGGCCAACGGGACGTCGCCCTCGTACATGAACGCGCCGACGTAACCGAACAGCAGCGACGCCGCAAACGGCGACGGCCGGGTGGTTTCCACTTCAAGCACCCGGACCTTTCGCTGGGCGATCTGCGCCATCAGGTTGCTCAGCCTCGGGACGTCGTACACGTCCTGCAGGCATTCGCGGATCGTTTCCAGCACGATCGGAAAATCCGGGTACTTACGCGCCACTTCCAACAGCTGGGCGGCGCGCTGGCGCTGCTGCCACAGCGGCGACCGACGGCCGGGGTGACGGCGCGGCAGCAGCAGCGCGCGGGCGGCCGCCTCCCGGAAGCGCGACGCGAACAATGCCGAGTCGCTCACTTCCGCGGTGACGATCGGATCGATTTCGTCGGCATCGAAGACGAACAGCTCGGCGCCCGGCGGCGCTTCCCCGGTATCGGGCAGCCGCACCACGATGCCGTCGTCGGAGGCGGTCGGTTTCTCGTCGAGCCCGTAGCGTTCACGCAGCCGTCGCCCGACAACCAGGGCGAGTGGCCCGTGCACCTGCAGCCCGTAGGGCGAGTGCAGGACGATCCGCCAGTCGCCCAACTCGTCGCGAAACCGCTCTACCAGCAGGGTGGCATCAGATGGCACCACTCCGGTGGCGGAGCGCTGCTCGTCCAGCAGCAGCCACAGATTATCTGTCGCATAAGCGTCGAAACCCCAACCGGCACAACGCTTGTCGAAAGCGCCACGGCTCATGCCGGCCAGCTCCGCGGTGAGTGCGCCCAACGCCGCACCTAATTCCGCGGGGCGGCCCACGTCGTCGCCGCGCCAGAATGGCAACCGGGCCGGTTGACCCGGGGCGGGAACTACCAACACCCGGTCGTGTGTGATCTCGACGATGCGCCAGCTGGTGGCGCCGAGCGAGATGACATCGCCGGGACGCGACTCGTAGACCATCTCTTCGTCGAGCTCACCCACCCGGGACGGCTTCTCTGAGTCGGTGGCGAGGTAGACGGTGAACAACCCACGGTCAGGGATGGCGCCGCCGGAAGTGACCGCCAGCCGCTGTGCACCGGGCCGCGCGGTGAGCGTTCCGTTGTCGCGGTCGTAGACCAGCCGCGGCCGCAGCTCGGCGAACTCGGTCGACGGGTACTTGCCGGACAGCAGATCCAGAGTGGCCTCGAACACGTTGCGCGGCAGCGTCGCAAACGGAGCACTGCGCCGCACGGTGTCGAACCAGCGGTCAGCGTCGATCGGCTCGAGCGCGGCCGCTGCCACGGTGTGCTGAGCCAGGATGTCAAGCGGGTTGGCCGGCACCCGCATGCTCTCGATCTGGCCGGTGAGCATGCGCTGCACGCTGACCGCGCAGCCGATCAGATCGGTGCGGTGTTTGGGGAACAGGACCCCGCGCGATACTTCGCCGACTTGATGTCCGGCTCGCCCGATTCGTTGCAGCCCGCTGGCCACCGACGGCGGCGCCTCGACCTGGATCACCAGGTCGACCGCGCCCATGTCGATGCCGAGCTCGAGGCTTGACGTGGCCACCACGGCTTTGAGTTGCCCGCTTTTGAGATCTTCTTCGACGATGGCGCGCTGTTCCTTGCTGACCGACCCGTGGTGGGCGCGGGCCAGCAACGCCGGAGCGCCGAATGACTGTCCGCTGGCCATCACGTAGGCAGGTGCGCCGCCGGCCACCTGCGGATTGCCGGAGCCGGGCAGCTCGACTCCGGTACGTTCCGCGTGAATCTCATTGAGTCGCGCGGTAAGTCGCTCGGCTAGCCGCCGCGAGTTGGCGAAAACGATCGTCGAGTTATGCGCCTCGATCAGATCGACGAGGCGGGCCTCGACGTCCGGCCAGATGGAATTGTTGGCCAGATTGGCCATGTCGGGAACCGGCACCTGCACGGACAGCTCGAAGTTCTTGGCAGACGGCGGAGCCACAATAGTTGTCTGAGCCGCGCCCGAGAGGAACCGGGCCAACTCTTCGGGCGGACGCACGGTGGCCGACAGGCCGATGCGCTGCGCCGGCGGCCCTTCGCGCAGACTGTCCAGCCGTTCCAACGACAGCGCCAGATGCGCACCGCGCTTGGTCGCGGCGATGGCGTGGATCTCGTCGACGATGACGGTTTGCACGCCGGCCAAGGTTTCGCGCGCAGCCGACGTCAGCATTAGAAACAGCGACTCAGGCGTGGTGATCAGCACGTCGGGCGGTCGACTGATGAGCTGACGGCGCTGTGCGGGCGGGGTGTCACCGGAGCGCACGCCGACGCTGATCTCGGGAGGCGCCAGTCCGCGGGCGGCGGCCAGACGGGTCAAGCCGGCCAGCGGGGTGCGCAGGTTGCGCTCGACGTCCACCGCCAGCGCCTTGAGCGGGGAGACGTATAGCACACGGGTACCGGCCGGCCGGTCCGGGGCGGCGGCGAGACTGTCCAGCGCCCAGAGGAATGCGGCCAGCGTCTTACCCGAGCCGGTAGGTGCGATAACCAAAGTGTTGTCGCCGTTGGCGATGGCCGCCCAGGCCGCAGCCTGCGCGGCGGTGGGTGCGGCAAAGGTGCTAGCGAACCAGTCGCTGGTGACCGTGCTGAACCGACGCAGTGCATCCGGCGGGGAAGTGCTCACCTAGCCATCGTGCCAAGAGGCACTGACAACTAGACCTGTGGCTTGAAGCGCGCCGTTGCCATCGCCTCGGCCAGCTCCGGCGGAATCTCGGGCACCCGGGCAATCCCGTCCAGCAGCGTGTGTGCGCACGCATCGGCCAGCCGGTCGGCTTCCAGGCTCTGGTCCATGATCCGCTGGCGGCACGTTTCGAAGGTGAAAGCCAACCAGCCGTTGATGATCACCCGCAGATCGCGCTCGACCTCCGGATCCAGCGGGCTGCTGCCTGGAATCCCGCCCACCACTTCGCCGATGCGGTTCATGACGTGTTCCATCTGGCGGTTCTTGGCTTCGTCGTCGATGCCCAGCAGAACCGGATCGGAACGGCCCAGCCCCACGTATGCGGCCCACGCGGCCTCCGGGTTTTGCTCGTGGTAGGCCATGTAGGCCAGCACGCCCATCCGGATCTCTTCGAACATGGTCATGCCCGGAGCGGGTTCGATGTTGGTCGACGCGTACAGGCGATCCGCCTCGTCCTTGACCACCGCGGCGAAGAACGCTCGCTTGTCCGGGAAGTAGTGGTACATCAGTGCACGCGATACCCCGGCACGCTCGGCGATTTCGTCGATCCGCACCTCGTCGTAGGGTCGCTTACCGAAGACTTCCGCCCCCAGAGCGAGCAGTTCGGCGCGTCGATCCTCAGGGGATAACCGCCTTCTGGCTGTCGCCATAAGGACAGATATTACTCATGGCGGATAAGTGTTCCGCTAGGCCGGATCGTTTAGCCGACCTTCACGTCTGCGCTCACGGCAGTTGTCTCGCCGGCCGCTGCAGCGTTGTGAGCTGGACCGCAACCGGTTTGACCTGCAGCATTGATGGGTAGAGAAGGTAAAACCGCTGACGCGTCAAACACCACGTGTTAGCGGGCGCGGCGCAAGATGTGAGGTGCTCCGATGCAAAAGGCAGACGAGAGATTCCGCGGCGATCACGTGGGTCAGGATGACAAGCAGGTCCACGCCGCCGCCCGGTTCGCACTATTGGCCACCGCTGCCGGGTTCGGCTTCGTGGTGATGGCCGCCTTGTGGGTGAGTACGTGCGGGGGAACAAGCAGCGACACCGTGGCCTGCGGCGCGCCCGAGCGGACCATGCTGGGGTTCGGCGGCCCGTTGATTCTGCTGATCGCCGGCGTGTGGGCCTTCGTGCGTACCTATCGCGTGTGGCGTGAAGAGGGTACGTGGTGGGGTTGGCACGGAGCTGGCTGGTTCTTGCTGACGCTGATGCTGTTGACGCTTTCGATGAGCTTCCCGCTGATCGCGGGCCCAACATTCGCACTCTGAGTACTCCGGCCAAAGATATTGGGTTTACGCCCTCCCCATCTGCATGCCTGGAGTTCTACCGTGGTTGTAGTGCCTGGTTGAGGGGCATCGAGCACGGATCGAGGAGGCAAGCCATGGGTGACACATATCGTGACCCAGTCGACCATCTACGGACGACGCGGCCACTTGCCGGTGAATCGCTGATCGACGTCATGCAGTGGCCCGGGTACTTCTTGGTGGTGGCCGGAGTCATCGGTGCCGTCGGGTCTCTGGCAGCCTTCGCCACCGGCCATTACTCGCAGGGTGTCGCCTGCGGCGTCGTCGCGGCCATCACCTCGTTGGTCGGTGCTGTATGGCTGCTCGTCGAGCATGCGCGGATCCGCCGAATCGCCGACCGCTGGTACGCCGAGCACCCCGAGGTCACCCGGCAACGGCTGGCCGGATAGCGCGGCCAAACGCCGCGAAAATCACATCGGAAATCCCGCTCGGCTGAGTTTTACCAGCGGGGACGATTGGGTATCTGCTCTAGACCATGATGAGTACCGGCACTGTTGCGTCAGCGTGGTTACCCCATCATGGGGACCCACACCCCTACTGCAACCACGATCAACTCGACCCGCAACACCCCGGCGATCACCAGTACGCGCTTGCGTCGTCGCGGGCGGTCGGTGTCGGTCCCGTCTGCCTCGCCCACTACTGGTTGAATATCCGGTGGCGATCATGACCAACCGGCTCGACCCCCTGGTCCACGGCGGCCCGCAAACTGGCCCCGCGGCCCAAAGCGCTGCCAGGGGTAGTGTCGGTCGAATATTGCCGGGAGGCCAAATGACCGATGCGGATCAACGCACTGACGGGCGCCAACGCGGTTTCCGCGCCGTCGAACTCAACGTTGCTGCGCGCCTAGAAAACCTGGCGATGCTGCGCACCCTGGTTGGTGCCATCGGCACCTTCGAGGACCTGGATTTCGACGCCGTCGCGGACTTGCGGTTGGCGGTCGACGAGGCGTGTACCCGACTGATCCGCTCTGCCACACCAGGCGCCACGCTGTGCCTGGTGGTCGATCCCCGGGATGACGAACTGGTGGTCGAGGCATCCGCGGCCTGTGACACCCACGACGTTGTGGCACCAGGCAGTTTCAGTTGGCATGTTCTGACTTCGCTGGCCGACGACGTCCAGACATTCCATGACGGTCGCGAGCCCGATGCAACGGGCAGTGTCTTCGGCATTTCGTTGACGGCGCGACGGGCGGCCCCTAGTAAGTGACGGCCAGTTGACTGAGCAAACTGCCGGCGGTTCCAATACGCGACCTAACGAATACGCCGATGTCCCGGACATGTTCCGCGAACTGGCAACTTTTGCTGGTGGTTCCGCGGAGTTCCAGCGCCACCAGGACAAGATCGTTGAGCGCTGCCTGCCGCTGGCCGACCACATCGCACGGCGATTCGAGGGGCGCGGCGAGCCCCGCGATGACCTGATTCAGGTAGCGCGGGTTGGACTGGTCAACGCTGTCGTCCGCTTCGACGTCGAAACCGGTTCGGATTTCGTCTCTTTCGCGGTGCCCAGCCGCAGGTGCAGTTCCTTGAGCCGGCGCGGGACCTTGACCGACCAACTGTTGTCCCGGAAGTGGCGACGGACTTCACCCATGATGGTGGGCACCGCGAAAGAGACGAAATCCGAACCGGTTTCGACGTCGAAGCGGACGACAGCGTTGACCAGTCCATCGTAG
>NZ_LZLS01000184.1 GCF_001673365.1 Mycobacterium asiaticum
GTCCGAGCGGCAACGCATCGATCCGGCGGAGTTGGCCCATCAACCGATGATTTTGTGGACCCGGGCGGCGGCCACCACCACCTACGCCGATGTCGTCGAACTGTTTCGGATGCATGAGATCGATCCGCCCATCGTCGACGAAGTGCCACGCGTCCAAACGATCCTGGCACTGGTGGCCGCCGGCGCCGGAACTGCGCTGCTGCCAACATCATTCATAAACCTCAACCGAAAAGGTGTGCGGTTCATCCCGTTACGGGGCCCGCTGCCCAGCCGACCCCTCGCACTGGCCTGGCGCACCGCCAACCAGTCACCCACCGTGCGCAGCTTCCTCGAGGTCGCCAAGCAAGCATCTCCGCAGTACCTCATCGACTTGCGGCAGCATTACTCGCAATTGGGGTAAAGCGTTCAGCCGTCGAGCATTCCGTCGACGAGTCGACGCAGCACCTGCCGGATCTCGCGGTGGGCACGCTCCTGGTCGTCGGCGGTGGCGATGGCCATGGCCGCCTCGTCCAGCGCACCGATCAGAACCGTGGCCAGCGGTCGCACCGGCAATTCGGGCAACTGCCCCACCTCGATGGCCTCGGTGATCAACTGTTCGGTCATGCCCAAGCTGTAGCGCTGCGCGACGTCACGGAAGCCGGCCCAACCCAGTACCGCGGGCGCGTCCAGCAGAACCAATTGGCGGACCTCCGGGTCGCTGGACACCTCGAGCCATGCGTCGACCGCGGCGCGAATCAGGCCGGCCGGCGTCGTCTCTCCTGACGAGGCGACCAAGCTCGCCATCCGGGCCATCACATCGCGCTCGACCGCTTCGACGACGTCGCGGAATAGTGCTGCCTTGTCGGTGAATTGGTGGTACATCGCACCGCGGGTGACCCCGGCCTCTTTGGCAATCTCGGGAGTCCCCACCTCGGCGTAACCGCGCCGACCCCACAACCCGCGGGCAGCCGCTATCAGCGCTTCGCGAGTTGCAGCGGAGCGCTCTTCCTGGGTGCGTCTCTTGATTTCCATACAACCTGTTGGTAATTTACGAACAGACAGCCTGTTTGTAAATCTATCTTTAGTAGGAGTCCTTCATGCCAACGATCGACATTAATGCTGGAACGATCCACTACGAAGCAACCGGACCCGAAGACGGCAGGCCAGTCGTTTTTGTGCACGGGTACCTGATGGGCGGCGAGCTGTGGCACCAGGTCAGCATGAGACTCGCCGATCAGGGTCTGCGCTGCATCGCCCCGACCTGGCCGCTCGGTGCCCACCCGCAACCCCTGCGGCCCGGCGCCGATCGGACCATCACCGGTGTCGCACGCATCGTCGCCGATGTGCTTGACGCACTCGACCTCGAAGACGTGGTGCTGGTCGGCAACGACACCGGAGGCGTGGTGACACAACTCGTCGCGGTCCATCATCGACAGCGTCTGGGTGCACTGGTGTTGACGAGTTGCGATGCGTTCGAACACTTTCCGCCGCCGATCCTGAAACCGGTGATCCTCGCCGCCAAGTCGAAGTCGATCTTCCGTGGGGCGATTCAGACGATGCGGGCGCCGGCTGCGCGGCGGCGCGCCTATGACGGCTTAGCGCACAACGACATTGACGACCTGACCCAGGGCTGGGTACGTCCGGTTCTGTCCGATCCGGCGATCGCCGAGGACCTGCGGCAGCTCTCGCTGTCGCTGCGCACCGAAGTCACCACCGCAGTGGCGGCCCGGTTACCCGAGTTCGACAAGCCCACGTTGATCGCGTGGTCGGGCGACGATGCCTTCTTCGAAGTCGAGGACGGCCGCCGGCTTGCCGCGCTCATCCCGAATGCCCGCCTCGAGATCATCGAGGGCGCGCGTACCTTCTCGATGGTGGATCGACCCGACCGGCTCGCCGAGTTGCTGTCCACCGTCGCGGTGCCCGCCTGAGGTCCGTCTCGCCGCCCAGCTAGCGTTGCCGCCATGTCAGAAGATACGGCACCGCTGGCCGGCCGGCGGGTTCTGGTGACGGGTGCGGCGACGGGGATCGGAGCGGCGGCGGTCACCGCACTCACCGAAGCGGGGGCACAGGTCGCAGCCACCTACCACCGGACGCCACCACCAGATGACCTCGCAGCCAACTGGTTTCAATGCGATGTCCGCGACGCCGATGCCGTGTCCTCGGCGGTGCAGCAGGTTGCCGGAAGCCTCGGCGGGCTGGACGTCCTGGTGAACGCCGCGGGATTGTGGCAGGCCGGTATTCCCGGCTACATCGACCCCGCGGATATCTCGTTCCTGTTGGATACCAACGTCAAGGCAACGATTCTCACGAACCAGGCCGCCTATGCAGTGATGAAAGACCAGGATCCCAAGGGCGGCCGGATCATCAACTTCGGATCGTCCGAAGCCGTGATGGGCAGCCCGATTTCGGCCGTGTACGCGGCGACCAAAGGCGCGGTGCAGGCGTGGACGCGGTCCGCGGCGCAGGCCTGGGCTGCCGACAAGGTCACCGTCAACGCCTTGGCACCCGCCGTGCAGACGCCGGGTGCCGACCGGTTGCGCGAGTTCCTCGGCCCCCAGGTCGCGCCCCTGATCGACGAGCAACTCAAGACCCGGATTCCGCTCGGCGGCGCGTTGGGTGATCCGGCGCGCGATCTGGGACCGGTGCTGGTATTCCTGGCCGGACCCGGTTCCGGCTTCATCACCGGGCAACTGCTGGCGGTCGACGGCGGCCTGATCATGCTGGGCGCGTAGCTCGCGCGAGCCACTCAGCGGCGGCGGATCTGCCCCTTGGAGCGGCGCACTCGCTTGGCCGGATCCCGTGCTGTGCCACTGGCGATCTCGTCGCGGAGCTGCTGGATGTTGGAGATCTCCGCGTACAACCCGCGTATCGAATAGTCAAGCACGGCAAACGCGTACCGCTGCTCGGGATCGTCGAGCAACCCCACCTCGCGAGATCGCTGACGCGACCACAATGCCTCGTCCAACCTGGCCCGGGTGGCCTCGAGATGCCGCTCCAATGTGTCGACGACCCGTTCCGGGTCTTCGCCGCGAGCCAGCCAGGTCCGCAGGATGACAGGATGTTTGATGACAACCTGGTCCTGGCCGGGGAAGTGCTGCACCCAGTCCCGCAGCGCCGCCAAACCGGCGTCGGTGGTCTCGTACAACGTGATGGACCGCTTGCCGGACTGCGCCTCGACCTCGTTGACCATCCCGCGCTGCAGCAACCTGTTCAATTCGCGGCGAACGTGACTGACCGACGGCGACCAATAGAAGTGGCCCACCGAAAGTTCGGCACGCAGCTTGATCTCACCGGCGGTGAGTTGCTCGTCGTTGGCGGCCAGTACACCCAGCACGAGATAGGCCGTCACCGGCAAGCCGTTCGTGGTGCGGCCGGGACTCATGGTGACCTGGTGAAATAGGGCAAGGCCAAGTCTGGCTGTACGGTTTGGAATTCGACGTGCACACGCATCCCGACGGCCAGTTCGTCGGGAGTTACGCCGATGATGTTGGTCAACATCTGATAGCCCTCATCCAGGCTGACGATGGCCGGTGCGTAGGGAGGCGCGAACGATGTCGTCACAGGGCGGTAAACCACTGTCCAGCTGTAGATTTCACCAACACCGTGGCTGACCGTCCAGGCAAGGTCTGCTGACAGACATTGGCGGCAATGCTCCGACGGCGGGAAGTTGGCCGAACCGCAATCGCCGCAGCGCTGATACCGCAACTCCCCGGCGCGGCAACCCTCCCAAAACGGGGCGCTGACTGTGCTACTCGCATGCGGTACTGTTCCGCTCTGCGCCCGCAACAGGTTGTCGGTCATCGCGGTTCATCCCCGAGTAGCAGCACGGTGGTGAACAACGCTCCCGCTCCCCCGTTGCTGCACAACGCAATATGGGCATCCGGTACCTGCAGGGCACCTGCCGTACCCCGCAACTGCTGAACCGCGCGAACGGCACGCTGCATCATTTGCGGATTCGAACCCGCATGGCTGAACGACATGGTTCCTCCGTCCGTGGTGATGGGATGACTGCCGTCGATGGCGATGTGTCCATCGGCGACAAAGGGTCCGCCTTCGCCTTCTCCGCAAAAGCCGAACGCCTCGAGTTGGCGAATGATCTCGAACGAGAACGGATCGTAGAGTTCCAATACGTCCACCTCCTCGCGGCGCACACCCGCATGCGCGAAGGCACGCTCGGCGGCCCGCCGACCCACCACCCCGTTCACATGGTTGCCGCGACCTTCCAGGTCCCAGGCGGGCGGATGCTGATACGACGGGCCGTGGAAGTCCGCGCCGCTGCCCAACACGTAGACGGGCTGCGCGGCGGAATCAAGCCGGTCGGCAACCCGGTCTAGATTGGCCACCACTAGAGCACAGCCGCCTTCGGAAGTTGTGGCGCAGTCCAGCAGATGAAACGGGTCGGCGATGGGACGGGAGGCAGTGATGTCGCTCGTGGTGAACGGGCCGCGTTGGTAATAAACGGCTTCGGGGTTGTTCGAGCCGTTGTTGCGAATGGTCGCCGCGACCATGGACAGTTGTTCGCGTGTCGTGCCGTAGACGTGCATGTGTCGGCGCGCGATGAGCGCGAACTCGGCGGCGGTGAACATACCCCACGGCGCGACGAATTCGTTCTCCGGCCGCGTCCAGGGCGCGGTGGCTTCGTGGTCGCGATACTCACCCGCTTGCGCAGCTACCAGCACGACCACGTCGGCCATGCCGTGTTCGATCGCGCCAACCGCCTCGGTCACCATGCCGACGCCGAAGCCCAGCCCCTGCCAGGCCGGTCCGAGGCGCAGGTCGTAGATCAGCGAAGTCGACATCGGGCCCGCGCTGATCCCGTCCACGTCGTCGAGAAGCAGGCCGGCGTCATCGAGCGCCCCACGGATCGCCGCAACGGCCAGGCTGCGTGACGTCTCGCCGTCGAGTCGGCGGCCCTGCGCGGTGTTGTACACCCCGACGATGGCTGCGGTGCGCTTACCCACACTGGCTCCGTTCCTGTAGTCGCCGCTTAGTTTTCGTCCGCCACGACACCGAGATAGCTGCCGATCACGTCGAATTGCGCTCCACCGCGGACTATCTGACCGATCGTCCGGGACCGGGTGTCGTTGGGTGCAACACCGCCGCTACCGACGATGTCGATCCGAACGTCGACGGGCCGTGCGGTTTGCGGGTCGGTGATCTCGACGACCATGACCAGTGCATGCTCGCGCTCATCCCACTCGACACTGGTAATGCGGTGGCGCGCGGTCAATTCCATCACCGTCGAGTCTCCCCGGAGGAGGAAGCGCACCGGCTGGCACAATTCTCCCGGTCGTGGCGGTACACAGAGCGTGACCCCAGCAGTCGGCCCCATTCACAGACCCGCCGGTCGCGCCGCAGTGATCCCTGCCCCAGCGAGGCGGGCGAGATCGTCTCGGCTGTAACCGATTACCTGCGTCAGCACCTCGTCGGTGTGCTGGCCATACAGCGGGGCCACCCTCGATATCCATTGCCGCGGCTTGCCGAGGAACGCAAAAGGCATGCCGGTGCACCGGAACGAGCCGGCGACCGGATGCTCAACTCGTTCCCAGAACCCGCGGGCCAGCAACTGCGGATCGGTGAGTAGCTCGACCGGGCCCTTGACCGGTGCGGCGGCGACTCCGCAGGAGCGCAACGCGTCGACCGCCTCGGTCACCGTACGAACAGACGCCCAATCCGTGATCAGTTTGTCGAGTTCGTCGTCGGACTGCTGCGCAGACCCACCCACGAGTTCGGCCAGCGCACATCGTCCGGCATCGGTCGTCGCGGCGAGCGCGACCCACGCCTCGCTGGACTCCTGGTTGTCTCGACAACCGTAGATCCCCTGCGGGCTGGCACCGGGACCGCGATTACCACTGCGGTGCAATGAAATTCCGTTACGTGAATGCTCCACCAGCATTTCGGCGGCGACATTCAACGCGGACTCCACCATCGTCGATTCGACATGCACGCCGGTCTGGTCCCGGTCGCGGACCACCAGAGCCGCCACGGCGGCGACGACGGCATGCAGCCCGGCGATCGGATCGCACACACCCCGGGGTATCACTGGCGGTCCGTCCGCGTGCCCGGTCATCCACGCCATCCCCGTCGCCTGTTCCATGGTCTGGGCGAAGCCCACCCGGTCCCGCCACGGGCCGTCCAGGCCGAAGGCAGGCATCCGAACCATGACCGCTCGTGGGTTGGCGGTATGTACTGCTTCCCACTGCAACCCGAAATTCTCCATCACCCGTGGCGAAAAGTTCTCGATGACGAGATCGCTTGCGGCGATCAGGTCCAGCACCACCGCACGGCCGGTGTCGGTACCGAGTTCTATACTGACGGCACGCTTATTGTTGTTGCTACACAGGAAAACTGGTCCCCATTCCCACCACTGGTCCCAGCTTGGCGGTCGGCCCGCGGAGAATCGCATACCGTCGGGCCGGCGCACCCCCTCGACCTTGATCACATCCGCACCGAGCGCACCCAGGAACTGGGTTGCGAAAGGTCCGGCCCAGAACGCGGTCAGATCGGCTACGCGTATGTCGGACAACGGGAAATCGTTTGCGCGGGCCGGGTCCGGCCGGTACGCGGGCGGCGTCCAGTGCACGTTGCCGGTGTCTGCGCCCAGCTGCGGCGGACGCCCGGGCGCTCTGGTGTGGATTGCATTGCCGCGGTAGGGCACCCGGGGTTGCAGCACGCCCGATTCGGATTCGACGAAGACGCCGCGCTGCGCGAAGTGGTCGACGGTAGTCAAGGTGGCCGGTGTTGCGATGGGAGCCACCGGAATTCGAAAGGCTACCGCTAGATCGACGATCTCTTGGGTCGTGCGGGTTTGCGTCCATCCGGTGACCGTCGCGAGGAACTCGTCGCGCCGTGCGATGCGGCCGTCCACCGCCGCCAGTTCCGGGTCGCCGATCAGGTCGGCACGGTCGATGAGCACCAGAAAGTCCTGGAACTGCTGCGCGGTGATCGTGCAGAACCCGACCATGCCGTCGGCGGTGGGCACAATGGACGGCAGTTCCAAGCTGCGGGAATTCAGCAACGAGTCCACGCCCATCACGCTGGCGGACATGGCGGGCAGCCCGCCCATTGCGATGGCCATCGCCTCATAGATGGACAGGTCGATGATTTCGCCGCTCCCGCCCCGGATCGCGTGCCGGGTGGCGGCCGCGGCGACCGCGGCGGCGAAGGTGCCAGCCAACCATTCCCCGAGTCGGCCGCCCGCCTGTACTGGTTCGTCACCCGGCCAGCCACGGCTGGCGATGGAACCGGACAGGGCTTGCAGGATGAACTCGTTGGCTGCGACTTGTTCGTCGACGTAAGGGCCCGTGGTGCCGAAAGGCGTCACGGCGACGACAACAGCCCGCGGATTGGTACGGGTCGTGATGTCCTCCAGTGCCCAGCCGTCAGTCAGGTCGGTGAATATCACGTCGGTGCCGGCGAGCAGCGCGGCCACCTGGTCCTGATCCTCGGCGATAACCGACCTTTTGCCCGCGGCCAAATATCCGAACAGTGCGCCGGGCGGACCGTCCCCGGCCGACCAGCGGCGTAGCGAGTCTCCTTGTGCGGATTCAATTTTGACCACTTCGGCACCGGCGTCGGCGAACATTTTCCCGCCGTAGGCCGCCGCGATGCCATTGGAGAACTCCAGCACGCGCCAGCCGGCGAACGGTGGCTGGATCCCCACGTTCAGTTGCCCATGCTGGTGGCGCGTCCGGCGATCCCGGCGGCTTCCGCGGTGACCGGTGTGGCGGCCTGAGCTTGCAGCGCGAACGTGGTCATCCGCGTCCAGGCATCACGGTCACGCTGACTTGCCTGGCGGCCGACATGGGTCACGACATCGACGTCCGTGGCCTGGGTACGCAGGTGACCGGCGCGCGCCTGGTCCTTCGAAATGTGCCGGAATGGGTCGAACGAGTATGCCGCCATGGCGTTTTGGTGGGTGATCTTGTCGATCACCGCATCGTCGAGATGGCCCATCGTCTCGATGACATCCTCTGGGGCGAACGGCCAGTTGCTGTCGGAGTGCGGGAAGTCGGACTCCCAGCAGACCATGTTCTCGTCGAACCAGTCCATGTTCCGGACTCCGACTTTGTCGCTGATGAAGCAGGTATAGAAGTGCCGTTTGAACACATCTATCGGCCCGGCGTAGCCCGCCGGGAACGTGGCCAGCGTCCAGCCCGAGTGCCGGCGGTAGACGTGCTCGGCACGCCAGAGAAAGTACGGCATCCAGCCGATGTCGCCCTCGGTCAGTGAGAACTTCAAATCCGGGAAATCAGACCAGAATTCGGCCCAAATGAGCTCGGTGAAGGTGAACATGCTCATCATCGAAGAGGCGGTCATCATCACGCTCGCGGGTGCATCCGTCGACACCATCGGAGACCGGGACGCCGAGCCGACATGGGTGCACAACACGGTTTTGTTCTCGCAGACCGCCTCGAACAACGGGTACCAGTACTTGGTGTGAATGCTGGGCATCTGCAACGCTTCCGGATTCTCCGAGAACGTCACCGCATGGCATCCCTTGTCCGCCAATCGTTTAACTTCTCTGGCGGCCTCTTCCACGTCGTAGAGCGGCAGGATGCCGCACGGGATGAACCTACCGGGGTAGGCGGCGCACCATTCGTCGACATGCCAATCGTTGTACGCCTTGATCATCACCAGGTTGACCTCGCGGTCCGGACCTTGGTTGAGAACCTGCCCGGAGAACCCGGTGAAGTTCGGGAAGTTCAGACCGGCCAACTGCCCGCCGGCGTTCATATCGCGGACCCGTTCGTCGACGTTGAAACAACCCGGCCGCATCTCGTCGTAGCGCGAGGCGTCGACGTTGTACATCTCCCGGGGTTTACCGGCGACCGCGTTCAACCCCATGTTGCGGCCGCGGATTTCGCCGTAGTACCACTGCTGAACGCCGTCCGGTTCGGTCACCACCCGCGGGGCGAGGTGCTTGTAGCGCGCCGGGACGTGCGCGTCGAACATGTCGGCGGGTTCCGCGATGTGGTCGTCGACGCTGATCAGGATCAGATCGTCCTTGTTCATAAGCCGCTCCCTGGTTGTTGACTAGTAGACAATGGTTGTTGTTCGGCTGTCAACGCATTGACGCGGGGGCGAAAGCGTCTTTGCCCAGGCCAATCGCTGTCGTGGCCAATGACGCCTCGCACAAGGGGCGCACGCAGTAATGGACTAATAGTCCCTTTGACGACGTGGGGCGGCTGTGGCGCCACCCATTGACAGACATGCCACCATGAGGCATGGCCGGGCCTGGAAGTGTGCGACCCACCACCGCTGACGTGGCCAGATTGGCCGACGTTTCCACCGCGACGGTCAGTTACGTCCTCAACAATGCCGAGGGCCGCAGAATCTCCGCGCAGACCCGGGATGCCGTCAACCGCGCGGCGAAACTGCTGGGGTACCGGCCGAACCTGGCCGCCCGCAATCTCGCCCGCGGCAAGAGCGGCGTTGTGCTCTACGTGGTGCCGCACGTGGCGGTCGGCGACATGCCGATGCAAGCCGGCAGTCGGATGACGACCGAGTTGGCCCGACTAGGTTTGCTGCAGGTGCAGATCTTCGAGACCGAGGACGACCATCACGTCGTCGATGCCATCGCCAATCTCGACCCCGTCGCGGTCACGAGCCTGTTCCCACTCAGCGAGGCCGCCGCCAAAGCGGTGACAGCGGCAGCCATTCCGCTGGTCGAGATCGGGACGTTGCCCGCGCTCGGCGATCCGCATCTGGCGGTGGGTGAGATGCGCGTCGCGCATCTGGCATCGCGTGGTCATCGCCGAATTGCCTTCGCCAACACCGGGATCGCCAAATGGCGTGCACTGGGCGAATATTGGTTCGAGGGCGTCTCCCGCGCGGCGCAAGCGCGCAATCTGCCGGCCGTGCCCGTCGCCGAAATCACCGTGGCCAACGCGGCCGAAGTGGTGACCGGGTGGGTACGCGAGGGCGTGACGGCGGTGTGCGCGCAGAGCGACGAAATCGCCTGCCTGGTCCTGTATGGCATGCACCTGGCAGGGCTGAATTGTCCAAGTGACCTCGCCGTGATGGGGGTGGACGCGAGCACCATGGGCATGGTGAGCACCCCACCGCTAACCACGGTGCAGTTCGACCCGCATGCCGTTGCCGATGCCGCGATCGCCGCCATCTATGAGCGCCTCGGCTACCCGCCCCCGCCGTCTCCGGACATCACCGACATCGCCCGCATCATCGTCCGCTCATCGACATGAGACCAGCCTTTGGACCCTCTAGACATCCATTGGTTAAGCGCATAACCTCGCGGGTGACGAGTCAGATGCTCAAGGAGGAGTACCTATGACGGTCCAGGCTGTCTTGGACAAGATCCGGGAACGCCCCGGAACCGGTGAAGTGATCACGGTTGTCGATCCCGCCACCGAAGAACAGGTCACCGAGTTCAAGGACTGCGGTCCAGAGGCCGTCGACGACGCCGTTGCGCGGGCGCGGGCGTCTTTTGAGTCCGGAGTCTGGCGGGACAAACCGCCCAGCGAGCGAGCCAAGATCCTGTGGCGAGTCGGCGAGCTGATCGACCAGAACGCCGAACTGCTGGCCGAACTCGAATCGCTCAACGCCGGAATGACCCCGCTGCAAGCCCAGGGCACCGTGACCGTCGGGTCGGAGTTCTTCCGCTACTACGCCGGCTGGTGCACCAAGATCGAGGGCATCGCCGCCGACGTGCACACTGGCGGGCTCACCGGAATCGACTCCCACCAGCACGCCTACACGCTCAAAGAGCCCTACGGTGTGGTGGGTTTGATCTTCCCGTGGAACGGACCGGTTTTCAATTTCTGCGCCAAGCTTGCGCCGTCGCTGGCGGCGGGCTGCAGCAGCGTCGTCAAGCCGGCTGAGGAGACTCCGCTCTCAGCCCTGGTGTTGGACAACATCCTGCACGAGGCCGGGGTACCCGAAGGCGTGGCGAACCTGGTGTTGGGCAACGGTCACACCGCAGGTGCGGCGATCACCGCACACCCCGACGTCGAGAAGGTCGCGTTCACCGGATCGACCGAGGTTGGCCGGGCCATCGTGCACGCAGCCGGTGACAGCAACCTGAAAAAGGTGACGCTGGAACTCGGCGGCAAGTCGCCGGTAGTGGTCTTCGACGACGCCGACCTGTCCAAGGCGGTACCGATGGCGGCGTTCGGGACGTTCATCCACTCCGGTCAGGCGTGTGTGTGCGGGTCGCGAATCTTCGTGCAGCGCGGCATCTTTGACCAGTTCGTGGAACAGCTGGCGAACGTCGCCAACGGGCTGCCGCAGGGAGGTCCGAAGGACGAAGGCAGCCTTATCGGCCCGCTGATCAGCCAGAAGCAGCTCACTCGCGTGCTGGGCTACCTCGACCAAGGCAGATCCGATGGCGTCGAGGTCGTCACGGGCGGGCAGCGGGTGGACCGCAAGGGTTACTTCATCCGTCCCACCGTGCTCACCAATGTCGCCTCCACGAGTCGGCTGTTCCAGGAGGAGATTTTCGGCCCCGTGGTCGCGGTCATCCCGTTCGACACCGAGGACGAAGCGGTGGCCCTGGCCAACGACAGCACCTACGGGCTGGCCGCCACCTGCTGGACGCGGGACCTCGGCCGGGCACACCGGATTGCCAAGCGACTCAAGGCCGGAACGGTGGGGCTGAACTGCCAGATGCAGTTCGACCACTCGATGCCGTTCGGTGGTTACAAGCAGTCTGGTTGGGGCTACGAGTCCGGCAAGGCGGGCCTGGAGACCTACCTGCAGACCAAGATCGTCTGGGCGCAGATGTAACTTTCCCCGCGCGAGCTTCAGGCGGGTTCGTAGCGCAGCATGGTGACGTCGTGCTCGGGGTAGTCGGAGAACACCGGCCGCACCCGCATGCCGACTCTTAGCGCCTCGGGTTCGACGTTCACCATCTCAGTGGAAAACCTTGGCCCCTCGTCCCATTCGACGATCGCCAGCAATTGCGGGACGGCATCAGCAAAGTGCGGACTCACCGGCCGGTGGGCGACGGTGTAGGAGTACAGCGTTCCCATGCCGGAGATCTCGCGCCACTCCAGGTCGTCGGCCAGGGTGCGTGGCGCTCGCACCCGCGGGTAGAACACATAGCTTTGCGTCGACGGGGAGTACTGCACGACGATCCGGTGTTGGGCCAAAGCATCCCAAAAGGGCGCGGTGGTCGGCGTTTTGACGGGCATCGGGCGTTCGAAACTGATAGCCATTGATCTTCCTCAATCACCTTGCAGGACAAGTGCCGTCTGCTCCGACAAAATTCCGCCGTTGCCCGATACGAATGCGCGATTACAGTCGGCGACCTGGGCCGCACCCGCGCGGCCCATGATCTGGCGAGTGGCATCGCATACGTGGTGCATGCCGCCGGCAAGTCCCGCTTGACCGAAACCGAGCTGTCCGCCGGCGGTGTTCAGCGGGAAATCGCCGCGGAAGGTCAAGTCGTGGTCGGCGATGAACTGCAGTCCTTTGCCCTTCTCGCAGAAGCCCGCATCCTCCAGCGACAACATGACGGTGATGGTGTAGCAGTCGTAGATCGACACCATGTCCATCTGATCGCGGGACAGATCGGTCATCCCGAAAGCCGTGTCGGCGGCCGCGGACATCGGTGTGTTCAACAGGTCCTCGGCGTAGGTCGGCGTCTTGAACGGCACGTGTTCGCCAAATCCCTTGATCCACACCGGACGATGCCGGCTCCGTCGGGCAAGGTCGGCGTTGGCGACGACGACGGCCACACCCCCGACGCACGGCATGACGATCTCCAGCATGTGCAGTGGGTCGGCGATGACCGGGCTGGCCAGCACGTCATCGACGGTGAGCGGCTTGTCTTTCCAGATCGCGCCCTCGGTGTGGTTGGCGTTTACCCGTTGGTCGACGACGATCTTGGCCATCGCCCGCTCGTCGTAGCCGTAGACGGCGGCGTAGCGCTGCGCGACTTGGCCGTAGGGACCGTTCTGGCCGAGGTTGCCGTAGGGGATCTCGAATTCCGCTTGCGGAGAGCCGAACTGGTTGCTCGACGAGCCGAAGAACATCGCGTCCACCATCGGTCTGGGTTTCTTCTTGGAGGACGGCGTGATGTAGCGGGCCGGCAATGCACATAGCACCGCGTCACAGATGCCGAGTTCGATTGCCGCGGCGGCACGCCAGACCATCGCGGCGGCACTGGCCCCGCCAAGGTCTACCAGCTCGGCGAATTTGGCTGGCACACCTAGGTATTCGGCGATTGTCGAAGGTACGAATATCTGGGACTCCGCCAGATGCGACGTCGCGATACCGTTGACCACCTCGCCCGACAGTCCCGCGTCCTCAAGCGCGGCCGCGGCGAGTTCTGCCCACTGCTCAAGGACGAACGGTGCGGGCGTGGCTTTGTTGAGCCGCTCGGGCGGCAGCTCGACGTATCCGACGATCGCTGCTTCTCCGCGTAATCCCATGGCGCTTCCTCATTTGCGGGGCAAACCCAGAATCATCTGGGCGATGATGTTCAGTTGAATCTCTCGGGTTCCCCCGCCGATCAACTCGGCGGGTAGGTGCAGATACGGCTCGACGATGGCCGGGTCGGAGTCGGAGACCATGGCCATCCGTCCGGTCAGCTGCAATGTGGCGGCAAATGTGCGCCGCAGCAACACATTCATCGCGACCTTGGCGATGCTGGACGCCGGCCCGGATGGCTGGCCGTCGAGCAGCCGGATAGTCTCCCGCACACCCAGTGCCTTGATGGCGTTGGTGTAGGCGTCGAGTTCGCCCAGTGCACGCAGCGCGTCTTCGCGGTCCGGCCCTTCTTCTGATGCCACCCGCCGCAGCGCGGCCGCCCGATCAAACTTGACGTAACCGCTTATCGCCGAACGCTCTTCGGCCATGGTGGCGATCGCCAGGTTCCAGCCACCGACTGGGTCACCGAGCAGCATGTCGTCGGGGATGAAGACGTCGGTCAAGAACACCTCGTTGAAGTGCGCCTCACCCGTCGCCGTCTTGATCGGCTGAATCTCTATCCCTGGCGACCGCATGTCGAGGATGAAATAGCCGATGCCGCGGTGCTTGCTGGCTTCGGGATCCGTGCGGGCCAGCAGCGCGCCGAAGTCAGCCCGGTGCGCCACTGACGTCCAGATCTTGTGTCCGTTGATTTTCCAGCCGCCATCGACCTTCGTCGCGCGGGTGCTCAGCGCGGCCAGATCGGAACCGGCACCCGGTTCGCTGAATAGCTGGCACCATGCGATCTCGCCGCGCTGGCTTGGCGGTATCAGCTTCTCCTGCAAGTCGTTCGGCGCGGCACGCAGTACCGACGGCAGGATCCACTCGGCGATGCCGAGCGACGGGCGGACGATGTCGGGCCGCTTGGCGAACTCGTCGTCGATGATGAGCTGCCGCAGTGGTCCGGCATCGAGCCCCCACGGCTGGGGCCAGTGTGGGGCGATCAGCCCGGCGTCGGCAATCAGTGTTCGTTGCGGTCCGATCCTGAAGTCGTCGTAGTCGCCCTGACGTCCGGGTTGGTCGTTGGTCAGTTCTGCTGCGGCATCGAGGGTTTGGCCGACCCACGACCTGAACTCGGCATCCGCGTTGCCCAGGTTCACCGACATGTCCCGCTGCTGGGTGCAGGTGAGCTGTCCCAGACGGCGTGCCCACCGATTCGCCGGACCGATGGATGCGGCCAAACTGATCGCGCGCCGCCAATACAGGTGCACGTCGTGTTCCCACGTGAAGCCGATGGCCCCGAACATCGTGAGCGCGTCCAGCACTAGGTCGGGGGCGGGCGAGATCGCGAGCACCGCCGCACCGGCGGCGGCGATGCGGTGCTGGTCGAGGGACTCGTCGAGGGCGCGCACCGCGTCCCAGGCCGCAGCCGTGGCCAGTTCGCTGTTCACCAACAGCATCGCGGCATTGTGCTGCAGCGCCTGAAACGTGCCAATCACCTTGCCGAACTGCTCTCGGATACGCAGATGCGCGGTCACCGCTTCGACACACCACTGGGTGATGCCGGCCGTCATGCTGGCGACGAGGCTCGCCACGACGCACTCGGCCCGCTGCGGGTCGATCCCGGTAAGCCGCTCGGCGGTGTCGTGGTCGGTCAACCGTAGTCGTCCGACGTCGGTGACGATGTCGGTTCCGTCGACGGATTCCACAGTGGCCGTTGCCTTTTCCGGCACTATGGTGAGCCACACGACCTCGTCGTCCGGGCCGCGTGCGGCCAGAAGGACCACTTGGGCCGAACAGATTCCGGCGGTGAGATCGGAGGCCCCGGAGACGACCCACCCCTCACCGTCAAGATGCGCTCGGAAGTCACCGGCATCGGGGGTGACGATCGCGGCGGGTGTCCCCGCGGCCAAGCTGCGCAGTAGCGACTCGGCGGCTGACGTCGGATCGGCCAGCAACGCGACGGCACCCGCGGCGACCGTCGGCAATAAAGGGCCGGGCAGCAGTGCCTTGCCCGCGGCTTCGAGAACGCAGGCGCCGTCGATCAGCCGCCCGCCCTGTCCGCCTACCTGCTCGGGTAGGTGAACAGCGTGAAAGCCGTTGTTAACCAGCGTGTCCCACCATTGCGGGAGCTGCCCGTCGGCAAGTGCCGCCAGGTTGTCGCGCGTGGCGGCGACCGGAGCATGGCGCGCGGCGAACTGCCCGACGGCGTCGCTGAGCTCTTGTTGCTCCGCGGTCAACCCCAGGGTCACGGTGCCGACTCGGCGTTGCGATGCGCGGATAGTGGACTCGGCGTCGGCCGCACAGACTGCTATCCTTTCGTCTTACAAGACGAACCGTCTCGTCTTGTCGAAGATTACGGGTCGCCCCCAAAGTCTGTAAAGCCGGGGCCTGTGACAAGGACCAACCGAGGACAGGATGCCCACGGAACTCACGCCACGTCGCCGTAGCGAGAAGTCGCGCACGGCTATCGTGACCGCCACACGTGAGTTGCTGCTCGAGCGCGGGTTTGACGGGTTGACCATCGAAGCCGTCGCCGCCCGGGCGGGGGTGGGAAAGCAGACCATCTACCGCTGGTGGCGCAGTCGTCCGGCGCTGGTTGCCGACGTCGTGCTCGAGGACGCCGACAAGATCCTCGCGACGATGAACCACACCGACGATCTGACCGGCGACCTGGTGGGTTGGGTGGGCAAACTGGCGGCGACCCTGACCACACCGCGTGGCTCGGCGATGTTGCGCACCTTGACCGCGGCCGGCATGGAGCACATGGACACCGCGACGAGGTTGCGCGCCGGATTCAGCAAGCCCCTGCACGACAGCGTGCGTCGGCGTCTGATCGCCGACGGTATCGACGAAACGACGGCCGAGTCGGCCGCCGATGCCGTGGTAGGCGGCGTCGTCTACCCGATTCTCTCTGACGCACAAGGGTATTCGCGTGAGCGAGCCGAACTCACCACACGGCTGATCGTCGGTGCCCTGGCCCGCCGAGAGTGAGTTACCCGACGCAGAATCGGCGCGTTGCGTCGTAAGATGCACACTCGGCGAGAAAGGTGAGGCTATGACTCAGGCTGACGCCCGGCAGGCGCTGCCCGCGTGGCAGTTTTTCCAGGAAATGCTCACCAATGTCACCAACATCGTGACCGAGGACGCCGAAACTGAACGCGAGTTGCTCGAAGGACTGCGGGTGATCGCTCGTGTCTCGTCATTGTGCTCACAGATGGCCGTCGAAGCCGACCTCGCCCAGCCAGTGTTCTTCGATATGTGTTCGCCGAGCCGGATGGTCGGCGGTCCCAACCCGGACGGCAACTACTACCTGGCGATGATCCGCGGTGATCGCCGCTACCGGATCACCGGCAGTCGTGGAACCAGCGCCTATCTCGGCCTGCAGATCCTCGCCGGAACGGGACTGACGCCGCGCCGCATGGCCGGGTACCTCAGCGACACCGACTTGGCCTTGAACTCAGGGGAATTCGAGCTCATCCTGTCCGCCGAGAGACCCACGGACAACGCACAGTGGCTGCAGATCCCCGAAGACGCCTCCTCGGTGGTCGTTCGCGAGTACATCGGTGACCGCTCCGTGGAACAGCTGGCAACTCTGAACATCGAAGCGCTCGACCCCGACCCGGTGGCCCCGCTGACCGACGCCGCGCTGTCCGAACAATTCACGGCGATGGCATGGTCGCTGATGAAGCTCGCCACACTGCACCGCACCATCAAACCCGAGCTGCTCGACTCCCCCAACACGCTGCTGACCGCCGAGGCGGCCGATCTGGGAGCCGCCGACACGACGCCGGACAATCTCTACATGCTCGGCACGTTCCGGCTCGAGCCGGACCAGGCTTTGGTGCTGGACATCGAACCACCCGACACCAGGTACTGGAACGTCACGCTAGAGAATATCTGGCACGAATGCCTCGAGCCCCGCCGTCGACACAGTTCGGTGACCAATCGTGCCGTCAACCCCGACCCGGACGGGCGGGTGCGCATCGCAATCTCGGCGCAGGACTTCGGATTTGGGCATTGGCTCGACACCGGTGGCCGGCATCGGGGCTTCATCGTGCTGCGCTGGCTGGATAACCCCACGCCGCCCGACGTCAGCGTGTCGGTCCGGACGTCGACTTCGTGCACGGCACAACCATGACAGCGCTATCCGAACGATTCGCCCCGGAACGACTGATCGCGTCGGCCTGCGAGGAAACCGGCCACGACGACTTCGGCCAGACTTCTGACGACATCTCCGGCGATGGTGGCTGGCGGCACGGACTCGAATTGGTCACCGCGGGTCTTATCAACGAGGCCAGGCTATCGCCGATAGGCGTCGAAATCGCATACCTCGATCTCATGCGCGCGCTGAAGAACCGGCTGGACGTAATCGCTTGGCGCAACGAACATCCCGAGATCGCCACCTGGGGTATCGAGGCACCGATTTTCATCGTCGGGCAGCCGCGCACGGGTACCACGATTCTCTACGATCTGCTCGCCCAGGATCCGGATCTGCGTGCCCCGCTGACCTGGGAGGTGGATGCGCCACTACCGGTGCCGCAGCCCGAGACCTACCACAACGATCCGCGCATCGCCGCCACCCAGGCCAGCCTGGAGATGTCCGAGCAAATCATTCCCGGCTTCTTGAAGTTTCATCCAATGGGCGCCCAGGTCGGTCAGGAGTGCGTGCGCATCACCGCCAGCGAGTTCACTTCCATGATCTTCTCGGTCCAGTACCGGCTGCCCAGCTACTATCGGTGGCTGCTCCATGAGGCCGACCACGCCGGCGCTTACCGCTTTCACCGAATGTTCCTGCAGCACTTGCAGTCTGGCGTTTCAGGTCAGTGGCTTTTGAAATCCCCAGCGCACCTGTGGCAACTCGATGCGCTATTGGGTGAGTACCCCGACGCGTTGATCGTGCAGACCCACCGCGATCCACTCAACGTCATCTCCTCGATCGCCGCCCTGACCCGTCACCTGCGGCGGATGGGCAGCGACGAATCCGAGATCGCCGAGTGTGCCGCTCAGTCCTACGAGGAGATCGTCGTCGGTCTGGATCGCGAGATGGCCCTGCGCGACAGCGGCAAGGTCCCCACCGAGCGGGTGATCGACGTGCACTACGCCGATTTCATCGCCGACCCGTGGACCACGATCGGCGGCATCTACCAGAAGTTGGGCCGCGAGCTACGCCCGGACACCGAACAGAAGATGCGGGATTTCCTGGCGGACCACCCGGGTGACGGTGGACGCGGTCGCTACACGTGGTCAGACACCGGGTTGGACGCCGGGGAGGTACGCGAGCGGGTGAGTGCCTACCAGGAGCGCTACGCGGTCCCGACCGAGCAGTTGCGATGAGGATTGCTGAATAAACCCGTCCGAAATTGAATTCAGAATGCCCCCAAAAGTGTGACGAACGACATAGAATCCCGGCTTGTGACGACCCCGTCGAACCCGTGGGGCGACGAACGACGGAGACTCTCGCACCAGCTCCAGATGCGAGGTCAAACACTTGGCCGCAGACAGGCGCGACGGCTGAGCCGGCGCTTTGCGCTCGTCGGCGTACACATTCCGGCGGCGCGCCTGCAGCAGTTGGTTACTGGATCACCGGTGGCGGACAAGGAGTTGACTGACGTCAACTTCGCCTTGATCGCTACTCGGTACAACCGCGAGAAACGGACCGCTAAACGCAACCGCCTGCGGCGCCGCTGCAGACACCTGACCCTTTGCGTCGGTCTCATCCTGGTCGCGCTGAATTTCCTTTTCTGCATTGCCTATTGCTTCTTCAGTCTGACCCAGCAAGCCGCGCCTATGTAAGCGCTTCGCCGCGCTGAACTGCCCGTTTGCCGACCCGACAAGGAGGCAATCCGATGTCGTATTTGTCAGCCGTGCCGGACCTGCTGTCAGCGGCCGCGACAAACGTTGCCGGCATAGGTGCGGCGTTGAACGCGGCGAACGCGGCAGGGCCCGCCACCGAAATGGTGGCCGCCGGTGCCGATGAGGTCTCCGCTGCGTTGGCGGCGGTGTTCAGCAACAACGCCCGGGCCTATCGAACGCTGAGCGTCCAAGCGGCGGCTTTTCACGAGCAGTTCGTGCAAGCCCTCAGTGCGGCGAGCGGCAGCTATGCCACCGCCGAGACGACCAATGTCGCGGCGCTGTTGCAGCGCGCGCCGCAGGCACTGCTCGACGCCGTCAACGCTCCCACCCAGGCCGCAATGGGCCGCCCGCTGATCGGCAACGGGGCTGACGGACGGCCCGGAACCGGCGAGAGCGGCGGTCCGGGTGGACTGCTGTTCGGCAACGGCGGCAATGGCGGGTCCGGGGGCGACAGCCGGTTCGGCGGTAACGGGGGTGCCGCCGGGATGATCGGCAATGGCGGCAACGGCGGGCAGGGCGGAAAGGCCGGTGCTATCAACAAGATCGCCCCGCCCGGGGGCAACGGCGGAGCCGGCGGGTGGCTGTTCGGCAACGGCGGAGCCGGCGGCGAGGGCGGATTGGGCGGCGCGAAGATGACCGGCGGGTGGGGCGGCTACGGGGGAAACGCCGGGTGGTTCGGCAACGGCGGCGCCGGTGGGCCGGGGGCCGCCGGTGGGCTCGGCGGAGGTGACGGCGGCAACGGCGGCAACGGCGGGCAATTCCTCGGCAATGGCGGAGCCGGCGGCAACGGCTATGGCTCCAGCACCGCGCTGCGCGGCGGGGTAGGCGGCGACGGCGGTGACGGCGGGCAGTTCGGCAACGGCGGTAGCGGCGGTCGCGGGGGCCAGGCGTCACTCGTCGACGGCTCCGGTGGTGCCGGCGGCAGCGGCGGCAGCGCGCAGTTCGTCGGCGACGGCGGCAACGGTGGTGCCGGCGGAGGAGGCTTCGACCCCGCCCACGGTGGCGCCGGGGGTAGCCGTGGCGAGTACTTCGGCCAGCCCGGACAGCAGGGCGCCGACGGCACCTGACCGTAAATGAAGTAGAACTACGCAAGCACCCAGCCCTCCCAAGCAGGAATGCTGCTGGAATGACCCTTTTGACGGCCTTTCCATCTCCTACCGAACTGGACGCGCGCACGCCAGCCGACCGCGACCGCGCCATCGACGTCATTCGCATCACCGCCCTGGTTGGGGTGGTGATCGGCCACACCGTGATGGCAACCAGCATCATCCGCGACGGGGTGCTGATCTGGGACAACCTGCTGACCACCTCGACGGTGTTTCAGGCGTTGACGTGGATTTTCCAGATCATGCCTCTGTTCTTTTTCGCCGGTACGGCCGCATGCCTGAGCTCCTGGCAACCCGGTAGCAACTGGGGTGGCTGGCTGATGAAGCGCAGCACTCGCCTGTTCCGACCCGTCTTCCACTACTTCGGGTTCTGGGCAGTCGCGTTGACCCTGCTGTATCCACTCCTGCCACAACATGTTTACGAACCCGTTGCGGGTATCAGCATTCAATTGCTGTGGTTTCTGGGCGTTTACGTGCTGGTGTTGGCCGCGATGCCGGCGCTGTACCGGATCACCACGACGGCCCGTCTCACCGCCGGTGTCGTCGGCGTCTATGCGGCCGTCGCGTTGATCGACGCCATCCGGCTGCACTGGGCCGCCGCCGCGCCCCTGGGCTACCTCAATCTTGCCGTCTGGCTCATCCCCGGCATGTTCGGCGTCGCCTACCGCCGCCACCTGCTGACCGGCCGTGCCGCGCTGGGCACAGCTGCGGCCCTGCTCGCGGTCGACGTCGCGCTGCTGCGGTGGGGGCCCTACGAGCTGAGCCTGGTCGGCATCGAAGGTCAACGCCTCCCCAACATGAGCCCCCCGTCGCTGCTACTCGCCGGGCATGCAATCGTGTTGAGCGCGTTGGCTATTGCGGCAGCACCGGCGATCAATCGGTGGGCACGACGCCCCCGCGTGTGGTGGTGCACCGCCGTCGGCAACTCCGGCGCGATGACCCTCTACCTGTGGCACATGCCCGCGCTACTGGCCGTGCACGTGGCGTTCGACACTCTTGGCCACCCCCGTTTCCCCGGGCAGCCGGGCTTCCTCACGGTCACCTTCGCGCAGCTGTTCATCATGATCGGCGTCGTAGCTGTGTTGTTCCTGGTGTTACGGCCGTTGGAAAACAACCCGTTGCCGGGTTGGGATCACGTGCCGGCCGTCACGTCAAAGTGGCGCGGCGCCGCGATCGGCACGTTGCTGTGCGTGGCGGGTGCCGCAGTCCTCGCCGCGGTGAAGTGGGGCCTCAAGGATGACGGTCTGGTGTGCGTGGCCGTGATGCTCACCGCACTGCTCACCGCTCGCGGTCTGGCCGCGGCACGGCTGGCTCAGGTCGCCGGGGCGCTGGGGCGCGCGCTGGGGATTCGCGCCGTCGGTTAATCGTCGCGTGCTGCCGCGCTGGCCGCGCCGGGTTCTTCGGACCCGGGCGCGGCCAGCAGCATGTGCAACGTTTTTCGCAACTCGTCGAGTCGGCGGGGACCGAGTAGCTGTTCCCAACTTTTCTCTAATTCGATTGCGTTGGAACGCATTACGCGCAACACCTGGCGACCGCGCGAGGTGAGTTCGATGATCCGGGTGCGGGCGTCGACCGGATTCGGCAGGCGGCTGACATAGCCGTGCCGTTCCAGCGCCGTGACCGCCTGGGCCACCGCCTGCCGGCTCACTCCGAGTCGGTCGGCCAGATCCGAGGCGTGCAGTCCGCCGGTGGCAAGAGGTACCAGCGCAACCGCCTGGGCAGGACGGATGCCGTCCAGTCCGGCCGCCGCGAACGCCGCCCTCAATCTCGGCCCGCCGTTCGCCGCCACCAATTGCACCAGGGCGGGCACGGTCGGTTCCCACTGTCCATCCCCGAGGCGTCGCACGGGTCAAAGTCTGCCATCAGAATTGAATTTGACAAGTTGCTTGTCAATCATGCGGATGTGCTGTCACCATGGGCTGATGGCATCTCGATCCGCCCGGGCCGGCATCGTATTCGTCGTCTCGGTTGTGGCCCTCTTGGTAGGGGGCTGTTTCGCGGGCGGCCACGCGGCGGGTGCACCCGACCATCCGACGATCCCGGTCGGCAAGTCCTCCCAGAGCATCAAATGGGACGGTGCCGACCGGACGTTCAACGTCTACCGCCCACCCGGTTTGACGGACCCCGCGCCACTGGTGGTGATGCTGCACGGCGGCTACGGCGACGGAGACCAGGCCGAACGGTCCTATCACTGGGACACCGAGGCCGACAAAGGGCACTTCCTGGTTGCTTACCCCGACGGGCGGGGACGGGCGTGGAACGCCGGCTCGTGCTGTGGCATGCCATCCCAAACCAATCTCGACGACGTCGGATTCATCGCGGCCGTCGTCTCGGCAATCGAGCGTCAGATTCCCGTCGACCCGGCCCGCGTGTACGCGACGGGTATGTCGAACGGCGCCATGATGTCGCTGCGACTGGCGTGCGAGACGGACATCTTCGCCGCGATCGCGCCGGTGGCGGGCACCTTGGTCACCGATTGTTCACGCGCGCGGCCTACCTCGGTGCTGCAGATTCACGGTACTGCCGACGCCAGCGTCCCTTATAACGGCGGGCCCGGTAAAGCGTTGAAGCGCAACGGAAGTCCGCGCGTCGATGGCCTACCGGTGCCGTCGGTGACAGCCACCTGGCGAACGATCGACAACTGCGGACCACCGACCTCGACCACCGCCGGAGCGGTGACTGCCGAGACGGCTGGATGTCCCGACGGACGCACCGTCGAGTTGATCTCGGTGGCCGACGCCGGCCATCAGTGGCCAGGCAGTGTCCGCGGTCCCATCTTGGAGCGACTCCGCCTACCAGAGCCTTCGACAGCGCTCGACGCCACCGACACCATCTGGCAGTTCTTCAGTCAGCACCGCCGCTGAGACTCAGTCGCCCTCTAGCTGGCGGTGTTCGATCAATTCACGAATTCCGCCCGCCCCCAACCGCTCCCGAAACGCGGGCGCCGTGTAGCCGACGACCGTCGCATCCGTGCGGGCCCGTGCGGTGGCCGAACGCGGCAGGTGAAACAGCACACCGATTTCGCCGAAGTAGTCGCCCGGCCCGACCACTTTAAAGAATTCCTCACCGCCGTCGGCCAATTCGTGCACGATCTCGATCTCGCCTTCGGTGACGATGTAGATCAGTTCGCCCATCGTGCTTTGCTCGAACAACACTTCGCCGGCCTTCAACTGCACCGACTCCGGTTCTCGATCCGTTTCGGCGAAATCAGGTGTCAGCTCCACGACGCGGTCGGCCAGTGGCAGCATCCGGCTGTCGTGGGTCGCGACCACCACCACCCGGTCGCCGTCGGCAAGTTCGCGGATCAGCCGCAGCACCTCTTCCACCTGGATGAAGTCCAGGTGCGCCGTGGGCTCGTCGGCCAAAATCAGCGGCGGATCCAGCGCGATGGCCCGAGCCACCGCGACCCGCTGCTGCTGTCCGCCGCTGAGGTCACCGGGACGATGCTTCATCCGGTCGGCGAGGTTGACACGCTCCAGCAATTCGATGGCCCGCTTGCGTGAGGCCTTCAGCGACATGCCGGCTGCCCGCATCGGCACCATCACGTTCTCCAGCGCGGTCAGGCTGGGGACCAGGTTGAACGCCTGGAAGACAATGCCGACCTTGTCGCGCCGATACTTGGCCAGCGCGGCGCCGTCGAGGGTGGTGATGTCGTCGTCGTCGAACTTGATCGCCCCGGACTTGGGCCGCAGGATGCCACCGAGACACGACAGTAGTGTCGTCTTTCCGCAACCACTGGGGCCGAGCAGGATCACCAGCGACCCGGCAGACACGTCGAGGTTCAGCCCGTTGATCGGACGCAATGCGTAGCCACCGCTGTAGTACTCGACGACGAGGTTCTGGATGCTGAGGTCACTCACCGTCAGGGACCTCCGAACGCGAGCGCGGGATCGATGGCCGCCACCCGCCTCAGCCCGGCCAGGCTGGCCAACAGGCCGATGCCGATCGCGACCACCGGCAACAGCACGTAGGCCAGCGACGGGATCGCCACGACCATCGGGAACAGCGGCGCCAGCAACCAGGAAAGGACGACGCCCACCAGCGCCGCAAGTAGCGAGACGATGAGGGCCTGCAGTGCCAGACCGGCCAGGATCGACCGCGTCGGCGTACCTATCGCCTTGAACACAGCAAAGTCACGCACCCGCTCCAGCGCCGACAGGTACACCACCGATCCGACGATCAGTACCGCCACGATCCACAACAGGATCGCCACAATCGAGATCGAGTTCACCGCGACCTTCAACGGTCGGATCAAGTCGTTGACGGCACCCGTACGGTCGTAAGTCCGGTAACCGGCAGGAAGCTGGCTGGGCGTACCGGTAACGCCGATCGAGGTCACCATCGGCTGCCCGTTATACGCAACCTCCTGCAGGCCCTGCGTGGTCAGAAAAATATTGGGGATCTTCGCCAGTGCCGTCGAATTGGGCACGATGCCGACGATCTTGAGGGTGTGCGCATTCACCTGCAAGGTGTCGCCGAGGTGGCGGCCCAACGTGCTCGAGGCCGCAACCTCATCCGGCCGTGACGGCGCCCGGCCTTCCGAGACTCGTGGCATCCCAGGTCCGCGTTCGGGCGCGCCGAAGGCGGTGACGTTCCGCGTCGACGCACCGTCCTTCATGATCGTCCCGACACAGCCCAGCGGGGCCGCCGATGAAACGCCGGCCTCGGTCCTGACCCGAGCCAGGTCGACGTCGGGAAACGGCGTCGAACCCAGGAAGGGCCCGGCGGCGCCGTCCTTGACCACGAACGCGTCCACACCCAACGAGTCGACCGTTTGCCGGGCCTCGACGCGAAACCCATTTGCAAGACCCGTCAGCACGAGCGTCATCCCGAAGATGATGCCGGTGCTGACGATGGCGATTACCAGGCGGCGTTTTCGCCATTGCATATCGCGCAACGCAGCAAAGAGCATCCCCAGACGCTACCAACGTGCACAAGACCCCAGTGCGAAGTTGTCCGCGAGCCCCTCGACCAGGTCAGCTATGCCTTGTCGGTGGGCAGCACGGGCCCGCCAGTAAGGCTCCGGTCGCGGTTTTTCCTTGGTGACATAGAATTGGCAGCTGTGAACGGGGCGTCACGCTGAATTTTGCGAGACGAGTTTCGTTGGCGTATTCGGCGGGTTGAAGCAACAGCCCTGTTTGGCGTAGTTGTCTGAAAACTAGCGTTTTCCCGCGAGGACGGATTTGAGATACAGCATGGTCGATCAACCCGGCGATTCAGTGAATCGAGCCCCCTTCGAAGTCGAGCAAAACGAGACGGACGGTGCCGTCGTGCTCGCTGTCGCGGGTGAGGTGGACATGCTCAGCGCCCCGCAGTTGGCCGAGGCGATACGTACAGCCCTCGCGCCCAAGCCGGCCGCACTCATCGTCGACCTCACCAAGGTGGAATTTTTGGCCTCCGCGGGGCTGAGCGTTCTGGTGAACGGGCAGGCCGAGGTGGTGCCGCCGACCCGATTCGCGGTGGTAGCGGACGGTCCGGCCACCAGCCGTCCGATCAAGCTGATGGGCATCGACAGCGTGCTTTCGTTGCACCGCACCCTGGATAACGCGCTGAGCTGGGCCGCCGGTGCGTAAGCCTTGGTGTACCGGGGAGGGCCGGACGCGCTGATTGTCGGCCCTCATGACGTCTCTGCTCGACGACAGGTCGCGTTTCGTCCGAACGCGTGTTGCCGCCAACGCGCTCAGTGCCAACCGGATCAGGGTTGAGTTCCGCAACTGGCTCGATCGTCACTTCACGCTTGGCGCCGAGCGGTTCAGCGACCTGGTGCTGGCGGTCAGTGAGGCCTTGGCAAACGTCGCCGAATTCGCCTATGCCGATTCGCCGGATGCCGATTCACCTGGTCACGGGACGATGGACGTCAGCGCCGACTACGACGCGGCATCAGACACCCTCGCGGTAACGGTCAACGACCGGGGGCGCTGGCATCAGCGCGTCGAGAAGCGGGACTTCAGCCGCGGACGGGGCATTCCCCTGATGCGGGCACTGGCCGACCACGCCGACATCCACGGCACCCCGAACGGCACCCAGGTCAGGCTGACCTGGAATCACCTGACGCGGTGACGTTTCGCAGGGCTGAAGTTCCGCTCGACTCATTGACTGAGCCGGAATAGGCGCTTACCGTCTGTTACATACGCTACGCGTCGTCGCGTAATAAGCATCAGCCCTGGTTCCTCGCCGTGGAGGCATTCATGTTCGACCTGAAAATCATCGGTGGCACCGTCGTGGACGGCACAGGCGCCGAGCGCTACCGCGCCGACCTCGGCATCAAAGACGGCAAGATCGTCGACATCGTCCGGCGCGGCGCCGACGACCCCGAGCTGGCCGGCGAGGCCGCCGAAACCATCGATGCGACGGGACACGTCGTGGCGCCGGGATTCGTCGACATCCACACCCACTATGACGGCCAGGTGAGCTGGGACGCGTCCCTCGAACCGTCGAGCGGTCATGGCGTCACCACGGTAGTGACCGGCAACTGTGGAGTGGGGTTCGCGCCGGTGCGACCGGGCAGCGAACAGTGGCTGATCGAGTTGATGGAAGGTGTCGAAGACATCCCCGGCACCGCGCTCACCGAGGGCATCACCTGGGGCTGGGAAACCTACCCGGAGTACCTCGACGCGATCGGCAAGCAGAAGTTCGCGATCGACGTGGGCAGTCAAATCGCGCACGGCGCCGTCCGCGCCTACGCCATGGGCGAGCGGGGCGCCCGCAACGAGCCGGCCACGCCCGAGGACATCGAGGCGATGGCCCGATTGGTCCGGGAAGGCATCGAGGCCGGCGCGCTGGGATTCTCGACGTCGCGCACGATGGGGCACCGCGCGATGGACGGCGAGCCCGTCCCCGGAACGTTCGCGGCCGAGGAAGAGCTGTTCGGCCTCGGCCGCGCGATGGCCGCCGGCGGTCAGGCGGTGTTCGAGCTGGCCCCGCAGGGCTCCGCGGGCGAGGACATCGTCGCCCCTAAGAAAGAACTGGAGTGGATGCGGCGGCTGGGCGCCGAGATCGACCGACCCGTCTCGTTCGCTCTGATCCAGGTGGACGCCGACCCGAAATTGTGGCGCGAGATGCTAGACCTGTCCGCGGACGCGCACGCCGCTGGCAGCCGGCTGCACCCGCAGATCGCGGCACGCCCGTTCGGCATGATGATCGGATTCCAAGGACACCATGGTTTCAGCCATCGACCCACCTACCGCCGACTGAAGGCCGAGTGCACCCGAGAGGAACTCGCCCAGCGCCTGGCCGATCCCGCGGTGAAAGCCGCGATCCTGTCCGAGGACGACCTGCCCGTCGACCCGAACCTGTTGTTCGACGGGATGTTCGCGTTGGTCCAGCACTCGCTGCACCGTCTGTACGCACTGGGCAATCCGCCCGACTACGAACCCACTGTGGAACGCACCGTCGGCGCGATCGCCAAAGCGCGCGGCGAGGACCCGCTGTCCACGCTTTATGACCTGATGCTCGAGTCCAACGCGACCAACATGCTGATGCTGCCGTTGTTCAACTACGCCGACGGCAACCATGACGCCATCCGGGAGATGATGCTGCACCCCGCCGGCGTGCTGGGCTTGTCCGATGGCGGCGCACATTGCGGAATGATCTGCGACGCTTCCTATCCCACGTTCCTGCTGACCCACTGGGCGCGCGACCGCCGCCGCGGCGAGAAGCTTTCGCTGGAGTACGTGATCCGCAAGCAGTCTCGTGACACCGCGCACCTGTTCGGACTCACCGACCGTGGCACCATCGAGCGGGGCAAGAAGGCCGACATCAACGTGATCGACCTGGATGCGCTCAGGCTGCACCCCGCTGCGATGGCGTTCGACCTGCCAGCCGGCGGCAACCGGATCCTGCAGGGCGCAAGCGGTTACGCGGCAACGATCGTCAGCGGGGCCGTGACCCGTCGCAACGACGTCGACACCGGTGCGCGCCCCGGCCGATTGGTGCGCGGAGCGCGATAGGGGTCTGCGCCCGTGACGACCACCGAGGGCAATCCGACCCGCACCCGCGACGAGGACGCGATCGGCACCCCACCCGCCTCCCCTACTTTGGTTCCGGCCGAGCGCTACTACTCCGCGGAGTTCGCTGCGCTCGAGATTGACCGGATGTGGCCCAAGGTGTGGCAAATCGCCTGCATGGTCGACCATGTTGCCGAGGCGGGTGACTACTTCGAATACCGTTGCGGCCCATATGGAGTGTTGATCGTGCGCGGGGACGACGGCGTGCTGCGCGCCTTTCAGAACGTCTGCCGCCACCGCGGCAACTCGCTATGCGTAGGCTCAGGTGGCGGGCTACGCGAACTCAAATGCGGCTACCACGGCTGGACCTGGGACCTGGCCGGTGCGCTCAAGCGGGTGCCCAACCGCAAGGGCTTCGGCTCGCTGAAGATGTCCGAATTCCCGTTGATCCCTGCGAAAGTCGACACCTTCGAAGGCATGGTCTTTGTCAACCTGGATCTCGGCGCGATGCCGTTGCTCGACTATCTGGACGAGATTCCGCAAGACATCGCCTGGTGCAACATCGGCGACTTCCGTTGCTATGCCACACTCACCGTCGAGGTCGAGGCCAACTGGAAAACGATCGCCGACGGCTACAGCGAGACCTACCACGTCCAGACACTGCATCCCGAACTGCTGCGCTGCGTAGACGACATTCATGCGCCGCAACAGATTTGGACCCATACAGGTAAGTCCGACCAGCCCTACGGCGTGCCGAGCCCTCGCTTCGATGGAACGCTGAGCGACGAAGAGGTCTGGGACGCTTATGTTTACACTCAGGGCGCGCTGATGGGTGTGGCCGAGGGGACACCGATGCCGGCGCGTGAGCCCGATCAGACCGTGCAGGATCTGATCGCCGCGCGCACACGGGCGTTCGCCGCCGAGCGCGGTGTTGATCTGGACTGGGCTGACACCGACCGGATCACCCGGCTGCACCAGTACAACGTGTTTCCCAATATGACGTTTCTGGCCAACGCCGACCATCTGACGATCATGTGTTCGCGGCCAGGCCCGGACCCCGATCACGGCGAGTTGGTGATGTTCCTGATGACGCGGATGCCGCCGGGGGCGGGGCGCAACAAGCCTGCCGATGTCCGGATGTCCGCGGCCGATGCTGAACCCGGAATCGTTCTAACCCAGGACATCCGGGTACTCCCGGGCTTGCAGCGCGGGCTGCATCAGCCGGGTTTGACGCACCTGGTGTTGTCCAACGAGGAGCTCCGCGTGATCAACATGCACCGTAATCTTGAGCGCTACCTTGAGTTGCCCGAATCGGAGCGGATGACCGGGGGCGACACAGTGCAAGACAGCCCGGGGCACTACTGATTGCCGGCAAGTAGTTGGAGTTCAGGTTTCGGGGTGAACTCAGGGCTTTCGGAGTGAACTGAGGGCGCCGAAACGGCAAGAATCCCGCCCTATCTGCACACTGAAAACCGTAGGTTCACAGTCAAATCCGTAAGCGCCGTGATTCAAGTATCCCGATTTTCGGCACGATGTGAATGCTTTGCATCGTCACGCGTGACGCGCCGCCTCTTGGGCAAGTTGGACACGAGAGGTCAGACCCAGCTTGGTATAGACGTGCGTGAGATGGGTCTCCACGGTGCGCGGTGAGATGAAAAGCCTTGCGGCGATGTCCTTGTTGCCCAATCCTTCGCTGACCAACCGGACGACGTCCAACTCAGCCGGGGTAAGTGATGCCCACCCGGTGGACGGACGTTTGCGTTCGCCGCGGCCGCGCCGGGCATAGGCAATCGCTTCCATTGTGGATAGGGCGGAACCTTCGGCCCGTGCCGCGTCAAAGTCGTTCTCGCTCATGGCCTCTCGTAACACCGCGACCGTCTTTTCGTAATCGGCCTGGTAAATCACATACCGCACTTCACCGGTGCGGTCCCGGATACCCTCCGCCGCGCCGAGCAACCTGGCCGCCTCCGGATAGCTCCCGGCTTGGGCAGCCAACCCAGCGAGACCGTCGAAGACATCGGGCACGCCAAGCTGCGCTCCGGTAGCGGCCGCGCACGCTAGCGCTTCGTGCTCATCACTCTCGGCCGCTTCGATGCCCGCTGGGTGGCCTTCAGCAAGGGCCACGCGGGCACGGGTATTCAGCGCGAGTATGCGGAAATAACCGGTGGTCGCCGCGACCCCCCCATCGGCCCACAGCCGGGCGGCTGCGACATCGCCTGCCGCCAACTCAGTTTGGGCTCGCCACATCAGGTTCGTCGAAGTCCAGCCGGCGTCCGGGATGCGGCCATAGGCCTTCGCGAGCGCGTCCCTGGCACCCGCAACGTCTCCCGCGGCCAGTCGTGCCCAACCCAACGCGAGATAGCCGAGTCCGTCGATAGCCGTGCCGAGTTCGGCGGCGTACTCGGCCGCCGTTTCGGCGGCGGCCAGTGCCGTTTTCGTCTTGCCATGCCTTCCCAGGACGAAGCTCTGCGCCATCAAGGCGTTGAAGCGGCTAGACAGATCATCGGCGGCCTCGGCATCGGCGAGTAGGTCGCGCAACTCGTCCTCGGCGCCTTGGAGTTCACCGCGCATCGTCCGGCCACCGGCGATACCCCAGAGGCGGCACTGACCCGAGGCCACTCGGTCACCGATCGCGTCGGCAAGGTCACGCCCTTCAGCGGCGGCGGCCTCTGAGATCGAGCCGCCAGCGATAGTCGCCGCGTACGCCTGGAAGCCGAGCAGCTGGCTCAATCTCCATTTGTCGCCCAGGCCGCGTGCCAGCTCAATGGCCTCGGCGAAGTACGTTGCTGCCTGTTCGGGATTGAAGGCGGCCGTTCCAATGCAGCCGGTGAGAGCACGGACCAGCAGGGCAGGGTCGTCGAGTTGTCGAGCGATCGCCAGAGCTTCGGTGGCCTGCTCCCTCCGCGCCGGCACGCCGACCCACCCGTCAAGCAGTGCCACGTCGGCCAGCGCCCGCGCCAGGACCGCCGGTGCCACCTCGCAGTCGACGGTATTCAGGTCGGCCAGAGCTTCGTCGATCCAACTCAGCCCTTCGTTGAGACGTCCTCGCGTGAGCCACAACGGCTGCAGCGACGACGCGAGCTGCAAGGCCAACTCGGTGTCACAGTTTTCTCGACTCCAGGCAAACGCCGCGCGCACGTTGTCGATCTCGACTTCTGTTTGCTCGACGCGACGTTGATGTCCGGTGTCGGCTGGTGCGTCGAGCCGGGCAGCCATCGCCGTGTAGTAGTCACGGTGCCGCGTTCGCACCGCGTCTGCCTCACCGGACTCGCCGAGCTTCTCCAGCGCGTACTGGCGAACCGTCTCCAGCAGCCGGTAGCGGGTGCGGCCACCGGTGTTGTCGGCCATCACCAGCGACTTGTCCACCAGCAGCGTGAGCTGGTCAAGCAGCTGAAAACGCTCGGCCTCATTGCCGCCGCCTACCGCCCGGGCGGCGGCGAGATCGAACCCGCCCATGAACGGCGCGAGCCTTCGGAACAACACCCGTTCGGGCTCGGTGAGCAACGCGTGTGACCAGTCCACCGATGCGCGCAACGTTTGCTGGCGGCGTACCGCTACGCGCCCGCCACCGGTCAGCAGACGGAAGCGGTCGTGCAAGCTGCCGAGAATTTCCTCGGCTGACAGCGCCCGCAACCGGGCCGCGGCGAGTTCGATGGCCAGCGGCATGCCATCGAGGCGTCGACAGATTTCGCGTACCACCCGAATGTCGTCGCTCGCGTCGAAATCCGAGCGCGCGCGGCGAGCGCGGTCCACGAACAACTCGATGGCCTCGTCGTCCAGCGCGAGTGACGGCACCCGCCAGGTCACCTCGCCGGCCACGCCGATCGGTTCGCGGCTGGTCGCTAACAGCGTCAATGCCGGACAACCGCTCAGCAGCGCGGTGCTCAGCGCGGCACTCGCATCCAGCAGGTGCTCGCAGTTGTCCAGCACCACCAGCATCCGGCGGTCCGCCACGAACCGGATCAGCGTGTCGGCCGTCGAGCGACCCGGCTGCTCGGTCAAACCCAGGACACCCGCCACCACCACCGGCACCAGATCGGGATCGGCGACCGGAGCGAAGTCGACGTACCACACTCCGGCCTCGAAGTCGGCGGCCAACCGGTCGGCGACCTGGATGGCCAGCCGCGTCTTGCCGACTCCGCCCGCGCCGGTCAACGTGACCATCCTGTCGGCAGCGAGCGCCAGCCGCAGGCCGTCGATCTGCGCGCCGCGGCCGACGAAACTGGTGAGCTGCACTGGCAAGTGTTCGGAGGCAACGATTTTCGACGTTCTCAGCGGCGGGAAATCGTTGCGGATATCCGGGTGACAGAGCTGCACCACCCGTTCGGGGCGAGCGACACCCCGCAACTCGTGCCTGCCCAGATCGGACAGCCACGCGTCGGCCGGAAGCGTGTCGAGGACGAGATCCTCGGTGGTGCCCGACAACACCGTCTGGCCGCCGTGGGCAAGATCGCGCAGCCGCGCCGTTCGATTGACCGTCGGGCCCACATAGTTGTTCTCGTCGCGCAGTTGCACCTCACCGGTGTGCACACCAATCCGCAGTCGGATCGGCGTCAACGGCGCGCGTTGCAAATCCAAGGCGCAGGCCACCGCCTGGCTCGCCCTGGTGAACGCGATGACGAAGCTGTCCCCTTCGCCCTGCTCGACCGGGCGCACGCCGTGGTGGGTGACAAGCAGGCCGTCCAGTATGCGATCCAATGACGCGACGGCAGCGGCCATCTCGCCCGGCTGGGTTTCCCACAGCCGCGTCGAGCCCTCGACATCGGCAAGCAGCATGGTGACCGTTCCGGTTGGCAGCACCTCGCTCCAGTCCAACTCCGCGCGTGGATGGGTATCGGTCATGCTAGCCAGCATCTCGGGGTAGCGGACCGCGAACATCGGGGAAATCCCGTATGCCGCGTGTGTTCACGCTGCGCTTACGGCGCGTTCTTCTCGGACTTTGCCGCCACAGCCGCAGAATCAACGTCCCCCAAATTTGCGGGTTCGCCCGGATGGTTCGGCGATTGACGTGGCAGACAGTGATCAGCATGACTATCACCACCGCCCACGCCAGCCGACCCAGCTTTTTCGATGCGGGTCTCCCATCGATCAGTTATGGACACGCACAACATCCCGACGAAGCCCACGCGATCGTCCGCCAAGCCCGCGAACAGGCGCCGATCGCGATCGGACCCTACGGACCCGAACTGCTGAGCTACGAGCTCGTGCGAACCGCGCTGCGCGATCCGCGGTTTCGGGTTCCGCAGGGGATGTTCCTTGCCGCACAAGGCATTACGTCTGGCCCGCTGTGGGACCGCGTCGTTGCCAACATCCTCAGCCTCGACGGACAAGAGCACTGCCGGCTCCGCCGACTGGTGAGCAAGGCCTTTACCCCCGCGGCGACCGTGCGCCTGCGCACGACGATTACCGACATCATCACCGAGCTGGTCGACCGGCACAGTGCCCGCGGCGCCTGCGACGTCGTCTCCGACGTCGCCCGTCAATTCCCGATTCCTGTCATCTGTGCGTTGCTGGGCGCACCGCCCGCGGACTGGGAACTGTTCTCCGACTGGACCGATGACATCCTGCAGGCATTCAGTTGGGAGGCCGCCGCGGCAACCCCGGCCATCCTCACCGCCTGGGACGCCCTCGACACCTACATCGACGAGATGGTCGCCCGACGACGGCGCGCTCTGACCGACGACCTGCTATCGCAGTTGATCCGCGCCGAAGATCCCAGTTTTCCGGGGGATCGGCTCAGCTCCGACGAACTGCGGATGCTGGTCGCCGCACTGCTGCTGGGCGGCACCGACACCACCCGGCACCAGTTGGGTGCGGCCGCACACGCGCTGTGCGATCACCCCGAGCAGTGGGCCCTGCTCGGCCGGTATCCAGAGTTGGCGGCCGGCGCCGTCGAGGAGCTGATCCGGCATTCGCCCGTCACGTTCGTGACGCTGCGGACCGCCCTCGAAGATGTCGAGCTCGCCGGCGTCACCATCCCCGCCGGCACGATCGTCGTCATCAACACCGGATCCGCCAACCGCGATCCGGCGGTCTACGACGATCCCGATCGTCTCGACATCCGCCGCTCCGGCGTCCCACCGATCCAGACGTTCGGCGCGGGCGCGCACTACTGCCTCGGCGCCAACCTCGCCCGGCTCGAATTGACGGAGGCCCTGACCGTCATGACGCGGCGGATGCCCAACGCCCGCCGCACCGGCCCGGCTCCATGGAAACCGGTGAACGCGCTGGGCGGGCCGATCACCCTGCCCATCGAGTTCGACACCATCGCTTAGCCGCCAGGCAGCGAGCAGCGCCGAGTCGTTAGCATCTATCGCAACCTCGAGCGCTACTTGGACCGACCGAAGGCGGAGCGGATGGGCATGCGGTTTGCAGGTCTGTCCGACATCGGCCGTCTCCGGGCCACCAACCAGGACCGGTGGGGCGCCGATCCCGACCAGTCGTTGTTCATGGTCGCCGACGGTGTTGCGTGCAGCACCGACGGCGCATTGGCGGCAGCCCTGGTGGTGGAGTTGCTGCCGACCTATGTCACCCGGCATGTCAAACCGGACGCGATACCGGGCGAAGCTGACGATGCGGCCGAACCGCTCGGGCGCGCGATCGTCGAGTTTTGCGACGACTTTCGGGCCTTCGCTAACACCGATATCCGCGCCGCGGGGGCTAACACCACGGTGGTGGCCGTGGTCATCGCGGGCTCACGCGGTCTGGTCGCGCATCTCGGAGACAGTCGGGCCTACCTGTTCCGTGACGAGCGGCTGCAGCAACTGACGCGTGATCACAGCGTGATCCAGGATCTGATCGATGCCGGCGAGGTCTCGGTAGAAGACGCCGAGCGGCACCCGGCACGGGCCACGCTGACGCGGCACGTGGCGATGTTCCCGCGCGCGCTGCCCGATGCAGCGACGTTCGACCTGTTGCCCGGTGACCGCCTCCTACTGTCCAGCGACGGCCTGCACGGGGTTGTCGACGAGGCAACCTTGGAGCAGATTCTGAATTCGCAACCAGATCCTGCCGATGCGTGCGAGGCCATGATCGAAGCCGCGTTGGCCGCCGGCGGGCCGGACAATATCACCGCCGTTGTGATCGACCCGCTCGACTGACCCCTCGCGACCGATCGCGGGCTCACGTTAGGGTGCAGCGGTGAAAACGGACCAGTCGACACACTTCGCCGAATCCGCAGACGTCGTGGTGGTCGGTTTCGGTGCCGCGGGCGCCTGCGCCGCCATCACCGCCCGCGAACAGGGCGCCGACGTGATCGCCTTGGATCGAGCCAATGGTGGCGGCTCGACGGCTCTTTCGGGTGGAATCATCTACGCCGGCGGTGGCACCACCATTCAGCAACAGGCCGGCGTGCAAGACACCGCCGAACAGATGCTGACGTACCTACGGCTAGAGGTCGGTGACGCCGTCAGCCCGCAAACGCTGGAATCATTTGTAGCCGGCAGCCCGGAGATGATCCGCTGGCTCAGCGATCACGGTGTCCCATTCGATTCAACCTTGTGCCCCTACAAGACTTCCTACCCGAACAACCGCTACTACCTTTACCACTCGGGAAGTGAGAACGCCGGCGCCTTCCGCGCACACACCCCGCCTGTGCAACGCGGGCACCGCGTGAAGGGTAAAGGCGTGTCGGGCAAGAAGTTATACGTCCCGCTGGCCGAATCCGCACTCTCCCTTGGGGTTCAGTTCCATCCCCACACACTGGCGACCAAGCTGTTGCAGGATGCCACCGGCCGCGTCACGGGCGTGGAGGCAACGACGATGCACTACGCTCCGGCCCGCATCCGCCGGCTGTATGCGAGGCTGGCCGCGCTGTCGACCAAACCCGGCATCTACTACCCACCGCTGCGTACCCTGACGGAAGGCCGGATGCGCAGGTTGGAACGACGCTACGCTCAGCCGGTCCGGGTCGAAGCGCGCCGGGGCGTAATCGTCTGCGCGGGCGGCTATATGGCCAATACCGAGTGGGTGCAACGGTACGCACCGCAATACCTGGGCGGTCTGCAACTCGGCACCAGTGGCGACGACGGCAGCGGTATCGCCATGGCGCAGAGCGTCGGGGCGGTCACCGAACGGATGGATAACGTCTCCGCATGGCGATTCATCACGCCGCCAAGCGCTTTCATCAACGCGATCATCGTCGACGAGCAGGGACAGCGCATTATCGACGAGACCCGCTACGGTGCCGCGGTCGGACATGCCATGGTGCGCCGCCACAACAGCAAGGGGTGGATCCTCGCCGATGCCGCCTTGATGAAAGAGGCGCGCCGCCAAATGATCAAGCAGCCCTTGTGGTTTCAGCGCGCTCAGTCCGCGGCGCTGATGTTCCTCGACTCGGTCAAGGGTGCGTCGCTGCGCGAAGTGGCCCAACGCGCCGGCGTCGACCCCGACGGCCTGACGGCGACGGTGGAAGCGCACAACAACGCAATCGACAATGGCACTGCGGACCCGGCCGGAAAGCCAGCGGACTTCGTGCGCCGCATCGGTCGACCGCCGTATACGTTGCTGAACATCTCTATTCGGCCCAACCTGCTCAACCCCACCCCGATGCTGACCCTCGGCGGCATTCGGGTCGACCAGAGCACCGGGTCGGTCCTTGACGAGACGGGTGCGGCAATTCCCGGTCTGTTCAGCGCGGGACGCACCGCGACCGGAATCTGTTCCAATTCCTATGTCAGTGGACTTTCGTTGGCCGACTGCGTGTTTGCCGGTCGTCGCGCCGGAAAACACGCGGCCGCCAATCAGCGAGCCGATCGCTGAATCACCAGCTCGACACTGGTAGCCACCAGATCCGGTTGGTGGATCTGAATGAAATGGTCGCTACCGGTTGCCGAGATGTGCGGTGTCTGCGGCCGAAGCGCGACAAGGGCATTCGCCGCGTCGCGCCAGGCCTGTTCCAACTTCGCACCCTGCTCGGCCGGCAGATCCGGCGGTACCAGAAACGGCTCCGTCCTGGTCAGCACGACGGTCGGCACCGGCGGGAATGCGTCCGCGGCGGCGACCTGCGCGACACTGCGGTCGATGTCGACTGTCTCGAAAGAATCTGAGTCCGCCAACTGCGGCGGCCGACCATCCAACGCCTGCCTATACGCCGGCCAGTCGGGTCCCATCAAGGCCGGAATCTCGACCCCGAATGCGTCGACGAACACCAGCCCCCGAACCTGATCGGGATAGGTCTGGGCGAACAGCCGGATGAACAGGCCGCCCAGCGAATGGCCGACCAGCACGTACGGGCCCGAGATATGCGCCGCGTCGAGCAAGGCGTGCAGATCTGCGACCACGTCGCCTGCGGTGCGCGGCATCGTGACGGCTGAACTGCGACCGGCCAGAGTGGGTGAACCGGAAAGCCGCAACGTTCCGGGCCGGTCGTAGGCGCAGACGCGGTGTTCGCGGGCCACGGCGGGAAGCACGGCTGGGCCGGCCGCGGGGGCTGCCGCGTCGGATGCACTCCATGGATCCGAGGAGTTGTGATAACCGGATTCCAGGACGACCGTCGGGTTGCCCCAGCCCCGACACTCGAGATACAGGTGCCGCCCGTTGCCGATATCGACGGGACCGGCAAAGTCGCCGCGGGGCCCTGTCGCGGGCGCGGGGCGGCTACCCGGCGGTTGGGCACCACAGCCCACCAACTCAACCACCATCGCCATCGTCATGGCCACCGTCATGGCCATCGTCGCGAGGATCCTCAGCGGGCGCATTGGGTCATTCTGTCGGCCCGGCGCTCAACCCATCGGGTAGGTCACCCCACTCGGTTGCTCGGGAACCTTTTGATCGTCATTGAGAACGAATCGGTGATCTGTGACTGCCCAGAGTGCGGCGGCTGTCTTAATCTCGGATACCGATCGTGCGTTAGGGTCGCTGTTGTGGCTGGCGATGAAATTTGCCCCTCACAATCCGACCGACACTGACGCCGGGAGAACACGCATGAGCGCCGAGCAGCCGACCATCATCTACACGCTGACCGACGAGGCGCCGATGCTGGCGACCTACGCTTTTCTGCCGATAGTGCGCGCCTTCGCCGAGCCGGCGGGCATCAAGATCAAGACCAGTGACATCTCGGTGGCGGCTCGCATCCTCGCGCAGTTTCCCGACGACTTGGACGAGGATCAGCGCGTTCCGGACAACCTGGCCGAGCTGGGCAAGCTGACACAAGATCCGGACACCAACATCATCAAGCTGCCCAACATCAGCGCCTCGGTACCGCAGTTGGTCGCGGCCATCAAAGAACTGCAGGGCAAGGGCTACAAAATCCCCGACTTTCCAGGCAATCCGAAGACCGACGAAGAAAAGGAAATTCGCAAGCGCTACGCCAACGTGTTGGGCAGTGCGGTCAATCCGGTACTGCGCGAAGGCAATTCAGATCGTCGCGCGCCCAAGGCGGTCAAGGAGTACGCCCGCAAGCACCCGCACAGCATGGGCGAGTGGTCGATGGCCTCGCGCACGCACGTCGCGACCATGAAGCATGGCGACTTCTACCACGGCGAAAAGTCCATGACGGTGGACCGCGCCTGTGACGTGAAGATGGTGCTGGAGACCAAGAGCGGCGAGACCATCGAGCTCAAGCCCAAGGTGTCGCTGTTGGAGGGCGACGTCATCGACAGCATGTTCATGAGCAAGAAGGCGTTGATCGAGTTCTACGAAGAGCAGATGGAGGACGCGCACAAGACGGGCGTGATGTTCTCGCTGCACGTCAAGGCGACGATGATGAAGGTCTCGCACCCCATCGTGTTCGGGCATGCGGTGCGCATCTTCTACAAGGACGCTTTCGCCAAGCATCAGGAACTCTTCGACGAGTTGGGCGTCAACGTCAACAACGGTCTGTCCGACCTCTACGACAAGATCGATTCACTGCCGGCGTCGCTGCACGACGAAATCATCCGGGATCTGCACGCTTGCCACGAACACCGGCCCGAACTGGCGATGGTCGATTCGGCCAAGGGAATTTCGAACTTCCATTCGCCCAGTGACGTCATCGTCGACGCGTCCATGCCGGCGATGATCCGGGCCGGCGGCAAGATGTACGGCGCCGACGGGCGGCAGAAGGACACCAAGGCGGTAAACCCCGAGTCCACCTTCTCCCGCATCTACCAGGAGATCATCAACTTCTGTAAGACCAACGGCCAGTTCGACCCGACGACGATGGGCACTGTGCCCAATGTCGGGTTGATGGCCCAGCGGGCCGAAGAGTACGGCTCGCACGACAAGACTTTCGAGATCCCCGAGGACGGCGTCGCCAACATCGTCGACATCGAATCCGGTGAAGTGCTCCTCACGCAGAACGTCGAGGAAGGCGACATCTGGCGGATGCCGATCGTGCGTGACGAACCGATCCGCGACTGGGTCAAGCTGGCCGTCAACCGGGCCCGCAACTCGGGAATGCCGGTGCTCTTCTGGCTGGACCCGTACCGCCCACATGAGAACGAATTGATCAAGAAGGTCAAGACCTACCTCAAGGAACACGACACCGAAGGTCTGGACATCCAGATCATGTCGCAGGTGCGGTCCATGCGTTACACCCTTGAGCGCCTGATCCGCGGCTTGGACACCATCGCCGCAACGGGCAACATCCTGCGCGACTACCTCACCGACCTGTTTCCGATCCTGGAACTGGGCACCAGCGCCAAGATGCTGTCCATCGTGCCGCTGATGGCCGGCGGTGGCATGTACGAGACCGGGGCGGGCGGTTCGGCACCCAAGCACGTCCACCAGTTGGTTGAGGAGAACCACTTGCGCTGGGACTCGCTCGGTGAGTTCCTGGCGCTGGGCGCCTGCTTCGAAGACATCGGCATCAAGACCGGCAACGAGCGGGCCAAGATCCTGGGCAAGACGCTCGACGATGCCATCGGCAAGCTGCTGGAGAACAACAAGAGCCCGTCCCGCAAGACCGGCGAACTCGACAACCGGGGCAGCCAGTTCTACCTCGCTCTTTACTGGGCGCAGGAACTCGCTAGGCAGGACGACGACGAGGAGTTGAAGAAGCACTTCGCCGCGCTGGCCGAAACGTTGGGCAAGAACGAAGAGAAGATCGTCTCCGAGCTCAACAAGGCGCAGGGCGAAGAGGTGGACATCGGCGGCTACTACTACCCGGACGCAGAGAAGACCGCGGCGGTGATGCGGCCCAGCAAGACGCTCAACGACGCCCTGGATTCTGCGTAGCCGTCGTCCCCGAGCCGAACCACACTGCGAAAAATCCGTCGGGAAATCGCAGCCAGGTTCGGCTCGCGGGAGGGTTTATCGCTTCGGTGGTGTAGGACACTGGTATGTCCCTGTTTGAAATTTCCGACCGCGCCCAGCAGTACCAAACGGATCTGCGCGAGTTCATGGATTCGCATGTCTACCCGGCCGAGACGGTCTACGACGAGCAGATGCGGGAAGCCGGTGACCCGCACTTTCACCCGCCGATCCTCGAGGAACTGAAGGCCGAGGCGCGAAAGCGCGGTCTGTGGAACCTGTTTCACCCACACTCGGAGTGGGGCCCGGGACTGACCAACCTCGAATACGCGCCGCTGGCCGAGATCATGGGCCACAGCCACCTGGCATCCGAAGCGTGTAACTGCAGCGCACCGGACACCGGCAACATGGAGGTGCTGACGCTGTTCGGTACCGACGAGCACAAGGAGCGTTACCTCAAGCCGCTGCTGGACGGCAAGATCCGGTCGGCCTTCGCGATGACCGAACCGGCGGTCGCAAGCTCGGATGCGACCAATGTCGAGATGTCGATGGTGCGCGACGCGGGCGATTACATCCTCAACGGCCGAAAGTGGTTCGCGTCCAACGGTATGCACCGAAACTGCAAAGTGCTGATCGTCATGGGCAAGACCGATCCGAACGCGGCACCGCACCGCCAGCAGTCGATGATGGTGGTGCCGATCGACGCCCCCGGCGTCACGGTACGGCGCAACTTGTCGGTGTTCGGCTACCAGGACCGCGAGGGCCACGCCGAAATCGACTTCGACGACGTGCGGGTGCCCGCCAAGGACGTCCTGAAAGGGGAGGGTGAGGGCTTCGCGATCAGTCAGGCCCGGCTCGGGCCCGGCCGCATCCATCACTGCATGCGTGCGATCGGCATGGCCGAACGGGCGTTGGAACTGCTATGCAGGCGGGCGCAGTCCCGCGTCACCTTCGGAAAGCCGATCAGCGACAACGCCAACATCCGCGACTGGATTGCCGAATCCCGCATCGACATCGAGATGATCCGGCTGCTCACCATGAAGGCCGCGTATCTGATGGACACCGTCGGCAACAAAGAGGCTCGCACCGAAATCGCTGCGATCAAGGTGGCCGCTCCCAACATCGCGCTCAAGATCGTCGACCGTGCGATCCAGGTGCACGGCGGCGGAGGGGTCACCGACGACTTTCCGCTCGCCATGGCCTGGGCGCACCTGCGCACGCTGCGACTGGCCGACGGTCCTGACGAGGTACACAAGCGCGCCATCGCCAGTCAGGAGCTGCGTAAGTACCGCGAAGTGGCACCGCAGTGACACACGACGCGCCTGTGGTCGTGGGCCTGGACCCCGACGCAGTGGCCCGGTGGCTCACGGAGTTGGACATCGAGTTTCGCGCACCACTGCAGTTCCAGCGCATCGGGCTCGGGCAATCGAATCTGACCTACCGGGTCAGCGACGCGGTCGACCGCGCCTGGGTGGTACGCAGGCCGCCGCTGGGGCATTTGCTCGCGTCTGCGCACGACGTGCTGCGCGAGGCGCGGATCATCGCGGCGTTGGCCGATACGAACGTCCCGGTACCCCAAATACTCGCTACCACAACGGATTCGCGGTTCTCCGACGTGCCACTGGTCTTGATGGAGTTCGTTGACGGATTGGTGGTAGACACGATGGGCGTCGCTGAGGCGTTGACACCGCAGCAGCGTCACCAGATCGCGGTGGACCTACCGCGCACGCTGGCCAAGATCCACGCCGTCGACCTCGCCGAGGTGGGGCTGGCGGACCTGGCCAGCCACAAGCCATATGCGCAGCGTCAGCTCAAACGGTGGACCGGACAATGGGAACTGTCCAAGACCCGAGACCTACCCGAACTCGACGACCTCACCCGTCGGCTGATCGCCGCCGTGCCCGAGCAGCGCGAAATCAGTCTGGTGCACGGAGATTTCCACCTGCGCAACCTCATCACGTCGCCCGGGAGCGGTCGCATCGTCGCAACACTGGACTGGGAACTGTCCACACTGGGCGATCCGGTCGCGGATATGGGTTCGCTGCTTACCTATTGGGCCGAACCGGGCGAGGCGCTCGCCGGTGATTTCGCGCCGTCGACGCTGCCGGGGTTCCCGGATCGCGCCGCGATGACCCGGCTCTATCTGGACGAGACCGGTCGCGATCCGGCCGCACTGCAGTATTGGCACGTTCTTGGGTTGTGGAAGCTGGCAATCATCGCCGAGGGGGTGATGCGCCGGGCGATGGATGAGCCGCAGAACAGGGCTTCGGCGGGAACACCCTCTACCAACTGGATCGACGCGCGGGTCCGCAAGGCTCGCGAAATCGCCGACGCCGCAGGGATCTAGCGACTGCCCACCAGGTACCAGGTGTGCATGACGCCCTTGCCTTTTACCTCGATGTCGCCGCGTTCCTCGAATACGAAGGTGGCCTGGAGCCGCTCATAGACGTCCTGCGGCACCTGAATTCGGCCCTCGAGCGCGGTTGCCTCCATCCGTGCCGCCACGTTTACCGCGTCGCCCCACACATCGTAGAAGAACTTTCGTGCTCCGAGGACCCCCGCCACGACGGGACCCGCCGCCAGGCCGATTCGCAACGGAACCGCTCGTCCGCGCGAATCCTGCAGTCCGGCAACCTCGTCGGCGATGTCGAGCGCCAGATAGGCCAGCGCCTCAAGATGGTCTGCCCTCGACTCCGGCACGCCACTTACCACCATGTAGGAATCCCCACTTGTCTTGATCTTCTCTAAGCCGTGCCGATCGACAAGTACGTCCAACTGGCTGAAGAGCCGATCCAGAAATTGCACCACGACGGGTGCCGCGGTGTCGCTCGTTCGTCGAGTGAACCCGGCGATATCGGCGAACAGGACCGAGGCGTCGTCGTAGCTGTCAGCGATCACGGTCTCCGGATCGTCTTTGAGCCGCTGGGCGATCGGGGCGGGCAGGATGTTGGCCAGCAAAGACTCGGATCTGTTGTATTCGACCGTGATTGCCTTTTCGGCGCTGGTGATTTCCCGCAGCGCATACCCAACAGTCGCGACCACGATGAGCCACGCGGAGAGAACCGAAATGACGAATCCGAAGCTGTAGGCCCAATTAGGTTGGGCACCAGTAGTTTCCGGAACCAGGAATTCCAGCCCGATGGTAAGTCCCGCGCCTAGCGCGGCCAGCACCGCCGCGAGCACGAAATGATCGATGCCCAGCACCAACACGATTAGCGACGCCCCGACCAGGTAATAGAACTGCATCCCGGATCCCGTGCCGACGTGCATGCTGATGGTCGTGATCATCACGTAAGCGATGATGGTGAAGGCCACCGGCGCGACCAGTTGGCCGAAGCGATACAACAACGGGATCGCCAGGTACACGACGGTGCTGACGAGACTGATGGTCCCGACCAGCCACCCGCCGCGTCCGATGAATAGCGAAGCGAAGCTGAAGAACGCGCCGATCACGGCGCCGATACGAGTGGCCATGGTAAGCACCCGCTCTTGGCGGGCACTGTGGTCAGCGTGCTGTGTGCTGTGCACAGGCAGGCGGATTGCCATGCGATGCAGCGTAACTCTGCTACCGCGCCACTTCGCGGTGCCCGGCGTCCAGTCGGCGGGTCCACCCGCGAGCGTCGAGGTGTTCGAGCAAGGGGATTGCGACCCGCCGAGTGGTGTTCAGTGCCTGCCTCGCTTGGCTTGTGGTGAACGGCTGCTCGATCGCGGCCAGCGCCCGCATCGCCAGCGCGGGCGCGTTCGGCAGTAAGACGACACCGTCGCGCAGTCGCAACACGCGCCCGGCGCGTTCGGCGGCGGCCAGTTCACGGGTTCCGAGGTGCAGTGCCTGCAATTCGTAAGCCTCGGGCGCCCGGAACGGCTCCGTCCGCAACCGCGTCTCCAACTCCACCACCGCTGCCTCGGCCACACCGATGTTGGTGTGAGTTCCCGGCGCTCGAATGTGACCACCCCGTTGCTCGAGACCTGCTCCGCGTGCGACAGCGTCGAGCAGCGTCTCGTCGGGCAGCGCCAGCAGATCACGCGCGGCGCCGCGGGACAGGCCTTCTGCCAATGGATCTCGTTCGTGCAGTTCGACCACCGCGGCTTGCAGCCGTTGCTGCCATGCCTCGAATGTCGGGGCGTACACCCACCAGCCGTCGATCACGCGTACCTCGGCCGGCACCTCGTCGCGTCGCAACCCCAACCGGCGCAGATGGGTCTCCTGCACCGCACCGCGGCGAGCCACCTCGAGGCTTACGTCGCCCTCTGCCCTCAGGCCGGCCAGCGTCGCCGTCCGGCGCGCGCTGTCGCCACGTCGCCGCAGTGCAGGCGGTTCGGCGTCGAGTACCTGCGCACCGCCCAGTACCCGGACGCTACCCGGGTCACGCAACACCAACCGGTCCCCGAGTATCAATGGCAGCCGCCGGTCGAGGGTAAGTCGGGCGTGGTCGTCGTCGAAGGGCCGCAGTCGCGCGGGTGAGGCCGCGGTGCCGACGTGCACGACGAGTTGCGTCGGGGCCTCGGTGAAAGGGCCGCCGCTGGCGCGGCGCACGTCGAGTGATCGCGTGCATGGCCACGCGTCGGGTGTGACCAGCGCGTCACCGCGTCGCACGGCCTCGCGAGGGACGCCACGCAGATTGAGTGCCACCCGAGCGACGGGACCCAATGTGGGGAAGGGTTCGCCGCAGCTTTGCAGGCCGCGGATGGATACTTTCCGGACGCGCGACCCGCCCAGCAACTGCAGGTCGTCGCCGACGGCCAGGGTGCCCGCCGAAAGTGTTCCGGTGACTACGGTTCCCGCACCGTCGATGGTGAAGGAGCGGTCCACCCAGAGTCTTAGTCGGGCGCTGGTCTGGGGTGCCGGCACGCGCGCCAGAACGGCGTCGAGGGCGGAGCGTAGCTCGTTCAGGCCGGTGCCCCCGGTTGCCGAGACGACGACGCCGGGAGCGTCCCGCAGCGCTGTTCCGGCCAGCTCCGCGCGGGCCTGCGTCAGGACTTCGGCGGCCCGATCGGGCGCCCGGTCGGCGCGGGTGACGACCAGGAGACCATGCTGAATACCAAGGGCCGCAACGGCATCGCGATGGTCACTGGACTGCGCCTGCCAACCCTCATCGGCTGCCACGACGAAGCAGACCACCGGCGCGGGACCAAGCCCGGCCAGGGTGTTGGCAAGGAACCGGTGGTGACCGGGTACGTCGACGAAGGCGACGCTACGGCCCGACGGCAGAGTGGTCCAAGCAAAGCCGAGGTCGATGGTCAGGCCGCGTCGGCGCTCTTCTTCCCATCGGTCGGGCTCCATGCCGGTGAGTGCGTGGATGAGCGTGCTCTTGCCGTGGTCCACGTGACCTGCGGTGGCTACTACATTGCGTGACATTCGTGCTCTAGTGCTTTGCACCCAACGCTTTTCGGACCGCGGTCAGCAGGCGAGCGTCGTCGGCTTCCGGGATGCAGCGCAGGTCCAGCAGGCAGGCACCGTCGTGCACGCGCGGCAGCACTGCCGGGTCGCCGGTGCGCAGCGGCGCGGCCGTTGACTCCGGCAGCCGAATCGCCCAGCCCGGCAACGGGACTCCGGGGGCTCCGCCGCCGCCGACCCGTCCGTCGTGCGGGACGACGGTCGCGTTCACGGCGGCCGCCAGTGTCTCGGCCCGGGCGCGTAGCCGGGCGGGGTCGGCGTGCAGTGCCTGCGTCACCGGCGACTCGCCCGCTTGCACGGTAGCTTCCAGCGCCGCGAGGGTGAGTTTGTCGGCGCGGACCGCGCGCGCCAGCGGATGTCGCGTCATCCGGGCGACCACCTCGGCACGGCCCAGCACGATTCCGGCCTGCGGGCCGCCGAGCAGCTTGTCGCCGCTGGCGGTGACGATGTCGGCGCCTTGCGCCAGCGCGGTGCCGGCATCGGGTTCGTCGGGGAGCAGGGAGTCGGGGGCGAGGAGGCCGCTGCCCAGATCGGCGATGAGCGGGATCTGCCTGGCCGCGGTCAGGGTGTGCAGTTCGGGCAGGGTGGTGGCGGCGGTGAACCCTTCGACGCGGAAGTTGCTCTGATGGACCTTGAGTACGCAACCGGTTTCCGGTCCGATCGCCGCCTCGTAGTCCTTGAGATGCGTGCGGTTGGTGGTTCCGACTTCACGCAGGCGGGCGCCCGTAGACGCGATTAGATCGGGCAGTCGGAATCCGGCGCCGATCTCGATGAGTTCCCCGCGGCTGATCAGGATCTCGCGGCCGGCGGCCAACGCGGTAGTCGCGAGCACCAGGGCGGCGGCGCCGTTGTTGACGACGAGCGCGTCCTCGGCGGCCGGGCACGCGTTGAGCAGCGCTCGCCGAACGGCGACCCCGCGCTTGGACCGGGTCCCGGTGCCGAGGTCGAGTTCCACGTCGACGTAGCCGCTGGCTGCGGTGAGGGCTTCGACCGCGCCCGGTGCGAGCGGCGCGCGACCGAGATTGGTGTGCACGACGACGCCGGTGGCATTGAGCACTGGCGTCAGCGCCGTGGCCGTGCGCGCAGTCAGGGCTTCCTCCAGGTGGGCGCGCACGTGTTCGGGAGCCAGCTGGCCTAGCCGGGCCTGTTGTTGGACGTCCTGGACAATAGTCCGTATCACGTTGTCGCCCAACCTGTTTCGCGCTTCCTGCACGGCCGACAGCGCTAGCAACTGGTCCGTGCGCGGAATCAATCGGCGTGGGTCGACCTGCGTCACTTGACCTCTCGGGTTACTTGCCGGGCATCACGCGGAGGCGGACGGGAATCGAACCCGCCAGACCGAGATGCTCGATCTCACCGGTTTTGAAGACCGGGGGGACCACCAGGAACCCAAACGCCTCCGTTGGTAAACCTAGCGTGGCGCACCGCGGTTTGGGCCTCCGGCGGTATATGTGCGCGTGCCCGCCTCCGAGCGACAAATTTTCTGTCGCTGAGAGCCGGGCAAAAGTGCACTACCCCGGCAGCTCCTCTTGCGGAGATCGGGCAGCTCCTCTTCCGGAGGTATATGTGCGGTTGCCCGCCTCCGAGCGACAAATTTTCTGTCGCTGAGAGGCGGGCAAACAGACACCCTCCCGAGCGGCGGGCACAACCGGGCCCTCGTACGCTCGGCTCATGACGCGGCTGACCGGATACGCGCACGGCGGCGGCTGTGCCTGCAAAATTCCGCCGGGCGAGCTCGAAGAGGCGGTCCGCGGGCTGACCGGACAACGCGGCGAGAACGTCCTGGTCGGGCTGGACGACGGCGACGACGCGGCCGCTGTCCTCGTCGGTGACTTCGCGGTGCTGTCCACCGCCGACTTCTTCACACCGGTCGTCGACGACCCCTTCGACTGGGGGCGCATCGCCGCGGCGAACGCGCTGTCCGACATCTACGCCATGGGCGGGCGCCCCGTGGTAGCGATCAACCTGATCGGCTGGCCGCGCGACGTGCTGCCCTTGGAGCTGATGAAGGAGGTGCTGCGCGGCGGGTTGGCGGTGGCATCGGAAGCGGGCTGTCCGGTGATCGGCGGCCACTCGATAGACGACCCCGAACCCAAGTACGGGATGGCGGTAACGGGCGTGGCCGATCCGGACCAATTGCTGCGAAACGACGCCGCCGCGGCGGGACTACCGCTGACCCTCACCAAGCCGATCGGACTCGGGCTGCTCAACAACCGACACAAGCAGACCGGCGAGGTGTTCACCGAGGCGATAGCAGTCATGACCCGGCTTAACCGGGACGCGGCGCAGGCGGCCATAACCGGTGGCGTGCGGGCCGCCACCGACGTCACCGGGTTCGGCTTGCTCGGCCACCTGCACAAGATGTGCCGGGCCTCCGGTGTCGGGGCCGTCATCGAGCGCTCGGCGGTCCCCGTGATCGAAGCCGCGCGGGTGGCGCTGAAAGACGGCTTCGTCTCTGGCGGTACCCGGCGCAACCTCGACTGGGTGCGGCCTCATCTGACGCAAGCTCCGGATGTCACCGAGGACGACCTGCTGCTGCTGGCCGACGCCCAGACCTCCGGCGGCCTGCTGGTGGTCGGGGAAATACCCGGCTACCCGGTCATCGGGCACACCGTGGCGGGCCACGGCATCGAGATCCGCTAGTCCGCCTCAGGCATCAACCAGCAGACGTGATCGAGTCGTCGGTCATACCCGCCGCGCGGCGCGCCGCCAACCGCCGCTTCTGCGGCTCGATCGTGTAGCGGGGATCGCGCGCCGACTCCTTCCCCGCCTCGAAGAACCCGAACCTCAACAGCGCCGACGCCGTCAGCAGCGACACGCCGGACAGGGCCGCGACACCGCGGTGTCCCCCGCCGAGCAATGCGCCCAACCCGCCCGCAGCGGCCAGGCGTTCGCTCCATTCCAGCATTCGACCGGGCGCGCCCTGGTGCAGCGGCTCCCTGGTTACCGGGTCCATTCGGTGCTCGGTGATCCGCGCGAAGATCAGATCAGCGATCGCTCCGATGACGGCGAGCCGGCGGGCGGGTCCGGCTTCCGAGACCGGGGTCGTAATCATGGCCATTCCCGAAGCGGCCAAGCTGGCCGAGCTGGCAAACACGAACGGCAGATCTCGATATGCGGCATTCCAGGTCGGCGTCGCGGTGTCGGAGAGCAGCACCGCGGTATAGACCGCCAGCGGCGCAGCAAAAACCGCGGCCTCCATTCCGGCCGGCCCCTCGACCGCACGCAGCACAGGCCGCAACGGACCCAACGGCAACCGGTCACCGGTCATCCAGTCGACTTCGGAGACCGCCGCGACACCGATGCCCGCGCTGAAGAAGCTGAGGATCCACGAGCCCAGGCTCATCGGCGAGGTCAACTTGATGGTCCGCAGCATGTTGACGAACCGCTCCGGGCGGCCCAGGTCCTTGACCAGCGCGGCCGCCCCCAACCCAACGGCGGCCAACGCGGACAGCCGGGCGTTGCGGCGCAAGGTGGCCCGTCCGGTGAGCTGCGCGCCGGCCGCCAGCAGCCCGGACCCGCCCGCCAACCCACCGAGAAACAGGTACGCGCCTACCTCGTGTCCCCACGGCGCCGGTTTGACCACCGGGCGTCCGTAGTAGCTGGTGAACTCCGCCTCGGGCACCATCACCGACTCGTCGCGGCGTCGCCCTGCCCGGCCCCGACGGCGCCGTCGGCCGCGTTCCGGCTCCGGCGGCCGCAGGCTGTCGAACTCCGATGTCGTCACCGGCGCCCACCCAGAAAAGCCAGCGCCGCGGCCCCGACCATGCCGGCGGCTGCGATGCCGGCCCGCTTGAACATGGTCGCCAGGTCCGCCGTGCACACCCGCGGATCCGGCGGCAGACCGTAGACCTCGGGCTCGTCGAGCAGCAGGAAGACCGACCCGGTCCCGCCGACGCCGTCGTTCTCGTTGGCGCCATACAGACGCGCCTCGGTGAGCCCCCGCGCGTGCAGTTCGGCGACCCGCTCACGAGCCTGCGCAACTAGATCGTCGTGGTCACCGAATTTGATCGACGTCGTCGGGCAGGTCTGGGCGCAGGCCGGCGTCTGGTCTTCGAGGAGCCGGTCGTAACAGAGCGTGCATTTCTGGGCTACGCCGGTGACGAACTCGTGTCCCGGACGCTCGGAACGCTTGTCGGGGGCAGTGTAGGTGCCGTCGCTGCGGCGCTCGACGACGCCGAACGGGCACCCGGCCACGCAGGTGCCGCAGCCATTGCAGACGTCGTCCTGCACGACGACGGTGCCGAACTCGGTGCGAAACAGCGCCCCGGTGGGGCAGACGTCCAGGCAGCCGGCGTGGGTGCAGTGCTTGCACACGTCTGAGGCCATCAGCCAGCGAAACTCGGGCGTCTCCGGGGGACTCGTGTCGGGCGGACCCGGCAGGGCCGGCATACCCAGGCTCACCAGCGCACGCCCGGACTCGCGGGCCTCCTCGATGCGCTCCCGACCCTGCTCGATGAAGGCGACGTGCCGCCAAGTGCTGGCACCCAGTTGGCCGGTGTTGTCGTAGGACGAGCCCAGGATCTCCAGGTCACCATCCAGCGGGTTGCGGTTCCATTCCTTGCACGCCACTTCGCACGCCTTGCAGCCGATGCAGATCGAGGTGTCGGTGAAGAAACCTTTGCGCGACTGCGGTTCCGGCCACCGGGCATCGGAGGTGGGGTCGGTCGGTCCGGCCAGTTGACCCATCAGCCCTCCTCGCGCGGTTCGGTGATACGAACATTGTCCGTCTCGACGGTCGCCCCCGCGCGTGACTGGTACTCCTCGATCAGGCGCAGCAGTTCTTCGCCCTGCGGTCGGCGTCCGGGACGGATGTCGCACGACCCTGCCTTGGATTCCTGGATCTGCACATTGGGGTCGAGCACCACACCCAAAAGATCGTTGGCCGCATCCCCACTGACCACCGCGTCACCGCCCACCCCCCAGTGGTAGGGCAGACCGATTTGGTGGAACGTGTGCCCGCTGATCACCAGCGGCGTCATCCGTTCGGTAACAAGCACTTTCGCTTCAATTGCCGCTCGTGGCGAGATGATGGTGGCCCACCCGTACGGCTCAAGCCCGCGTTCGGCAGCCAACTCCGGCGAGACCTCACAAAACATCTCCGGCTGCAATTCGGACAAGTAGGGCAGCCACCGGCTCATGCCGCCCGCGGTGTGATGCTCAGTCAGCCGATAGGTGGTGAACACATAGGGGTAGACCTCGGCCCCGGGATCGCCGGCACTCGGTGCCCACAGATTGTCCTTGCGGGGGAACATGATTCGCGACGGACTCTGCTGCTGCGGATAGAGCGCGTTGGCGACGGGCGACTCTTGCGGCTCGTAGTGAGTGGGCAGTGGACCGTCGACCATTCCCTTGGGCGCGAACAGCCAGCCCTTGCCGTCGGCCTGCATGACGAACGGGTCGTCGCCGGCCAGGGCGGCGGGCCCGCCGATGTCGGGGTCGGGTCGTGCGGTCGGAGCGCGGTCGGCCGGGAAGTCCGGCACGTCGTTGCCAACCCAGCGCCCCTCGTCCTCGTCCCACCACACGTATTTCTTGCGCTCGCTCCACGGCTTTCCCTCGGGGTCGGCGGAGGCGCGGTTGTAGAGGATGCGCCGGTCGGCCGGCCACGCCCAACCCCACTCGGACTGGTTCGGTGTCGGGCCGCCCTGCGGCGCGCGCCGCGCTGCCTGGTTGACCCCGTCGGCGCGCACGCCGGAGTAGATCCAGCACCCGCAAGCCGTCGAACCGTCGGCGCGTAGTTCGTGATAGCCGGATAGGGGGCTGCCCGCCTCGGGGCCGGTGAGTTGAAATCCGTTGATCTCGGCCAGCACCGCTTCGGAGTCCGGGTCGCCGTGCTCGTTGACGGGATAGTCCCAGGTGAGATCGAGCAGCGGCCGGTCCCGTTCGTCGGTCGAGCCGGCCAGGCGTTGGCGGATTCGGTTGCCCAATTCGACGAAGAACTGCAGTTCGCTCTGGCAGTCGCCCGGCGGGTCGACCGCCTGATGTCGCCACTGCACCATCCGTTGCGTCTGGGTGAACGAGCCGGCCTTCTCGACGTGAGTGGCCGCCGGGAAGAAGAACACCTCCGTCTCGATCTCTTCGGTTTTCAGTTCCCCAGAAGCGATTTCGGGACCGTCCTTCCAGAACGTGGCCGACTCGATGAGGTTGAGGTCGCGCACCACCAACCACTTCAGGTGTGACATGCCCATCCGCTGCATCCGCCCGTGCGCCGAGCCGACGGCCGGGTTCTGCCCCAGCAAGAAGTACCCGTCGACCTCGTCGTCAAGCATGGCGAGCACCGTTTGATAGGTGCCGTGCGGACCCGAGAGCCGCGGCAGGTAGTCGTAGGCCCAATTGTTGTCCGGCCGGGCGGCGTCCCCCCACCACGCCTTGAGCAGGCTGACCAGATAGGCGTCGGCGTTGGCCCAGTAGCCCTTCTGATCTTTTGGACCCACCGCCTCGAGGTAGTCGTCGAAGGTGTCGTGGAGCCCTGCTTTCGGCATCGGTAGATAGCCGGGCAGCAGGTTGAACAGCGTCGGGATATCCGTGGAGCCTTGGATCGTGGCATGGCCGCGCAGCGCCATGATGCCACCTCCCGGACGTCCGATGTTGCCCAGCAGCAACTGCAAAATCGTTGAGGTGCGGATGAATTGGGCGCCGAGGGTGTGCTGGGTCCAGCCGACTGCGTAGGCGAAGCAAGTGGTGCGGTCGCGCCCGGAGTTCTCGGTGATGGCCCGGGCCAGGTAATCGAAGTCTTCGACGCTGATGCCGCACACGTCGCGAACCATCTCCGGGGTGTAGCGGGCGTAGTGGCGCTTGACAATCTGGAACACGGTCTGCGGATCTGTCAGCGTCTCGTCGCGCAGTACGCGGGCGTGCGGCAACTGCGGTCCACCGCTGCCGTGGGAGTGGCCGGCGGCGCGCTCGGAGGCGCTGGCGCCATGCTCGTCACCGTTCTCCTGTTCCGCTCCCCGTTCCGCTCCCCGTTCCGCTCCCCGTTCCGCATAGGCCCACGTCGACGGGTCGTACTGTCCAGTCTCGGGATCAAAGCCCGAGAACAGTCCACCCAGATCCTCGGTGTCCCGGAAGTCGTCGTTGATCAGGGTGGCCGCGTTGGTGTAGGCCACCACGTATTCCTTGAACCAAAGGCCTTGGGTAATCACGTAATTGATCAGCGCGCCCAGCAGCACCACGTCGGAACCGGCCCGGATCGCAATGTGCTTGTCAGACACCGCCGAAGTGCGGGTGAAGCGCGGGTCGACATGAATTACCTTCGCGCCCCGAGCTTTAGCCTCTTCGACCCACTGGAAGCCGACGGGGTGACACTCGGCCATGTTGGAGCCCTGAATGACGATGCAGTCCGCGTTAGCCATGTCCTGCAGTGACTGGGTGGCGCCGCCGCGCCCGAAGGAGGTTCCCAGACCGGGAACCGTGGCGGAGTGTCAAATGCGAGCTTGGTTCTCGATCTGTATTGCACCCGCGGCGGTGAAGAGTTTCTTGATGACATAGTTCTCTTCGTTGTCGAGAGTGGCTCCGCCGAGCGCGGCGATTTTCATGGTGCGCCGCAGGGGATGACCCTTCTTGTCGATGTCCTGCCAGGCATGGCGGCGGGCTTCGACGAAGCGGTCGGCCACCATGTCGATGGCGGTGTCGACGTCCAGCGATTGCCATTCGGTGGCACCGGGTGCGCGGTAGAGCATCTTGGTCTGCCGCCCGGGCGAGTTGACGAGTTGTTCGCTGGCAGAGCCTTTGGGGCAGAGCCGGCCGCGGGATATCGGCGAGTCGGGGTCGCCCTCGATCTGCACCACCGTCTCGTCCTTGACGTAGACCTTCTGTCCACAGCCGACCGCGCAGTACGGGCAGATGCTTTGCACCACTCGGTCTGCGGTCGACGTGCGCGGGGCCAGGGCGCGGGTCTGTTTGGAGGTCACCGCGGGTCCGCGGCCCAGCACGTCACCCGACCGCAGCTGCCGCACGACGGGCCACTCGAGGAAAAGTTTGGCGACGCGGTTCTTGGGAGCCATGTTCGAAGCCTAGTGCTCATCCGGGCACGTTGACACCCACAAGACGGTAGACAACACTCGCTTGCGATGACCGATACAGGCTGGGGGGAACTCGTCGCGGGCATGTCTGCCGCGGGCCTGGCCCTGGAGTATCCGAGCATCGAGTCCACCGCCGGGCTCGACGCCGTCGACCGCACCGACGCCCGGTTGGCGTTACTGCGCGCACTGAACAATTTGCTCGGCCGCTTCGAAATCGACCGGGACGCACCCGAACTCGTGCCGTTCAATGGTTGGCGCGAGAAGTTCTTCATGGACAATCCCGACTACCGCTACTGGATCACCGACATCCGCGACGACGGCGAGTACCGGATTGTCGGCAACATCGGTGACTCGGTGTACCAGTCGGTCACGGTCTACGCCGGGACGAACATCGCGACGACGACCGCGGTGGCACGCATCGACAGTGACGACTTGTCTGCCGACACCGACGGAAATTTCGCGGTCACATTGTCGCGCAACGGTGTCGGGCATGACGGGTGGTTGGAGTTGCCGCCGGGTTCGACGTCGGTGTGGGTACGTTACGTCCACGACGCAGTGCGCCCGGCCCAGCCGGGCTGGTGTCGCATCGAGATCGCCGGCCCTCAAGCGGCGGACGCGTCGGCTGACCACGAACGCCTGGACCGCGACCTGTCCCGCCTCGGTGCGTTCCTGGGCCGGCTGCCAAAGCTGCTCGAATTCGCGGTCGCAGCTGACCTCGCGGCACCGAACACGGTGCGGCACTGGACATCGATGACCGGCGGTGCAGCGTTCACCGAGCCCGGGATTCACTATCTGCGCGGAGCCTGGCAACTCGAGCCCGACGAAGCACTCGTGGTCGAAGGCCCGGTGGTGGCGTGCCGGCACTGGAATATCGTGCTGTACAACCGCTTTCTGAATTCGCTGGATTATCGTCACCGAATCGTCTCGCGCACCGCGGCGACCAGTTCGATCACCGACGGGCGTTTTCGCTTCATGCTGGCCGACCGCGATCCGCAGGTCGCCGGTTATGACTGGCTCGATACCGAGCGGCGGAGCTTCGGCCTGTTCGTGATGCGTTTCCTGCAACCGGCCGCGGAACCGGAGTTGCCCACCGTTCGGCGCGTCGCACTCGGCGATCTCACATGACCTGGCACGCTCCGGCCCGCAGCCCGGACGCAACCGCGATCTACGCGGCCGCCGAGCAGGAACGCACCGAGCGGCCCGACCGATACCGCCTCGTTCCCGAGACGGTGATAGAGAAAGCATCCCGGCGCTGTCCGGAGAGTCTGTTCGCCGAGGGCTGGCAGGACGGGCTGGAAGCGTTGCTGGGGTCGGCGGATCAGGAAGCGCGTCTGAACGCGGTCGGCATCCGGATGGTGCTCGGAATGGCCAGTGGCAGATTGACGGCCGGTGCCACCGTCGCCAGTTATCGCGCGGATCACCCGGAAACCGTTGCGACACAACTGCGTCCACCGATCGTCATCATCGGCGGTTGGCGAACCGGAACCACGTTCCTGTTCCGGCTGCTCGGTACCGACCCGCGCCTACACGCCCCACTGCCGGCCGAACTGGTCGCACCATGGTTGTTCGCCGGACCACAACCGCCGCTGGACCCGTTTATCACCGCACCGGCCAACGTGCTGTTGCACACGCTCAATCCCGATATGGCATTCGTGCACCCGTCCGGACCCAAGCTCCCCGAGGAATGCGTGCTGGGCATGGGCACCGACCTGCGCAACTGGGGCTTCACCTCGATGCTGCGGTTGCCCGGGTACTCAAAGTGGCTGTCCAGTCAAAGCTTTGGGGCATCCTACGTTCGGTACCGGCAGGCTCTGCAGCTACTCGCGACGCATGATGACCGCCGCTTCGTCCTCAAAGCGCCGGCCCACACCGCGGAACTGCGGCACCTCGCCGCCGCGTTCCCGGGCGCTGTCGTCGTCCAGATCCACCGCGACATCGTGGAGACTTTGACATCGGGTTCCAGTCTGTTCGCCGTGTATCGATCCACCTACAGCGACGACGTCGACGCACTCGACGTCGGTCGACAACAGATCGATCAGAGCGAACTGTGGTTTCGACGCGCCGCCGAATTCCGGGCCTCACCGGCCGCCGACGGGGTGCGATTCGTCGACCTGGACTACCGCGAGTTCATCGCCAATCCCGCTGCCGCGCTTGCGTTTGTCTATCGGGCTGCCGACATGGAACCGCCCACCGCGCTGGAGCAGTTCATCGCCGACTACCACGTCGCACATCCCGCCGACATCGGTCGTCACCGTTACACGTCCAGCGATTTCGGGATCGACGAAATCGAACTGCGCGAGCGATTCGCCTTTCTGAACTAGCCCGGCTTCCGCAGCGTCTCGACGCGCTCGCCCGGGGGCCGCAGTTCGTAGTCCTGCCGCTTCGGCCGGTTGGTCCATCGCCAGTAGTCGAAGATGCGGAACCCGTAGAGCGTGGGCACCGCTCCCGCGGAGTTCTTGTAGTAGCTGCTACTGACCGCCGGGTGGCTGTAGACCATCTGGCGTAGCCGCTCTTGGTTGCGCCGGTTGTAGTCCTCGCATACCTCTGCCCGTGGCATGGCGGATCCGTAACCGCCCGCCAGCACCATGTCGATGCAGCCCATGATGTAGCGCATCTGGCATTCGGAGTTGTAGATGATGCTGGCCCCGTTGACCGCATTGGTGCCTGGCCCGTACATGCAGAAGAAGTTCGGAAAGTCAGGCACCGTGATGCCCAAATATGCGTAGGCGGAGTCGCCCCAGACTGTGTTGAGGTCAACGCCGTCGAGTCCGCGGATTTCGATCGGTCCGAGTTGGTGGTTGACGTCAAATCCGGTGGCCCACACCAGCACATCCGCCGGCCGGTGCACACCGTCAGCGGTGGTGACCCCGCCCGCGGTGATTTCGGAAATCTTGTCGGTGATGAGTTCGACGTCGTCGCGCTGCAGTGTCTTGAGCCAGGTTCCGTTGTCCTGCAACGTTCGTTTGCCCATCGGCGGATACCGCGGCGTTACCTTGGCCAGTAACTCCTCGTCCTGGCAGAACACCCGCATCCATGCGATGAACATCTCGCGGATGGCGTGGTTGGACTCGTTGCACGACAATCCTCCGTTGTCCCAAGCCGGATCCAAGCGCACCTGCTCGTCGAGGGCGTCGGCCAGCGGCCACCACGACACGAACCGCAGCCACCTGCCGTAGTACGGCAGATGACGGATCGCCCATCGCGCTCCATCCGGTATCACGTCGTGGTAGAGGGGGTTTGGGGCCATCCACTGCGGCGTGCGCTGATAGACGTCGACATGGCGCGTCGCGTCGGCGATGGCCGGCACGAGCTGAAACCCGCTGGCGCCCGCACCGATAACCGCCACCCGCTTGTCGGTCAGGTCCACATCGTCGCGCCAGTCGGCGGTATGAAAGGACGGCCCGCGGAATGCCTCAACCCCTTTGATCTCCGGAATCACCGGGTTACTGAATTGGCCGACCGCACAGATCAGTGCACGCACCGTCAGCGCCTCGTTCCCTGCTGGCCCACGGATCGCCACCCGCCAGGTCGCCGAGTTCTCGTCCCAGGTTGCGCCGATGACTTCGGTGTTGAACCGCACCGAGGGGATGATGTCGTGTCGGGCGGCAACATCATTGAGGTATTGCAGGATCTCGGGCTGTTCGGAGTAATAGTGCGTCCAATGGTCCGTCGGCTCGAATGAGTAGGCGTAGTACTGGTTAGCGATGTCGACCCGACACCCCGGGTAGCGGTTGACCAACCACGTTCCGCCGACGCCTCGCTGCTTCTCGATGATGGTGAACGGCACCCCGGCCGCTTTGAGCTTGATGCCCGCGAGCAACCCGGCCTCGCCGCACCCGATGATGAGCACGGGAAAGTCCGCGCGTTGCTGCGGTGACGAGGAGAGCACCGGTCCGTCCTGGTCGGTGTTGGTGAACCGCAAATCGGCAGCCACGTAGTCGACGAATTCTTCTGTCACGGTGCCGGCCGAGATCACCTCGAACATCGCGCGCATCTGCTCGGGGCCCGGGACGTACGGCGGCGGGCATCCGCGGTCGCGGTAATCGCGGATTACGTCGAAGGCGCGTTCGCGCACCGCATCTTTGTCGGGCTCGCTCATCGCGCCCTGCAGGTCCATCGCAATCAGCGCGAACGGATGCGGCAGTTCATCGAGCAGGCGCATGTCACCGGTCATGTGGACCATCGACATCAACAGCGCCGGCACACTCGCGTCCGCGATGGCGGCCCGGATGACGTCGTCGGAATCGTTGAACGGCAGGCCGAGCAGCGCGTTACCCTCCGCTGAGACGGCCGCGTTGGTGTCGGCCACGAGACCCATCGAATCACCATACATTCATCTCCTCGCGTATGGTCGGGGTCGCCGGTGAGTAGTTCGCCAGACCCCACGCCGTCGCCGATTATGATCACCCCATGTCTGCGGCGCGGGTGGATCGGTAGTGGCGCGTAGCCACGGTTGGTCGGGTAACACGCCCGCCTCCGACGAGGAAGCAATCGGACGGATCCTTGATGCCGCCGACCAGATCATTGCCGAGCGTGGATCAGCGATGCGCATCGCAGACGTCGCGCGGTTGCTCGGTGTCACGCGGCAGACCGTATACCGTTACTTCCCCGGTACCGAGGCGCTATTGCTGGCCACCGCAATGCGTTCCGGCGACGGGTTCTTGGACCAGCTGGCCGAACATGTGCGCGGCGAGACCGATCCGGCGAAAGCGATTATCGAAGGCGTGTCGTTTGCCATCGAAAACCTGGCTGACGACGACCGCATCCGATTCATACTCACCAAACGGCGTGAGGGCGAAGTAACCGCAACGATCACGTCGGACACGGCGTTGGCGTTCAGTCGTTCGATGCTGCACCGATACGACGTGGACTGGGAGGCCAGCGGTTTCGACGACGCCGCGCTCGACGAACTCTCCGAATTCTGCCTTCGGCTGCTCTATTCCTTTCTCGTCGACCGCGGCCGGCCGCCACGCCGCGGTCATGACCTCCGTCAGTTCCTGGCCCGCTGGATCGGGCCTGCGATCATCTACCCGCGCTTCGCAACGGCAATGGATTCGATGACGAACCTCGCGAAAGTCTCCCCGCGAGTTTCGCGCCGCCGCTCGGCATCCTGACACTCGCCCATTGACCGCAGGGCCTGCCAGACGCACATTTGGTGCATGACAGAAAACGTGATCGAGACCGACCCCGACGCCGTCGTGAAGGACTTTTGCAGACTCTGGCTTACCGGTGATACCGACGCCATCGTCGAGTCTTTTACCGAAGACGCTGTGTACCACAACATCCCGATGTCCCCTTTGACCGGGCGCGCGGAGATCCGCAACTTCCTGGAGGGTTTTCTGGCGGGCTTCGATGGCGTCGACTTTCGGGTGCACCGCCAGGTCAGCCAGGGCAACACCGTGATGAATGAGCGCACCGACGTGCTCCGCAAGAAGGACGGCGGCGAGGTGCCCCTGCCGGTGATGGGTGTCTTCGAAGTCCGCGACGGCAAGATCGCTGCCTGGCGCGACTACTTCGACATGGGCACCATCACCGCCGCGTTCAGCTAGGCCCTATCAGTCGACCAGTTCGCGCAATGTCTCGACGAGTTTGATTCGCTCACCCGGCGTCGCCGCAATTGGCGCAACATTCAGCGTCGTCACCCCGGCCTCGCGGTAAGCGGCCACCCGCTCCTTGACGAATTCCCTTGTGCCGATCAGGTTGACATCGCGCACGAGTTCGTCGGGAACAACCTTGGCGGCACCTTCCTTGTCTCCGGACAGGTACAACTCCTGGATCCGGTCGGCCTGCGAACCGTACCCGTACTTGGTGGCCAGGGTGTGATAGAAGTTCTTGCCCTTGGCGCCCATGCCGCCGATGTAGAGCGCCAAGTGCGGCTTGACGAATTCCCGTAGCGGCTCCACGTTTTCGCCGATTGCCAACGTCGGCCCGGCGAACACCTCGAGGTTGCCCAATGCGGGATCACGCTTGGCGCTACCGGCAGCCAGCGCCTTGCCCCAGACGTCCTGTGCCTTCTCCGGCAGGTAGAAGATCGGCTGCCAGCCCTCGGCCAATTCGGCGGCCAGTTCCACGTTTTTGGGACCGAGCGCGGCGATCAGGATCGGGATGCGTTCCCGGACAGGGTGATTGATCAGCTTGAGCGGCTTGCCCAAGCCGGTGCCCTGTTCGGGGGGCAGCGGAATGGTGTAATGCTCGCCGCGGTATTGCACCCGCTCGCGGCGCCACACCTGACGGCAGATTTCGATGACCTCGCGCGTGCGGGCGATCGGCGCGTCGTAGGGCACACCGTGGAAGCCCTCGATGACCTGCGGACCGGAAGCGCCCAGCCCCAGGATGAACCGGCCGTCGGAGACGTAGTCCAGACCCGCGGCGGTCATCGCCGTCAAAGTGGGCGTGCGCGTGTAGAGCTGCAAGATGCCCGAGGCCAGCTCGATCCGTTCGGTGCTGGCCGCCAGGTAGCCCAGCGCACTCACCGCGTCGTACGAATACGCTTCGGGGACAAAGGCGATGTCCAGCCCGGCGCGTTCCAGGTCGGCCACCTCGGCGGCCACCTCCTTGAAACCGCCCGCGTAGTTGATAGACAAACCGATCCGCATTTCAGTCGCCCTGCCTTCCGACGAACTCGACTGCTTCCTGCTGGATGCGGTCGAACTGCGCGCCCATCGCCTCTGACAACGCCGTCGCACCCGACAACGGCCGGACCATCACCATGAAGTCGTCGATCAGACCCTCGTCGTTGAAGTGCAGGAAGTCGCAGCCGGTGATCTTCTTACCCGAAACCACCGTTTCGAACAGAAACGCGTGGTCGCGGCCGTTTTCGTCGTGGATCTCGCGGATATACCGGAAGTCTTCGAACACGCGCAGCACGCCGCGCAGCAGCGCCGCGGTGATGGGCTTGCCTTCGTACGGCTTGAACGCCACCGGGCTGGTGAACACGACATTGTCGGCCAACATCGCTTGGATGGCCGCTTCGTCGTGCTCCTCGACCGCCTTGCGGAAGGGATGCTTGGAACTCACAAGGAACCTCGCAATAGTCAATTCGTTGAGTAGACGCGATCGACGCTAGAGGTTGACGACCTAGAAGTCCAGACGACAATAATCACTTTGTTGAATAGGTGTGTCGTTGTACGATCGGGCGATGTCGCTGCGTGACGCCGTGCTGGCCGCACTGTTGGAAGGGGAGTATTCGGGATACGACCTGGCCAAGGAGTTCGATGCGTCAGTCGCCAATTTCTGGATGGCCACCCCCCAACAGCTGTACCGCGAGCTCGATCGACTGGCCGAGCAGGGCCTGATCCAGGCGCGAATCGTCCACCAGGAACGGCGGCCAAACAAGCGGATGTATTCGCTGACCGACGCGGGCCGCGAGGCGATCCAGGAGTTCACTGCCCGAGCACCCAAGCCGTCGGCGATTCGGGACGAGCTGATGATCAAGACGGCGGCCGCCGATGCCGGGGACACCCGCGCCGTCCGCGATTCGGTCGCCGAGCGGATGCATTGGGCCACGGCCAAACTCGAACGCTACGAACGCTTACGGACCCGGCTACTCGCCGGTCGCACCGAGGACGAATACGTGGCCCAGGCTGAACGGGTGGGTCCGTATCTGACGCTGCTGCGCGGAATATCGTTCGAGCAGGAGAACATTCGCTGGGCCGAGCACGCACTGGCCATCATCGAGCGTCGGTTGCCGGCACGCGCATGATGCGTCAACCGCGCATCGTCATCATCGGAGCGGGACTCGCCGGCATCACCGCGCTACACGTCTTCACCCAACGCGGCTTCTCCGACGTCACGATATTGGAGAAAGGCTCCGACGTAGGGGGCGTGTGGCATTGGAACCGTTACCCGGGGCTTACCTGCGATGTACCTTCGCAGCTCTACCAATTCGGCTGGGCACCGAAACCGGACTGGTCGCACATCTGGGCCGACGGCAGTGACATCCAGCGCTACCACCGCGAGGTAGTGCAGCGGCTCGGACTCGGGGATCACATCCAGCTCGACACCGAAGTCGTTGCCGCACAGTGGGACGAGGACACCGCCAACTGGACGTTGACCACCGCGGCAGGCCGCCAACTGACGGCTGAGGTCGTCGTGTGCGCCACCGGCGTCCTGCATCACCCTGCCGTGCCCGACATTCCGGGGCTCGATGAATTCGACGGACCTGTCGTGCACACCGCGCGCTGGGACGACGGCGTCGACACCGATGCCAAGCGCATCGCCGTCATCGGGACGGGATCCACCGGAGTTCAGATTGTTTCCGCCCTGCAACCAGGTGCCGCCTCGATCACTCACTTCGTCCGATCTCCCCAGTGGATCCTGTGGGCACCGATGTCGTTGCGGCAGAACGCTATTGTCACTGCGGCAATGAAGCGCTTCCCCACCGCCAATGACCGGCTGTATCGGACACTGTTGTGGGCGTCCGGAATTCTTGCGGACATCACCACCCGCCCGTCCTGGCGACGCCGTGCGGTGCAGGGCTACGCTCGGCTCTGCCTACGCCTGCAGGTCCGCGATGACGGCTTGCGCAAGAAGTTGACTCCCGACTACCAGCCGCTGTGCAAGCGACAGGTGGTGTCCGGAACCTACTACCGTGCAATTCAATCCGGCAATGCCGAACTGGTGACCGACCGCATCACCGCGGTCACCCCGACCGGGATCCGAACCGCGGACGGACGGCACCGGTCGGTCGATGTGATCGTGCTGGCCACCGGCTTCCTCTCGCACAATTACATGCGACCGATGGAGATTACCGGCCGCGACGGCCTCAGCATCGACAAAGCCTGGGCCGGCGGGCCGCGGGCCTATCGAATGACCGCAATCCCCGGATTTCCCAACCTTTTCACCGTCCTGGGCCCGAACTCGCCGACAGGCTCCATCTCGCTGCAGTATTCGGCGGAAAAGACGGCCCACTACATAGTGCAACTCCTGGAGATGCTGCGCGCCGGAGTGGCCACCTCGGTCGAGGTCACCGAGGACGCCACCGACGAGTTCAATGCCGATGTGGCCGAAGCGATGACACCTACCGTGTGGAATACCGGGTGCAACTCGTGGTACGTCACCGACAGCAACACGATCGATCTGTGGCCGTACAACCGCGCGAGGTTGACGTCGATGCTCGCCTCGCCCGATCTCGCGCACTTCCACATCCGGTAGCGCCGGTCAACACCACCGGAAGGCGTGGGGCAGCGCAATCGTGCGTTCCGCAGGCTGATACCAACCCTGCGGGGCATGCTGATCGGTGTGCAGATAACACTGCACGCGCACCTCGCGGCACCCGGGCGTGAAGGTCAGCAGTCTGCTGATCGGCAGTGTGGTCAGCGGCATGTGATGCCGGCTCAGCGAGGCGACATTGAGAAACCAGGTGCCCCAACGTTGTTCGATGTGGGTCTTACCGCCGTGGTCGTCGTCGGGGTGGGTATGCGTATGGCCGGCCAACCACATCGCCACGCGGCCAGGCTGTTCGGCGAGAAACGATTCGAACTGAGCGGAATCTGGTTTGCTGTCAACCCAATACAGGTACGACGCCCCATTCGGCGTGCCCTCGGTGAAGGGCCGGTGGTAGTGCTCGTGCCATTGTCTGTCCGATCCCTTGCGTACCCCTTCCCATTCACCCGAGGCGACGGTGGTGTCCTTCAACACATAGTGATGCACCGAGACGATGTTGAGGTCCGGGTGGGATAGCACCATGTCTTTCCACCACTGAAACGTCTCACCGCTGACCACTCCGCCGGGGTTACCACCCAGCGTTCCGCGACCGACCCGCTGCGACGGTTCGTTGCGGTCGCTCATCATCAGAAAAAGCAAGTTCCCCACCCGAAATGAATACCGCTCCCAGGTCCCGGTGATCGGATACCGACGCGCAGTCGCATCCACCCCGGAACTTTCGGTGTGCTCGCCCAGCGGATCGATCCACTTGCGCCACCACCACGCGTCGGGTTCGTCGATGCCATTGCGGTCGTGGTTGCCGGACACGCTGTAGACGTCCTCGCGGCGGTGGCGGCGCAGCGCGCCGAACTGGCGACGCACTTCTCGCCCTTCGGCGTCATCGGGCAGGCTGTGGTGTGCACCCGACATGTCACCGACGTCGATCGCGAGGTCCCAGTCGAATCCGTCGCGCTCGGAGTCGATGATGGCCTCCGCCAGGCTTTCCCGGCCGTACTGACAGTCGGTACCGACGTGTGCGTCACCGAACGCCCACAGCCGCAACGGCCGCCGCGCGTCAGACATCGCGCTCGTCCAGCAGGCCCCAACGCCGCCGGATCCGCACATCCACGACGCTGAACAGCGCGTCGATGAAGATCCCGATCGTCAGGATGACGATCATGATGGCAATCGCCGAGGGCATGTCGGTGAGGTTTTGCGCGTTTTCCAGCAGTACCCCGATCGACGACGTGTTCGCGACCAGTACCACCAGCTCGCCGGCCATCAGACTGCGCCAGGCGAATGCCCACCCTTGTTTGAGACCGGCCACGAACATCGGCAGCGCGGCGGGGAGTATCACATGTCGGTACAACGCAAAAGACCTGAGCTGCATAGTCTTTGCAGCACGCAGCAGCACGGGTGAGATGTGATCGACTCCGGCGATCACGCCGAGTGCCACCGCCGGCACGGTGCCGATCACGATTACGAACAGGATCGCCGAAGTGTTCAGACCGAAGAAGATGATGGCGAAGGGGAACCACGCGATCGCCGGCATCGTCTGCAGACCGATGATCAACGGCCCGAAAGCGACACGCAGCAACCGGTTTCGCGCGATCACGGCGCCGATCGCCGTGCCGATCAAGGCGGCCAGCGCAAACCCTGTCAGGGCGCGGCTCATCGTGGTAGCGATGGCATCCCAAAGCAACGGACCTTGCAGTTGACGCCACAGGTTTTCCGCGACAATGCCAGGCCCGGGCAGCACGAACTGCGGTTTCCAGCCGCTCAACACGATCAGTTCCCAGCCGGTGACGATGGCCAGGACGGCAATGAGTTTCGGCCCCACGGTGGCCGTCATCCGGTGGATGATGCCGCTGCGGCCGGAATCGGCGAGCCGGGAAGTCCGCACGATGTCACCGAGTTCAGTCGCCACTGGTATTTCCGCTCCGATTGAGCTGCTCGGTAATGTGGGCGGCCAATTCGGCGACTTCGGCGGTGTTGATGTCACGGGGGCGCGTCAGCGACACCGGGAATTCCTCGACGACCTCCGCGGGCCGCCGACTCAGCAGCACCACGCGATCGGCGAGGCGTACCGCCTCGCGCACGTTATGCGTGACGAAGACAACGGTGAGGTTGCGGGCCAACGCAATCCGTTCCAGCTCACCCTGTAGCCGATCGCGGGTCAGCGCATCCAGCGCGGCAAACGGTTCGTCCATCAACAAGACGTCGGCATCTTGGGCCAGGGCCCGGGCTAACGCCACCCGCTGCTGCATTCCCCCGGACAACTGGTGCGGCCGCCGGTCGGCGAACTCGGATAGCCCGACGGTGTGCAGCAGGTCGCGGGCAGTCGCGCGACGTTGCCGGCGGGGAACAGCGCGCGCCCGCAACGCCAGTTCGACGTTGCCCGTGGCGGTCAGCCAGGGAAACAAGGCCGGCTCCTGGAACATCATCGCGACGCGGCGGCCGCCCGTGTTGACCGAACCCGCGGTCGGCTTATCGAGTTCGGCGATCAACGAAAGCAGGGTGCTCTTCCCACAGCCGGAAACACCTACCACACAGACGAATTCCCCCTGCTCGACCGTCAGGGACAACGGGCCCAGCGCCGCGACGGAGGCCGCCCCTTTTCCGTAGGACTTGGCCACCCGGTCGAGACGCACTGCGGCAACCGAACTCGGCGAGCGAACGCTGGCGTCGCACACTACGGCACCGCGAACCCCGGCGGCCGTCACGCCGCCACCGGCGGGGCACCCCGGGCCGCCAGCTCACGGTTGAGCGGGCCGAGGTCGAAGATGCCCTCGAGGTTCAGCGGTTGCAGCAGGTTCACCGAGACAGCCTTGCGTACTTGATCGTTGAGCGATTGCACGCCTGGATCGTTGGTGAACGTAGTCTCCTGGAAAGACGCCGTCAGCACATCCGGTGCCAGTCCGTTGCCCAGCGCCTTGACCAACGCGGCATTTGTGGACCGGGCCGCCGCCTCGGGGTCGCGGTGGATCGTCTCGTCGGCCTCGATCTGGCCACGGATCAGACCCGCGACGACGTCGGGATGAGCGGACAGAAACTCTTGGCGCACCACCAAAATGGTGATCGTATTCGGGTCCGACCAGAGCCTGACGCCACCAGCGTTGACCAATTGCACATCGTAGGGTGCCGATTCGATGGCACCGTCGATCTTGTTGTTGATGAACTGTTGCACGATCGCCGACTCCGGACTCGTCGGTCTGATCGAAACATCCCCGCCGCCTTGCGGATTGGTCTTCAGGCCGTTCTTCAACAGCCAGTCCCGCAGGCTGACGTCCTGGGCGCCGCCTAGTGCCGGATCGGCGAACGTTTTGCCGCGAAAGTCCTCGGCCGAGTTGATGCCGGGCTTGACCACCATCGACGTCCCCCCGGCCGCGGAACCGGAGATGATCTTGATGGCGGTGCCGTTGGATCGCTGCCAGGCGTTGAACGCCGGATTCGGACCGATGTATGCCGCATCGAGTTGGCCTGACAATAGCGCGGTAGTTTCCGCGGTGCCCTGGCCGAACGCCTGTGGCTCGAACTTCACCCCCGGACCGAGGTTTTTCGCGAACGTCCCGGTATCGATGCCGACCAGCGCTGAGGCATGGGTGACCCGGGTCAGGTAACCCAACCGCAGTGTGACACCTGATGAGTTCGACGTCGATGGGTGACCGCCGCAGCCGACCAGCACCGCGCCGAGCGCGAGCGCGAAAGCGATTGCGGGATGGAAATACTTGGAAACAGACACGGGCACTCCCCGAGAAAGGTTGGCGGACGGGACGAATCGCCGGATGTTCAGCCGGCCTGCTGCGAACCCGGACACGAAGCGCAGGTGATGCGGCCGAAGTCGACGTGACGGCGCCGGGTCAGCGCGCGATGTCCCATCATCGTGGGTCTGCCTGTGGCCGAGCGACAAACAGTGGGCTGGTCCAGATCTGATGTCCGTCGCTTTGCCTTGCCCTCAGGTAGACGGCACTGTGTTGCGTCGGAAGCGCCAGTGCCAGCTCACCGGTGACCGTGGTGGGCAATGCGGACGGATCGGCGATTCGTTCCGCGCGAATGCGCAGGTTCAATCCACCGGCCGCTTGCTCGACGCCGGATTGCGCGATCAATTCCGAACCCGTGACGGTCAGGGTCGCGCGGTGGCCATATTCGAGCACCGTTGTCTCGATGTGCAATTGGGCTTCGGCCAAGTCGCGCAGACTCATGATGAATCCGATGTCTGCCCCGTAGGTGGTGGTGTCCCAGTTGACGACCTGGCCCGCACCTTCGATCTGCTGTTCGGGATGACTTGCCGCCCAGGCTGTTACGGAATCAACTTCGGTGCCGTCGACCTGCAGCCGGCCCGCCCACGTCGCCCAGCGGTAGCGGTCGCGGTGCCGCGCGCCACCCCACCGGATCCGGACCAGCGAATCCGACAGCCCCGTTTCGGCGTTGAGGTCGCGCCGCCACAGCGGCCCGTGCGTGTCGTAGATCGCTATGTCTTCGGTGCCGGCGCTTCCGTAGACGCCGTATTCCACCGCGAGTTCTGGGGCGGCGGTGAGTATTTCATCGCCCATCCAGTCCTCGCCGCTGCGCAACAGGGCTACCGACCTGCTGCCGGTGGTTGCCCAGGTCCGTCGGGACCGCAATGCGCGGCCGACGTCCTTTGCCGTGAGCCGCTCGGCGAGCACTCCGGTCAAACCGCCATGACCACCGAAGATGTTGGCGCCGGGTGCGCCACCGCCGGGACGGCCCCGGTGTTCGTCGCTGGCTGCGCTGGCGCCGACTTTCAGACCCCGTGCCAATGCGTCTTCGAAGAACCAGGGGCTGATGCCCCAACTGGAGTGCACCTCGACCAGGCGCTCCAACTCGGGATGGTGCCAGTCCAGGACGGCTCGGCGACCTCCGACATGCGGGATCAGCAGATACGATGCCGGCTCTTTTTCGTACGCCGCATAGAGTTCGGTGATCGGCCACGTCTGCGGCGTTGGTGCGGTGGCTGTCATGCCGTGCCGCCATTCCAGTGACCGCGCGATGGTGGTGTCCTCGTCGAGGAAGACGACGTTGTGATCACCGCCTACACCCGCGGTCCCACACCATTCCACCCCCGGGAAGCAGACGAAGACGTCGTCCTGGGAGGCGGCCCGGCACGCGTCCACCACGTCCGACCAGGCGCCGTCGGTGATCTGGAAGTCGTTGGCCGTGTAGCCGAGGATGTCCAGCGCACCGACGTCGCGGCCGTAGCGAAGATTCCAGTCTGTGTTCTGCGTTCCGACGGTGTCGTTGGAGTGCACATGCAGATCGCAGAAAAACCCGCGCGGCGCAGGCAGATCCGCGACAACGTCGATCTCCGCCGGGCACGGCCCGAAGGACACCCCGTCGACCTCAGCGCTCACTTGGACCGAGACCGTGGGAGCCGGAACGTCCAATGTGGTTTGTGCCCAGCCGATCGCCGGAGTTGTTGCGGCCGCGATGGTTTCGCCGCCGACCTCGGCACGCACGCTCGCGGCGACGTCGCGGCAGGCGTTACCCCAGCGGTCCTGCAAGTGTGCCCGCAGTTTTGCCGCCGTGGTGCCGACGCCGACGACGCGAGGACCGTGCACCACCAGCTGCGCCGGCGGGCCCGCGGTGACGGCGATCTTGGCGACGGCCGCGTGCGCCATCCGCGAGGTACCGAGCGGATCGACGAACAGATGCACCTCGAAGTCGTCTTCGACGAAGGTTTGCACCCGGGTGCCGGGGCCACCGAAACGGCGGTCGCCAAGCCGGATTTCGATCACGTCGCCTGGACGCAGATATCCGTCGACCACGTGCACCAGCAGTGATTTCTGGAACGGCCGCTCGCCGCCTTTGACGTCGTATCGGGTGACCAGCTGCTGGGCGGTGGCCCGGCCGTCCGGTGACGCGCCGCCCAGCACCGAGCGGCCGATCAGCGAAGCGGTCGCGAAGTCTCGGCCGGCGGGCTCGGAGGTTTGCAGATCCCAGTCGGAGTAGTAGCGGTAGCACAACTTCAGCCAGCCGCTGTCGGCGATGCCGGATTGCCCTACGACGTAGGTGAATACGAGTTCCTCTATCGCCCCGGCCACCACCCGCTCGGTGTGGCAGGTCAAGGTGCCCAGGAACGGCAGCGTCGCAAACTCGGCAGCGACCCGCTCCCGCACTTCGACCGAGGAGCAGTCGTTGGTGCCGAGTCCGGTGACCGGACGCACGACGACAGACATGTGGCTCATTCTTGATCGACAGCACTTAGACGTCCAGCGCATAGATATGATCCGATCAATCATCGAAAGTGATCAATCGTGAACCTGCAGCAGCTCCGTTACGTCCTTGCGGTGGCCGAAACCGGTAGCTTCACACGGGCCGCGGACAGCCTGTTCGTCGTGCAGTCAGCACTGAGCCAACAGGTCCGCAAACTCGAAGATGAGCTGGGCATTCCCGTCTTCAATCGCACCACCCGATCGGTCTCGCTGACACCCGCGGGAGAGGCGCTGCTTCCCCTGCTCCGCCAGGTGATTGCCGGGGTGGATCAGATCGCGATCGATGCCCAAGCGCTGCGCGGCACGGTGGCCGGCCGACTTACGGTCGGGATGATGGAAATTCCGTCGGAGAGCCTCGATGTGTCCGCTCTGATGGCGACCTTCCACGAGCGCTACCCCGACGTCATCGTGACGCTGCGCAGCGGCGGCAGCGACCTGCTCGTCCAAGCCACCCGGGACCGCAAGCTCGACGCGGCGATCGTCGGCTCCAACATCGGGCGCTCCACCGACCAACTGTGCTTCGAGCACTTGTTCTCCGAATCGTTGGTGGCCGTGCTGCCGGTCGGGCATCCGCTCGCCATCCGCCGGTCGGTGTCGCTATCGGAGCTTGCTGCACTCCCGTTCATCGACTTTCCGCCTGGTTATGGACTCCGCCGCGAGACCGACCGCGGCTTCGCCGACGTCCGGCGACGTGTCGCCTTCGAGGTGACCCGGGTCGACGAGGTGATTCACTTCGTCTGTCAAAACCTCGGTGTCGCACTGCTTCCCGAGTCGGTGGCACGAAGCCGCGCCGAGACCAACGCAACGCTGGTACTGCTACCTGTGCAAGGCGCCGAGTTGCGGCGCGAGGTTCATCTGGTCGCGTCGCCGAGTCGGTTTCGTTCGGCGGCGACCCACGCCTTCATCGGATGCGTGCACGAGCACATCGGCCTCACGAGCTGATCGGACCGGTCAAGTAGTGGGCGAACACCGGGCGCAACCATTCGGTGAGGGTCGCATCATCCATATCGGCGAGCGCCGGGATTCGCAGTATGTAGCGCGCCGTAGCCAAGCCCAACACCTGCGATCCCAACAGGGCGGTCCGCTCGGCGGCGCGATCGGGGACGGCGGCGGCCAACGCGGGCGCGACCCGGTCCACGAATACCTCGAGCATCGCGTCGGCGGCGGCCCGGTTGGTTGCGGCCGCACGCAGTAGCGGCAGAAACGGCCCCTCTGAACCCCATACCGAGACGAACATCGGCAACAACAGGTCGACTATCCGTTCGGGTGCGACTCCGCTCAGGTCCGGGAAGGTTATGTCGAATCGTGCAGCCGCAGTGAATAATTCCGCCTTGCTCCCGAAGTAGTGCATAACGAGCGCCGGGTCCACACCCGCCGCCGACGCAACCGAGCGGATGGTCGTGCGTTCGAAACCGTGAGTGCCGAATTGCGAGCGCGCCATCGCCAGGATGGTGGCTCGAGTTGCTTCACCGTCACGCGCCTTCGGGGCCATGGCGAGCAGTGTATTCAACAACTGTTGACATGACCAGCGCAGCGGTCTAGCGTTGAGTTCAACAGTTGTTGAAGTCAGGAGGTCCGGCCATGCCTATCACCGCGATCCAGATCGGCCTCGACCCCGACGTGATCGACTGCTCCGCAGCCGATTTCGCGCAGTTTCCCGGTCTGACAAGGGAAAAACTTCGGGCCGCCAACGACGACAACGTCGCCGCCATGCGGGCCGCCGGCTATCGGGTCGACAACTGCCTCGTCGACTTCGGCGAGGCAGGCGCAACCAAGGCCCGCCAGTGGCTCGAAGCCAACCGGTATGACGCGGTGCTGATCGGGGCAGGCATCCGCCTAGTTGCCGGCAACACACTGCTTTTCGAGGAGATAGTCAACACCGCGCACGTCACGCAACCCGGCTGTCGATTCGTCTTCAACTACGCGGCCCAGTCGACACCGGATGACATCCGACGCTGGTACCCGCACCCCGAGGCGGTGGCGAAATGAACGCACATGACGTCGACGTCATCGTCGTCGGCGCTGGGCCCACCGGCCTCACCGCGGCAGGCGATCTGGCGCGGGCCGGTAGGTCGGTCGTCGTCTTGGAACGTTGGCCCGCGCCGAACCCGGCGAGCCGGGCGTTTGCCACCATGGCCCGCACTCTCGAGGTCCTCGACGCTCGGGGACTTGCCGAGGACCTGTTGGCGCAGGCACATCGGGCGCCCGCCGTCACGATCTTCGGCGGAGCGCGCATCGACCTCACCCATCTCGACTCGCCCTATCGGTTCGTGATGGTGACACCGCAGACCAATGTCGATGCGGCGCTGCGCGGCTACGCCGTCGCGCAAGGGGCAGACATTCGGCGCGGCGTCGAAGTGACCGGCATCGAACAGGATTCCGACGGGGTCAACGTGATCACCGACGGCGCACAGCCGTTGCGCGCGCGGTATGTGATCGGCGCTGACGGGGCGCACAGCACGATCCGCGCTCTGGTGGGCGCGGACTTCCCAGGCAAGACCATCCTGTCCTCGATCGTGTTGGCCGATGTAAAGCTGGCACACGCACCGGCGGGCGACACCCTGAAGGTTGGCAGTACCCGAAACTCGTTCGCGTTCCTGGCTCCCTATCAGCGTCGCGACGCCGAGGGCTCGTGGTATCGCGCCATGACGTGGGACCGTGGCTACCAGGTGCCCGACGACCAAGCCGTCAGCGACGACGAGATCATCGCCATCCTCGGCCAGGCCATGGATGCTGACCTGGCCGTGTCGGAAGTGCAATGGAAGTCCCGATTCCATTGCGAGGAAAGGCAAGTCACGCGCTACCGGCACGGGCGGGTTTTCCTGGCCGGCGATGCCGCGCACGTCCACTCACCGATGGGCGGACAAGGGATGAACACCGGTATCCAGGATGCGGCGAACCTGGCGTGGAAGCTTGACGCCGTCCTGGGCGGGGCGAATGACGCCGTGCTCGACACCTACCACGACGAGCGGTATCCGATCGCCCGGCGCGTGTTGTTCCAGTCCGGCATGTTGGCCCGGGGTGTCACGCTCCACCCACGTGTCGCACGGGTGCTGCGAAATTTGTTGGTGCCCAGGCTACTTCGTGTGCCCCGGTTTCGCGATGCGGTGGCCGGGAGCTTCGCGGGAACGACGTTGCGTTACGGTCGTCGCCGCGGCGAGCACCCGTTGGTGGGTTCTCGTGCGACGCAGATCCCGTTGACGCAGGACCGGCTCACCGACGTGCAACGCGTGACGCCCGGCTTCGTGCTGGTTCGCGAACACCGAGCCGCCGCGATCGACGCGCTTGACCTGCACCAAGCCCAACGTTCCGATGCCGGTCCGGCCGTGCTGGTACGACCCGACGGCTACGTGGCGTGGGCGGGCGATTCGGCGGATCGGTCCGGGTGGGCCGCGGCGCTGGCCAAGTGGACCGGGCCGATGCGGATCGACGCGGTGCCCACTAGCCGTCCCCCTAATTCTCTGGGCTCGGTGGGAACGCCGCTCGCGCCGTGATGGCGTCACGGTAGGCATGCACTCGCCCGGCCACCGTCCCCAGCACCGCAATTGTCTGGCCGCGACATCCATATGCGGCGACAAACTCCCACGTGTCCGGGTCGCCTTCGACGATTTCGAACGCGTCGTAATCTGTTGGCACACCGAGCATCTGAACCTTGACATCATACTGGTCAGACCAGAAGTACGGCGCCTCGTCATAGGCTTGCACACGCTCGGGGCCAGCCAACAGCGTTCGAGCCGCGACCGCTCCTTGGCGGGCTGCGTGGTCCCAGTGTTCGATACGCAGGTGTCGCTCGTAGAGCGGATGCCACCAGGACGCAACGTCACCGGCTGCGACGACATTGGTGCCACCTTCCACCGCACCGGTCGCATCGCACACCACCCCGTCATCGACACGCAACCCCGAGCCGTCAAGCCAGTCCGTGACCGGAGTGACGCCCAATCCGACGACGACGAGATCGGCCGGCAGTTGCGAGCCGTCGCTCAAACGGACGGCTTCAACCCGCCCATTTCCAACGAATTCGTCAACGCTCACACCCACGCGCAGATCCACCCCGTGCTGGCGGTGCAGATCGGCCCAGTTCGATGCCAGCTGCTCGCCCAGCGCGGCCTGCAACGGGTTGGCAGCCTGCTCGACCAACACGACATCGAGTCCGATCTCCCGGCAGGTCGCTGCGACCTCGGCGCCGATGAATCCGCCACCGACGATGACGACGCGTGGACGCGCGTCGAGCCGCTCCCGGATGGCCAGGCAGTCGTCGACCGTGCGAAGCAACATCACCCCATCGGGTACGGGTCCGTTCGGCCATTCGCGTGGGCTCGCACCGCTGGCGATCACCAAACCGTCGAAAGGCAAAGCGAATTCATCGGCGCCGTCGCGAACTTGGACGGTCCGCGAGGACATGTCCAGTGCGAGCGCCGACGCGCCGCGCAAGACCCGGGCCTCCATGTCGAACTGCGCCGCCATGTCGATTCCAGCGCGATGGACTTTCCCGCTGAGCAGCTTCTTGGACAGCGGCGGACGGTGATACGGCGAATGGCGTTCGGCGCCCACGACAGTGAGCTCGCCATCAAAGCCGTCCTGCCGCAACGTCTCGGCAGCCCTGGTCCCGGCAACGCCCGCGCCGACGACGACCACCTGCTTCAGGTCGGTGGGCATCGGTCAGTCCCGCACGGTGATTGCCTGGGTGGGACAGGAGACCTCTGCGCCCTTCAATTGTTGACGCAGTTCGCCGGGGGGCTCGTCCTGCAGCACGTGCAACCCGTCTTCTTTCACCTCAAATACTTCGTGGCAGATGCTCATACACACGCCATTTCCATCGCAGGTGTCCAGATCTACGGTTACCTTCATCGCGCTACGGCCTTGTCTGCCTGGGCACGCGCGCGCTCATGGGCGGCTTTGGCCACGGGTGAATAGTTCAGGTAGTCGACCGCCATCTGCGTGTCCGCCTCTGGACCGGGGTGATGGCTCGGCCGCATATATCGCGCCGGCGACGTCACCAGCAGCTTCCACGGGCCGGGCAGTCGGTACTGCCGCGCCGCGCGCAGCCAGTCGCGGAAACGCCACTTCTCGTCGATAGTCGGGTCGTTGTTCATCAGGTACCTGGCGCCCGCGACCCACCACCCGATGAACAGCGGGGCGGTCATCAGCATGGAGAACGCCCTGATGCAGTAATTTCCCGACACGTGCTGGTAGACGTCGAAGACCAGCGAACGATGCTCGACTTCCTCCGCCCCGTGCCACCGCAGCAGGTCGAGCATCATCGGGTCGGCCCCCGCGTAATCCAGACCGCGGTTGGTCAGCACCCATTCGCCCAACATCGCGGTGAAATGCTCCAGCGCAGCCACATCGGCCAGTCGACGGTACAACCACCAGCGCCGCAACGCCGGCGGAAAGAATTTCGGGGGGTCGCCGAGACTTATCGACAACGTCTTCCCAAGCCGATCGGTGTAGGCCTTGGTGTCGATGCCCTGTTCGGCAAGGTGTTCCAGCACCACTTGGTGTGCCCAGGCGTGCCAGGACTCCTGCTGGATGAACGGCTTGATCGCCGCCTCCAACTCGGGGTCATCGACAAGCGACGATGCCTCCAAGACGGCTTTGATGAAGTGCCGCTCCCCCTCGGGCAGCAGCAGATGCAGGACGTTGATCATGTGTGTCGAGAACGGGTCGTCGGGCACCCAGTGCAGCGGCGTGTCCGACCAGTCAAAGCGGACCATCCGGCGATATCTCGGGTGCCCATCGTGGTGAAGTTCGACCTGCGGCATAAATCCCCTTCCACGCGAGGGGGAGCACGGGTTGCAGCGCGCCACCCCGCGAACAACTGTTCACTCATGGCTGTACCCACCCAGTCGGCGGAGTAACGTATCGGCGCCACCGGATTCCTGGGTATCTCCTGTCAGCGCGACGTACCCACCGGCACAATGGCCGGGTGACCACCGACATCCGCGTGCTCGACAGCGAGGACCACCTGATCGCGGCGGCCAACGTGTTCCGAACTTCCATGATCGGATTCCCACCGCTATCCAACCTGCAGCCAGGCCAGATCAAAACGCTGCTGGAACCTGGCCGCACCATCGGGGCATTCGTCGGCGATCAGTTGGTTGGGACGGCGGATGCCGTCACGACCGGTCTGACACTTCCCGGCGGATCGACCGTCGGCCACGCCGCGGTCACGCATATCGGGGTGCTGCCGTCGTTCACCCGCCAAGGTGTGGCCACCGAACTGGTTCGGCACCAATTGCATGACATCGCCGCCCGCGGCGAGGCGGTCGCTACGCTGCGCGCGTCCGAGGCCACGATCTACGGGCGCTTCGGATACGGGGTGGCGAGTTGCACGCAGAGCGTCGAGGTGCAGACGGCGCGCGCGGCACTGCGTCCCGGCGTCGGGACCGGCGGGCCGGTGCGCCTGATCGACCCGGCGGATGCCTGGGAAGCGTTGCCACGCATCTATTCCGAGCACCGACCGACACGGCCGGGAACCGTCGACCGGGCGCCGGTGTGGTGGCGTGCACTGCGGCTGCGCAGCGAATTAGCGCCCGGCCCTTCCTATATCGCGGTGCACGGAGCACCGGGATCGGAGTCGGGATTCGCCCGGTACCGTCCGGTCGACACCGAGAAGTGGTTCATCAGCGACCAGCGGACCATCGTGGTCGAGGATCTCTTCGCACCGACCATGGACGCCTATCTAGGACTGCTGCGTTTCCTGTTCGGTCTGGATCTTATTGACCGCGTGATCTTTTGGATGTTGCCCGTCGACGATCCGTTACCCGTGCTGCTGCGCGATCGGCGGGCCGCGAAGGTTACCGCCGTCTACGACGAGACCTGGCTTCGCGTCGTCGACGTCGCAGAGGCATTGTCCGCGCGCAGCTACGCCGCAGTCGGTTCCGTCGTGATCGGTGTCGAAGACCCATTGCTGCAACGGAATTCGGCCGTCTTTGCCATCGCCGGTGACGGGGCCGAACCCACGGACCGAAACCCCGATATACACGTCGACATCGAAGGGCTCGGTGCCGTACTGCTCGGCGGTACGACGTGGCGCAGTCTTGCGGTCGCCGGACTCGCACGGGCGGACGATCCGTCGGCACTGCTCACCGCGGACCGCCTTTTCGCGGTACCGCATGCCCCCTACGCGGGCTTCTACTTCTAGCCGTGATCGTCGTCGTCGGCGCCGGTATCTGCGGGCTTGCGGCCGCCTACGAACTGTCCCGGCGCGGCGAACGTGTGTTGGTGGTCGAGCGGAATGAGCCCTTCGGCGAGCAGTCTGCGGGGCTGGCGCGGATCTTCCGGATTGCCCATCGCCGCCCGGAATTGTGTCGACTGGCGCTGCGCGCCCGCATCGGCTGGCAGCGCTGGGAATCGGAGTTCGGCGTCGGCCGGTTACTTGGCTCCGAGGGTTTCATCGCCGCAGGTGCGATCGATGCCACCGCGGCGGCCATGCAGGACGCCGGTGCCGATTTCTGCGGGCTCGGCCGCCGCGACATCAAGGCGCGCATCCCCTTCTTGGATGCGCCTTGGCAGACAGGCCTTTTCGACCCCCTGGGCGGCAGCTTGCGCATCCGTCGCGCGCTGACCGCCCTGGCGCAACGCGCCAAGGTTCGGCGGGCCGATGTGCTGTCGGTTACCGATGACGGCGCGGTCACGTTCGCGGACTCATCCTTGCTGCGGGCCGACCGGGTGCTGATCTGCGCGGGAGTCCGGACGCAGACCCTGTTCGGTCCGATGGGCATCGAGTTCGGTCCGCACACCCGGTTCACCTATCAGGGTGACGATGCGACCGGCGCCGCTTGTTTGTCCGCGCCGGAGCGCTACGGGTTGCCGCTAGGCAGCACCGGCCGCTGGGCCTTCGGGCAGGAGGTCCCCGATCCTGCCGTGGTGCGCACACTTTTCCCGACGCTGCGGCCGGTGGGTCAGGTGGATTGCGTCACGGCCCGTGCGTCCTGGCTAGACGACGGCGGCGACGGTTGGACGGCGCGCCGGCGCGGCCGCGTCGTGGCTTTCGTTGGCGCCAATCTGATGAAGTTCGGGCCGTTGCTCGGTGAGCTTCTCGCCGATTTCGTGCTCGGTGACGAACTGCCCGTTGATCTGGCCATTAGCTGATAGCGGCGGGCACCGTACCGGTGACGCTTACCACAGAGGCTGGAGCCCGCCTGGGTGAGTGAGTACTCTCTCACCATATGAGCGCTTCAGGACGCGACCGGCTATTGGCCGAGGCGCTGAAGCTGTTCGCGGCCAAGGGATACGCGGCGACGTCGGTGGCCGACATCCAACGCGCGGCCGGCCTGGCACCCGGCTCCGGCGCGCTCTACAAACACTTCGGCTCCAAACGCGAACTGTTGGAAGCGGCCGTCGCGCACCGGATCGACAGCATCGTCGCTGCGCGAGAACAATACGACGCCGGAGACCCCGGCGGCGTCGAGCACGCGGTGCGCACGGCGGGCCAACTGATCTGGAGCAACTTCAAACAGAGCGAGGACTTGCTCAAGGTCATGTTGCGCGAACCCGACGAACTCGGCGATCTCGACGAAAAGACCTGGCAAGTGATCACCGACAACGCCTATCAGCGGTTCGCGGACGAACTGACCGCATCCAACCGATCGGGCCGAACCCAGATACCGGATCCCGAAGCCATTGCGGCCACCGCGATCGGCTCGCTGTCCTACGCCGCAACCCTGCAAGCGCTCACCGGCCGTTTACCCGGCAACATCGACGAAGATCGCTACTTCCAGGCGTGGGTAGCCCAGACCGTCAGCGTCATTACGCACTACCGGACCCCCAAACCCAGTTAATTCCAACATATTTCAGGAGCGAGATCGTGACATTCTCCATGCAACTCAGCGACGACGTGATCGAGGTACGCGATTGGGTACACAAGTTCGCGGCCGACGTGATCCGGCCGGCCGCGGCCGAATGGGACGAGCGGGAGGAAACCCCGTGGCCGGTGATCCAGGAGGCAGCAAAAGTAGGCCTGTACTCCCCCGACTTTTTCGCACAGCAGGCCGCCGAAGCGACCGGGCTCGGCATGCTCACCGCCTTCGAAGAGATGTTCTGGGGTGACGCCGGTATCGCCCTGTCGATCATGGGCACGGGTCTGGCCGCGGCGGCGTTGGCGGGCAATGGAACTCCCGAGCAACTCGGGCAGTGGCTACCCGAGATGTTCGGTACCGCCGAGGAACCCAAGCTCGGCGCATTCTGTTCGTCGGAGCCCGACGCAGGTTCCGATGTGGGTGGGATCCGGACCCGGGCCCGCTATGACGAGGCCAGCAACGAGTGGGTGCTCAACGGCACGAAGACCTGGGCCACCAATGGCGGTATTGCCAACGTGCACATCGTCGTCGCCTCGGTCTACCCCGAACTCGGGACGCGGGGGCAGGCCAGCTTCGTTATCGGTCCGGACACCAAAGGCCTTGCGCAGGGCCAGAAGTTCAAGAAGCACGGCATCCGCGCGTCGCACACCGCCGAAGTGGTGCTCGACAATGTGCGGCTGCCCGAGGACGCGATACTCGGTGGGCGGGAGAAGTTCGAAACAAGGATTGCCCGGGTCAAGTCCGGCGCGTCTGCGGGCGGCCAAGCCGCGATGCGGACCTTCGAACGCACCCGGCCCACCGTCGGCGCGATGGCCGTCGGCGTAGCCCGCGCCGCGTATGAGTACGCGCTCGACTACGCCTGCCAACGTGAACAATTCGGTCGCAAGATCGGTGAGTTCCAGGCTGTGGCGTTCAAGCTGGCGGACATGAAGAGCCGCATCGACGCGGCTCGACTGCTGGTGTGGCGGGCGGGGTGGATGGCTCGCAACAACCAGAATTTCGAGTCCGCGGAAGGCTCGATGGCGAAACTGGTCGCCAGCGAGACCGCTGTCTACGTCACCGACGAGGCCATCCAAATCCTGGGCGGCAATGGCTACACGCGCGACTATCCCGTGGAGCGGATGCACCGGGACGCGAAGATCTTCACCATCTTCGAGGGCACCAGTGAGATTCAGCGCCTGGTGATTTCGCGGGCACTGACCGGGCTCGCGATCCGCTAGGCCGCGCCTGCCTGCTCCCCTCGGCGAGCAGACAGAGAATCGCACTCTGATTGGCCAATACGTGCGATTCTCTGTCTGCTCGGCGTGGGAGGATGTGCCCCATGCCAGTGCTTGCGCTCTCTGAAACAGACGACGACACGGTCGTGGGCTCGGTCGCCACCATCGACAGCGTCGCGGTGGCCGGGTCCGCGACCACCGCGGGCAGCGTCGCGGTCGCCGGTTCGGTTGCCACAGCCGGCAGCGTCGCGGTCGCCGGCTCAGCCGCCACCGCAGGCAGTGTCGCGATCGCCGGCTCGGCGGCCACCGCAGGCAGTGTCGGAGTGATCGCGAGTCTGCTCACCGTGGTGTGTATCGCGGTTCGGGAATGCGTGGCATGCCTGGCATGCATTGCCTGCACCCAGTGCGTCGGCTGCATCGCGTGTGTGCGTTGCACCGACTGCATCGGCTGCATCGGTTGCGTGAACTGCTCTGGCTTACGAAACGCCCGGGGTGCCAGGAACATTCACCTCAAGCCCGTCGAGTGAACAAGACCGCCGCGGGAGCCATCCTGTGGAGCGGCGGGGTCTTGGGATACCTGCTCCTGGAAGCGATTGCCGCCACCGGTTATCGACCGAGCTATAGCTACGTGCACGACTACATCAGCGACCTGGGGGTGCGGGGCACCCGGACGCCGCTGATGCACGCGGCCTTTTACTTGCAGGGCAGCATGTTTCTGGCCGGGGCAGCGCTGATCGCGGGTGTGCGCGGCACCCGGGCCCGGCTGTTTGTGGCGTTGGTCGCCGCCAATGCGGTTGGCAATTTCGTGGTCGGTACGGCGCACACCGGCAAGGTGCACGTGGCCGGGGCCGCGCTGGCGCTCGTCGGTGGCAATGCCGCCATCCTGGCCGGTGCCGCAGTCGTCGGCCCGATCCGACGGTGGTATCGAAGCGTCTCGAATATCATTGCGGCCGTTGGCTTTCTGTGCCTGTCACTGTTGGTGACCGGTATCGTGATGCCCACCGGTGTGGCCGAGCGCGGCAGTGCGTACTCGATCTTCCTGTGGCAGTTGCTGACTGCCTGGCTGCTGTGGCGACGCGGCCGTTCGACGGTCACTTCCCGGTGAAGTTGGGCGGCCGTTTCTCCAGGAACGCGCGCGGCCCCTCTTTGGCGTCGGCCGAGGCCATCACGGCCATACCGAGTTCGAGTTCACGCGCGAACGCGTCGGCCTCGGTCTTCTCCAGGTTCTCCACCACCGAGGCCTTGATATTGCGCACGGCCAACGGGCCATTGGCCGCCACTTGCTCGGCGATCTCGCGTGCCTTGGCCATGGCACCCCCTGTGGGCGTGACGTGTCCGACCAGGCCGACCTCGTAGGCACGCTGGCCAGAAATTGGAGTCCCGGCGATCAGCATCTCCATCGCGACGGTATACGGGATCTGACGTGGCAATCGGATCGTCGAGGCGCTCATTGGGAACAGACCGCGCTGGACCTCGCTTATTGCCAACTGCGCATTTTCGGCCGCGACCCTGATATCGAATGCCTGCAGGATCTCCATCCCACCCGCATAGCAGTAGCCCTCGACAGCGGCGATGATCGGCTTCTTGACGTAGTGGTCTTTGAGAAAACCCTTGTAAATCAACGAGAAGTCGCTTTTGACCCGCTCCTCGTACTCGTTCTGCGGCGGTTCTCCGGCGATCAGCGCGCCCACTAACCGATCCAGATCCGCGCCGGCGGAGAAGTTTCCGGCGGCCCCGGTCATGATCGCCACGCGCAGATCCGGGTCGTCGTCCAGCAGGTCCCAGGCATCGGCGAGTCGGCACAGCACTTCCGGATTGAAGGCGTTGCGCTTTTCCGGACGGTTGATGGTGATCGTGAGGATGTGCTGGTCGCGTTCGACGAGCACTGCCGGTTCTGCCACGTACTGGTGTCTAGCACGAATTGCGTGAGCTAGGCCTAGATCGGGATCAACACGCTGCGTGCTGGACTATCCGGCACCAGAGGTCGGCTGAAACCCGGACTGCGCTACCGCGACCGCAACACAGTTGCCGATCGGGCCCTTGTGGTCGACGAGCACCGCCGAACCGGTGGCCACCCCGTCGTCGCTGTAGTGCGTGAGCGAGGCGAGCCCGAGATGAGGTCCCTCGGGCAGCCGGCTGACGGTGAGCGTGTAGTCGACGTTGATGAACTGCAAGCCCTGCGTGCCCCAGTTTGCGATCGACGCGGTGATGTCGCCTGCCATTGCCGCACGCGTGAAGGCCGTCATCGGCTCACTGTCGACAAGGGGCCGAGTCTCTTGGATCCAGGTGTATTTCGGCCCGAACGTCTGCGCCCAGTCCGGATCGGGATTCTGAACTCCCGTGCCCCACCCGTAAGTTCGGATGAACAGCGACTGAGCCTCGTCGGGATCGTCCGGAAGCGGCGGCATCTGCACAGGCTGCGACCATACCTGGCCATTGGGTTGTGCATCGCGGCGCAGAAACAACGCGCTCGCTTGCGCTACCGGGTTCCCGTCCTGCACCACGACAGCCTCGACGAGGCGCAGGCGGCGGCGGTCTTGGAGCATGCGGGTGTGCACCTCAAGGGGCTTCGGCGCGGTCGGTCGCGGCAGATCGACCGTGAGGCGCGCGGGTTGGAACTGCGGATCGTCGACCGCGCGTTCGACCGCCCAACCGAGCAGGCCGCCGACCACGTGGCCGCTCAACGAGGGGCCCCACCCTCCGCGGGCAATTCCGGTCGGCACGTAGCGGCTGTCGTCACGAACGAAGTACGGCAGCGGCGCCGCTGAATTGCCGTTATCGGGATTGCCTTGCACAACGTGTTTCTACAACACAGCTCGGTGCCGGCGCGTCACGGCCTACTATCGGCGCCTACTTCCAGGCGAACGGCGGTTGTTCAAGCTCGTCGACCGGGTCTGGCCGGCCTTCCAATCCCAGCCACCGCAGTTGCAGCAGCACCGCGCCCGTCGGCGCATGGATCAGGTCGTTGCCCAGTGGGATCTGCACCACTGGCCGAGGGCTCTCCGGGATGCTGATATAGCGCGGTGAATCCTCGCGTAGCAATTGGTGCAGCCCGACCCGGTAGACCGCGAGCACCTCGTCCGGCGCCGGATACAGATCAAGCCGGCCGCCGCCCCAAATGACCACCGGGGTGATGACGTACCCGGACCGGGTCGGGTAGTCGTCGAGCTGACCCAGTACCGCCGAGTCCGGCAGTCTGACACCGACCTCCTCGTCGAGTTCCCGCAATGCGGCGTCGATGACAGTTTCACCCGGGTCAAGGCGCCCACCGGGTAGTGCCCATTGCGCGGCGTGAGTACTGAGCCGACTTGTCCTGCGGCACAACAGGAACGCCGCTCCGCCGGCGACGTCGACCATATGGCCGTCAAGACCCTCCTCGGGCAGGGGTCGGCCGCCGATCCAGTCGTCGACCGGAGCGGGATCTACCCGGTCCTCGCCCACCTCGGAATCCACCAGCACCACTGCCACGGCCGCGTGCCGCTTGGTCGGGTCCGTCACGGTACGGCGCTCGTGACCCGCCAAGCGCGCCCGGATCTGGTCGCGCAGCGCGTCGTCGTATGCGATGGTCACCATCCGACCATATGCCCCGCTAATCGGCACTTCGTATAGCGGTCAGACTAGCCGGCTGCAAACGTGACCGAGCACTCATAGTTAGGGCACTAACTAATCGCGTACAATCGAAGGCGTGGCCCGTCCGGCCGCTGATCCACCGTCACCGTAGGAGCAACCATGGCGATCGATCGCCCAAATATGCTGCAGTACATCGGCTTTTCGTACGGCCGCGTCCTGCCGGCATCGATGCGCGACTGGGTAGCCAATGACCTGGCCGGCCCGGGCGCCATTCGTCGGCACATGATCCGAATGGCGATACCGCCCCTTTTCGTGCTCGCTCCGCTGTGGCTACTGCCCGCGTCGCTGTACGTGCACCTGGAGATGACGGCGCCGATCTATATCTGGTCCCTGCTGATCGCCTTGGCCCTGAACAAGGTGTGGCGGCGGCACCGACTGGCCCAGCACGGGCTGGACCCGACTCTGGTCGACGTGCTCAAACGCCAGAAGCAAGCCCACATCCATGACGACTACGCGCGCCGCTACGGACCCCGGCCCGAGTCGGCCGAGTGGCAGGCAAACAGCAGCCCGTTCTGATCCCGAGTCACGAAGGGACGACACAGCCGTGCCCCCCACGATCGCCGCGGACCTCGACCCGCTGTCCTTGCAACGCCAGGTTTGTTTCGCCCTCGCGGTCACCAACCGCGCGGTACTCGCCGTCTACCGCCCGCTGCTGGAGCCGCTCGGTCTGACCCATCCGCAGTACCTGGTGATGCTCGCGCTCTGGGACGAGGCGAAGTCGGATGCAGGTCGGAACGGAAAAGCCCTGTCGGTCAAGGAAATCGCCGCACTACTTCAATTGGATTCGGCCACGTTGTCGCCGATGCTCAAACGTCTGGAATCTCAGGGACTGATCACCCGGACACGCAGCTCGACCGACGAGCGGACCACGCAGGTGGCGCTGACCCGCCAAGGCCGCAATCTGCGCCGACAGGCGCTGAAAGTTCCGTTAGCGGTTGTGGAGCGCCTCGGTGTCGAACTATCGGAACTCGAGCACCTGCGCGAGGTACTCACCCGGATAAACACAGCCGCCGTGGCGGCGGGCGCGCTGCGCGCCTAGCGTCGAGCCCAAACCGAACGAGCCCCGCAAACAAGGGCAGTACTGTAAGTCGTACAGTACGATGCCTAGGATGGCGGGCCGCGTCGACCACAAACCTACCTTCTGCCGCATCTGCGAGCCGTTGTGCGGCATGGTGGCCACGATCGAGGACGGCCGACTGGTGGCGCTGCGGCCCGACAAGCAGCACCCGTTGTCGTCGGGTTTCGCTTGCCAGAAGGGCATCGCCTTCACCGAGGTCGTCAACGACCCCGACCGGGTACGGACGCCGTTGCGCCGCACCGCGTCCGGCTTCGAGCCAGTCTCGTGGGATGACGCCCTCGATGACATCGCAGCGCGTCTGGACGACATTCACCGCAAGCACGGATCGGGGGCGTTTGGCTGGTATTTGGGCAACCCGGCCGCATTCAGCTACAGCCACTTGTTCGGTGCGATGTCGTTCGCCAAGGGCGTCGGTCGGCACAGCCACTTCTTCACGTCGTCCTCGCAAGACACCAGTAGCCGACTGATCGCCAGCCAGCTTCTCTACGGGTCGCCGATGTCGGTGCCGATCCCCGACCTGATGCGGACCGACCTGTTGATTCTGATGGGAGCCAATCCCGTTGTCTCCCATGGTAGTTTCCTAACCGCTCCGCGCATCCGGGATCGGATGCACGATATCGTCGACCGCGGTGGGCGGGTGATCGTGATCGATCCGCGCCGCTCGGAGACCGCCGCCCAGTTCGACTGGTTGGGTATCGTGCCCGATTCCGACGCATACCTGCTGCTGTCGTTGTTGCAGGTGATGTTCACCGATGGCTTGGTCGACGCGGCGGCCGCGCGCGCCGACGGCGTGACGTGGCTGCGGAACCAGTGCGCGCGTTTCGCTCCCGAGAACACCGCGCGTCATACGGGCATCGCACCCGATACGGTGCGCGTGCTGGCCAGGGACCTGGCCACGACACCGCGCGCCGCCGTCTACGGACGTCTGGGCACCTGCGTCGGTCGGCACGGCACGCTCACCACCTACCTGATCGATGCGGTCAACTTCATCGCCGGCAATCTCGACCGACCCGGCGGCAGTGTTTTCAGCACGCTCGGGATGCCGGGACAAAAATGGGGACTCAAGGCGATGGGCTGGTCGCTACGACAGTCCTACCGCCGCAAGCGGACTCGCGTCGGTGGCGCCCGTACCGCCATCGGCGCGGAACCCGCCGCGCTCATGGCGAAAGAGATCACCACGGCCGGCGAGCGCCAGATCAGGGCGTTGTTCGTCGGCGCGGGCAATCCGGTGCTATCCGTGCCCAATGGCGACGAGCTGGAGCGCGCGGTCGGGCAACTGGATCTCATGGTCGGTCTCGACCTGTACGTCAACGAGACGACGGCGCACTGTGATTACGTGCTGCCCGTCACCACGATGTACGAACGCGACGACTTTGCGGTGACTTTCCAGACGTTTCAGGCCACGCCGTTCCGGCAGGCTACCGCGGCGGTCGTCGAACCCGTCGGCCAAGCGCGCACGGAGTGGGACATCATCGCCGACCTGATCCAGCGGACCAAGACGCGCACGCCGTTGTTCCTGCTGCTACGAGCGCTGCGGCGCTGCGGGGTCCGGCTACATCCGAGACCGTTGGTGGACATCATGATTCGCATGGCTGACGGTGGTAATCGGTTCGGAATGAGGCGCGGCGGCCTGACTTTTCGCCGCCTGATCGAACAGTATCCACATGGTGTGGTGGTCGCACCGGAGCTGCGGACCGGCGTGCTGGACGAGGTGGTCGCCTACCGCGCCGGTCGAATTCGGCTGCGCCACGACGACATCACCAGCGAGATTGCCGCCCTGTCCCGACGAAGCGCTCCTACGGCTTATCCGATGCGGCTGATCGGCATGCGGGAACCGCGCTCGGAGAATTCGTGGTTGCACAACTCACCAATCCTGATGCGCGGCAACCGCTCCCAGCGCGCCGTAATGCACTCCGCCGACGCGGACCGGCGCGGAATCACAACCGGTGACACCGTAACCGTGTGCTCGCCGTTCGGCCAGATCACAGTCGCCGTCGAGTTGACCACCGATATCGTGCCGGGCACCATCGCCGTGCCGCATGGTTGGGGCCACAAGGGCACCGGGAGATGGCATTTGGCCAACAGCGCCGGCGGCGCCAATGTCAACCAGCTGACCTCCAGCGACCCTGACGACCTCGAGGCGCTGGCCGGAATGTCTTGGCTGACGGGTATTCCGGTGGAAGTGGCCGCTCACGGATGACGCACGCGCGTCGACGCGCGTCAGCCGGTCGGGGCCGCGGCGAGATCCGCGCCACCGTTGGATCCGGCCGTCTCATTCAGTTCGGCGAAGGCGGCGACGAACGCATCGGTCACTTCATGCGTGTCGTCGAACGTCGCGTCGTCGGCGAGTACTGCGACGCTGAGTTGGTCAACGTAACTCCACACGGTGATATTGAGTGCCGCGCCGGCGGCAAGCGGGCCGATGGAATAGAACTCGGTAACCACAGCTCCAGCGACGCGGCCGCGTTCTCGCGGTCCGGGGACGTTGGAGACGATCAGGTTGAACAATTGGTTGGGCGCCTCACGTCGTGACATCCACCCGAAGGTGGCGCGAGTGACCGTCGGCGGGACGAACTCCAACCACCGGCCCACCAAAGTGGGCCCCAGCAGTTGATGGTCCTCTTTGGCGATCCGCGTCGAGGTGCGGATCAGCCGCAGTCGCTCCATCGGGTCGGCGATCTGCACCGGCAACGAAACCAGCATGGTGGCAAGCGCGTTGCCGGTGATGCGGTCGGGTGAGACGTCGGTGGCAGTGGGGATCGACGCGACCAACGGCCGGTCGGCGGGTTCTGAGTAGCTTCGCAGGATCTGCCGCAGCGCTCCCGCGGTGACCGTCAGTACCAGGTCGTTGACGGTCACTTCGAGCTTCTTGCTCAGCGCTTTGACGTCGGCGAGAGGCAGTGATGCGCTGGCGAATGTCCGGCCCGGCGTGAGCTTGTGATTAATGAAAGTCGGCGGCGGGTCGAATCGGGCGGCCAGCTCGGGATGGGCGAACCGCTGCCGCGCGCGACGCTGCATCCGGTAGGAGCCGACGACCCCGTCTCGTACCGCCGAGGGCAGCGTGCGAATCCGCGCCAGGTGGTCGCGTACCGCGAACCGCACGACTTCGCTTGTCGTGGGCATGGGCGTGGGCGTGGGTGCCGGCGCGTGGGCCGGCCTCGGCTCCGAATCCGACAGCGCGCGCGCCATCAGGTTCGCCGATGCGACGCCGTCGGCCAGCACGTGATGCACCTTCCCGATCACCGCGACGCGGTCGTCGGCTAGCCCCTCGGCGTAATAGAACTGCCATAGCGGACGGCTGCGATCCAGCGGGGTGCTCGCGATCGCGCCGATCACGGCGTCGAGTTCCCGCCGGCCTCCCGGCGCCGGGACGTACACCCGCTGCAGGTGATAGTCGAGGTCCAGGTCGGCGTCCTCATGCCAGACCGGGCGGTGCAAGTGCCATGGTGTCGCCATCATCTGGAAGTGCATCGGCTCGAGGACGGGCAGCCGGTCGCGGAAAACGTCGCGGAACGCTTCGAAAGTCGCCCGGCCCTCGAAACCGGTGATGTCGACGACCGCGACCTTCAGGGTGTGCTGGTGCACGTTGGGCGTCTCGCTGGCCAGCATGAACACATCCCACCCACTGAGTCGCTTCAATCGCCGCTCCTCTCGGTGAACCGATGCGCTACCTGGCGGCGCGCTGAACCGAACGAGAAGCGGGCAACCGGCGGTGCACCGATTCCACAGCCCGCACGAGTCCCGGGACGAATGCCGCCGGCGACAACGTGCATCCGGCGTGGCCGGTTTCGACCGGAACCAGCTCGGCGTCCGGGATGCGATCGGCCAGCCATTGCTGCCGCTGAACACCGAAAGCGCGGTCTTTCATCGTCACCACCACCGCGGTGGGCACGTCGATCTCGCCTACCCAGCTCGTCGAATCGAATCGGACGACCTCGGCGATGGCGCGGGTGATGCCACCGGGAGATGTCGCGCGCGCCTGACCCAGGACCCATTGATAGTCGGGAAGGAATCCGCCGCTCACCGCCGCCGCGGGGCCGTAACGACGCGGCGTGGGCGTCAGTGTTTCGATGAGTGACGCGAACAGACCGGTGGCCACCCGCTCGTAGCGGGCCCGACTGACCGCCGCCGTCGCGGCGCACAGCACCAACCCGTCGACCCTGGCCCGGTGGCGCCGCCACACCAGTTGCGCGACCAGAGACCCCATCGAGTAGCCCACCGGAACGAAGCTGTCTATATCGAGCACATCGGCTAGCGCGGCGACGTCGTCGGCGCAGTCCTCGAACAGCAGCCGGGCCGGCGTAATGCCCTGGCCGTGGCAACGCTGGTCAAAGACCACCACCCGGCCAAATTCACGCAGCCTTTCCAGGGCCGGATACCAGGTCATCAGTCCGGTGCAGGCCAGCGAATGCAACAGGATGTAAGTTGGCCCATCGCAAGGTCCATCGCAAGGTCCCGAGTCGACGACGTAGGTGCTGCCCCGGCCGGGCAGCTCTACTTCGACTCCGACCGGTAGCTCCCCGACCGGTGCCAGCGCGGGCACCTTCAGTAGCCGTTGCATTGGCTCATGTTAACTGTCGCCAGCCGAACCAGGCGGCGATAAACCGGCCCGAAAATCGCAGCCAGGTTCGGCTCGGAGCCCAAACCCGGACCCTGCGGCGCTCATACCGTCGAGGACATACTCCGCCAGCGTCTCGCGTTCGCCGTCTGCGACCTCGAACATCAGCTCGCCACCGGCCTGCAACAGCATCCGCGACCGCAACCCAAGTGCTTTGAGCGCCTGGTCGATGTTGATCATCGCCATTTTGACGACGTCGGCCGCACTACCTTCGACAGTCGCAGCGACGGCAGACCGTTCGGCGCTTTCGCGCGCCGAACGATCCTTGCTGGTCAGATCGGGTAGGTAGCGACGCCGATCCGCCACACTTGCCGCGTACCCCACCGCGCGCGCCTCCTCGATCACCGCCGCCTCGTCGACAAAATGCGCCCAGATGGCCGCGTCGAGCTCCCGATAGGTCGCGGTCATCAGGCCGGTGAAGTCGTGGCCCGCCACGAACGCTTCCCATAGCCGCGGGACGTTGTCCAGGTCGGGATCCGACGACGTGAGCCGGCCGGTGGCGGTGCGGGTCTGGTGGAACGTCGGGTGGATACGCCCATCGGGGGCAACCGAAACCAGCGCGTCGACTTGGGCCGGTACGACGGCCGATACGGCGATGCCGGTGGCCTCCATTTCGGTCAACACTTGCTGAACCGGCAATTCCATCCGGCCCAATAGCGACGACGAGTCGATTCGTGCCAACTCCTCGTCCAGCACATCGGCCAGGTCGAGCACCGCGCAGGTCCGCAGGATCAATGCACCATCAGAATAGTGTTGCGGCCCAACAGCTTCCGCAGGTAAAGCGCAGCGCATGTGGTGCACCAAGAGGTCATTGAGTGCCAAACTGCGGCGCTCGGGAAGCAACAGGTGAGCCGCGAGCGCCGTGTCGGAGGTGACACCGCGCAGCATCCAACCGCGGCCGGCCAGCGCATGCCGCGCTGGCTTCGCGTCGTGTACCGCTTTGGGCGGGCCGGGATCGGCCAGCCAGGATGCCAGCGCTTCTTCGTCATCGGGCGTCAATGCGGCGAGATCGATATAGCGGCCGTCACCGTCCGCGGCGACAATCGCCAGCGCGTTTGCTGTGCCGCCGTACGCCGAACCGTCACCGACGACTTCGAGTCCGAACCGATTGCCCAGACTGTGCTCGGACAGCCAGGCGGCGAGCTCACCGGCTTGCAGCGCCCGCCCACGTACGTCGAAACCGTTCGACACCCTGTTCATCCTTGGTCATGATCGGCCCGACGGCGAAAGGCAGGAAATCCTCAAGACCGGTGCGCGCGGAGCTGATAAAGCCCCCGGGTGGTGGCGACCACCGCACCGGCAGCATCGGTCACCACCGCCTCCAACGTGTAATCGGCTTTGCCCCGCTCGGCGGCCTCGGCTTCGACGCGGGCGATGGTTTCCTCGTCCAACGTCGCCTCCGCACGCAGCGGCGTGGTGGCCATCCCGACGAATGAAATATCCACGTTTTTCACCAGTGGGAAGTACTTGCTCGCGTCGAATGTCGACAGGGCGATGATGCCGCCCAGGATTTCGGCGACGGTGAACTGGACGCCGGCGTAGATGACGCCGAAGTGGTTGCCGTTGCCCTCCGCTGGAACACTGGTCGCTGCGAAGCCCCGACGGGCTTCCAATACCTGCACGCCCATCTTGCCGGCAACCGGAATGGTCGATGCCAGACTCGCATTCATCATTTCGACGACTTGGTCAGCCACGCTGTCGATGGTCGCATACCCCGCGTCGCGCTACGCAGCGCCGTTGGTCAGTGGCCGGCGGCGCACAGTTCGTGGTGGTGGCACTGGTTACCGCCGAGGCGCTTGGCCTGGTACATCGCCCCGTCGGAAGCAAAGATCAGCTCCTCGAGCAGCGACTGGTGTTCGCCGGTCGGGGTGTCATCCAGCCGCGCGCAAGCGGTGCCGATGCTGGCCGTGACGCCGGCCGTAGAAGCCTCGACGGCTCGGCATAATTGCGCGGCGAATAACTCGGCGTTGCAGATCGCCGAGGTTCCGGCCACCAGAAACTCCTCGCCCCCGCTGCGGGCGACCACCGCCTGGTCATTTGCGGCGGCCAGCAGCGCCTGGGCGACCTGCACCAGCGCGTGATCGCCGGCCGCGTGCCCGCGGTTGTCGTTGAGACCTTTGAAATTGTCGAGGTCGATCAACAACACGACCAGGTGTGCGTCGATGCCGCGGCGGGCCAGCATCATCCCTAAGGCGTTGTGCTGAAAAGCACGACGATTAAGTAGGCCGGTCAGCGGGTCGCGGTCAGCGCGCAGTAGGTCGCCCGCCAGGGCGCGGACCAGGATTCCAATCGCCAAGGGGAGGGCGATGTTGACCTCCAGCACCAGCCACAGGTCGACTGCGGCCAGCGACAGATGTCCGGATGTCGCCAGTCGGGAAGCCTCGTAGAGAGCGACACCGGCGGCGATCGCGAAGTTGTACATCACGAATGCCGTCGTGTGGAAGAACGCAATGTAGGCACCGAAGGTTGCGAATGCGATGCATCCAATCAACGCAGCCAACGGATTGGGGTGCGCCAAACAGGCCAGGGCGACCGCGGCGTTGCACGTCACGGCGAATGCCACCGACTGCCCGCGGGTGGGCCACCGCCATACCCACAACAGCGCGCCCGCCACCCCACCGGCGACGGCCATCCACGTCATCGCGACCGGTAGCGCGCCGCGGGGTCCGTCCGATCCGTACAGCAACGCGATCAGGCACAACACCATTGACCCGGCGAGAAAGGACATCAGGGCCCGGGTGGCACCGCTGAGGCCTCGCGAGGCCAGATAACCGGAGAGCCAGTCGTACTGATCAGCACGCCACCGGCTAAACACCGCGGTCATTGTCGACTCTTAATCGCTTCCGCCGATATCGGAATTCGAGGTCTTCGCCCCAACAGTCACGGCCCGGTCCGCGACCAAACAAGCGGATTATCGCTGATGTGCCATCAAAATGCCTATTCTCGGTATTCGCTGCGGAGTTCTGCGCTGCCTACCGGTGCCGACGGGGTGAATTCGACCGGCATTCGTTCCAAACCGCTGACGAAATTTGCCGGTCGCAGCGGCAGCGCAGCGTCGGACGAAAGCCGCATATCCGGCAGCCGCCGCAGCAACCGCTCCTGCATCATCGAGAGCTCGAGGCGCGCCAGTTGGTTGCCGAGGCAGAAATGGGTGCCGAACCCGAACGCCACGTGGTTGTTGGGGTAGCGGTCGATCCGGAAGTTCTCGGGGTCGCCGAACACCGCCTCGTCGAAGTTTGCGGACTCGAACAACAGGATGATCTTTTCGCCTTGGGTGAGCCGTGCGCCGTGGAACTCGGTGTCCGCGGTGAGTGTCCGTGCCATGTTCTTCACCGGCGAAGTCCAGCGCAGCATTTCTTCGATGGCGTTGGGCAACAATTGCGGGTCGCCCACCAGCCGTTGGTGCTGTTCTGGGTGGCGCAGCAGTTGCGCGGTGCCGCCAGACAGCGTGTGCCGGGTGGTCTCGTCGCCTCCGATCAACAGCAGCAGCACCTCGGTGACGATCTCGTGGTCTGCGAGCTTCGCGCCGTCGACCTCCGAGTGCACCAGCACGCTGACCAAATCGTCGGTCGGCTCGGCTTTGCGCGCCGCGATCATGGTGGTCATGTATTCGGTGTAGGCGGCAAACGCGTCGATCGAGACCTGGAAGTCCTGGTCGGCGGTGGTGCTGCTGAGAAAGCTGACCATGTCGTCAGACCAGCGCAGGAACATCGTGCGTTCCTCCGGCAGCACACCCAGCATGTCGCCGATGACGGCCATCGGCAGCGGGGCGGCGATATCCCAGACGAAGTCGCACTCGCCGCGCTCGCACACCGCGTCGATCAACGCGTCGCATAGCGCGCCGATCGAGCGTTCTTTGTCCTTCACGCGCTTGCGGGTGAACCCGGCGTTGACCAGTTTGCGTCGCAACAGGTGTTCGGGATCGTCCATTGCGATCATCATCGGCGGCGCGGCCTGGTCCGGCCGGATTCCGCCGGCGTTGGAGAACAGCTCCGGCGCGCGCTCGGCTTCGATCACCGCCTGATAAGACGCCGCGGCAGCCAGGCCCGCGCGATCCCGGAACACCGGCTCATACCGGCGCATCCACCGGTACGCCGAGCGCGAGTCGCCCGCATAGAAGGCGCCGTCGGTGAGGTCGACGTCGGGCCGTGGTTCGGCTTGCAGCTCGCTGGTCTGTGACACGCTCACCCTTCCCGTCCCCGCGGTGGAGTGATTTACCGTAGATATTACAGTACGGCCTGTGGTACGAGTCACACCGGATTGGCCGGCCACCTACAGAGGCGCATCCCGATCAGACCATGGGAGTGCCTGCTCGAGTTGAGCCGCCAACCGGATCAGCAGCGACTCACCGGCCAGCGGCGCCACGAATTGGACGCCGAGCGGCAACGAGTCGGCGGTCCAGTGCAGTGGCAACGAGATCGCCGGTCGCCCAGTGAGATTCGCAAGTTGGGTGTAGGGCACCCAGCCCAGGTTCTTGTCCACCATGTCGTCGACGATCTTGGTGTAGCGCAGCATGCGGGCGGTCCGCGTTTTCAGCAACGCGTCGGCTGCACGCTGCAATGGGACCGGTAGGTCGAACTCGCCCACCCTCGGGGGCGGGGTCGCCAGAGTCGGCGTCAACAACAGGTCGTAGGACTCGAAGAACGTGCTTAGTCGGCGCGTGTGCTCATGTCGCCGTTCGACGGCGTCCACATAGTCGATGCCGCTGGTGGCACGACCGAGCGCGGCCATGATCAACGTGTCGCGCTCGAAGGACTCGTTGCCCGCCCCGGTAAGTTGCTTCGTCTGCTCGACGTCCCACGCCAAGTGGACGAACCAGGTGAGCAGAAAGTCGCGGGCGAGTGCGTCGTCGTCGTAGGGCGCTCTTGGCAACTCGTCGACGTGGTGACCCAGATCGCTGAGAACTCGCACGGTCGCTTCGACCGCCGCGAACGCCTCGGGGTGCGGATTCGGGTTGATCGCCGACGGCACCCGCACGCCGATCCGCAGCCGCCCGGGATCCTCGCCGACGCAGGACGCAAACGGCTTCGGTGGCAACGCCGGCACGTACGGCCCGAACGGTTCGCCGCCGCAGATGACGTCGAGCATGGCCGCGGTATCGCGCACTGTTCGGGATACGACGCCCTGCACCGCCGCCCCGTGCATGGCTTCGCCCGATGCCGGGCCGAGCGGGGTCAAGCCGCGTCCCGGCTTCAGTCCGACCAAGCCGCAGCATGCCGCCGGGATGCGTGTGGAACCCCCGCCATCATTGGCACCCGCACACGGCACGATGCCCGCCGCGACAGCGGCGGCCGAACCGCCCGAGGATCCGCCGGGCGTTCGCTGCAGATCCCACGGATTACGGGCCGGGCCCCAGGCTTCCGATTCGGTGATGCCCTTGGCCCCGAACTCGGGCAGGTTGGTCTTGCCGAAGATGACCAGCCCGGCGTCCAGCCAGCGCTGCACGACGGTTGCGTGCTCGGCGACAGGCGTCGACATCAGCGCGCGGGACCCCTGCGAGGTGGGCAGCCCCGCGTAGTCCTGCGCGATGTCCTTGATCAGGAACGGGACGCCGGCGAATGGGCCCTGCCGCTGGTCCGCTGGCGCGACCGGGATGTCGCGCACGATCGCGTTGATCCGGGGGTTGACCTCGGCGGCCCGCTCCCGGGCGAGGGTGAGCAACTCCGCCGCGGTCACCTCCTTGTCAGCGACCAGTTTCGCCAGTCCGGTGGCGTCATACCTGCGGTACTCGTCGAAGTCCATGGTTCGACGGTAGCCGCCCCGAATCACCGGCTGGGGTTTCGCGACAGCCGAATGCGGTGATCCTGGAGCTGTGGACAAGCAAGACGAGGGCGACACCGGCCCGGTGCCGATGGACGCCAGACAGAGCACGGAAGCGCAGCGCGAACAGGAGGAGCAGCTCGAGCACCAGGACGGTGATCCGGGCGCGCCCGGCGCGCAGCAATCCCACCACCAGATTCCCGACGAGAGCACCCGGTAACGCCCGCCCGGCAGGCCCGCCGGAACCACCGCCTGGTATCGCCCACTGCGCACCTCGGCCAATAGTGTTGCCGTGCAGACAACCTCCGCCTTTTAATGGCTATGCACACCACGACGGAGGTTCCATGACTGGGCAGATCCCCTTGGTCGACTATTTGGTACTCGACGATGGACCACCGCACCTGGTCGCGCAGCGGTGCACCAACTGCGACGCCCGGTTTTTCGACCGGCGCAACGCCTGCGCCGGCTGCTTTGCAACGGACTTCGCCCCAGTTGCGGTCGCCACCGAAGGCACCGTGCGGACGTTCACCATCGTCACGTTCGCCGCGCCGGGCATCCCGACCCCGTTCGTAGCTTCCGTGGTCGACTGTGACGGCACCCAGGTCCGGGCCAACCTCGTCAACGTCGAACCCACGCCCGAGCATGTCCGCGACGGAATGAAGGTGCGACTGGCCACCTACCCGATCGGCGCGGACTCCGAGGGCACCGAGGCAATCGGCTTCGGGTTCGAGCCCGCCGAATAAGCGAATGGAGCGGCGATGAGCGCCAGTGACGAAATCTGGATCCTTGGCATTCGGATGACCAAGTTCGGTAAGCATCCCGACCTGGACACCGTTGACCTGGCCGCCGAGGCTGCCACCGGTGCGCTTGCCGACGCGGGCGTGACCATGGCCGACATCGGGGTGATCGCGGCCGGCAACCTGATGGCCGCGAATGCCGGTATCGGACAACAACTTCAGAAGCAGATCGGGCAGACCGGCATACCCGTGTACAACGTGGCCAACGCCTGCGCGACCGGAGCCACCGCCCTGCGAACAGCCATCATGGCCGTAAAGGCCGGCGAGGTCGCCTACGGGCTGGCCGTCGGGGTGGAGAAACTGTCGGGTGCCGGGCTACTCGGCGGGGGCGGCAAGAAGAAGGCCGACGCCGAGGTGTGGGCACCCAAGGGTCGCTACGGCGCGGTCGCACCGGTCGACGGCCGTATCGGTACCGAAGCGATGCCCGGTGTGTTCGCTCAGATCGGCACCGAGTACGGACACAAGTACGGCGGCACCAGCTTCGAGCTCTTCGCCAAGATCAGCGAGAAGAACCACGCCCATTCGACACTGAATCCGCTTGCGGCATACCAGAAGCGATTCACACTTGAGCAGATCATGAACGACGTCATGATCGCCTACCCGAATACTCGTGCGATGTGTTCGGCCAACTGCGACGGTGCCGCGGCCGCGGTGGTGTGCAACGGTGAGACGCTGAAGTCACTGTCGCTCGAACAACGCCGGCGCGCGGTTAAGGTCTCGGCGTCCGTCCTGACGACCGACCCCTACGAAGAGGGCTGCCAGGTCCTGCCGAACGTCAACACGCTGACCCGCAACGCCGCCGCGACCGCTTACGAGCAAGCCGGCATCGGCCCCGCCGACCTCGACCTGGTCGAGCTGCACGACTGCTTCGCCACCGCCGAACTGGTGCACTACGACAACTTGATGTTGTGCGAAGAAGGCGGTGCCGCAGACTATTTCAACTCGGGCGCCACCTGGCGCGACGGCTCCACGCCGGTGAACGTGTCCGGCGGCCTGCAGTCAAAGGGCCACCCCATCGCCGCCACCGGCATTGCCAACATCTGGGAGGTGTGCCATCACTTGCGGGGCGAGGCCGCCGATCGCCAGATCGAGAACGCCAAGGTGGGTCTGGCGCATGTGATCGGCCTGGGCTCCGCTTGCGGTGTCCACATCCTGGAGAAGTCGGCCGTCTAGACGCAGCGGAACCGACCCACACTCGAATTATCTGGACCCGCAGGTAGTTTCGATGTCGCGCTTCAGCCCGCGGCTTTCAACGACGTCAGCGCGCCGGCACCCAATCGCGCTAGTTCGTCTGCCTCGTCGATGTTCAGCGCGGCCGCGAAGATTTCGGTCATCCGGCGGTTGGTCACGTCTTGGATCTCGGCGTAGCGATCCCTTTTGTCCGAGCCGTCGGCGAACGGCTCAGGCCAGCCGAACATGGTGGTGTATTCGCGGCCCTTGTTGAGCATATGGGCTTTGACCGGGTGGATACCGGAGTTGGCAAGTGCATTGAAATGCACACCGGCCTGCAGTTCGCGTAGGATGAACATCACCTGCAGCGCCCGCGCCGGGGCATCGTCGGCTAGTGGCATCGTGCGCCAGCCCGCATACAGCGGCAGCCCTGCGGCCGGTGTCGCCGCGATGATCTTCTCGCCCAACTCGGCGAAGCGATTCAGCCCTGGGGTGCCGGCCAGATGCTTGCGGGCGAAGTTCGCGGTTTGTTCCCAATACAATTCGGCGGCACCAGCCGCTCCGCGCACCGCGACGCCTTCCTCCCACAGCGCACCAAGCGCATTCGGTTCGAACACCACGAACACCGAACCGACGGTGACGCCGTTGGCCTCACCCAGCACGCCGCCACGACCGGCCACATACCCGGCCAGCGGGTTCTGGTATCCGGCACCGACGCTCTCAGCGAAGGTTTCCGGGTGCAGCATGAAGATCGCCACCGCTTGCTGAATGGGTACTCCCGCGGCCCGGGCGGCCTCAGACATCGCGTCGCTCATCACACTTCTCCTTTTTTGTCCCGCGTCCTTAAGTCCCGCGTCCTTATGTCCCGCCCCGCATGAGAGTCGTTCGCGCCGAATAGTACGCCGGTGGCGATTCCGGCTGAGATGATGTCCCGATGGCCCCGAAGGCACCTGCGGCAACTGAGGACGAGCCGTGTCGATGCGGATCACGCCGCAGCTATGCCGCCTGTTGTGGGCCGTTACACGCCGGCATCGCGAACGGTGAACCCCGCGCCGAAACCGCCCTGGCGCTAATGCGTTCGCGTTTCAGCGCATTCACTCTCGGTGCAACCGAATACCTCCTCGCGACCTGGCATCCCAGCACCCGGCCGAGCCGTCTCGCTTTGGACGGCGACGTCACATGGCGCCGGCTTCAGATCGTCGACACGGAAGCCGGCGGCCCCGACGACGCTACCGGGGTTGTCGAGTTTCGCGCCCAGTACGAGCGGGACGGCAGACGACACATCATGCGCGAACGCAGTCGATTCGTCCGGGAGAACGGTCGATGGCTGTATGTGGACGGCGAGCTGGCCGACTGAGCTACTGCTCGCTGATCAAACTCAGATAACGCTGCACTGGCGGCGGCTGAGTCTGCACCGCAACAGGTTTGGTCATTCTGCCGCTGGCAAACGCCGCGCGCAGATTGTCGCGGGCCGCGTCGACATCGGTGTCGATTTCGTAGAGGGTGATGAAGCTGTCGCCGTCTGTCTGCCAGCGGCGCGCCGACACAAACCCGTCGATTGTCAGCATCTCGGGCAGGTGAACCTCGTCGTGCCAGCGGTGATACTCCTCGACGAGTTCTGCCGACTCGGGTTTGCTCTCGACAAACAGCAACGATTTGCCCACTGCGAATCTCCTTCTACTGGATCGGCTCGTCGCCGAGGACCGTGGTGCGCAACATTTCGCGCGGCGAATCCGGGTCGTAGGGGGCGGCGCGGTGTAGGACGCCGCGGTTGTCCCAGATGACGGTGTCACCAACCGACCAGCTGTGGCTGTATACCCGGTCCGGCACGGTGGCACGCTCGAGCAATTCGTTCAGCAGTGCCCGACCCCGGTCGAGGTCCATGCCTACCACGTAGTCCGCGGATGCGCCCAGCACCAACGACTTTCGCCCGCTGCGATGCGTCCAGATCAGGGGATGCTCGTGGGTGGGACGAGAACGCCAGCGCGCCAGCACCTCTGGGCTGGGATCGGGAGTGACGCGCCGTTGCGAGGCTTCCAGGGAATGGACCACCCGTAGCGTGCCGAGGTAGTCCTTTTCTTCGGGAGTCAACGCCTCATAGGCGGCGTAGGAGTTGGCGAACTCCGTTTCCCCGCCCGACTCGGCGACGTGCACCGCCGACAGGACGGTGGCCTTTTGCGGGTACTCATCGCCGGTGGGCGTACAGCCATCGATGTGCCAGTCGAATGTTGCCTTCAGGTACGCCGCCGAAGAATTCTTCGTCGGGTTCAAGGTGATGGGATAGATGCCCGCAACGGGGTGGTGGCCGTCGGAGGAGTGGTCAATCTCGCCGAGGCGCTTGCAGAAGGCGACTTGGGCCACCGGATCCAGCGAAAGCCCGCGGAACACCAGAACTCCGTTGTCCTCCAATGCATCCAGGATCGCCTCAGCCAGGATGTCGCCCGAAATGTCATCGGAAGCGAGTCGGGTGGGATCGAGGTCAACGACCTCCGCCCCGACTGACTCGGTGAGCTTGGTGACGGTAAGCAGACTCATCGTCCGTCCTTTCTTGCGCGCTGCGCGATCAGGGCACCGGTTCGTCGGTGCGCACCATGACGGCGTCGGCAGCGCTGACCGGTACCGGCTGATGCATGATCTCGACCGCCATGGCGACCATGATCAGCGAATAGATCATGTGCAGAAGGTTGAGCGCGTCATCGGGCAGACCGTCCAACGCAAACTTGTCGCAATAGTCGATGGCCTCTTCCAGTCGCGGGAAGAACGCGTCGTAGAACGCCTGCATCTGCGGCATGCTGCTGTTGACACGGGCATTCCAGCGTTCGGTCTCGGTGGCCAGACACCAGAGGGGCGCGTACTGCTCGAGTTCGGCAAAGGCACTGGGCAGCAACGGTTTTGACATGATTACACGCTCACCGGTGTGCGCTGGTTGCGATACGCTTCGACCCAGTCGACCACGACTTTATGGAGATGCCGTACCAGGATTTCCTGGTCGTTAAGCGGGAAGTCGTCGACGATGCCGTACTCGAGCGCGGCCTGGGTACCGCCCAGCATGCCGGCATCCTGCAACGCGAACTCCTTGAGCACCACTGCTGCGACTTCGTGTTCGACGCGTTCCCGCACACTGCGAGCCGGATGGAAGTACGTGTAGGCCTCAAAGCGGTGGGTGTTGTACCAAGTGGGCCAGTAGCGGTAGAGCAAGTACCAGCCGCCATAGATCAAAATCTCGATATTGGGGAAGATCTGGAAATTGCTGATTCCCCAGGGTTCGATACCACCGGGATTGAGGCCGGCGGGCAGCTCGCCGATATCCGGGGTGCGCCACGGGCCGACGAGCCCACTTCTGGTGGCCCGCTCGATCGGGTACATGTACTCAGGTGCCAGCAGCCAGCGACGCCGCCCGGCAGTGGACACCATCCGATGCGGCCCGTCGAGTTGGAAGTGCCCGCAGGTAAATCCGGCGTTGGGGTCCCGTACCTCGGCCGGCACCTGCTGGGGATGCAGCGACGGCACGTGGTAATACTCCTGGAACGCGTCGGCGAAGATCTTCCAGTTGCTGTTGTTGTGCGCCACCCACTCGTAGCGCTCGGTCAGCTTCCCAAACGGATAGTCGTCCAGGCCGGTGATCATCGGGCCCAGGAATTCGCGCAGGCTCTGCTCGGGTTCCGGAGCGAGGTTGACGAAGACGAAACCGTTCCACACGTCGCAGTGCACCGGGCTCAGGCCGTAGTCGGCCATATCGAGATCGAAGAACTCCGACGGCTGCTGCACGAATGTCAGTGCGCCCGTGAGGTCGTACCGCCAGCCGTGATACTTGCAGGTGAACTGGCGACAGGTCCCGCGCGTCTGCTCACCGGGAAATTCGTTCCACACCAACTTGTTTCCTCGATGGCGGCACACGTTGTAGAAGGCGCGGATCTGCTCGTCGCGCCCCTTGACCAGGATGATCGAAACGCGCGCGACCTCGATCTCTTTGGTCAGATAGCTTCCCACGCGCGGCAGTTCCTCGATCCGCGCCACGTTGAGCCAGGCCCGCTTGAAGACGGCTTCGCGTTCGAGTTCGTAGAACTCCGGTGAGGTCGAATCGCGGAATGAGACGGGACCGGTACCCAGGTCGGCATAGTGCTCGGTCCACGAGCCTTCCGGGGGGCGTCCTGATCGCGTCATGTCACGTCTCCGTTCTCAAAACATTTGTCGCGCAACCGGTGTCACAGCACTGAACCGCCGTTGACTCCGATGACCTGGCCGGTGATGTATCTGGCCTCCTCGGAGCTCAGGAATCCGACGGCGGCCGCGATATCGGCGCCGGTGCCCAAAAAGCCCACCGGGATATTGGCGGCGATCTGTTCGTTGGGTGGCAGGTATCCGGCCGCCTGGGATTGGTGTTGCATCGGCGTCTCGATACCCGACGGCGGGATGGTGTTGACGGTGATCCCGTGTGTGGCGAATTCACGCGCCAGCGACTTGGTCAGGGTGATCACCCCGCCTTTGGACGCCGCGTAGTGGGCGGCGAACGGTGACCCACGCTGGGCGCTGGACGACGAAATCAGCACGATCCGGCCCCATTTCGCCGCCAGCATGTCCGGCAGCGCGACTTGGCAACAGTGAAAAGTGCCGGTGAGGTTGACATCGATAATCCGCGCCCAATCGTGTGCGGTGATTTCGACGAAGGGCGAGTAGCCGAAGAGACCGGCGCTGGTCACCAAAACCGACACGGGACCCAGCTCGCTGCGGATCTTGGCAAATGCCTGTTCGACCGCAGCCCGATCGGTGACGTCGGCGCCGACCCCGAGCGCAGTCGTCCCGGCGGCGCGAAGATCTTCGGTGACACGTTGCGCCGCTTGTTCATTCAAGTCGAACACCGCGACGCGATGCCCGCGTCGGCCCAGTTCGTGGCAGGTCGCTTCACCGATGCCGGACGCGCCGCCGGTCACCACCGCCACCCGCGCGCTCATTCGTAGACCACCCCGATGGTGGGGCTGGTGGGCAGCGCCTGACAGGTCAGCACCCAGCCTTCTTCCACTTCGTCGTCCTCGAGTGCGTCGTTGTTCAGCATCCGGGCGCTTCCCTCGGTCAACCGCGCCATACATGTTCCGCACGAACCGATTTCGCACGATGACGGTGGGTTCAGCCCGGCCATCCGCGCCGTCTGCAGCAAGGTCTCCCCCGCTTGGTACGGCACGGTGGTGGCGCGCTGGTTCAGCCGAATGGTCACCGCCTGGGTGACCGCGGCAGTCGAGTCGGGCATCACGACCACAGTATCAACTACTTGCGACTAATATCAAGTACTAGAGACATGGGTCAGCGCTCGGCGTGATCGGTGAAGAATTCGTGGCCGGTGCCCTTTTCGACCACCCGCCCGAGCAGCTCGCGCAGGGTTTCCTTTTCGTCCTCGCTGAGGACGCCGAATACCTGCTCGTGCGCGGCGACGGCGTCACCGACCACGGTGGCGACGACATCTTGACCCTGCTCGGTCAGATAGGCCTGCAGGATGCGCTTGTGCTGGGGGTCCTGCCTGCGTTCCACCAGACCGCGCCGCTCCAGCGCGGTCAGCGCCAGCTGAACTCCTTGCGGGCTGATCAGCAGGCGACGGGCCAACTCGGCGCCGGAAAGGCCCGGCTCGTTGGAAAGTTGGCGCAGCACACCGACTTGAGCCGTGCTGACACCGTGCGCGCTGATCGCGTCGTTCACTGTGGTCAGCGAGAAATAGAACGCCTGCTTGAGCAGCCACAGGATGTTTTCAGTCAGTTCCATCCGTGCCTCCTGCCGGCGGAGGCGCCTTATGGACTTGTCCATCTTTCATGACGAACGACACGTCAAGGGTGGCCGCGATGTCGCGAGACGGATCACCCGGAACGGCGATGATGTCCGCCAGATAACCGGGCGCCAATCGACCCAGCTCATGGTCGGCCTCGATGAGCTCGGCCGATACCACCGTGGCGGCGCGGATTGCCTGCATCGGGGTCATACCCCGTTCGACCAGCGCACAGATCTCCTTGGCGTTTTCACCATGCGGGATCGCCGGCGCGTCAGAGCCGCAGGCGATCCGGACTCCGGCGGCAATGGCCTTGGGCAGCATCGCCTTTGCGCGCGGAAACACCTCCTCGGCTTTCTTGCGCAGTTCCGGTGCGATCCGGTCGATCGCCAGCGCGTCGGTGAGGTAGGTGGTGGAGACCAGGAAGGTGCCGTGGTCGACCATCATCTGAATGGTCTCGTCGCTGGCCAAGAATCCGTGCTCGATGCAGTCGATGCCGGCGCGGATGCACGCCTGAACCGCGGAGTCCCCGACCGCGTGCGCGGCCACCCGAACCCCGGCGCGGTGGGCTTCGTCGGCGATCGCGGCGAACTCCGCGTCGGAGTACTGCTGGGCCCCGGGGGCGGTGCTGTGCGACATGACGCCGCCCGACGCCGACACCTTGATCAGCTTGGCGCCGTGACGGACTTGGTAACGGACACAGGCGATCACATCGGGAACGCCATTGGCGATGCCCTCGGCCACCGACAACGGCATGATTCCCGGCGCCAACCGCTGGAACACCGTGGGATCGAGATGACCGCCGTATGGGGTGACTGCGTGACCGGCGGGATAGATCCGCGGTCCCGCATGCCAGCCCTGGTCGATCGCTCGCTGCAATGCAACGTCGAGCAGGTAGCCGCCGGTCTTGACCATCAGGCCCAGGTTGCGAACTGTGGTGAAGCCGGCGTCCAGCGTGGTGCGGGCGTTGACCGCGCCGCGCAGGGTGCGATATGCCGGGTCGTCCTGCACGCCGTGCATCGGCGATGGCAGACCTTCTGGTCCGCCGGGGCCGCCGATGAGCAGGTTGAGTTCCATGTCCATCAGGCCGGGCAGCAGCGTGACGTCCCCGAGATCAATAACCGTGGCCGAATCCGGCAGTGGCTCTGATGGATTGATTGCGGTGATGCGCTGTCCCTCGACCACCACCACGGCGGGCGCGCGCACCTGTCCGGCGTCGACGTCAGCCCAGCGGGCGGCCCGCAGGACGGTGGTCATGGAACAGGCTCGGACACGCAGTCCAATGTGGAGGCGCCCGAGTCCGGCACGCGCGGTTGCTTCCAGCACTCGACCGGGAACGACACCATGATCATCGAATACAACAGATGCATCAGGTTCAGGACGTCCTCGGGAAGGTCGTCGAGCGGAAACTTGTCGCAGTAGGTCAACGCCTCTTCGGCGCGCGGGGTGATCGCGTCGTAGAAGGCCTTCATCTCCGTCATCGAACTGGCCAACCGCTTGGCATAACGCTGCGCTTCGGTGGGCAGACACCACTGGCTGAACGGCTCCAAATCGGCGAATTCGCTTGGCAGCAAAGCAGGTGACGTGTTCACACCCCCACCGCCCCAGCCGTCTTCGTGCGGTACTCCTCGATCCATGCCGCGGTTTCCTTGTGCAGATGACGCAGCAGTATCTCCTGGTCGTTGAGCAGGAACCGGTCGATCACGCGCGACTCCAGCATGCCCTGCGTGGCCTCCAAAGTGTTCGCATCCTGAAGGCCGTACTCCTTGAACGAAACCGCCGCCAGCTCCTGGGCGACGCGCTCGCGCGGCGTGCGCGGCTGCGGGAAATACAGGGTGCCCTCGAAGATGTGGCTGTTGAACGAGGTTGGCCAATAGTGATAGGTCAAATACCAGCCCTGCCCCCAGAACAGGATGACGAAGTTGGGGAACAGCTGAAACGAATCAAGGCCCCACGGATCGCATTTCGCCGGGTTCAGCCCCGGCGGCATCTCGCCCAGATCCGGCTTGTCCCACGGACCGAACAGCCCGCTCTGGCAGATGTCCTCGATCGGCTTGCGCATGTCCTCCGACATTTCCCAGGCCCGCACACCGGAGGTGCTGACCAACCGGTGCGGCCCGTCGAGCCGGTAGTGCGGGGCCTCAAATCCCGCTTCCGCTGCGGCTTTTGAGTAGGCGGTCGGCGATTGGTTCGCGTGCAATACCGGTGCGTGATAGAACTCCTGGAACGCATCCATGTACAGCTTCCAGTTCGCCTTCACCTCCGAGCGGTAGTGCCAGCGCGAAGTCATCTCTCCGAACGGGTAGCCCTCCAAATCTGTCACCATCGGCCCCAGGAATTCACGCAACGACTGCTCGGGCTGCTTGGCGAAATTGACGAATACGAAGCCTTCCCAGACTTCGCAGTGCACCGACACCAGGCCGTAGCGGCTCTTGTCGAGGTCGAAGAACTCACCTTCCTGCTGTACGAACGTCAGGTTGCCGTCCAGGTCGTAGCGCCAGGCGTGGTACTTGCAGGTGAATTGGCGGCACACCCCGCTGGTCTCCTCTAGCGGCATGTCGTTCCAGACCAGTTTGTTGCCCCGGTGCCGGCAGATGTTGTGATACGCCCTGATATCACCAGACGTCGTGCGCACCACGATGATTGAGGTGTTGACGACCTTGAGTTCCTTGGTGAAATAGCTACCTTTTCGGGGCACTTGTTCGACCCGGCCGACATTGAGCCAGGCTCGCTTGAAGATCGCCGCCCGCTCCAGCTCGTAGATTTCGGGATTGATCGAGTCCTCGTAGGACACCGGATCGACACCGAGTTCGGGGTAGTGCTGGGTCCAGCTGCCCTCCGGCGGCTTGGGGAATCGAGCCATGGTCGCTCCTGTCCGTCGGAACCCGACGGTATATGCTGTGGCCATCAATCGCAAGTAGTTGATAATGGCGGTGGAGGTGGGCATGGAAATGCAGGTAGCCCGGAGTCGTTCGGTATTCGCGTCGGCGGGGACTTTTGACGTCATTTCTCCGCACACCGGGGAAGTGATAGCCGAAATCGGTTCTGCCGGACCGGCGGACGTCGATGCGGCGGTCCATGCCGCGCGGGTCGCTTTTGACTCTGGCCCATGGGCGAAGTTCGGTCCCGCGCAGCGGATCGCGGCAGTTCGGCGCCTCGCCGACGTCTATGACCAACGGCGTCAAGAAATGGCCGGCATCATCAGTGCGGAAATCGGCGCTCCCATCAGCTTCGCGCAGCGTGCTCAAGTCGGGCTGCCCTCGATGATGATCCGGGCGTTCTGCGACCTGGCCGAAAGGCACCCCTGGCAAGAAAGCCGGGCCGGGTTCTTCGGGGCCGACGTCCAAATCCGCAAGGAGCCCGTGGGCGTTGTCGGCGCGATTGTGCCGTGGAACATGCCGCAGTTCCTGATCGTCACCAAACTGGTGCCCGCGCTGCTGGCTGGTTGCACGGTCGTGCTGAAACCGGCAGCCGAATCACCTTTGGACGCACTGCTTTTGGCCGAGATGCTGGACGAGGTCGACCTACCGTCGGGCGTGGTGAGCATGCTGCCTGGGGGCGGCGACGTCGGTCAGCTCCTGGCTGGCCATGCCGGGGTGGACAAGGTGTCGTTCACCGGATCCAGCGCGGCCGGAAAGTCCGTGGCAGCCGCATGCGCGGCAAACCTGACCAAGGTAAGCCTCGAGTTGGGCGGAAAGTCAGCGGCGGTCGTGCTCGATGACGCGCCACCGGAAAAGGTCGCTGCCGGTGTGCGATCCGCCAGCCTGTCCAACAGCGGCCAGATCTGCAACGCGCTGACCCGGGTTCTGGTCCCTCAACAGCGTCACGACGAGTACGTCGATGCGCTCGCCGCCGAAATGAGCGGCCTGCGCGTCGGCGACCCCAGCGATCCCCAGACCCAGCTCGGTCCGCTGGTGTCCGCCCGCCAGCAACGGCGGGTCCGTGAATACATCCAGCTCGGGGAACAGGAAGGGGCTCGACGGGTCGTCGGTGGCGCCGAGATGCCCGAAGGAATCGACCGGGGCTGGTACATACGCCCGACGCTGTTCGCCGAAGCCGACAACGCCATGCGCATTGCGCGCGAAGAGATCTTCGGACCCGTCATCACCGTGATCCCGTATCGCGACGAGGAAGACGCCGTGGCCATCGCCAACGACTCCGATTACGGATTGGCCGGATCGGTGTGGACCGGTGACACCGAGCGTGCCCTGGCCATCGCCGCCCGCATCCGCACCGGGACGCTCGGTATCAACCAGGGCTACACGATGGATCCGTTCGCGCCGTTCGGCGGCGTCAAGTCGAGCGGTTATGGTCGCGAGCTGGGACCGGAGGGCTTAGACGGCTTCCTGAACACCAAGTCGATTGCGGTCGGCGGTTAGAAGTTCATCCCGGAGAACATGATTCGGTTCGGGTCGTACTTCTGCCGTACCGCGCTCAACCGGGCCAGGTTCGTGCCGAAATAGCGCGCCGGAGGTTGGTTGGCCTCCACGTAGTTCACATAGCCGCCGACTGAATGCTGTTGCACCGCTTGATGTGCCGTGCTGAGCCAGCTGGTTGCTGCCGCCGCAGAGCCGGATGTTTCGACGTACCACTGCACGAGCGCGGACTGCCGACGCCACGGAAATGGAGTGGCCGCCGGCGCGACCGTCGCCATCGCGCCGTCGAGGGCATGCATGATCGCCAACATGCGTCCCGCACCGCGGGGAAAAGCATCGACGGCCGCCGCGATCCCCTTCGCCACGGCCGGGGTGACGGTGGTGAAAACATCGGAGCCGCCGACATATCCCACCGGCGCCGGGTTGAGGTTTCCGACGGCGAGATACCGCACCAGGTCGAGGTAGTTGAACGTGTGGTTCTCGGTGCCGGTCGGTTGCGCTCCGACGGCCGCGATGATGGCTTCGGCTACGGCGGCGCCCGATCCGACCGGGCAGGTGGCCAGAATGCGGCAGTGCGTACCCGTCGCCTCGGTGGTGCTGTCGGCCAACGCCCAGCTGTTGCGATCGGCAGTTCGCAACCAGTTCTGCCAACCGACCAGCACTTGGGCGAACGATTGCTGCGGGTAGATGAGGTTCACCGCGTCGACGTCCATGGTGGGGAAGGTGGCGAACGTCAATGACGTTGTCACGCCGAAGTTTCCGCCGCCGCCGCCGCGCAGCGCCCAGAACAGGTCTGGGTTGCTCGTCGCAGACGCGGTGACCGCCTGACCATTGGCCAGCACGACTGAAGCCGACGTCAGTTGGTCGCAAAGCATGCCCGCGTGCCGGGACTGAGCGCCTAGCCCGCCACCCAGGGCGTGCCCACCCGCGCCGACCGTCGGGCAGGTACCCGTCGGGATGCCCCGGCCCGCGGCGGCCAGTGCCTGGTGTATCTCGTACAAACCGGTCGCGGGAGTGACGGTGACTTGCCCGGTTGCGGCGTCGTAGTTGACTCCGCCGGGCAGTTGCCGCAGGTCGAGCACCATCGCTCCATCGGCCGTGGACGCCCCGATGTAGGAGTGCCCACCACTGCGCGCGGCCACCTTGAGCTTGTGGGCCGCAGCGAACGCCACCGCCTTCTGCACGTCGGCCACTGAGGTCGGGGCGACGATCGCCGCTGGCGTCGACCCGTTGTAGTTGGTATTGAAAACCTGTTTGGCCGAGGCGAATTGCGGGCTGCCGGACTGCTCTACGTGTCCGGCGAGCGCGGTGGACAGCCCGTCCCAGCCCGGAGATGCCGCGGGATCCGCACTGGCACGTCCGGGCCCGAGCATCACGCCGGCGGCCAGCGCCCCGGCGGCACCACGCAGGAACGCCTGGCGGGAAATCTCACGCGACAAGGCGCTCCCCCAATACGGTCATGTGGGGAATTGTCAGCGACGGCCCGACGGAGACCGTGGTGCCATAACGCACGGCAACCGAAACGTGTTCGAACCTTTATCCGCCCGGGGTGTCAGCGCGGTGCGACGAACGGCACCAGCACCTCGTCGACGAGTTGCACGATCAGTTCGTCGTCGATCGGGTCGCCGGTCACCAGCAGCCGGTGCCAGAGCACACTCTGGCCGAGTTCGCGGGCGATCTCGACGGGGACGTCGGAACGCACGTCGCCGCGCGCGATCCCCCTGGATAACAGGTCGGCCATCTCTTTTTTCCGCCAACCGATCACCTCGGTACGGAAAACCTCAGCGAACTCGGAATCGTGTGCGGCCGTGGCGATTCCAGCTTGGATGATGCCGGCCTGTGGGCCGGTGAACAACTCCGCCCAACCGCGCAGGATCGCCAGCATGTCCTCGCGGTAGCTGCCGGTGTCGTCGTGCGGGATCGCCGCGGTGGCGGTGCGCAGCAGGGTGTCGCGCAAGAGTGCTCGCCCGTCTGGCCAGCGCCGGTAGAGGACCGCCTTACTGGTACCGGCGGCGGCGGCGACCGCCTCCATGGTGACGCCGGTGGTGCCGTGCTCGCAGACTATTCCCAGCACGGCATCCATGATCGCCGCTTCGAGTTCCGCACCGTGACGCCGACGCATCGCAATCCTTTCCAAGAAACGATTGCGTTTCTTAGCAACAGCACTTACCCTCTGACTCAAGAAACGTTACCGTATCTTGGAGGTTGTCATGCAGGCTCGCCCGGTTCTCTATCCGCTACGGTCGGTCGATACCGCGACCGTCCGCTACTTCCGTGCTCCGCACCACCGGCGCCGCGTCACCATCGACCACCGTGTGCTCGCCGGCGTAACGCCGGCCATGCTGCTCGATTGGTTCACGCACCTGGGCGAAACGATGTCCTACGGCGGCGAGGTCATTGACCGCTACCTCGCCTGGCACCCGATCGACCACATTCGCTGGGAACTGGCCCGTCCGGCGCCCGGCGGCGGCGCGGCCGAGGGTGCGCGCTTTCGCATCGTGGAAGCGTTCGGCGCACGGCCCGAATTCAAGGTCGACGTCGTCGACCGGGTCGAGAAGCTGGACGAGACAGGCATCCGGCTGGTGACCCGATTTGCGGGCGTCATCGTCCTTCAGCTCGAGCACACCTGGTCGGCGGGCTCCGATGGCGCGCACTACGTCACCGTGCTGGACGTCGGCGCACGCACGCCGCTGTTCGCGTTGGCCAACCGCTTGGTGAGCAGGCGCTTTCCCGACGACATGCTGCAGGCATGGGTGAGGCACAACATCGAAGAAGTCGGGCAGCTGGAATACCTGCTGCCGCAACTGCCTTCGTCCTCGGAGGTCGGAGAAACGTCAAGGATCTGTTGAGTTGAGTCTCAGCCCGCGCCTTTGCCGTTGTCGACCCGATACACGGCGCCGTGCACGGCGGCTGCGTCGTCACTGGCAAGGAAGGCAATGACATTGGCGACATCGAGGGGTTGCATCATGCCGCGCGGTGCGGCAGAACGCATGATCAGTTCGTAGTTGGGATCTTCCGGGGCGCTGAACTGTTCGATCTGCGGAGTCAGCATGCCGCCGGGACAAACCGCATTGACGCGCAATCGATCCGCGGTGTACTCGATGGCCAGCGCGCGGGTCAGTCCGATCAAACCGTGCTTGGCCGAACAATAGCCGGCCGAGTACGCCTGCCCCTCGACACCGGCGATCGAAGCGACGTTGACGATGTTGCCGCCGCGGGCCAGCAGGTGCGGTAGCGCGGCCCGGCACAGAAAAAACGGCCCGTTCAGGTTTACCGCGAGATCGTCTTCCCAGTCCTCGTCACTCATCGACTCGGTGCGGCGCATCCGGTGGTGGCCGGCGATATTGATCAACACATCCAGTCCGCCAAACCGCGAAACGCACTGCTCCACCGCGTCGCGGCAGGCTTGGGCCACGGTCACATTCACCGAGGCGTAGCCACCGCCTTCGATGTCGTCGAACACCGTTGCGAGCTTGTCGGGGTCTCGCGCGATCCCGAAAACCGTTGCGCCGCTGCGAGACAGCAAGCGTGCTGTCTCGGCACCCAAGCCGGAGGAGGCGCCGGTGACCAGTGCCACCTTGCCCTGCAACCCTGCCATAAGCGGTCAGGTCCTGGTCAGCTCGGCGTATCGCGCGATGTGGGCATCGGTGGTTCCGAATTCGTACTCGACTGCGGTGAGCCGCTTGAAATAGTGACCGATCGCCAGTTCCTCGGTCATTCCCATTCCGCCGTGCAACTGCACGGCCTGCTGACCGATCATCCGAGCCGCGCGGCCAACGGTGGCCTTGGCCACCGATACGGTGCGGGCGCGTACCGCGTCGTCAGCCTCCAGATTGAGGATCGCGAGGTAAACGGCGGCGACAGACTGCTCGAGTTCCATGTACATGTCGACCATGCGGTGTTGCAGCACTTGAAAGTTTCCGATCGGCTGGCCGAACTGCTGGCGTTGCTTGCAGTATTCGACGGTGTCCGCCAGCACCTTTCGCATGCAACCAACGGCCTCCGAACAGATCGCGACGGCACCCTCGTCCCGCGCCTGAGCCAAAGATGGCCAGGCACAGCCTTTTTCGCCGAGCAAGGCTTCGGGTCCGAGCCGCAGGTCGTTGAACACGATGTCGGCCGCGCGCCGGTCGTCGATAGTTCGATACGGGTGCACCTCAATGCCGGTTGAGTCGGAATCGGTGAGAAACAACGAGATTCCGTCTGAGTCGGGCGTGCGCGCGGTGATCAGCAGATGCGTCGCCAGCGGTGCATCTAAAGCCATGATCTTCGAACCGCTCAAAACCCAACCGTCGCCGTCGGGTTGGGCCGTCGTGGAGACGTCCTGCCAACGATCGGCCGATCCCGGCTCCGCGGCGGCCAACGACACGATCGCACTGCCCGCAGCAATCTTCTCCAACAGTGCTGTGGCCGCTGGACCGCCGGCGCGGAGCAGTAAGCCGCCGGCGACCACGACCGTGCCCACGTACGGCTCGATTACCAGCGCGTGCCCGAGCGCCTCGGTGATGACCATGAGTTCGACCGGGCCGCCGCCCATTCCCCCAACGTCTTCGGGCAATGGCGCGCCCAGGATGCCGAGTTCTTCGGCGAAACTGTGCCAGATGTCGGGCTGCCAGCCCGCACCGGTCTTGGCGACTGCCCGGCTGGTCTCGAGGTGATACCGCCCGTTGAGGAACTTCGCGAGTCCGTCACGCAGCAGTTGCTGCTCAGCGCTCAGGTTGAAGTCCATCTATAGCCCCAGGGTCGCTTTGGCGAGGATGTTGCGCTGAATTTCGTTGCTGCCCGCGTAAATCGAGCCGGCCCGGTCGTTGAAGTACCGCAGCGGGGCGATGGCCTGCCATGGGTCGCCGCACAGATATCCATCGGCGGGCGGTTCGAAGTCGGCGACCGGGCCGCCGGGAGCGGTAGCGTGCGGCTGGTAGGCCCGACCGTATGGTCCGGCCGCCTCCAGCGCGAGTTCGGTGAGTTTCTGGCTGAGTTCGGTGCCCAGAATCTTCAGCATCGACGACGCCGCACCGGGGTTGCGGCCTTCGGCCACCGCGGCCAGCACCCGGTATTCGAGGATCTCCAGCACTTCGGCGCGCATCTTCGCCTCGGCCAACTTGTGCGCGAAGGAGGGATCGTCGGACAAGCTCCCGCCAGCGGGTCCTGGCTGGCCCTACGCCGCTTGACCGATCTCCTCTGCCTGCACCTGCAGTGCCGGTGCCACCGCTCCCCCGCCGCGCTCGAACTCCAGAAGGTACTTGGCCACCGTCCAGCCGCTGTCGATGGCGCCAAGAACGTTGCCCTTGGGCACCCGTACCTCGTCGAAGAACACCTGGTTTTGGATTCGTTCACCCGACGTCATCACCAACGGCCGGATCGAGATGCCGGGTGAGGTCATGTCGATCAGCACGAACGTGATGCCCTGCTGCTTGCGCTCCATACGCGAGGTGCGCACCAGCGCAAACATCCAATTCGCTTCTGCGGCATGCGTTGTCCAGATCTTGCTGCCGGTACACACCAGATCGTCGCCGTCCGATACGGCGCCCATCGACAACGAGGCGAGATCCGACCCGGCCTCGGGCTCGGAATACCCCTGGCAGAAGAACACTTCGCCGTTGAGGATCCGGGGCAGGAAGTACTCCTTCTGTGCGTCCGTCCCGTATTTGATGATCGCGTGCGCGACCATCCGAATTCCCATCGGAGACAAGGACGGCGCGCCCGCCAGCGTCGTCTCCCGGCTAAAGATGTAATGCTGCGTGAGGCTCCAATCGCAGCCGCCGTACTCGACCGGCCACGCCGGTGCCGCCCAACCGCGCTCATGCAGGATCGCCTGCCATGCCATGCTCGCGTCGTGGTCGGCGTAGACGCTGGTCATCAACCTCCCGGCGCGCCGTATGTCGGGGGTGAGTTTCTCGTCAAGGAACCGCCGGACCTCCTCCTGGAAGGTCCGGTCACGCTCTGACCACTGCAGATCCATGAATGCCCTCAGCCCTAACCACGCTGTTCGGGTGATGTCGGGGTGAGTCTAGCCCAGGCGCCGTCGTCGATCTTCGCTGCCATTTGTAAGGTGACCGGTGGCGCACTAGCTCGACGACGACCAGGAGCTCCTGGCCTCCGTGGGCCGGGCACCCGACACTACCGCCGGCCGCGTTCGGGTGAAATTTATTGGCAGACAGCAGGTTACGAGATGATCGATATCGGCGCGCTGCGGTCGTGGATGGATGCACACGGGCTCGGCGCCGGACCGGTGGAGAATGTGCGGGCGATTGCCGGCGGAAGTCAGAACATCATGGCCCGCTTCGAGCGCGACGGCCGCGAGTACGTCCTGCGCAGAGGTCCGGCGCATCCCCGCCCCTACAGCAACACCGCGATTCTGCGCGAGACACAGGTGCTGTCCGCGCTGGTGGGTACCGACGTGCCGCATGCGGCACTGATCCAGGCGTGTGACGACCCGTCGGTGCTGGGCGGGTCGGTCTTCTACCTGATGGAACCCATCGACGGCTTCAACGCCAGCGTCGAACTGCCCGCGCTGCACGCCGGCAGTGAAAGCGTCCGTCGCGCTATGAGTTTCGCGCTGGTGGACGCGCTCGCCACGCTGGGGGCGGTGGACCACGCCGCGGTCGGACTGGCCGACTTCGGTAAGCCCGAGGGATTCCTGCAGCGACAGGTCCCCCGCTGGCTTGCCGAACTGGACTCCTACCACTCGCCCAGCTTTCATCCCCAGATCCCCGGCGTCTCCGACGTCGCCGACTGGTTGACGGCGCAGCAGCCGACCCGTTGGACGCCGGGCATCATGCACGGTGACTATCACGCCGCGAACGTGATGTTCGCTCGCACCGGCCCCACCGTTGCCGCGATCGTCGACTGGGAAATGGCCACCATCGGCGATCCGCTCCTAGACCTCGGCTGGCTGCTGGCTTCATGGCGGCTACCCGACGTCGAAGGGGTGTTCGGCGGGCCGTTCGCCCGCTCGCCGAACCTGCCCAGCACGGCCGAACTCGCACATCGGTACGGTCAGCAGACCACCCGCGATATGAGCCACCTGCGCTGGTACACCGTCCTGGCCTGCTTCAAGCTCGGGATCCTCCTGGAGGGGACCTGGGCCCGTGCGCATGCCGGCAAGGCCTCAATGGACGTCGGCCAACAACTGCACACCACTACCCTGCGACTCTTCGAGCGCGCGATTGAACTGATAGAGGAATCCGAATGATCGACTTCACCATCCCCGACGAAACCGCCGCCCTGGCCAGCGAGATTCGTCAGTTCGTGATCGACGAGATCGTGCCATTCGAAAAAGATCCACGCCTGACCCAGCACGGGCCGACCGACGAATTACGTTCGGAGATGGTGGACCTGGCACGCAACCGTGGGCTGCTGACCATTCAGGCGCCCGCCCGCTTCGGCGGTCGCGAACCCTCACATCTGGATCAAGCGGTGCTCTATGAGGCGGCAGGCTGGTCCACACTCGGTCCGGTCGCGATGAACTGCGCCGCTCCCGACGAAGGCAACATGTACCTACTGGCCAAGATCGCCAACCAAGAGCAGGCCGAGACATTCCTGCGACCCGTCATCGACGGACATCAGCGCTCGGTGTTCGCCATGACCGAGCCCGACGGCGCCGGCTCGGATCCCGCACAACTTAAGACGACCGCGGAATACGACGGGACGCACTACGTCATCAACGGCTTGAAGTGGCTCATCACCGGAGCCTCGGGCGCCAAGACCTGGATCATCATGGCCAACGTCGCCGACAACCCGCATGGTGCCAGCGGCCCCACGCTGTTCCTCTGCGACGGTGCCACTTCAGGCATCGAAATCGAACGTGTCATGTCGACGATGGACCGCAACTATGTGGAAGGCCACGGCGTGGTCCGACTCGACAACGTCACGCTGCCCGCGTCCAGCGTCCTCGGTGAAGTCGGACAAGCGCTGCGCTACGCACAATTACGACTCGCACCCGCACGGCTGACGCACTGCATGCGTTGGCTGGGCGCCGCCGAACGCGCCCAAGCGATCGCCATCGATCACGCGCGGACACGACAAGCGTTTGGCAAGCCGATCGGCGAGCATCAGGGTGTGTCATTCATGTTGGCCGACAACGCCATTGCGCTGCAGAACTGCCGCCTGGCGATCTGGTGGGCCTGCTGGAAGCTGGACAGCGGAGCCAAGGGACGTCACGAGAGTTCCATGGTCAAGGCGACGGTATCCGAACAGCTCTACCAAGTGGCCGACCGTTGTGTGCAAGTCCTTGGCGGAATTGGTATCTCGGATGAGACACCGGTCGCGATGATCTTCCGAGACATGCGCGCCTTCCGCCTCTACGACGGACCCACCGAAGTTCACAAGTACGCGATCGCACGACAACTGTTGCGCGACAACACATAAAGTCTGCGGGTCAGTGCCCGGTGAACTCGTCCATCGAGTTGTACACACCGACGCGTCGAAGGTAGACGTCACGCAACCGCACCGGTAGCACGGCGCTGAGCACCTTGTTCATCTTCGACGTCCACGGCATGACGACGAACGGCCCGCCTTTGAGCATCGTCTTCCACGTCTGGTCGACAACGTCCTCTTGTTCGAGCATCGGCGTGAACAGAATCCCCTTGGCACCATCGAACATGCCGGTGTTGATGTAGGTCGGGCACACGGTGGTCACCTTGACCCGGTCATGTCCGGCCTGTTCGAGCTCCAGCCGCACGGAGTCGGAGAAGCCGATCGCTGCCCACTTGGAGGCGGCATAGGCGGCCATCCGGGGAATAGCATTGAGCCCGGCCGAGGATGCGATGTTGACGAGGCGACAGTCCTTACCGGATTCGATCATCGCCGGCAGGAACTCCCGCGCCACCAGCATGGCGCCGATGGAGTTGACTTCCATGGTGAGCATGAAGTCGCGTGGCTCGTTGTCCCAGAAGTAGCCGTTGCCGCGCACGATGCCGGCGTTGTTGAAGAGCACGTGAATCGTGCCGACACTGGCGCGGACCTGTTCGGCGGCCTCAGCCACCCGCTCTTGTGAGGTGACGTCGACGGTTTCGTAGTGGACCGTTCCCCCGGCGGCTTCCAGCTCGGAAGCCGTCTCCTTCAGCGCGGTTTCGTCGGCATCCCACAAAACGACCGCGGCGGCGCCCTCCTTGACAGCCTGGGTGGCGAACAGTTTGCCGAGGCCCCTGGCGGCTCCGGTCACCAAAACATTGGTCCCCTTGACAGACTGCATGGCTCAACTCCTCTGGGCGTCTCCGGTGATCTCGTAGTGCTTACCCGTTCTACCGCACCCGGACCCACCCCGACGAAGATTGTTCGACGCTCACCCTGACGGTGAGATTGTCGATGTCCACGGGTCTAACCTTCCGACCGCGACCATCAACGCACCGGGAGCCACTCATGGGCCTCATCCACATCGTGTTGTTCACCACCCTCGACCTCGTCGCACAGGCGCCCGGCGGCCCCGACGAGGACCCGGCGGGCTTCCCGTTCGGCGGCTGGCAGGCGCCGCTACTGGACGAGGTCACCGGGGCGCAGATCGGCGCCGCATACGAGGGCACCGACGCCCTGCTGCTCGGTCGCCGTACGTACGACATCTTCGCCGCATACTGGCCACACCAACAGGGCGGAGAGGACGGGGAGATGGCCGCCCTGTTCAACAGCATCCCGAAGTACGTGGCATCGCGCGGCCGGCCCGATCTCTCGTGGGACGGGTCCACACAGCTCGGCTCGGATCTGCCCGGCGCGGTGCGCGAACTTCGGGACCGGCACGAGCACGTGCAGGTCGTCGGAAGTCTGAACCTGGTCCAGACCTTGCTGCGCGAGCGGCTTTTCGACCGGCTCGAGCTGTGGGTCCACCCGATCGTGCTCGGTGTCGGCAAGAAAGTCTTCGACGGCGGAGCGGTGCCCACCAACGTCACGCTTCTCGCGCCGCCGGCAACCAGTCCGACGGGCACCGTGTACCTGCGCTACGGGCTCGCCGATGGCACGCCCGCTACGGGCGACATGAGCGCACCCGATCGCGGTCTGGTTCAGCCGGCCCACACGTCTTCGACATAGTGGTCTGATTCGACGAGACCGTTCAGCCAGTCGCGGGCCGCGGCGTCGTCTGCACCGGTTCGGTTCCGATAGATGTCGAGGAAGGACCGGCGTACCGCCGGTGCCATCCGCGCGCCGTCCCCGCACACATAGACGTGGGCATCCTTGGCTGGGTCGCCCAACAACTCCCAAACCGCGTCGGCGTCGGCGGCGATGCGGTCTTGCACGTAGCGGACCCCGTCTTGCGGCGCGCGGGAGAAGGCAGGCCGCATCCGCACGATGCCGATTTGCTCAGCCCGCTCGAACTGGTCGCGGAAAATGTAATCGACCGCTGGGTCGCGCACCCCGAAGAAACACAGAGCCGGCTCAACCGGCGACCCGGCACGCTGTGCCGCCAACCGGTCACCGAGGAAACCGTAGAACGGTGCGACCCCGGTCCCGGCGCTGACCAGAATCACGTTCTTGCCCGGATCGGCTCCGGCCCGGAACGCTTGGCGGGCGGGGTCGACGCGCGCCCGGATCCGTTGGCCGGGTTGGACGGTCGCGAGGTAGTTGGATGCGACACCTTTGAACAGGCCGTGCCCGGAACGGGCCGGCACATCGAGCACGCTGACGATCAGCCCTACCGTGCGGGGTGACAGCAGCGACGACGACGCGATCGAATAGTGCCTCGGCGCCATGGGATCGAGCAATTCGAGGAGTTCGGCGCCGGTCAGAACGCAGGCCGGGAATTCGGCGAGGCACTCCAACACGCTGAGTGGGCAGGCATCTTCGGCGAGCTCGGTGAGCCGCTGGCGTTCCGGCGGGCAACTGTTTGCTGCCGCGAGGCGGTGTAATTGACTGCGGGTCACCGGTTTCCGCAATTCGACAAAGTGGGTGAGCAATTCGCGGACGCTGACTTCGCGGTCCAGTGCGATCAGCCGGCGGGAGCTTCGCCGTGGATTGATCGACAACCGCAGTCCCGGGTCGATGTCCAGTTGCGTCAACACCGCGTCGACGACCTCGGGTGGGTTGTCGGCCAATACCGTGAGATGGTCGCCGGTTTGGTACTCGATGTCCTCTGGAAGTTCAACCAGCACATGATGTTTGGCCTGGCCCATCGCTGTGTCGGCGCTGACGAGCTCGGTGTTTTCCGCGATGGTCATCGGGACCACCGAGGACCGTGTATCCATCGCCGACGTCACCGGACCGACGATTCGACGCAACTCGTAGAGCGGTTCGGAATCATCGGTGAGCGGCGCAGCGTCGGGGTCACCGAAGCGCTCGGCCAGTGCCGACCACAATGCACCGGCGAACTCCTCGACCGTGCCGACCAGGTCCCCCGAGGTATCGGCCGATGAAAGCGGGATCACCCGGTTGGCTCCCAGCTCGCCAAGACGCTCGTCCATCCGCTGCGGGACCGCCTGGTAGGTGTCCGCCCAGTTGTGGTCGCCCACACCGAGAATCGCGACATTGGGTACCGGATCCAGAACGGTTTGGGCATCCGACAGCCAGGTGAGGAACGCGCGCGCATCGTCGGTCGGCTGGCCGTTGTAGGAGGAGGCGACGATCACGATGGCTTCGGCCTCGGGAAAGCCACCGGCGGCGTCGTCGAGTGGCGCCACCGTCACCGTGCAGCCCAATGCGGTGGCGTCGACGGCGAGTTGGCGGGCCAGCCCGCGGCAGGTGCCGAGGTTCGATCCGTACAGGATGGCCAGCCGGGTGCCGGCCGTCATCGTCGTGGCGGATTGTTTAGTCTCGTTGGGCGCGGCAGCTCGGCTGGGTGTTCGGCTCTGGCGGTCCTGCGGCGTGCGGCGGAGCAGGTCGAGCCGAAAACCGACCGGCCGCCGGCTGGTGGGTCTTTCCCATTGCGGCACATAGTGGTAGGTGTCGATGAGGCGGTACCGGTGCACGATCCGTGCCAGTGCCATGGCCGCCTCGTGCAGCGCGAACTGCCGTCCGATGCAGGAGCGTGCGCCGGTTCCGAACGGTTTGAACAACGCAGCCGGCCGGTCGGTGCGCTCGGGAGCGAAGCGGTCCGGATCGAAAAGCTCGACATTGTCGCCCCACTGCGGCTGGCGGTGCAGCGCTCCGGTGAGGATCGTGACGGCTTCGCCGCGCCGGATCGAATACCTACCGCCGATCACTGTGTCTGCCAATGCCATTCGATCGAAACTCAGCACCGGCGGAGACAGCCGCAGGGTTTCTTCGATCACTTGCCGCAGGTAGGTCAACTTTCCGATGTCGTCGTAGCCAGGCAGGTAGTCGTCCTCGGTGCCGAACACGCGGTCAACCTCGGCCTGCACCCGACGTTGCACCGTCGGCTCGCTGACGATGTTGTACAGCGCGTTGGGCATCAACTCCGACGTGGTGAGCTGCCCGGCAATCAGGAAGGTCAGGATCTGGTTGCGGATATTCTCCGCTTCCAACACCGGCTGTCCATGCGAATCCTGTTGCAGCATAAGCGACAACAGATCCTCGTACTCGCCACCGCCGTGCTCGGCGATGAGCTCGTCGATGAACGCGTGCAGGACGGCCAGTTCCTTCTTGAACACCGGCGTCGGCACCGAAGATCCCAGCTCAAAAAGGGCGGTGGTGAAGCTGTTCGGGATGGGCGCCAGGCCCGGGTGGGCGAAAGAGTCGAAACGCGAACCGAATCCGGCGAGCGCGACGGTATCCATGGCCAGCTTCTGCAAGTCGGTCGACACATCCACCGGGCCGACTCCGACGCTGGCATCCCACCGGTCTGTCATTTTGCGATTGATGTCCAGCATCGCCCCGTGATAGGCCCGCAGGCCCGCATAGCTGAAACCCGGCAACAGGACGTCGTGGGCTTGTTGCCAGTTCGGTTCACCGTGATAAGCGGTGAACAGACCGTCGCCGGCCAGTGGCCTGACTCTCGCCAGATTCGCCATCAGGTTCTTGGCGAACCTGCTTTCGTCGCACAGCTCCGCGACCAGATCCAGCGAGCACGCGTAAAGCTTTCGGGACCCGCCGAAGTCGGCGTAGAACAACGGGCCGTGCAGTTCACCGAGCAAGTCCACGGTCAATGCGCGCGGCCGGCCGACCAGCTGGTCCGAGCCGGGAAGCGGCCCTTCGGCCGACGGGATGCCGGGCAGGTCCGGCGGTGGCGACGCGCTGAACTCGTTCATGCCGGGAGCATAGGTTTCGACGCGCCACCATGGCGTCAGTTTTCGCACGTTAGGGTGCTGTCGTCGGCCTCAGCGAACAGGCCGGTAGAAGAGTTGAGCAAATTCATGACCACAGCAGCAGAACCGTCGACGTTGGAAGCACGGGTCGGCCACCACTACCAGATGGATGGCACCTACCTGGTCGGACGGGAAAAGGTGCGCGAGTACGCCCGTGCGGTGCAGGACTATCACCCTGCGCACTGGGATGTGGACGCCGCCGCTGAACTGGGATATTCGGGGCTGGTGGCGCCTCTGACGTTCACGTCGGTGCCGGGCATGATGTGCAACCGACGCATGTTCGAATCGGTGGTCGTCGGTTACGACACCTATGTGCAGACCGAGGAAGTCTTCGAGCAGCACCGCCCGATCGTGGACGGCGACGAGCTGCACGTGGACGTCGAACTGACATCGGTGCGCCGCATCGCCGGCCGAGACCTGATCACCGTGACCAATACCTTCACCGACACCGCCGGCGAACGGGTGCACACCCTGCACACCACGGTCGTCGGCCTCACCGCCGAAGATGTCGATCCAGCGATCAAGTCCGCGGTGCAAAATGCGATGATGCACGACTTCAACCTGATGGGGGTCGGCGAAGCCGAGTATCACAAGACGGTGCGCCCCGAGGGTGCAGTCAAGTTCGCCGAAAACGCCAACACGCCAGGGACGCCGTCCTTCGATGACGTCCAGATCGGCGACGAGCTACCGATGCAGCACGCCCGACTGTCTCGCGGCGACCTGGTGAACTATGCCGGCGTAGCCGGCGACGCCAACCCGATCCACTGGGACGAGAACCTTGCCAAGGCGGCCGGGCTGCCTGACGTGATCGCCCACGGCATGCTGACCATGGGCCTGGGCGCCGGATTCGCCTCCGCCTGGTCGGGCGACCCCGGCGCGGTCACCCGCTATGCGGTCCGGCTGTCCGCGCCGGCGATCGTGTCGGCCGTCGAGGGAGCGGACATCGAGTTCAGCGGCCGAATCAAGTCGCTGGACCCGGACACTCGCACCGGTGTCGTCGTGGTGGGGGCAAAGTCCGCAGGCAAGAAGATCTTTGGCCTGGCGACGTTGAACGTCCGCTTCCGCTGACCACTAGACCGTTTTAGGGCCGGCCTGGACAGTAGCGCCGGCCGGGGTCCCGACCCTGCCGTCGTGCCACAATAACCCTGTGCAATAGTTGCAGCCTGGATCGGTCGGTTGGTGGTGCTCACGGAATGAAAATCGCGATCAGCGGAGCCGGTGTCGCAGGCCCCTCTCTTGCCTACTGGCTGCACCGGACCGGTCACGAACCGACATTGATCGAACAAGCACCCCAGTTGCGCACCGGCGGCTACGTGATCGATTTCTGGGGTGTGGGCTACCGCGTCGCGCAATTGATGGGTATCGAGGAGACCGTTCGCGATGCCGGCTACCAGGTGAACACGCTGCGGTCGGTCCGATCCGACGGCGGGGTGCGCGCAAGCCTCGGTGTCGACGCGTTCCGGCGGGCAGCGGGCGAGAAATTCACCAGCCTGCCCCGCGGCGACCTGGCCGCCGCCATCTACGCGACGATCGCGGATGACGTCGAGACGATCTTCGGTGACAGCATCACCGCGATCGACGAACAACCCGATCGGGTGTCGGTCAGCTTTTCGCATGCGCCGCCGCGGGACTTCGACCTGGTGGTCGGCGCCGACGGGCTGCATTCGAACGTGCGCCAGTTGGCATTTCGGGCCGGGTCAGACGTCGAACATTTCCTGGGCTGCCGCGTCGCGGCGTGCGTCGTCGAGGGCTATCGGCCGTGCGACGAGCTCGTCTACGTGACCCACAGCGAGCCGGGGCGATCGGTAGCCCGCTTTTGCCTGCGGGGTGATCGCACCATGTTTCTATTCGTGTTCCGCTCAGCGGATGCCGAAGATCCCGGCGACCTCACCGCGCGCAAAGCCTTGCTGCGACGGGAGTATGGCGGTACCGGCTGGGAATGTCCGCAAATCCTGAGCGCGCTCGACCAGGTCGACGATCTCTACTTCGATGTGGTCAGCCAAATCCGCCTGCCGAGTTGGTCGCAAGGGCGAACGGCCCTCGTCGGCGATGCGGCGGCCTGTGCTTCGCTGCTGGCCGGCGAGGGCACCGGCCTGGCGATGACCGAGGCGTACGTTCTCGCAGGCGAGCTCTCTCGCGCGCAAGGCGACTACCGACGGGCCTTCGATGCATACGAGGAACGCCTGCGCGACTTCATTTCCGGTAAACAAACGGCTGCCCAAAAGCTCATTCCGGTTTTCGCTACCCGAACTCGGCAGGGCATCTGGTTCCGCGATCTGGTGATGCGGACGATGAACTTCCGTCCCCTGGCCAACCTCCTGCTGGCTCGCGGCGTGCGCGACGACTTCGAGTTGCCCGACTACCGCATGTGAGCGCATGACTACCGATATCTGGCCGACCGGGCGGGCCCTATGAGCCTTGCGCTGTCGGTGCTTGCGGCGGTGCTGTTGCTGGTGGCTCCCGGGGCTCTGGTTGGGCGAGTAGCGCGCTTACCCTGGCCGATCTCGATCGCGGCCGGCCCGGCGCTGACCTACGGGGTAGTCGGTCTGGCGATCGTGCCGTTCGGCGCAGTCGGAATTCGGTGGAACGCAGTCACCGCGCTGTTGGCGTTGGCGGTTGTTCTTCTCATCGTGTCGATATTGCGTACGGCACTGAATCGCTATCGCGACCGCGACGCCGAAGCCCGAGCCATTTCGTGGTGGCCGGCAATGGCGGTGGGTGCGGGAGTTGTGTTGGGGGCGGGGCTGATCGGATACGCCGCACTGCGTGGCCTGCCGTCTTGGCAGTCGATCCCCAGTACGTGGGATTCAGTGTGGCACGCCAACACCATTCGCTTCATCCTCGACACCGGGCAGGCCTCCCCGACGCACATGGGTGAGCTGCGCAACGTCGAAACCCACGCCCGCCTGTACTACCCGTCGGCATTTCATGCGCTGGCCGCCGTGCTGGTCCAACTCACTGGTGCGGCGCCCACCACGGCCTACACCGTATCCGCACTGGCAGTGGCGATCTGGCTGTTCCCGACCAGCGCGGCGGTGCTGGCCTGGCACCTGCTGCGGCCCCATGCCACCGCGGCGCGCACCGCCGGATGCGCCGCTGCCGCAGCGACGCTGGCGGCGTCGTTCACCGCGGTGCCTTACGTCGAGTTCAATACCTCCGCCATGCCCAACCTCGCGGCCTACGGCCTCGCCGCGCCCACCATGGTGCTGATCGTGTCCGCGTTACGGCACCGCGACCGCGTTCCCGTCGCGGTCCTGGCATTGGTCGGGGTGTTCTCTGTGCACACCACCGGTGGCGTCATCACCGTAGTGTTCGTCGGCGCGTGGTGGCTCGTGGACGGGCTGCGACATCCCGTGCGCGGTCGGGTCTCTGACGCGGGCACGCTGCTGCTGATTGCCGCGACCACCGTCGTCGCGAAACTGACTCAGGTCGTTGGCATTTGGGAGCAAGCCGACATCATTGCCGGGCACGCTTTCGTCACTCATGAGGGCAAGAAACGGGCGCTGCTGCGCGCGGTCCTGCAACACACACGTCACCTCAACGAATACCCGGTCCAGTACGCGCTGCTGGTGCTGGCTGTCGTCGGCGCGGTGATCCTGCTCGTCAAGCGCGTCTGGTGGCCGCTGGCCGTGTGGTTCCTGCTCGTGGTGTCGATCATGTACTCATCGGCGCCGTTCGGTGGTGTGATCGGCTCGCTTATCGCCCGCTTCAGCGACAGTTTCTATTCCGATCCACGCCGCCTGTCTGCCGCGGTCACCTTGCTGCTGACGCCAATGGCCGGCATCGCGCTGTTCACGCTCATCGTCACCCTCGTCGCCACCGGGGCCAACGCGGCACCGCTGGCCCGTCGAAATAGCCGGCCCGCGAACGGACTTGCGTGGCATGCCGCCTGCGCGGTGTTACTCGTCGTGGCCACCGTCAGCCTGGCCTGGCACTACTTTCCTCGGCACCGCTACCTGATCGGCGAGATGTATAACCACGCGATGATCAACGAAAAGGACCTGCAGGCAATGGCGTATCTGGCCACCCTCCCCGAAGCCCGCAGCACCCTGATCGGAAACGCGAACACCGATGGCACCGCGTGGATGTATGCGATCGCCGACTTACACCCGCTGTGGACCCATTACGACTATCCGCAGCAACAAGGCCCCGGTTATCACCGGTTCATCTTCTGGGCTTATGCCGACGATGCCGACACCGACCCGCGCATCGCCCAGGCCGTGCGAGCCCTGCATATCCGCTACGTGCTCACCAGCACGACCGTGTTCGGAGACTTCGTCATGCCCGACGGGCTGACGTCACTGGACACCTCGCGGTCGTGGGCCAGGATCTACGACAACGGCGCGGCCCGGATCTACCAATGGCGCGGGGACGAATCGCGTTCAGCGGGGCGGGCGCTCGGGTAGCTTCGCGGCTGGCCTGCTCGGCGTTTGAAACGCTTTGCGTCCCTGCGCTGCCGACGGCCGGGCAGCGACCGTCCGAACATCACCCGCAGCGTGACCCAACCCATCCACAGCAACCCGATCAAGGCACGCGCCGAGAACACCAACATCGTGTTGCTGGTCGTGGGCGTCTCTACGGGTTTGTCGTCGAAGCGATCCGAAACCCATTGCAGCGCCGTTGGTGTGGAAAGTGGATGCAGGACCGCGTGTTCGCTCAGGCGGTCACGCAGGTAGGTCACCTGCGCCCCGTGTCGCGTGTAGTTGTCCACCAGCGCGTCGATGTGGCGCACGTCGATGATCGGGTCATGGACCGCCTGCACGATCAACAATGGCATTGCCGGTGCTTGGCTACCGAGCCGAAGATCGTCGATCATCTCGACCACCTCTGGCATGGCGAAGATTTCGTCCACCGGGCGGTCCAGGTAGCGGCCGAAGTCGCGGAAGCTGTACCGGATCAGCGCGCCGAACAATGTGGCGTGTTGGAGGCGTTCCAGCACCGCTTGGCCCCGGGCATTCACATGCGTGTGCACGATGCGTTTTAGGTCCGGATACTCGCGTGCCAGCGAGGCCAGGACCAACGCGGGCTCTCCTGCGAAGACAGTCCCGTTGAGGTCATGGAAAACTTCACCGGGGTCGGCCACCGGTGAACCCAGCACGGCGCCAACCACATTGAGTTCGGGCGCATAGCTCTTCCAGAGCTCGGCAGCCCAACTGGTGGCCAGGCCGCCGCCGGAGTACCCCCACAATGCCACCGGTGCCGCATGCCCGATGCCCGCCGGATCGAAGCTCTTGGCTGCCCGGATGCCGTCGAGCACGCAGTAGCCGGGTTCACGCGGTACCCCCCAACTTCCGCGGGCACCTTCGTGATCGGGCACCAGCACCGTCCAGCCTTTGCTCAGGGCGCACGCGATCAGCAAGTACTCAAACGGAGTGCACCCGCCGAATGTCTTTGCCCGCCGCCGCAATACATACGAGGGGAAGGCACTCGAGGCGAGTGCGTCGATTGCGCATTGGTAGGACAGCACCGGACCTGCCGGATCTGCGTGGGCGCCGCGCGGACGGATAATCGTGGTGAGCGTCGTCTGTGCGGATCCGTTGAAGTCCGTTGTACGGTAAAGCAGTTGATACGCCCGGACGGCCTGCGGGACCAGACCCAAGAATGCCAGCTTGACTTCGCGCGAGCGTAACACCGTGCCGGGGGCGCAGGTTTGGAAACCTTCGGGCGGCACGCAGAACGCGTCGTCACAAGGATGTACGGGACGTCCGGAATCGATTTCGTGAGGAACGGGCGAGAAACGTTCGTGTGCCTCAGCGTTGGTCTCGATCACGCGGCGTGACGTCCGGGTTTGACGATGGTGCCGTAGTTGAGTGGGGCGTGGGAGTAGGTCGGGATCAACGGCCACTGACGTTTCCAGGAGACACACTGCGACGACGGGATCACCTGCACCCAGCGTGAATCTTGCTGCGCGTACGAGGCCATCGTCTTCTCCTTGACCATCGAGTCGTATTGGTCGAGCGTGTCTTCCAGGGTGTTGGCGTTGAGCACGACCTCACGGCCGTAGAAGGCGGCCTGCTGCTTGACGCCAGGGATGGTCGAGAGCTCCGGTTGCCAGTTGTCCGGCGCCATACCGTTTTCCGAACACACCCACACTCCGTCGGGGGTGTTCACGCACAACGAATGGTTCCCGTCGGTATGTCCTGGAGTCCACAGCAGACTTACGCCGACGCCGAGTTCCACGTCACCGTCGAAGACTTCCAGCCGGTCGGCCGGGACGCCGGCCATGCCGTTTTCGACGTACCAGGCCCACTGCATCGGATGCAGCGCCTCGAACGTGGCCAATTCTTTGTGGTGCACGAGGAGTTTCGCGTTGGGAAAGACGGGGTCGCGGGGCTTAGCCTCGCCTTCGATGGGCTCGGTACTACCCATGATCATGCGTACGTCCTGGACGTGGAGGTGGTCGAAGCTGACGTAGTCCACGTCTTCGTTCGACAGGCCGAGGCTAGGCAGTACGTCGTCGGGATCGTTGAAGTATTTGGTGAAGAACCGGCCGACGTGCAGCGCATCACCGAACTTGCGAATCTTGTTGTAGAACGGGGCTTCTGCGGATCCCGCGGCGACGGTTGGCTCCCAGATCAATGTTTTGAGTTGGCCGTCGAAGCCCTCGAACTGGATCACCATCATCCGGTTGATGATGGTGATGAAGGGGTTCAGATTCACCGAGTAACCCTGGAAGGCAAAGCGCGCCGGGTATGGGGCGGCCACGATGTCGATGCTCTTGATCGCTTTGACCTGCCCTTGTGACAAGAAGCGTTCCTGGTAGCGCCTTGCGGCACTGCGCACCGCCTCGAGTCGATCGCCTCGAGGCCACACCTCGTGCACGCCGTCGAATTCCGGGATAGGCCGCACCGTGGCGGACTGCGTGCTGGTCATGATTGTTCTCCTGTGTTGGCGCCTTCGGTCTGAGATTGGTAGTGGGTGCGCGACGTCGAGTCCTTCGTTGCCGCGATCTGATCCGGCACCATGCGCCGTAACGCTCTGTCGCGCAACGCCTGTGGTAGTAGGTCGGTGATACGGGCGACGGGCCCGATGTAGCGCGGAATGGTGACCTCGAAGCGAGGCTGTGCGATGGTGCGCTTTACGGCTTCGGCGACATCGGCGGGACTCAGCAGCTTGGCCGCGCCCGTCGCGGTACCGGTGGCCAGGTCTGTCTCCACGACACCGGGCATGATCACTGACAGGTGAACTCCGCTGCCGCGCAATTCCTCCCGCACGCCGACCAGGTATCCACGCACCCCATGCTTGGTGGCCGCATACGTCGATTCGCCGGGTGGCGAGAGCCGAGCGGCCGCCGACGCAATGGTGACGATGTGGCCCCGGCCGCGGGCTCGCATCGCCGGCGCGGCGAGACGCACTCCGCGGATCACACCGTGCAGATTGACGTCGAGCATGCGTCGGGTGTGCGATTCGGGTTCCTCGTCGAACGGGCCCACCCACATCACTCCGGCATTGCAGACAAGCACGTCAATTGGGCCCCAGAGTTTTTCGGTCGCGGCCAGAAATTCTCGGAACGACTCGGTGTCGGTGACGTCGAGATCGAATCCTTCGGCCGTGCCGGGTATCTCGGCGGCAGTGTCACGCGCAGCCGCACCGTCACGATCACCGATGGCCACGCGCGCCCCAGCGGCAGCGAGCTGCCGGGCGATCTCTTGTCCGATGCCGCGCGCACCACCCGTTACCGCCACCACCTGACCAGCGATAGGTGATCTCATCACGGTCATCCCCTCCTGCATCTGACATGGCAACGTGTCAGAAGTATGCTTTCAGTGTGCCACAGGACTACAGACCAGGACAGTGGTGGTGACGAGAAAGGCTGGCGCGGGACCGGCCGGCCGTAAGTACCACGGCTTGATACCGCAGGAACGGGCACGTCAGCGCCGTGCCGCGCTGTTGGTCGCGGCGCTGCAGGTGTTCGCTGAGCAAGGCTATGCGAGCAGTTCGGTAAAGCAGATCTGCGGCGTGGCCGGCTTGACCGAGCGCTACTTCTACGAGTCGTTCACCGACCGCGAAGGTTGCCTCGCCGCGCTCTACTCGCACCTTGTCGACCAGATGCGCGCGGCCACGCTATCAGCCCTCGTATCTGCTCAGGTCGACATCGATGAACAAGCCCGGGCCGGTCTGCATGCGTTCATCGGGTACCTCACCGAGGATCCGAGACGCGCACGGGTGGTGCTGGTCGAGGTGGTTGGGGTTTCGGCGGCCATGGAACAACGGCGACACGGCGTCCTGCGCGAGTTTGCCGATATCGTCGCCAACACCTGGGCCACCTCCCGCGCCGAACCTTTGACCTCCACGCAGCAGTCGACCGCAGTCGCGTTGGTCGGTGGGGTCAATCACCTACTCGTCGATTGGCTGATGACTGGCAGCGTGCAACGCCCCACCGACCTCGCCGAGGTCTGTGCGACGCTGTTCAGCGCCGCGCGGGAACGGCTCGAGGCCTCTCCGACGTCCGCTCCGAATACATAGTCGGCGCAACGCTTTCGCGGTTTGTGGCTCAGCTACTCAGCTCGGGCGGCGTCGTGTTCAGCAGGCGTGCATCCGGTGTGCCCGAAACCGTGGCCAGTGCCCGCAAGGCTCGCACGAGGGTGGGCCAATTGCGCGGGTCCTTGCGGTTGAGTCCTCCCAGGAGCTGTCTGAGCATGGTGGCGCTGTCGAAGTAGATGCGTTCGCACACAAGGTTTTCCTGGTTGTCGAAGATGAAGTAGGCCGTCATGCGGACACGAAATCGGTTGCCAGTGGCCGGGATACCGAATAGGGGTCCGCGATGGGTGCCCAGCAGCCAGAACTCGACGATGACCGCGTCGGCGCTGTGGCGCAGGGCGATGATCTCGTGATCCTGATCAGGGAAGGCCACCCGGGACTCGTGGTAGTAGCTGCGGACGTCGGCGTCGCCATCGTGCACTGTCATCGTCGGGATGAGTTCGTAGTGGGGGTGCGGGAACGTCGACAGGACGTCGTCCCATCGTTGTACGACCTCGTCGTGAAAGTGGTCGAGCACCAGTTTCTGGCGGTCTCGCAAGGTGTCGGTGTCGGGCATGTCGAATTGCGTCATCGCGAGGTCTCCGGTCCTGTGAGCAGATAACCCATGCCGTGGGTTAATATTGTTGGACCGTAACCTACGGTGTGGGTTTATGCAATAATCGCCGCTATGAGCACCGCAAATGGTCCGAGTCCCGCGGGGCTGGCTCGGCGCGGCCGTCCGCGCAAGGGGGCGTCACAGCTATCGCGCCAGGCGATCCTGCAAGCTGCGCTTGAAGCGATCGACGAAGGGGGTGCCGCGTCGGTGACCATCCGTTCTGTCGCGCGCCAACTCGGCGTCGATGCCAAGAGCCTCTACAACCACGTCGACGGCATCGACGGCCTGCTCGACGCCGTCGCCGAACATATCCTCGGCCGCATCACTGTGGCCGAATTGACGGGCGACACTCGAGAAGACCTGCGCGCCATCGCTTTTGCATTCCGGACCGCAACGCTGTCACATCCGCAGGCGGCCACTCTGGTGCTGACCCGGCAATTGCCCAGTCACACCGCCCTGACCCCCATCGAGTCGGTCCTTGCCGTCTTGTGTGAGGCCGGCTTTGCGCCCGGTGAAGCCGTCCATCTCATGCGTACGTATGTCGCGGCGCTCACGGGCACCATCTTGCGTGAGGTCAACGCCGCACCCGCGTTTGGTGTCACCGACGCCGCAGCCATTGCTCATCGGCGGGCGGTACTGGAGCAGTCCGGCCTGCCGCATGTCGCCGAGGCGGCCGCGCACCTAGCGCGGTTCGACGCCGAGGCCGAATTCGAGTTCACCGTCAACCTGGCCGTCGAGAACATACTTTCGCGGCGCTAGGCGCGGAGTTTGCGACCACAGCGATCCGGCGTTCCCGACGATCACTCCGGCGGAATTATGTACGCGCCTCCTTCGTCCTTCCACCGCTGAATTTGCTTCTCAGGGACTTCGCCGTCATCGGCCACTTCGGCAAGCGGCGGTTCCTGAGTGGGCTGCAGTGCGGCGGTGGGCAGCGTGGTCTGCTCATCGTCGTGATCGTGTTCGCGCTCGCTCTCCATCAGGACCTCCTCGCTCGGTGGCAACCGCCCCTAAACGAATGTTGCCCTCCTTTCAGGGGAGATTGCCAGGGCCAAGTTGCGTTATGTACGGGGCTCCTGCTCGACAGCCTTATCGAGAATGAGGGGCGCGAGCGCGGTCTCACTTCGCGTCATCTGGGCACAGTTCCGTCCTGAGGTCCACCGAATTCTGTCCCACGGAGTCAGACCTGGCGCCCCTCGCACCACCGGAGGGGACATACACATTTTTGCCCGGCTCGCAGCGACAAGCTAATCCCCACTGCCTTTGCGCTCAGTCCTATTCAGAGCTCGCCGCTGCAGGCAGGGCCAGCACACGTTCGCGGATTCGGTAGTCGCTACCGCGCGGCATGCCAGCCGGTCCGTATCGACGCCGACGGGTGGATGCACACCGGCGATGTCGCGGTCATGGATGAACTGGGCTACGTCGCGATCCGCACAGTCGCGCGGACGCGCGGAGCGGGTACTCGTAACCCATGCCGAAGAAACAGCCCCGGAAAGATGCGCACACTCACGAAAGACCTGCGGCGCCGCGCGACATCTCCGATGAGCTCATGCCGACAGATAGGCCGGCACAGCTCCCCGGCGATGCACGCGACGGGGCGGAGTGCGGTACGCCGGACGGTCGGCACGCCGTTGTCATCTTCGCTCCATTGCCCGTTCTGACCGTGACCATCGAGGACCGTCTCGGTGAGGCCGACATCCACGTCCACGCCGGGGGTCAGGGTGTCTGGCAGTCGCGCATGATGTCCTCGCTGGGCGTACCGGTGGTGCTGTGCTGCGGCCTCGGCGGGGAGATGGGCAACGTGCTCGGTCACCTGCTGCCAATGAAGGACGTCAGCGTGCAGAGTGTGCCGATCAGCTCGCGCAACGGAGCCTACGTGCACGACCGCCGCACGGGAGAACGCGACATTGTCGCTGAGGCCGCGGGCAGCCCGCTTGACCGGCACGAGCTCGACTCGCTTTACGAGCTCACCCTGACCGAGGGTCTGACCCACGGCCGGGTACTACTGTCCGGACCGCAGGGCGACCGGGTGCTGCCCCACGATTTCTACCGGCGCCTCGCCACCGACCTCGAAGCCAACGGCTGCAAGGTGGCAGCCGACCTCGCCGGAGAGCGACTCGAGGCGGTGCTCGCCGGTCGGCCGAATCTGATCAAGGTGAGCCACGAAGAACTGCTCGCTGACGGCCGGGCGAAGTCCGAAGAACCGGATGATCTGGTAGTGGCCATGCGCACCTGCGCGACGAGGGTGCAGGCACGATTGTCGTATCACGAGCCGGCACCGCGCCGGCGCTGGCGCTGCTCGATGACCAGGATCCCGACGGCGATGGGACGCGGGGTGGGGCCGTCGTCGAAGTGGACATACCTGTGTTGGAAGCAGCCGATCCTGCAGGCGCCGGGGACTCCATGACGGCCGGCATGGTGGCCGCACTGGCGAGCGGTCGCTCGCTGCGGCGTGCGTTGCAGATCGGGGCAGCGTGTGGGGCGCTCAACGTCGTGCGACACGGTCTGGGCACCGGCGGTGTGCGTGCCGTGGAGACGCTAGCCGAACGGGTCGAGCTACGCGAACGGCAATAGACCCAACGAAGATGGCGATGGGGGACAACGCATGCCACGCGCACTGGTAACCAACGACGACGGGATCGACGCGCCCGGTCTGGAGGCGCTGGTCATAGCAGCGCAGGGGGCAGGGCTGGACGTGATCGTGGCTGCCCCGGCAGAGCAGTCCAGTGGCGCGAGCGCGGCGCTGAGCGCGGTCCGCCGACAGGGCCGCACCATCGTCGAGCGCCGGACACTGCCCCGCGCCGACGATGCCGAGGCATGGGCCGTCTACGCCCAGCCCGGACACATAGTCTCCGCCGCGCTCAACGGCTGGTTCGTCCCGCGCCCAGACCTCGTGCTGTCCGGGATCAACCACGGCGCGAACGTAGGACGGGCGGTGCTGCATTCCGGCACCGTCGGGGCGGCCCTTACCGCGAAGATCAACGACACCCGCGCCCTGGCGGTGTCACTCGACGTTGCGCTGTACCCCACCGGTGAGCGGCACTGGGGCACCGCCGCAGGCCTGCTGACTCCGGTACTGGAGCTGCTGCTCGAATCCCCAAGAGCCACCGCCCTTTCGCTGAATGTGCCCGACCGGCCTGCAGCCGCGCTGGACCCTATTCGCCACGCACGATTGGCCCGCGGCGGATCGGTCCAGGCGCGCGTCGATGAGATCGGCGACGGAACCTTGCGCCTGGGTGAGGTCGAGGTGGCCGACGAGCCGGAGGAGGGGACCGACAGCGCGCTGCTGGCCGCCGGGCACCCAACGCTGACGGTGCTGCGGTCGGTCGAGGCCGACGAGGGCGACATCGTGCAGAAGTGGCTGGCGTCGCTGCGTAACGGTCACTGTTCGAAAAAATTAAGGTGAGTCGTTCGCGGTGTCATTTTGACGCCCCGTCTCGTGCATTCAGGAGGGCGTCGTCGCCGCGATATTGGGCGCAATATCCAGCACCAGCAGTGCCGCGGCGACGTGTGTGGGGTTGTCTTCCACTTTCACCACGGAGAGTTCGTTGGCGCGCGAGACCCGGCGCTCAACCGTGTTTCGGTGTGCATAGAGGTTGGCCGCCGCCCGAGTGGTGTTGAAGCCGCACTGCACGTAGGTCAGCAGCGCCTGCCGTATCGCTTCATCTGCTTCGGCCAACGGGCCGAGAGTCTTGATAACGAACCGCTGAGCGCTGGCGGTGTCCTTCGTGATGCTGTCGATGAGCTCTACGTCTGCGTACGCCGTAAAGCGTCGGTCGGATCCGAGCCGAACGATGAGCGCCTGCGCCGCGAGGGCGTCTTGATGGCTGGACCTGAATCCGTCGAGTCCTCGTCCCGGCCTTCCGACGGCCGCTCGAACATCCGCCACCTCCGCCACGACCTTCTCGACGTGGCGAAGGTCAGGTGTCTCGGCCCCGGATAGCCAGATCCAACGCGACGTGGCACTTGCGCGGGCTATCAGGGCGCTTCCCCCCGCCGAAGCGGAACGCACGGCCGCGACCACGTCGTCCAACGCGTCGGCCCGCTGAGGATCGTCGGTCCATACGACGAGACCCACGTGCGAGCGGGCCAACCGGTACCTCAGCCGCCCTTCCGCGAGATCCTCGGTCATGGGGGCCCCACTGGCGATCAGTTGTATCAGCGCAATCGCGTCGGCATTCGCGTCACCCATCGCGGCCGCAAGGCTGGCCTCACGCAGGGCCGAAACCGAGTCGAGGGCGTACTGCACCAACGACTTCGCCGACACGTCGAGGACTTCCACGAGGAGGTCAGGGTCCGTGCAATGCGCCACGCATTCTTCGAGCCATCGGTGCCATCCGACACCGAGCGCCTCCCGCCATCCGCCCGCGAAATCCGGTGCGATGCCGCGGGATACGAGGTCGCGGATGTACTCCGCTATCCTCGGGCCGATGTAGGGCTCGACCCTTCGCCCCGGTTGCTGGATGTTCGACGTCAGCCACTGGACAAGATCGAAGCGGTTGAGGTGGCGGTCCTCCTCGACCAGCGACGCATCCGGAAGCAGGGCAGACTCGTACTGGGCCATGAGTGCGGCCCCCGCGATGACCTCGGTCATCGCATCCGTCTCCGTCAATAGCCGCTGACACAGTGTTCGGATTGCGTCAGCGGCCTCGACTGTGGGCAGGGGCCACAAATCCTCCATGCCGACAAGTCTCCCCTGACTATGCGGGACGACGCGCTTACACCGACGCTTTTTCCTCGACGCTGACCAGCCCGGCGACCCGTTCTGCTGCCCGCAGGCCGGTGAGAACGACGGGAGGGATGGTGCCCTTGTACGTGCGACGGCGACCGGCCAGCCACAGGACGTTGCGGCCTTGGTTGAACTGACCGGTCGTCGTGCATCCCATTCGCTTGGCGAGGTCGCGGATTGCTGTGTGCCGCGGTGAAACCCACGTTGCCCCGAGGTCTACCTCGACACCAGCAACCTCACCAGAGAACGATCGGCCCCCGACCCGGTCCCGACCGTCGAGAACTGTGACTGAAAGCCCCATGCTGCCCAGGCGCTCTGCTGCACTCAAGCCCGCGAAGCCCGCACCGACGATCACGACATCGAAAGGTGCTGTGCCGGAACTGTTTTCACGAGATTTCGACATGATTCCCTCCTTGGTTCACGCGGTCTGCATGTTGTGAGATGTATCGGGTGATGGGGTCGACCAGGGCCTGCGGAATGTGATGGCCCATACCGGGGATAAAGATGTGTTGCGCCGAGCGAATTGCATTGGCCGTTGCGACGCCGCCACTGGGGTGCACCATCAGGTCCCGCTCACCGTTGATGACCAGCGTTGGAGCGATGATTCTGCACAACTTGGCAGTGCGGTCTCCGGAGCACTGGATCGCTTGGATCTGGCGTGCCACGCCGGCTGTGGGGTCACCGGCGGCGCGATCCCATCCCCGCGCTGCGATGGCCGCTTCCGCTGCGTCGTCGATGGGGTACGCAGTTCCAGCAAGGTGTCTAGTGATCTGCAGGTGGTTGCGCACGGCTGCCGTTCGATTCTTGGCCGCAGGAGCGACGAGCAGTCGCATCGTCGACAGCGCCGGCTGACCGACATTGCGCGCTCCGGTCGTCGAGTAGATGGAGGTCAGCGACAGCACCCGCTGGGGTTCTGTCGCGGCGAGCGTTTGCGCGATCATTCCGCCCATGGACCGCCCAACGAGATGGGCTTGTGTGATTCCCAGGTGGTCGAGCAGGCCGACACAATCGTTGGCCATATCCGCAAGTGAGTAGGCGTCGCTTCGGGGACGCCGCATCACCTGACGCCAGAGTGCAGGCGCCGGAGTAGCCGCGAACGTCGACTGGCCGACGTCCCGGTTGTCCATGGCGATGACTCGAAATCTCTGGGCGACAATCGATCTGACGAACGAGTCGGTCCAGGAGGTGAGGTCCTCACCCAGCCCGGCGATGAGCAGGATGGCGGGGTCGGCCTCGTCGCCGGAGACGCGAAAGCAGATGATTGTCCCGGACGTGAGGGTTGCATACCGGTCGACGCCGTTGTCAGACATGTGCCGGTTGCCTCTCGGCGGGTTGCTGTGAAGTCGACTGACTGGCACCGAATTCGAGGTTCTCGTCGGCCACCGGACCGCGCAGTGCTTTGGCGTCCTCCTGATACGACATCGCCATCCGCCATGGGGCGACCGGTCCCTGTTTCGGAAGGATCGTCGCCCCGCGTTTGGCGTAGCCGGATTGGAGGTCCATGACTGGCTTGCGATCCATGCCTGGCAGCGGGACGGGGACGGCCCGGTCGTAGCCGTGGGCATCCATGTGGTTGACCAGGTCGATGAAGTAGCGGCACATCAGGCTCACCTTGAGCGTCCAGGAAGACGTCGTATAGCCAATGGCTATGGCCCAGTTAGGAATTCCGCTCAGGAGCATCCCGCGATAACAGAACGAGTCTGCGATGTCCACCTGCTGCCCGTCGACCACGATCGGCATTCCGCCGAACAATTGCAGATTCAGACCGGTGGCGGTCACGATGATGTCGGCGTCCAACTCTTCGCCCGACTTCAAGACGATTCCGCGCTTGCTGAAACGCGCGATGGAGTCAGTGACCACTGAGGCGCTGCCGTCCTTGATCGCGTCGAAGAAGTCGCCGTCGGGCGCTGCGCACAACCGCTGGTCCCATGGGTTGTAGGGCGGGTTGAAGTGCTTGTCGACGTCGAAACCCTTGGGGAGCCGCTTGATGTTCGCGCGGCGAATCAACTTTCGCCCAGCCTGCGGGAACGTCCGAAGCCCCTTGACGATCCCGCGTTCGATCCAGATGTTCTTGAACCGCGTCACGGCGTATCCGCGTTTGGCGCCAAGGAATTTCGTGAGTGCAATGGCGAGACGGTCGACACGAGGAATCGACATGATGTAGGTGGGAGTGCGCTGCAGCATCGTCACGTGATGGGCCGCACCAGCGCCGGTCAACATCGCCGGCACCATCGTGACCGCGGTCGCGCCACTGCCGATGATCACGACCTTCTTGCCGCGGTAATCGAGGTTCTCCGGCCAGTGCTGCGGATGAACCACCAGACCCGCGAAGTCGTCGCGGCCGGCAAACTCCGGAGAGAACCCCTCGTCGTACCGGTAGTAGCCGGTGGCCGCGAAAACCCATCCGGTGCGGATCGTCTTCGTGGCGGTCGAGCCGGTGACGGGGTCGGTCGCTTCGACGGTGAGCGTCCACTTCGAGTCCGAGGAGGACCATTCGGACTGCACGACGCGGTGCCGGAACTTGATGAGGCGCGCCAGATTGTTCTCGTCAACCGTTTCCTGGAGGTACTCCCGGATCAGGTGTGCATCGGCGATCGCCGACTCGTGGCGCCACGGCTTGAACTCGTAGCCGAAGGTGTGGAGGTCGGAGTCGGAGCGGATGCCCGGGTAGCGGAAGAGATCCCACGTGCCGCCGATGTTGTCGCGGCCCTCCAAAACGACGAGGGACTTGTGTGGGAGCTCACGGCTGAAATACGTTGCCGCGCCGAGCCCGGAGATTCCTGCTCCGATGATGACGACGTCGAACTCCGCGACCTCGCTCAATACCTCAGTTGTCATGGCTGCCAACTCCTCGTCGTTCTGGTGACTTCGTGACGTCCACAGTGGCTGGGGTATGGCCTTGCTCACTACGACAGCGCGCACCTGTTCGGCGCGCACCAAGTGCACCGTGCACTCGTCAGACACCCCGGCACCGCTCCCGGTGCACCCTGCACTCGCCCGGACGAAACGAGGTGCGCGCTGTCGTAGTGAGCAAGGCCATACCCCAGCCACTGTGGACGTCACGAAGTCACCAGAACGACGAGGAG
>NZ_LZLS01000185.1 GCF_001673365.1 Mycobacterium asiaticum
GTATCACGGTGGGGTGTCGGCTGCGGCTGCGGCGTTGCAGTCGTGGCAGGGTGCGTTGCAGGGACTGCCCGCACTGTTGGGTTTGTCGGGATTGCTGGGTGCTGCTCAAGGTGCTCCCGCTGCGGCAGCGGCCGCCCCAGCGGCGGTGCTCGACGCTCTCACGGACCTCAACTTCAACCTGGGTTTTGGCAACATCGGCACGTTCAACCTCGGCAGTGGCAACATCGGCGACCTCAACTTGGGCAGCGGGAACAACAGCGCCTACTGGAACCTGGGCAGCGGCAACTACGGCGGCGAGAACTGGGGCGGCGGAAACATCGGTACCGCCAACACCGGTAGCGGCAACATCGGCGACTACAACTTCGGCAGCGGGAACTTCGGCAGCGGCAATATCGGTAGCGGCAACATCGGCAGCCTGAACTTTTTCGGCGGCGGAAACTTCGGCACGCTGAACTTTCTCGGTGGCGGCAACTACGGTGACTTCACCTTCGGCAGCGGAAACGTCGGTGACTTCAGCTTCGGCTTGGGTAACAACGGCGGCGTCGACGGCGCCAACAACCTCGGCTTCGGCAACCTGGGCAGCGGCAACATCGGCTTCGGCAACAAGGGCAACAGCAACATCGGTTTCGGGCTCACCGGTGACGGCCAGATCGGCTTCGGCGCCCTCAACACGGGCACCGGAAATATCGGCTTATTCAACTCGGGTAACAACAACATCGGTTTCTTCAACTCGGGCGACGGCAATGTCGGCTTCGGCAACTCGGGCAACGGAAACACCGGCTTCGGCAACTCGGGCAGTCTGAACACCGGTTTCTGGTGCTCCGGCGACTTCAACACCGGCTTCGGGCATGCGGGCAACGGAAACTTCGGCATCTTCGACGCGGGCAACTCGAACAGTGGCAGCTTCAACGCGGGCTGGGAGAACACCGGTTTCGGGAACGCGGGCGCCGGAAATACCGGCTTTTTGAACGCGGGTGACTCCAACACCGGCTTCATGAACGGCGGCAATATCAACACCGGTTTCTTCAACGGTGGGGACAGCAATACCGGGGGATTCAACGGCGGCAATCTCAATACCGGGTTCCTCAGCGCTTTGGACCAGCCCGTCCAGAACTCGGGCTTTGGGAACGTGGGAGTCGGCAGTTCGGGTTGGGGAAACACCGGTGGCATCGAGAACTCTGGTTTCTACAACACCGGCATCGGCAATTCGGGCTTCTCCAACTCCGGCCCCGCTATGATTCCCGGGTTCAACTCCGGCTTCGGAAACATCGGTACGCACAACGCCGGAATTTCCAATTCGGGTAATTCCCTCGCCGGCTACTCCAACTCTGGTAGCAACAGTTCGGGTGTCCTCAACTCCGGTGACGAGAACTCCGGCGGATTCAATTCCGGTAACCAACAATCAGGCTTCTTCCGTTAGCCGCAATTACTGAGGGGCAGTGAAGATGAGTTTTTGGGTGTTGCCGCCGGAGATTAATTCGTTGCGGATGTTTTCCGGTGCGGGGTCGGGGCCGATGGTGGAGGCGGCGGCGGCGTGGTCGGGGTTGGCGCAGGAGTTGGGGGCTGCGGCGGATTCGTTTGCGGCGGTGACCGCGGACTTGGTGGGTCAGGGTTGGCAGGGTTCGGCGGCGGCGGCGATGGCTGCGGCGGCGGCGCCGTATGCGGGGTGGTTGAGTGCGGCGGCGGCGCGGGCGGCGGGTGCGGCTGGGCAGGCTGATGCGGTGGTGAGTGCGTTTGAGGCGGCGCGGGCGGCGACGGTGCATCCGTTGGCGGTGGCGGGGAATCGGAATGCGTTTGTGCAGTTGGTGTTGTCGAATGTGTTTGGTCAGAATGCGCCGGCGATTGCTGCTGCGGAGGGTGTGTATGAGGAGTTTTGGGCTGCTGATGTAGCGGCGATGGTGGGGTATCACGGTGGGGTGTCGGCTGCGGCTGCGGCGTTGCAGTCGTGGCAGGGTGCGTTGCAGGGACTGCCCGCACTGTCGGGTTTGTCCGGGTTGGTGAGCGCCGTCCAGGGTGCCCCGGCGGCAGCCGCGGCCACGGCCGCCAGTGCCGTGCCGGCACAACTGCAAGGCATCAACTTAGGCCTTGGAAATATCGGCTCGCTGAATTTGGGCAGCGGCAACATTGGGGACACGAACCTCGGTAGCGGCAATATTGGCAACAGCAATCTCGGCACCGGCAATATCGGCGGCACTAACCTGGGTAGCGGCAATATTGGTGACATAAACCTAGGCAGCGGTAACACCGGCAATTTCAACTTGGGTAGCGGCAACGCCGGCAGCCAGAACCTGGGTAGTGGCAATATCGGCAGCGCCAACCTGGGGCTTGGCAACATCGGCAACACAAATGTTGGTAGCGGCAACATCGGAGACACCAACTTCGGCTCCGGAAACAACGGCAGCAACAACGTCGGCAGCGGTAATTTCGGCAGCAACAACTTCGGCTTCGGCAACTCGGGTAGCGGCAATATCGGCTTCGGCAACACCGGCAACAACAACATCGGATTCGGACTCAGCGGCGACAACCAGTTCGGGTTCGGCGCGTTGAATTCCGGAACCGGCAACGTCGGGCTGTTCAACTCCGGTAGCGGGAATATCGGCTTCTTCAACTCCGGCAGCGGTAACGTGGGTTTCGGGAACTCCGGCGTCGGAAACTTCGGGTTCGGCAACGCGGGCGACACCAACACCGGATTCTTCAATGGCGGCAGCGTCAACACCGGTGCCGGTAATGCCGGTGCCAGCAATTTTGGCTTCTTCGACTCAGGCAACTTCAATGCCGGCAGTTTCAACTCCGGCAACTCGAATACCAGCTTTGGGAACGCCGGCGATGTCAACAGCGGATTCCTCAATGCGGGAAATGTCAACTCGGGCTTCGGCAATGCCGGCAACGTCAACACCGGCTTTGCCAATGCCGGGGACACCAACACTGGCGCGTTCAACGCCGGCGGACTCAACACCGGGATCTTCGGCGCGACCACCCAGGCCGTCGCCAACTCGGGCTTCTTCAACCTCGGCACCGGCAACTCGGGCTTCGGCCACAACGATCCGACCGGCATCGGCAACTCAGGCATACAGAATGTCGGAGTTGGTAATTCGGGCTACGTCAATACCAGCACCTTGCTCGCACCGGGTGGTGTCGGCAACTCAGGGATGTTGAATACCGGTTACCAGAACGCTGGTATCTACAACGCGGCAGTTCAGAACGCGGGCCTCTTTATCGCGGGTATCCAGACCAGCGGCATCTTGAACTCGGGTACCGGAACTTCGGGCCTGGTCGTCTCGGGCGACGGGGTGTCCGGCATTTTCAGGGGTTTCTTCTAGAGCGCTTTAATTACCTATCGCTGGGCCGCCCAGGGTGGAATTATTTAAACGCGGCGTTGTCGAATTCATTGACGACGGGCCAGGCAGCCGGCTAGCCACCGTCACGGCGATGGGTCCGCTTCTACCAAATTCATAGAGAAGATTCGGCGAAAGTGCAGATTTTCACTGTGATCTGTCTTACGATCCGCGGGTGGAGTTGTGTTTTTGGGCTGTCACGGACACGTCGGCGCCGTTGACGCGGCTGACTGGTTGGGGTTGCGATGTTTCTTGATTTTGCGTGGTTGCCGCCGGAGATCAACTCGGCGCGGATTTTTGCCGGGGCCGGGTCTGGCCCGTTGCACGTAGCGGCGGCGGCTTGGGAGAGTCTGGCGGCGGATTTGGCGGCTTCGGCGGCCTCGTTCAATTCGGTGATCGTCGGCTTGGCCAGTGGTCCGTGGGCGGGCCCGGCGTCGGTGTCGATGGCTGCTGCGGCGACGCCTTATGTGGGCTGGTTGGATGCGGCGGCGACGCAGGCGCAGTCGGCGGCCGGGCAGGCGCGTGCGGCGGCGTCCTCGTTTGAGGCTGCGTTGACCGCGACGGTGCATCCCGCGGCGGTGGAGGCCAATCGGATTTCGTTGCTGACGTTGATCGCGACGAACTTCTTGGGGCTCAACACCCCGGCGATCTTCGCTAACGAGGCCGACTATGTCGAGATGTGGGCGCGTGACGTCGGCGCGATGGTCGGCTACCAGTCCGGAGCGACGGCCGTGGCCGCCAGCCTGACACCGTTTGCTCTTCCGCCATTCGACTTGGCGGGGTTGGCGGCGGGCGTCGGCGCCGAGGTCACCGGGCTGGCTACATCGGCATCGGCCGCGGTAAGCCCGTTGGTCCAGGGAGCCGTGATGGGCGGCTCGGCGCTGGCGACCGGGGCGCAGTCCTTGATGTCCGGAGCTCCGATTCAGGCCGTGATGTCGGTGGCCCAGATGGGCGCGATGCCGGCCAGCATGTTGATGGGTCCGTTGATGCAGTTGGGGCAGACGGCGAACGCCGGAGCGGCCGGATTGGTCGGTGCTACCGAAGGGCTGACCGACGTGCCGAAATTCGTGGGTGACGTCGCCCCGGGGCTGAAGGGCTTGGGCGGCGCGGCCGGCATGGGCGCCGGTATGGCCGGCGATCTGGGTAAGGCGCACCTGGTCGGTGCGATGTCGGTGCCGCCGACCTGGCAGGGTTCGGTGCCCAAGGCGATGGCCAGCTCGGCGATGGCGGGGCTGGGCATGAACCCTGCGGCAATGGCACAAGCCGCCGGGGCCACCGGCACGGGCATGATGCCGATGCCGATGCCGATGGGTGCCGGTGGTGCCGCGGGCGGTATGGCCGGCGGCATGATGGGCCGCGGCGGTGCGGCTGCGCATGTGGTGCAGAACCGGCCGAGCGTGATCCCGCGAACGGGCGTGGGATAAGTCGAGAATTTCGGCACCGCTTGAGATTCGATGCAGTTTCTAGGAAAGGAAAACGCAGTGGCTACTCGGTTTATGACGGATCCGCACGCGATGCGGGCCATGGCTGGACGTTTCGAAGCGCACGCTCAGACCGTTGAGGACGAGGCCCGCCGGATGTGGGCATCGGCGCAGAACATCTCGGGCGCTGGCTGGAGCGGTCTGGCGTCGACCACCTCGCTGGACACGATGGGCCAGATGAACACCGCATTCCGCAACATCGTGAACATGCTGCACGGGGTGCGCGACGGGTTGGTTCGCGACGCGAACAACTACGAGCAGCAAGAGCAGGCCTCCCAGCAGATCCTCAGCAGCTAGAAAGGGCTCCCACGATGACGATCAATTACCAGTTCGGCGACGTCGACGCCCACGGTGCGCTGATCCGCGCCCAGGCCGCCAACTTGGAGGCCGAGCACCAGGCCATCGTTCGCGATGTGCTGGCTGCCGGTGACTTCTGGGGCGGCGCCGGTTCGGTGGCTTGCCAGGAGTTCATCGCCCAGTTGGGTCGTAACTTCCAGGTGATCTACGAGCAGGCCAACGCTCACGGCCAGAAGGTGCAGTCCGCCGGCAACAACATGGCGCAGACCGACAGCGCCGTCGGCTCCAGCTGGGCCTAGCTACCTGACCACGAGCACGAGTGACGCAGCGGGTCATGCGTTATTCGTGCTCGTGGCATGTCCGGGAGCGAATATACTGACCAAGTAACTCACTCGAATCCGCGCGCTGATTACCTGGTGTACGGGTTTTCCGTAGAGCCCGAACGTTGGCGTGGATTGTTTGAGATCCCAGCCCGGGGAGGGCTTGCGGGTGGGGTCGCATTGATTTGATGGGTTGTTGTTGGTGCCGTTGACGCGGCTGGCAGGTTTGGGGTTGCGATGATTTTGGATTTTGCGTGGTTGCCGCCGGAGATCAACTCGGCGCGGATTTTTGCCGGGGCCGGGTCTGGCCCGTTGCATGTAGCGGCGGCGGCTTGGGAGAGTCTGGCGGCGGATTTGGCGGCTTCGGCGGCCTCGTTTGATTCGGTGATCGTCGGTTTGGCCAGTGGTCCGTGGGCGGGTCCGGCGTCGGTGTCGATGGCTGCTGCGGCGACGCCGTATGTGGGCTGGTTGGATGCGGCGGCGACGCAGGCGGCGTCGGCGGCTGGGCAGGCGCGTGCGGCGGCGTCGTCGTTTGAGGCTGCGTTGACCGCGACGGTGCATCCTGCGGCGGTGGAGGCCAATCGGATTTCGTTGCTGACGTTGATCGCGACGAACTTCTTGGGGTTCAACACCCCGGCGATCTTCGCTAATGAGGCCGACTATCTCGAGATGTGGGCGCAAGATGTCGGCGCGATGGTCGGCTATCACGGCGGCGCGACCGCCGTGGCCGCCAGCTTGACACCATTCGCCGTGCCGCCGGTGGACTTGGCCGGGCTGGCTGCAGGAGTGGGTGCGCAGTTCACCGGTTTGGCCACGTCGGCGTCCGCGGCGATGAGTCCGCTGATTCAGGGCGCTACCGCGGCCGCGCCGGGTCTAGTGGCCGGTGTGCAATCCGCCGCCGCAGCGGTGCCATTGGAATCCGTCATGGGAGTGGCCCAGATGGGCGCGATGCCGGCCAGCATGTTGATGGGTCCGTTGATGCAGTTGGGCCAGACGGCAAATGTCGGCACAGCCGGACTGGCGGGGGCTACGGCGGCCGGCTTGGCCGACATGCCGAAATTGGCCGGAGACATCGCGCCGATGAAGGGCTTGGGCGGTGCCGGACTCGGCGCCGGAATGGGCGGAAGCCTGGGTAATGCTCGGCTGGTAGGTGCGATGTCGGTGCCACCGACTTGGCAGGGCTCAGTGCCCAAGGCCATGGGCAGCGCCGCCATGGCGGGCCTGGGTACCCAGGCCGCGGAGATGGCGCAGGCAGCGGGAGCTACCGGCGGTATGGGTGGTATGCCGATGATGCCGATGCCCATGGGTGCCGGCGGTGCCGGAGCGGGCATGCCCGGCGGCATGATGGGTCGCGGCGGTGCGAGTCCGCACGTGGTCCAGAACCGGCCGAGCGTGATCCCGCGCAGCGGAGTCGGATAACCGCGAAGTTTTGAGCAAGGGCGCGGGTGACGGATGTCGCCCGCGCTTTTGTCTGCCTAGATGTGGCCCAGGCCCCGGGATATCAGAAACGCACCGAGCAGGCCGATCACCACAGCAAAAACCTGCTGTCGACGCGCCTTGGCCCACTGGTTCACCACGGCCATTACCCGATCGGTTTTGGCCGGCGCGGCCAGCTGGCTGACGAGCGGGAGTTCGATGAAGCTCAGCGCTACCAGGGTGTACATGCCGGCAGCGCCGATCTGGGTACCCACCGCGACACCTGAGGCCACGATTGCGGTAAGCGCGGCCAGGAATCGGAAGTCCACCAACATCGCCACTCCGAGGATGAACGACACACCCAGCGGTCTGGCCTGCAGAGCATCGTGGACGCGCGTCGACAGTCGCGAGATTGTCGAAGGCGCGCGCATCGGCTGCGGGGGTGCGACGGGCATGGCCAGTCGCGCACGCTGGCGTGGTGATAGGCCCGCGGCGGTCGCTGCGACGAGCAGCGCCACGGCGCCAATTGCGATCTGGAGGTGCCCCGCCGTGCTGGTGGCGGTGGCCAGTTGTACGCGATGCATTGTGGTCAAGGCGAAGTCGCGCAGACCGAACAGGACACCGATGGTTAGTACGACACTGATTGCCATGCCACCGAGCCAGAACGCCACCAACGGTCCCACGGCCCACCGCGATCCGGTTGGTCGCGAGGACAGCACCACGCTGACGCCGATCCGGACCGGATCTGCGGTCGCCACAAGAGCTAACACCAGCACCGTGAGCCACATGGGAACGGACGCTACAACCGTACTCAGGTGTTACGGAACCCGTTTAGCAGCACCGATTTTTTCATCACGACCGAGTAACCCGAACAGCCAATCTTTTCTGGCGCGGAATTAAGAGAACTAACACCGCCAGTACGCTCCGACTGGGCGTGCTAAGGGCAGTTGACCTCGCATAATGCGCGTATCGTCGGCAGTCCGATGCACCGGAAAATGGCTGTATGAGAAATCGATTAGGAATATCGGATTAGATAAATTTTTCCTTCGAGGACCATTACTTGACGATTATCCCGCGCGTACCGTCCGGTGCTGGTAACGCGTGACGCACGGCAAGGTTTGCGCGAAAACCCTTCTGTCGGTGCGAGCCGTCTCCGCCCAAGCCCGTGAAGCTGGCCGGCATCGACTGCGGCACAAGGCAATTCAACGAACGAACGAACCGGTCCGGGGGGAAAATGGGCAACGCGCCGCAACCCTGATGCGATCTTAATCACGTTTGCTGGCTGACGAAACTTCGCGACACGCCGGTCACGTATCGGGGCTGTCCAGGGCCGTAACTATACCGTGATCTGAAATGTGGTCAGAGAGGTCGAATCAGTGATCGAAAACCCGCTGCGGGGAATGTCCCGTCGGGAGTTCATGGCAAAACTTTCCGGGGCCGGCGCCGCCGCGTTGATGACCGACATCGCTGCCCCGGTGATCGAAAAGGCTTACGGCGCAGGGCCTTGCTCGGGCCATTTGACCGACATCGAGCACATTGTGCTGCTGATGCAGGAAAATCGTTCCTACGATCATTACTTCGGAACGTTGTCGAGCACGCGCGGGTTCAACGAGGCGTCGCCCGCCTTTGCGCAGAAGGGCTGGAACCCGGCGAGCCAGGCGCTGGACCCGGCGGGTATCACCATGCCATTCCGGCTCGACACCACCCGCGGCCCGTTGCTGGACGGCGAGTGCGTCAACGACCCCGAACACCAGTGGGCGGCGATGCACCATTCGTGGAACGGCGGCGCCAACGACAACTGGTTGCCGGCGCAGGCGGAAACCCGTACCGGGCCCTACGTCCCGATGACGATGGGTTACTACACGCGCAAAGACATTCCGATCCATTACTTGCTGGCTGACACGTTCACGATGTGCGACAACTACCATTGCTCGCTGTTGACCGGCACGCTGCCGAACAGGCTTTACTGGCTCAGCGCCTGGAATGACCCAGTCGGCGCAAATGGTGGACCACAACTCGTCGAGCCCGGCTTTTTGCCGCTGCATCAGTACAGCTGGACCATCATGCCGGAAAACCTCGAGCAGGCCGGCGTTAGTTGGAAGGTTTACCAGAACAAAGACGCAGGGCGATTCATCAATACTCCAATCAGCAACAACGGATTGGTGCAGGCGTTCAAGCAGTCGGGTAATCCGAGGTCCAACCTGGCCCGCTACGGCATCGCCCCGAACTATCCGTTTGATTTCGCCGCCGACGTCAAAGCCAACCGGCTACCCCAGGTTTCCTGGTTGGTCCCGAACTTCATCCAGTCCGAACACCCCGCGCTGCCGGTCGCGCTCGGTGCGATCGCCATGGTGACGGCGTTGCGGATCCTGCTTTCCAATCCGGCGGTATGGGAAAAAACTGCCCTGATCATCAGCTACGACGAAAACGGCGGGTTCTTCGATCACGTCGTTCCGCCGACGGCGCCGCCCGGGACGCCCGGGGAGTGGGTGACCGTCCCAGACATCAACGCCGTGGCGGGGTCCGGGGGCATCCGCGGGCCGCTTGGGCTGGGTTTCCGCGTCCCCTGCATCGTCATGTCGCCGTTGAGTCGTGGTGGCCTGATGGCACATGAAGTCTTCGACCACACGTCGCAACTGAAATTGATGCGCGCTCGCTTCGGCGTGCCGGTGCCCAATCTGACCCAATGGCGAGACACCACGGTTGGTGACATGACCTCGGCGTTCAATTTCGGCTCCCCGCCGAATCCATCGAAACCGCACTTGAGCCACCCATTGCTGGCCGCGGTCCCGAAGCTGCCGCAGTGCATTCCCAACGTGGTGTTAGGAACGACCGACGGGGTGCTGCCTTCCATCCCGTATCGAGTGCCCTATCCGCAGAGCATGCCCACGCAGGAAACCCAACCGGTGCGGGGGACTGCCAGCGGGCCTTGCTGATAAGAAATTGCTTCCGGCGAGTAATGGCGCTGTATAGCAATTAGTAATAACGACACGCCGTCGGGGTATCGGGCCGATCGCGGCCGCGTCTATACCGTGATCTGAAAGCGGCGCAAAGGAGCCGTCAGGGAGGGCGTGTGGGGACCGAACACCCGGTCGACGGAATGACCCGTCGGCAATTCTTGGCGAAAGCCGCCGCCGCCACCACCGCGGGTGCCTTTATGGATCTGGCCGGTCCGATTATTGAAAAGGCTTATGGCGCCGGTCCGTGCAGCGGCCATTTGACCGACATCGAACACATTGTGTTGCTGATGCAGGAAAATCGGTCATACGACCATTACTTCGGCACGCTGTCGGGCACCCACGGCTTTTCCGATCCCAACGCGCTACCCGGAGTTTTCGCGCAGAAAGGCTGGAACCCGGCCACGCAGGCGAACGACCCGACAGGGACGACGCTGCCGTTCCGATTCGACACCACCCGGGGTCCGCTGGTCGCCGGCGAATGCGTGAACGACCCGGACCACAGCTGGAGCGGCATGCACCAGGCCTGGAACAACGGGTTGAACGACGGCTGGTTACCCGCGCAAGCCCAACGCACTCCGCTACAAGGCAACACGCCCGTCACGATGGGGTACTACACCCGCGCCGACATCCCGATTCATCATCTGCTCGCCGACACCTTCACGATCTGTGACCACTACTTCTCTTCGCTGCTGGGCGGGACCACGCCCAATCGGCTGTATTGGATGAGCGCTTGGATCGACCCGGACGGCACCCACGGCGGGCCGGTACTGGTAGAGCCCAACATCCAGCCGCTGCAGCGGTACAGCTGGGAGATCATGCCCGATCGCCTGGAAGCTGCCGCCGTCAGCTGGAAGGTCTATCAAAACAAGCTGTTGGGGCCGCTCAACAACACGGTGATCGGGTACAACGGGCTGGTCAACGACTTCAAGCAGGCGGCGGATCCGCGGTCCAACCTGGCCCGCTTCGGCATCGCCCCGACTTACCCGATGGACTTCTTCTCCGACGTCAGAAACAACCGGCTGCCAAAGGTTTCCTGGCTGCTTCCCGGCTTCCTGCTGTCGGAGCACCCAGCCTTTCCGGTCTCGATCGGGGCGGTCGGCATCGTCGACGCGCTGCGAATTCTGCTGTCCAACCCGGCGGTGTGGGAGAAGACGGCGCTGATCGTCAACTACGACGAGAACGGTGGCTTCTTCGACCATGTGGTCCCCCCGACGTCACCGCCGGGCACGCCGGGCGAATATGTCACCGTCGCCGACATCAACTCGGTCGACGGTTCCGGCGGCATCCGGGGACCGATTGGTCTGGGCTTCAGGGTGCCGTGCTTCGTCATTTCGCCGTACAGTCGCGGCCCGATGATGGTCCATGACGTCTTCGACCACACGTCCACGTTGAAACTGATCAGCACGCGCTTCGGGGTGCCGGTGCCCAACCTCAGCCAGTGGCGTGACCAGACGGTCAAGGATATGACGTCGACGTTCAACTTCGCCGTGCCACCGAATGCGTCGAAACCGAACTTGGACCATCCCCGGCTCAAGGCATTGCCGAAACTGCCGCAGTGTGTTCCGAATGCGATTTTAGGTACGACAACGAAGACATCCATTCCCTATCGGGTGCCGTTCCCGCAGGCGATGCCAACCCAGGAAACGCAGCCCGCGCGGGGGATTCCCAGCGGTCTGTGCTGATTGCCGGCGCCGAACTTGGCGCCGCGGGCCAAGGCTGCTCCCGGGAGCAGAAGTCCCTGTTCGCCACCGGTTTCGCCTTCGGTTCAGGCAGACGCGAAGTTGACCGCTGGCCGCCGCGCGACGCTCCCGGCGAGCTACCGACCCCAAAGCGGGGTCGTAACGGAGTTGTAGAGACGGTGAAATCCGCAAATTGGCCGATATTGAGGCCCGGATTGGCTTACTATGCGAGGGCTTGGTGGTGTGTACTTGCTACTGAGCGATGTTGTATCGACTCGACACTTGAAAGAAGTTTGAAAGGGGACACCGTGCTTTTGCCACTTGGTCCGCCCTTGCCACCCGACTCTGTCGCGGCGAAAAAAGGCGAGTCAGGCATGCTCGGCGGACTATCGGTTCCGCTCAGTTGGGGCACGGCTGTACCACCAGACGACTACGACCACTGGGCCAAGGAGTCTGAATCAGGTGTCGAAGAAGTCGTCGTGGTGCCCGGCGCGGTCGATCCGGAACCGATCGAGCCTGGCAACGACGAGTGGGATGAGTGGGCAGAGTGGAAACAGTGGGAAGCGGAGAACGCCGAGCCACGTTTCGAGATGCCACGCGGTAGCAGCGTGGTCCCGCATTCGCCGGCAGCCGGTTGAGAGAAAGGGTCGAGACTGTCGATGTCTACGGGTGATTAGCGGTTTCGGATCCGCCGAAATCGGTAGTCACATCAATCAACCTTTGATTGAGAAATCCAAGTGATACGTCCACAAATCAAAAGGAGATAAGCAACATGGCACGCTTTATGACTGACCCGCACGCAATGCGGGACATGGCGGGTCGCTTTGAGGTGCACGCTCAGACCGTCGAAGACGAGTCTCGTCGCATGTTCGCCTCCTCGCAGAACATTTCCGGCGCTGGCTGGAGTGGTCTGGCCGAGGCCACCTCGATGGACACCGTGGGCCAGATGAACCAGGCCTTCCGCAACATTGTGAACATGCTGCACGGTGTGCGTGACGGGTTGATCCGTGACGCCAACAACTACGAGCAGCAAGAGCAGGCTTCGCAGCAGATCCTCAGCAGCTAGCCATTTGGCGGCGTAAGCCGCTGCAGCCAAACAACTTTCACAGACTAAGGAGAACAGGTTCGATGACGATTAACTACCAGTTCGGTGACGTCGACGCCCACGGTGCGCTGATCCGCGCCCAGGCCGCCAACTTGGAGGCCGAGCACCAGGCCATCGTTCGCGATGTGCTGGCTGCCGGTGACTTCTGGGGCGGCGCCGGTTCGGTGGCTTGCCAGGAGTTCATCGCCCAGTTGGGTCGTAACTTCCAGGTGATCTACGAGCAGGCCAACGCTCACGGCCAGAAGGTCCAGAGCGCCGGCAACAACATGGCGCAGACCGACAGCGCCGTCGGGTCCAGCTGGGCCTGAGAGAAGTTCTCGGTTCTCGGCGGCGCACCGGTTCCCGGTGCGCCTCCCGCGACCGAATTACTGCGCACGTCTACGCGCGGCAAATGCCGCGAGTGGGCGTGCGCAGTTCTTTTTAGCGAGACTCAGAATCGGCCGCCGCCACCCATGAACCCGCCGCCGGACGAGCCGCCCGAATTGGACGAACCGCCGAACGACGTCGGACTCCACCCGCCGAACCCACCGCGCAGGCCCCCGCTGAGCAGGTCGCCGATGATGATGCCGCCCAGTATCGCGCCGGTATTGCTGTCGGCGCGTCGAGTGTAGGCGCGCTGTGTCGACTGCACGTCTGCATTGGCCAGCGACTGCGCCTGGGCGGCCAGCGTCGATGCGCCGTTGGCGTAGGCGATCGCTTCGGTCAGGTTCGACGACCTTCTGGCGTGCGCGGCCTCGAGTTGTCGCTTAGCCTCGGCGAGCCGGGTGCGCGCCTCGGGCCCGATGCTGCCGCGCCGCGTGTCGATGTACTCCGAGACCGCACGTACTCGTGACTCCGCGGTAAACAGCGCCTGCTCGAATGACCGGTTGAGCCGTTCGGCATTGGCCTGCTCCTGGGCAACGGTGGTGAGCAGCTGGTTGAGCTCCGCGTCAGCTTTGGTCAGCCGGGCGAACGCACTGAGCGGATCGGCGGCGCCGCGACCACGGCCGGCGCCGTCCACGGCCCTGGCTGCGGCGTCCCGCGCGGCGATCAGCTCGCCGGCGTGCGACGACCTGTTCGTTTGCGCCCGATGCAGCTGATCGTTGGCACGCTTGATGGCTGTCTGGATCTCGGCAAGCACCGACGGCAGGTTTGCGACGGCATGCCGGATGTCGCTGTCTGCGCTGTCCACCGCATCGAGCAGCGAGCGCGCCTGCCCGAGCGCCGATTCGGCGGCCCGCACCGCGTCCACCAGACGACTCTGCTGTCCGCTTACCGCCCTGTCCGCCAGGTCGCGAGCGGCGCTGATGTTGCGGTCGGCGAACTCCAGTCGTTCTCTGGCAGTTGCGACGTTGCCGGCAATGGAAGCCAGTGCGGCGGCGCCGAATTCATTGTTCAACTCCACCAGCCGTTGGTCGGATGGATCGACCCGAGTGGTCAGCTCGACGTAGCGCTGGGTCAGCGCATCGAGCCGGGATGGCGCGTTGATCACCAGATCGCGCAGTTGCTCGAACGCTTCGGTTTGCGATTCCAGCTCGCGGTCGGCGGTGGCGGCCGAAACGATCACCCGGGTGAGCAGCTCACGACGCTCTGCGGGGGTCTCGGGTCTGCTGTCATCGAGTTGCTGGCGCACGTTGAACGCTTGCGCCAGGGCAGCTTTGGCATTGTTGAGCGCCTGGATGAAGCCTGCGGTCCGCTGTTCGCCGAACTCCTCGATCGCCAGCGCGAGTTCGTTGGAACTGGTGCGTACCGCGTTGTCGACCTCCACCACTTTCGACCGGGACAGGTCATCGAGGATGTCCAACGGCACGGCGGCGAGCGCCGTTGCGTCGGTGGGATCCACCCGCCGCGCCGCGGCGAAGGCGTCCGCGCGCCGACGTCGTGCTCGACGGCGCATCACCACCAGCAAGATGACCACTGCGAGCACAATGGCCCCGAGCACCCCCAGCAGCACGTAACGGCTCGTCGAGCTGGGAGACACATTCAGCCCGTTGGCCGCGGCGATGGCCGCGCCACTCCAATCGCCTCGACCCAGCGCGGGTTCGATCTCGTTGTGCCGCAAGTCATCGACCTGTTTCGCGCTGACGCCCTGAACGCCGTTAGGCACCAGAAAGGCGTAAGCGCGGTCGACGGTGGCCACCGCCAGCACCGCGTCGTAGTTGCCGAGATCGCTGGTCCGGTAAGTGCGCTGCGCCCAGTTCTGCCCGCTTTGCCCGGAGAAGTTGTCGACGTAAACCACCCACAGGCGGACGCGCCGGTCGCCGTAGAGCTTGATGACGGCCGAGTTGACCGCGGCGCGCTCGGCGTCGGAGAGCACGTGAGCGTTGTCGGTGACGTAGCCCGGCAACCGGAAGGGGGGCTGCGCGCCGGCCGACGGCGCCAATAGCAGCCCGTCGCTGAGCCCCACGGTGATGATCGTCAAGAACACGCCGAGCAGGCGAGCAATGCGCATACGTCAATCTATCTCCGGCCGGTGACACTGCGGGTCTGGTGTCGCAGGGCGAACAGGTCCGGCCCTGGCAGACTGTGGTTCGGTGAGTACCGATCAGCAAGACCCCTACGACGACTTCGACCGTGCCCGGCGGGTACTCGAAGCGCCCAAAACCGCGGGTCTGCCGGGCACTGAAGGTCAACACCGCACGGACTTCGCTCGCGATCGGGCCCGCGTACTGCACAGCGCGGCGTTGCGTCGGCTGGCCGACAAGACGCAGGTGGTCGGTCCCCGGGAAGGGGACACCCCGCGCACCCGCCTGACGCACTCGCTGGAAGTCGCCCAGATCGGGCGCGGCATGGCCATTGCCTTGGGTTGCGACCTGGACCTCGTTGAGCTGGCGGGCCTCGCACACGACATCGGACATCCACCCTACGGCCACAACGGTGAGCGGGCGCTCGATGAGCTCGCCGCCACCTACGGTGGTTTCGAGGGCAATGCGCAGAACTTCCGCATTCTGACCAGCCTTGAGCCCAAAGTTCTTGATGCGCAAGGAAACAGCGCGGGCCTGAACCTGACTCGAGCCGCGCTGGACGCGGTCACCAAGTATCCGTGGCAGCGCACCTACGGTGAGCGCAAATTCGGCTTCTACCAGGACGACAGCGACGCGGCCGAGTGGGTTAGGCAAGGCGCCCCGGCGGGACGTACCTGCCTGGAAGCGCAGGTGATGGACTGGGCCGACGACGTCGCTTATTCCGTGCACGACGTCGAAGACGGCGTGGTTTCACAACGCATCGACTTGCGCGTGCTTGCCGACGAGGACGAGGCGGCGGCCTTGGCCAAGCTGGGGGAGCGGGAATTTCCTCGGGTCGGCGCGGACGAGTTGATGGAGGCCGCACGGCGGCTTGCCGCGCTGCCGGTGGTTGCGGCGGTGGGCAAGTACGACGCCACCCTGACCGCGGCGGTCGCGCTGAAACGGTTGACCAGCGAGTTGGTCGGCCGGTTCGCCACCGCAGCGATCGCCACCACCCGCGCCGCGGCCGGGACCGGGCCGCTGGTGCGCTATCGCGCCGACTTGCAGGTGCCTGACATGGTCCGCGCCGAGGTCGCGCTGCTCAAAATCTTGGCGCTGCAGTTCATCATGTCCGACCCGCGGCACCTTCAGACCCAGGCCGCGCAGCGCGAACGCATCCGCCGGGTGGCGCAGTGGCTGCAGGCGGGTGCTCCCCAAACTCTCGATCCGGTGTATGCCGCCGCCTTCAACAGCGCCACCGACGACGGCGCCCGACTGCGCGTGATCGTCGACCAGATCGCTTCCTACACCGAGGGCCGTTTGGAACGAGTCGACTCCGGTGAGCGGCCCGGCTAGTAGTCCGGGCAACGGCTTACACTGAGCGCGTGTCGAGTCCGGCGGGTCCCAGAGATACGGGCCGGTCCGGCGGGCGGTCCAGGATCTCCGATCGCGACATCGCCGCCATCCGGGAAGGCGCTCGGATCGAGGACGTGGTCGGCGACTACGTCCAATTGAGGCGCGCCGGAGCCGACTCGATGAAGGGTCTGTGCCCGTTCCACAACGAGAAGTCGCCGTCATTTCATGTGCGGCCCAATCACGGCCACTTCCACTGCTTCGGTTGTGGTGAGGGCGGCGACGTATATGCCTTCATCCAGAAGATCGAACACGTCACCTTCGTCGAGGCCGTCGAATTGCTGGCCGACCGGATCGGGCACACGATCAGCTACACCGGTTCGGCCACCAGCGTCCAGCGCGACCGCGGCAGCCGCAGCAGGCTCATCGCCGCCAACGCCGCCGCGGCAGAGTTCTACGCGCAGGCGTTGCAGTCCGACGAGGCGGCACCCGCCCGGCAGTATTTGACCGAGCGCAGCTTCGACGGCGACGCAGCCCGCAGGTTCGGCTGCGGATTCGCTCCCTCGGGTTGGGATAAACTGACAAAACACCTGCAGCGCAAAGGTTTTGAGTTCAAGGAACTCGAAGCCGCGGGCCTGTCCCGACAAGGGCGTCGCGGCCCGATGGACCGGTTCCACCGACGACTGCTCTGGCCCATCCGCACCTCGGCCGGTGAGGTGATCGGGTTCGGCGCCCGGCGACTGTTCGACGACGACCCCATGGAAGCCAAGTACGTCAACACCCCCGAGACGCTGCTGTACAAGAAATCTTCGGTGATGTTCGGGATCGACCTGGCCAAACGTGACATCGCCAAAGGACACCAGGCGGTGGTGGTCGAGGGCTACACCGACGTGATGGCCATGCATCTGGCCGGGGTCACCACCGCCGTCGCGTCGTGCGGCACCGCGTTCGGTGAGGACCACCTGGGGATGTTGCGCCGGTTGATGATGGACGACAGTTTCTTCCGCGGTGAGTTGATCTATGTTTTCGACGGCGACGAAGCCGGTAAGGCCGCCGCGCTCAAGGCCTTTGACGGTGAACAGAACCTGGCGGGCCAGTCGTTCGTGGCGGTCGCGCCCGACGGCATGGACCCGTGCGACCTGCGGCTGCGTTCCGGCGACGGTGCGCTTCGCGACCTGGTGGCGCGGCGAACTCCGTTGTTCGAGTTCGCCATTCGCACCGCGTTGGGCGAGATGAACCTGGACAGCGCCGAGGGCCGGGTGGCGGCGCTGCGACGCTGCGTGCCGATGGTCGGACAGATCAAGGACCCGACGCTGCGCGACGAATACGCCCGGCAGTTGGCCGGCTGGGTCGGCTGGGACGACGTCGCCCAGGTCATCGACCGGGTCCGCGGCGAAGCCAAAAAGTCCAGGAGCCCCGCCCAAAGCGGCGCCGGCCCGAAGACGCGCCGGAACTCACAGGAACCCGCTGAGTCCTCCGCTGACGCCGTCTCCTCGGCGCCCGGTGCTGCCCGGCCAGACCCGCGCGACCCGACCCTGTGGCCGCAGCGTGAGGCGCTCAAATCCGCGTTGCAGTACCCGGCGCTAGCCGGACCGGTCTTCGATGCTCTGACCGTGGAGAGTTTCACCCATCCCGGTTACGCCGCGGTGCGGGCGGCCATCGAGGCCGCCGGTGGCACTTCGATCGGAGTCAGCGGGGCGCAATGGCTGGACATGGTGCGCCAACAGACCGGCACGGCGCTGACCGCCGGGCTGGTCAGCGAACTCGGGGTGGAGAGCATCCGGGCCGACGACGAGCAGTTGCCGCGCTATATCTCCGGGGTGTTGGCACGTCTGCAGGAGGTGTGGATGGGCCGACAGATCGCCGAGGTGAAGTCCAAGCTGCAGCGCATGTCACCGATCGAGCAAGGCGACGAGTATCACGCCCTGTTCGGCGACCTGGTCGCGATGGAGGCGTACCGGCGCAGCCTGTTGCAGCAGGCCAGCGGCGACGATCTCACCGCCTGAACACCGCCTCAGCGCGCGGCGTTGACCGGCGGCTCTAAGTCCGCTTCGACGGTCTCGTCTGGCCGCTGGCTCCGGCGTTCGATGATGCTCGTCTGCTCGTCGATCTCGGCAAGCGTCACAAAACCCGTATCGGGTGAAATCCGATTCGCGATCTTGCGCCGGCCCCCTTCGATCATCGATCTGGCGATGGGACTTGCGGTCAGCGCGCGATAGGTGCCAGCGATCTGCTCGTAGCGGCGACGTCCCGCTTTGGTGCCCAATACGTAACCAACGCCCAACACGGCGACATACCCGATCAAAACGATCCCTCCGAGACGAACTGCGTTGGTCCCATCCTGCCTCATCCGGACGGGATTGGCCGCGCCCGCTCTAGTTGGGTCCGATTGGGTCCAGCCTTGCCAGTACGCTAGAGTCGTCCCGCGGTCAGCACCAGCGTTCGCTGGACTGATAGTCCCCTGTAGCTCAACTGGCAGAGCATTCGGCTGTTAACCGAAGGGTTGAAGGTTCGAGTCCTTCCGGGGGAGCCGATGGCCGGAATTCGGTCCGGCGTCAAGGCTCCCGGTCAATCCGTTGCCCCTCGGCATCGGTGATCGACCGCAACTCCTCGGCCCACTCCCGTCGGGCACTTTCCTCGGCCGCGGCGCCAACCGCCGGCGCATCGGCATGCTCACTGGCCAGGCTCACCAATGCTCCCGCCATGGCGAAAAGCGGCACCCGGTGCCGCTCGCTGGCGGCGAGCAACTCGCGGAAGGCGGTTTGGGTGCTACAGCGGCGCCAACCGACCAGAATCCCGACCGCGGTGTCGATGAACCGGGTCGCCTCTGCCCGGCCAGGACTGCTGAACTGTTGCTGGGTTTCCAGCTTCTCGCTCATGCGTCGATGTCCTGTCCTTCGTCGATGAAGTCAGCGAATGCGTTGTGGTGCAATCCTTTACACACCCGCGAGGCGTCAGGGGATCAACAACGATAGCCCGGCGCGCGCGGCAGCACGAAGCGTGGCCCATGGACATGACGGGACCCGATGCACAAGTGTCACTGTAGGATATCCTGCCGCTTCTCGGCGCATTTGAAAGCATTTGGTTCACAAGCGATTTAACTCTTGTTCTGCGGTCGCGCGCGGTAGTGTGGCACTGTCGGCAAGGCGAATCCGTTCCGGCCCTTTGGTATTGGTTTAATCAGAGCACCGGGGCGCGGCGGAACCGCGCGACCAACGGGTACATCTGGCAGCCGAGGCAGATGCCGAAAGCAGCATTGAGGAACGCGGCGAACAGGGCAAATGCGGTGGCGATCTCGCCAACCAGCGGCAGCCCCGCCGCAAAGCCGATTACCCCGGCCACCGCGAAAATCAACCCAACCAACTGGGCGAACTTCAGCGGTGCCACGGGCTCACGTTCGCTGACCGGACTTAACCGCGGCGCCACCAGCTTGGCGAACACCAACCCGTACGGGCTGTTGCGGGGTCCGCGTACGGCGCTGATGGCGAACACGACGGCCTGGGCGGCAAGAAGCACCGCCGCGGCCGGCACGCTGAACACCGAAACCACCAGCGTGAGCACCAGCACCGTGGTGGTGATCCACGCCGCGAATCGCGGGCCCCGCACGTCGACTTGGCTGCTGGACAATTGTGTTCCTCTCGCTCAGAGTTCTGAGGTCAGCAACGGCCGCAACGCCGTTTGCAGGTCAGCGGCCTTCGGTACGCCCGCGGTGCGGTAACGCTGCCGGCCGTCGGCATCGAAGATGAACGTGGTGGGCAGCGACAGCACCGACAACCGTTTGGCGCTGGTGGGGTTCGCGTCGATGTCCAATTCGACGTGTGCCACCTCAGGAAGATCGGCACACACTTGATCGACCACGCGACGCACCGCGGCACATGGGCCACACCATTCGGCACTGAAATGCACCACAGTCGGACCGGTAGCGGACAGGCCGAGGTCAGAGTTGTCCTGTTGCGCGTTCACGGGTGCTTTTGCGTCGCGCAACACGCCGGAACGGCGTCTTACCGCCACACCGATGACGCTGGCACACCCCAGTGCCGCGCCGATCGCCATTCCCACGATCACGGCAGAACTCACGAGCACACCAACGCTTTCCCGGACGCGATATTCCCTTAATGGCCTAGATCGAGAAGTCCTCGCCGTACCAAACTCCGGCCTCGGGAGGCCGGATAACCCGGTCGGTCGAAGTCCGGCCGTTGGTCGCGCCGCTGTTTTGGCCCTCCAACCTGGCCACCCGGGTGAGCAGGGATTTCAGGCTGGCACCGACGAGGTCGGGCAGCTTCGATTCGTCCTCGCTGGCGGGGCCGGGACGGCTGACAATCTGTCCGGGCACGCCCACCACCACCGCGCTGGCCGGGACTTCCTTGACCACGACGGAGTTGGCGCCGATCCGGCTGTCGTCACCGATCTTGATGGCGCCCAGCACCTTTGCTCCCGCGCCGATGGTGACCCGGTCGCCTACGGTGGGGTGGCGCTTGCCTCTGTCCCGGCCGGTGCCACCGAGGGTGACACCGTGGAAGATGGTCACGTCCTCGCCTACCTCCGCGGTTTCCCCGATCACCACGCCAGTGGCATGGTCGATGAACAGGCCGCCTCCGATCGTCGCGCCCGGGTGGATCTCAACGCCAGTGAAGATCCGGGTGAACTCGGCAAGCGTCCGGGCCAGCAATCGGGCACCGCGCTGCCACAGCCAGTGACTGATTCGGTGACCCCAGATCGCGTGCACGCCGGGGTAGGCGAAGATGACCTCCAGCACGGTGGGTTCGGCCGGATCTCGCTCCCGGGCCGCCTGGATGTCGCGCCGAATCGCCGCCAGCATGGCTAATCGCTCAAATCAGAGAACAGCACCGTGCTCAGATACCGCTCACCATTGCTGGGGAACACGACGACGATGAGTTTTCCGGCGTTCTCCGGCCGGCGCGCCAACTCGAGTGCGGCCGCGGTGGCCGCGCCGGAAGAGATCCCGACCAGCAGGCCCTCCTCTCGGGCCAGCCGCCGGGCCAGTTCCAGCGACTCCTCGTTGGTGACGGTGAGGACTTCGTCGACCAGTCCGACGTCGAGGACCGGCGGCACGAACCCGGCCCCGATGCCCTGCAGCGGGTGTGGTCCCTTCTGGCCGCCGGACAGTACCGGCGACGCCGCAGGCTCCACCGCGACGATTTGAACCGAGGGCTTACGTTCTTTGATGACTTGCGCGACGCCGGTGATGGTGCCGCCGGTCCCGACGCCGGAAACGAAAATGTCCACCTTGCCGTCGGTGGCTTTCCACACTTCCTCGGCGGTGGTGACGGCGTGCACGGCCGGGTTGGCCGGGTTCTCGAACTGCTGCGGCATGAAGTACCGCTCGTCGTTCTTCACCAACTCTTCGGCCTTGGCGATGGCACCGAACATGCCCTCGGGGCCGGGAGTCAGGATGAGCTCGGCGCCGTAGGCACGCAGCAGCATCCGTCGCTCGGTGCTCATCGTCTCGGGCATGGTCAGCACGCACTTGTAGCCGCGAGCAGCACATACCATGGCCAGCGCGATGCCGGTGTTCCCGCTGGTGGGTTCGACGATGATGGTGTCCGGCTTGATCAGGCCGGCCTTCTCGGCCGCGTCGATCATCGCCAGCCCGATGCGGTCTTTCACGCTGCCGGCCGGGTTGAACGATTCCAGCTTGGCGACGACGTCGGCCACCGCTCCGTCGGTGACCCGGCGCAACCGCACCAGCGGCGTATTACCGACCAGTTGGGTGATGTTCTCGGCGATGGTCATCCACACTCTCCAACGATGTGAGTACGGGCCTGCTCGGCCTCCCAGGTGATGTCAAACTCAATTGTCCCGTGTGTGGGGGTGGTCAGCGCAACCGGTGTGTGTCGATGAGACGGTCCTGCCAATGCAACCCCGGTCAGTACCCGACCGCTCAGCTGATCGGAAGTGGTGGCAGTCAACGTCGCTGCCGAGGTGCCGGGTGCACGCCGCAGGTAGAAATCGGTGCCCGGTTGGATGGTGTCGGTGATGGCCGAGCCGAAGGCGTCGACGAGCGCGTGGGGGCCATCGGTGCTCAGCGCCAGCGGGACGCGCAGCTGGAAGGGGCCCACCAGATCCGAATCGACGACCGCGCTGGTGTCCACGAGTGGCTCTTGGGCCGCGCGTAGCGCGGTGTAGGCGCCGGCGAGCAGGTAGTTGTAGAGGTGCACGACGCGGTCGGCGTTGCGGTAATGCCCGGTTCCGGTGAGCCAGAAGTCGACGTGGTCGATGGCGTGCGCCGCACTCGCTTCCGTGTCTGTGTCCGACTGCGTGACCAGCCGGTAGAAGCGGTAGCCGTGCGCGCCACGGCCGTGGCTGCTGGCCGACAAGGTGCTTCCGACACCCAGGGTTCGTTGGTAGCGGCCTTTACCAGCGTCGATCGTCAGCTGTGATCCGGAGACGTCTTGCCATTCAACGCCGTCTGTCGACTTCTGCAGTCGGACCGCTATGGGGGCTTTCGACGCGCTCCACACCGAATAGCCGCCGAGTTGCGGACGCCCGTCGAACTCGAAGGTGAGCACCGACCCTGGCCCGCGGTACACCGCGGTGGGTGCGTTCAGCGGCCGGGTGTCGAGCGCCAGAGCGTTGGTGAAGTGCCAGATCGCGGCCTGGGTTCCCGCGATGGCCTCGTGTTCGCTGATATTGCCCGGCCCGAGCGGGTAGCCCGCCTGGCGCAGCCGCTCGCTGAGTTCGGCGACCGAACGCATCGGAAACGAGTGCCGCAGAATCCACTCCACTTCGGCTTCGCAGCCCTTGGTCCGCAGGTGCGGCAGTGCCGACCAGCTGTCCAGCCGGTAGGGCGACGGGTGGTGTGGAGCGACGCCGGCGAAGTCCAGGGAGTAGGCCGTCAGATTCGGGTTGAGCCTGATCAGGTCCGTGCGCGCGGTGGTGCCGTCCGCGAACACGATCTTGTCGACGGTGTGCGAATAGGTGCCTCCGCGGTATCGCGTCATGCGCGTCAACTCAATGGCCGGCCGTACCCGGACGCGTCTGCGGGTGGTCACCGACGCCAAGGCGCGGTTGGATATGGACAAGACAGTCATGCGGTTGCTCTTCCTGAGTGCGGCAGCGCGCATCAAACGCCATCGGGCGGAGCGCGATGATTGCTGGACGATTTAGAGGGCGTCAGGAATCAACAGGAACAACAACAACATCCCAGGGCGAAACAGCGCGTGCGGGCAAAGCGCAGCTGTACGGCCTGTTGCATGGCCACCACTATAGGGCATCGGGATTTCCCAACCGGTTCCTCGAGCGGGTTACCCGAGCCGGTTCCGGGTTGGACTCACGCCTGTTTAAAGGTTTGTGTGCGCTCCCTGCGTCACTTACTCTCGGCGGGCGTCAGCCACGGCTGTGCGGCATGATTGGTCTGGCCGATTCAGCGTTATTGAAATAATCAGCGTGATCGGAATTCGGGAGGAAAAGACACAATGACGACGGCTCAGAACGAGTCTCAGTCCCTGGGAGATCTCGCTGCCAGGCAGCTCGCCAACGCGACCAAGACAGTTCCGCAACTCTCGACCATCACCCCGCGGTGGCTGTTGCACCTGCTCGGATGGGTGCCGGTCGAAGCCGGTATCTACCGAGTCAACCGCGTGGTCAACCCCGAACAGGTCGCGATCAAGGCCGAGGCGGGCGCCAGCATCGATGAGCCGCTGCCAGAGACCTACGTCGACTACGAGACCAGTCCGCGCGAGTACACCCTGCGCAGCATCTCCACGCTGCTAGACGTCCACACCCGAGTCTCTGACCTATACTCCAGCCCCCATGATCAGGTCGCCCAACAGTTGCGCCTGACCATCGAGACCATCAAAGAGCGTCAAGAATCCGAACTGGTCAACAACCCCGAGTACGGCTTGCTTGCGCAGGTGACTCCGGAGCAGACCATTCAGACGCTGGCCGGTGCACCGACACCGGACGACCTGGACGCGCTGATCACCAAGGTATGGAAGACGCCCAGCTTTTTCCTGACCCACCCGCAGGGAATCGCCGCGTTCGGCCGCGAGGCCACCTACCGCGGCGTGCCACCACCAGTGGTGAGCCTGTTCGGCGCGCAGTTCATCACCTGGCGTGGAATTCCGCTGATCCCCTCGGACAAGGTGCCCGTCGAAGACGGCAAGACGAAGTTCATCCTGGTGCGTACCGGCGAGGAGCGTCAGGGCGTGGTGGGCCTGTTCCAGCCGGGTCTGGTCGGCGAGCAGGCGCCTGGCCTGTCGGTCCGCTTCACCGGCATCAACCAGTCGGCCATTGCGACCTATCTGGTCACCCTGTACACATCGCTTGCGGTGCTGACCGACGACGCGCTCGGTGTGCTTGATGGCGTTGCCGTGGACCAATTCCATGAGTACAAGTGAGCATCGGTCGGTAGACGCCGAAAGCGACCTACCCGTCAGTGCCGCCGAGTTGGCGGTGCTGGCCAGTCAGTTGTACGCGGCAAGTATTCGGCCGGGACCGGATAGCCCGCCTCAGGCGACGCCGGTTGCGCCGCGCGGCAGCGTGCCCGACACCACGGCCGTGACTTCTGCCGGTCGGACCGGCGCAGGCACCGTCGACCCGTTCCCGAATCCCGTTCCGTTGCTCAACTATTCGGACGTGTATGTACCCGCGCCGACGTCGCCCGGTCCGGAAGCCGTGCCGCCGCAGGCCGTTCCGCCGGCGCCGCGCGGCAATCCGATCTCACCGGTCCCGGATACGACTGCTGCCCCCTCCGGGGCTGAGACGACGGCGGCGGTCGCGGATCCGTCCCTGCCGCCGGGTGTGGCCGACTTCAGCGCCTTCGGTGTGCCCGCGTCCGGCATCGTCTCGACTGTGCCCGGTGTGCTGGCCGGCGGGCCGGCTTCGGTTCCGGTGGCACCGCGCGGTTCCGCGCCGGGCTGGGGACCCGGGGCGCCGTCGGTCGCTGATCTGGGCTGGTCTGACGCACCCGCGACGGTGCCGGCCGGCGACGAGGGCAACTATTACTTCCTCACCACACCCCAGCGGCCGGTTCCGCGCCTGGCGGACGACCACGAAGTCTTCGACGTCAACGCGGTCCGGTCCGACTTCCCGATCCTGGCGGAGACGGTCAACGGAAAGCCGCTGATCTGGTTCGACAACGCGGCGACCACGCAGAAGCCGCAAGTCGTGATCGACCGGCTGTCATACTTCTACGCCCACGAGAACTCCAACATCCACCGTGCGGCGCACGAGTTGGCGGCGCGGGCCACCGATGCGTACGAAGAGGCCCGCGAGACAGTGCGGCGGTTCATCGGTGCGCCCAGGGCCGAGCAGAATATTTTTGTTCGCGGCACCACCGAGGCCATCAACCTGGTGGCTCACGCCTGGGGTGGCAAGCACCTGGGGCCCGGCGACGAGATCGTCATCACCCACTTGGAACACCACGCCAATATCGTTCCGTGGCAATTGCTTTCCCAGCGCACCGGCGCTGTCCTGCGGGTCGCTCCGGTGGACGACGCGGGCAACCTGCTGCTCTCGGAATTCGAGGATCTGCTCGGGCCGAAAACTAAACTCGTTGCGGCGACGCATGTTTCGAACGCACTGGGGACGGTGACACCGGTCGAGAAGATCGTCGCGCTGGGACATCGTTACGGCGCGCGAGTGCTGATCGACGGTGCCCAGTCCATTCCGCATCTACCCATCGACGTCGCTGAACTCGGCGTCGACTTCTTCGTGTTCTCCGGGCACAAGATTTACGGACCCACCGGGATTGGCGTCCTCTACGGAAGCGAAGAGGCGCTGGCCGAGACGCCACCGTGGCAGGGCGGTGGCAACATGATCGCCGACGTCACGCTGGAGCGGTCCCTTTATCAGGGACTGCCCAACAAGTTCGAGGCCGGGACCGGCAACATCGCCGACGCCGTCGGGCTCGGGGAAGCGTTGCGTTACGTCGAACGGGTCGGCATCGAGCGCATGGCGGCCTATGAGCACGCGTTGTTGGAATACGCGACGCCGCGGCTGGCGGATATCCCTGGGGTGCGGTTGATTGGCACCGCGGACGAGAAAGCAAGTGTCTTGTCGTTCGTGCTCGCCGGCCACGAGCCGCTCGAGGTCGGCAAGGCGCTCAATGCCGAGGGCATCGCAGTGCGTGCCGGACATCACTGTGCGCAGCCGATTCTGCGTCGCTACGGTCTGGAGGCAACCGTCCGTCCGTCGTTTGCGTTCTACAACACTTACGAGGAGATCGACGTGTTCCTCAAAGCGGTGCGCAGGATCGCCGAAGGGGGAGCCACCGTAGGCTGAACAACCTGCAGGTTCCACGTTTGTTTTCCGGGTGATTGCAACTCTCGGAATGGATGCGGCTTGCTCGTAAGCTCGCGACGTGTCTCTATCTGCAGTTCGGCCGCGCAACGTGACTCGTCGGGTGGGGATCGCTAAGTCGTTGCAGGACAAGGCATTACAATCCTTAACGCTTTTCTCGGCGATACCGGTGTAGACGGGGCCGCGGGTTGAGCACAGGGATGAACACAGCGACCATCGCCAAGCCCATGCACGCGTTGGGCGAGTTCTTCAAGCTGTGTGCCGAGACCTTCATGATCATGGTGCGACGGCCGTGGGCTTGGCGCGAGATCCTCGAGCAGATCTGGTTCGTGGCCCGAGTGTCGATCTTCCCGACCATCATGTTGTCGATTCCCTACACCGTCCTGATCGTCTTCGTGCTCAATATTCTCCTCGTGGAGATCGGTGCCGGAGACCTTTCCGGTGCCGGCGCGGGTCTGGCGTCGGTGACACAGGTAGGTCCGGTAGTCACGGCGATGGTCGTCTCGGGTGCCGGTTCCACGGCCATGTGCGCCGATCTGGGTGCCCGCACCATCCGTGAGGAAATCGACGCCATGAAGGTAATCGGTGTCAATCCGATTCAGGCACTGGTGGTTCCGCGCGTCATCGCCGCTACGTTCGTGGCGGTCCTGCTCTACTCGGTGGTCGCCGTCACCGGCTTGACCGGAAGCTATGTCTTTGTCGTGTTCGTCCAGCACGTCACACCAGGTGCGTTCGTTGCAGGGATGACACTGCTCACTGGGCTGCCCCAGGTGGTGATTTCCTTGATCAAGGCAACGCTGTTCGGCATCTCGGCCGGTCTTATCGCCTGCTACAAGGGGCTTTCCGTAGGTGGCGGACCCGCTGGGGTTGGTAGCGCTGTCAACGAGACCGTGGTGTTTTCGTTCATGGCGTTGTTCTTCATCAACATCTTGACTACCGCGCTCGGGGTGAAGGTGACCGCCAAATGAGCCGCGCCCTTGATGAGCCGTCGTGGTTGGCCGCCCTTGGCCCCAACTTGACCTCATCCACGCGGAAGTTGGGCGAGCAGACCGTGTTCTACGGTCGATCGTTGCTGAACGTCGGCGAGGCCGTACGCCGCTACCCCGGTGAGCTGTTGCGGCTGATTGCCGAAATGGGTATGGGCACTGGCGCATTGGCGGTGATCGGGGGCACCGTCTCAATGCGCTGGTAGGTCAGTTCGCCGCCAAGGATTCGGCCGTCGACCGGGCGTTGATGACGGTGCCGAAAGCGTTGGCGGTGTTGGCCAAAGAGCGCACCGAGATCGCTGATGCGATCGATCAGCTGGGGAAGTTCAGCGCGATCGCCGCAGACACCATCCGCCAGAGCAGGGAGTCACTGGTGAACAACCTGCGCCAGATCGCACCGGTGCTGCGCAAGCTCGCCGACGCCGGCCCCGCGCTCACCAAAGGTTTGGACGGACTGGCGACCTACCCGTGGCCGACCTCCACCGTCACCAACTGGTTTCGCGGTGACTACGCCAACCTGACGATGATTGTCGATTTGACGTTGAGCCGCATCGACACCGGCATATTCACCGGCTCCCGCTGGGAGGGCAATCTAACCCAACTCGAAATGCAGTGGGGCCGCACCATCGGCATGCAGCCCAGCCCCGCCACCGCGGGAAACCCGCTGACTTTTCCCTACCACAGCGAGGGATACTGAATGCTGCGCCTGAACCGCAAGACCTGGATCCAACTGGCCGTGCTGACGTTGGTGACCGTGGTTTCCTGTGGCGCAATGGCATTCAACTACCTGCGACTTCCCGAAACATTGTTCGGGATTGGCCGTTACACCGTCACGGTCGACCTGCCGCAGTCGGGCGGACTATATGAGAACTCGGTGGTCACCTATCGCGGAACCGATGTCGGTCAGGTCAAGTCGGTCAATGTCACCGCGACCGGGGTACGGGCGGTACTGGCCATGAGATCCGAGGTCAAGGTGCCCGCCGACGTCCAGGCATCAGTGCACAGCCGCTCGGCAATCGGCGAGCAATACATCGAACTGACCCCCAAACCCGGGACCGATAATCGTCGCCTACTGCGGGCGGGCGACGTCATCCCCGCCGGCCAAGTCGATGTGCCCGTCGACATCGGACGTCTGCTGGACATGACCAATCAGGCGTTGCAGGCGATTCCGCGCAACAATTTGCGCACCCTGATGGACGAGGCCAACCGTGCCGTCGGGGGGCTTGGCCCCGAACTGTCCCGAATCGTGGACGGCTCAGCCGCTTTGGCCAGCGCGGGGGGACGGAACATCGACCCGCTCGCCACCCTGATCGACCAGACCCCGCCGGTGCTGAACTCACAGGTGCAGACCTCCGACGCCATCGCCACGTGGTCTCATCGAACCGCGGCCATCATGGCGCAATTCCAAGCGCAGGACGCGGCACTGCGAGATCTGTTGGCACAGGGCAGTTCCGGTTTGGCCGAAGGCCGCGCCATGTTCGACCGGGTGGCTCCCGCGGTGCCGGTGCTGTTCGCCAACCTGGTGAGCCTCGGCGACATCGTCTACGTTTACCGTCACGACATCGAACAACTCCTGGTGCTGCTGCCGCAGGGGATCGCCGTCATGGCGGGGTCGTTGGTGCCCAACGCCGGCACCAAACAGGATTACACCGGCTTCTATCTGGATTTCAATCTCAACGTGAACCTGCCGCCGCCCTGCACAACTGGATTCCTGCCGCCGACCCAACGACGCTCGCCGGCCAGCGTTGACGCACCAGACCGCCCCGCGGCCGACCTGTATTGCCGATTGCCGCAGGATTCCGAACTCAATGTCCGTGGCGCTCGCAACATTCCGTGTGAGACCAAGCCGTGGAAGCGTGCCCCCACGGTCGAGTTGTGTGAGAGCGACGAGGAATACGTGCCGCTCAACGACGGCTACCACTGGAAGGGTGACCCCAACGCCACTACCAGTGGCCAGGGAGTGCCGCAGTATCCACCGGGTCAGGATCCGCGATTGCCACCACCGAGAGGTACCGCCCCAGCACCGCCACCGATTGCGGTTGCGACCTACGACCCCGCCTCCGGTGACTACATCGGACCCGACGGTCACCGTTACACCGAAGCAGATCTCGCCCACCCGAGGGCCAAGAACTGGCAGTCACTGCTGGTGCCGACCTCGCCGTAACCAAACAAGGAGCAACATGGCGCAAGATCCCGATACCCAAGCAGCCGAAGACATCTCAGAGCCCGAGGACTCTGACGGGGCCAACGAGCCACAACCCAAACGCGCTCGCCGCCGGCTTTCGCATGTGGGAGCTGCGCTGGTAAGCGGCGCAGTCGTGGTGGCCGCATTGGCGGGCCTGACCGGCTGGCTTGGCTACCGCGCCTACCAAGCACACGAAGCCCAGGCTCAGCGAGACCTTTTCGTCCAGACCGCTCGGCAAGGCGCGGTGAACCTCACCACGATCAGCTACACCGAGATCGAGTCCGACGTGCAACGGATCCTCGACCTGGCCACCGGGGCATTTCGTGACGACTTCGAGCACCGGGCCAAGCCGTTCATGGAACTCGTCAAGGTCGCGCAGTCAATATCGGAGGGCACCGTTACCGACGCCGGACTGGAATCCCAACACGGCGACTCGGCTCAGGTGCTGGTCGCGGTGGCAGTCAAGACACGGACCGCGGGAGGCGAGGAGGCGCCCCGGGAGTGGCGAATGCGGATCGAGGTCAAGGCGGTCGGTGACGATGCCAAGGTTTCTAACGTGGTGTTCGTACCATGAGCACCGCAACGCGCGACCAGGAGATCGTAGACGGCGAGGCAGCTGAGTCCGATGCCGTGCCGTCAGATGCAGAGTCGGTAACCAAAGACGAAGCCGTGTCACGTGATTCGGACGAAGCCGAGGGCAAGACTGACGACGCTGATCATGAATCCCACGAAGAAGAACCCGAAGTCCCTGCGACTGGCACGTCAATCGAGTGGAAGCGGGTCGTCGCATTCGGAGTGCTGCCCGCGCTTGCGTTGCTGCTGGCTTTGGTGGCGGGTTACTTCAAGTGGATAGCCGTGTCCGGGAACCAAGTTGGTTTGGCGCGCACCGAATCGGTCCGGGTCGCCAGCGAAGACGCGGTCGCCATGCTGTCCTACAACCCAGAAACGGCGGACAAGCAACTCGGTGCCGCCCGCGAGCGGCTCACGGGTGACTTCAAGGACGCCTACACCGCGCTGACCCGTCAGGTCGTCATTCCCGGGGCGAAAGAGAAACACATTTCGGCAGTGGCGAAAGTCAATGCCGCATCATCGGTATCGGCCACCGCCAACCACGCTGTCGTGCTGCTGTTTGTCGACCAGACGGTGACCATCGGCGAGGGCGGCACCCCTACCGATACTCAGCCGGTTATTCGCGTCACCCTGGAGAAAGTCGACGGCCGTTGGCTGGTCTCGCATTCGATCCGGTATGACCGTGCGCGCAGCGTCTGTCGCCGTAATCCTGGCGGTAACAACGGGTTTGACGATCCCGGACGCAAACGCCGACAACAAGAGACTCAACGACAGCGTCGTCTCCGGGGTGTACACGATCCAGCACCAAGCGGGCTGCACCAACGATGTCGTGATGAACAACTCGCTGTACCTGGCCGCACAGTGGCATGCCGACGACATGCTCAACAACCGAAACATCAACGACGACATCGGATCCGACGGTTCGACGCCGCAGGACCGGGCCAACGCCGCTGGCTTCCGTGGCAGGGTGACCGAGGCGGTGGCGGTCAACCCGGCGTTGTCGATCAGCAGCTTCGAACTGATGAACCAGTGGCACGGCAACCCCGACTACCTCGCCATCATGCGGGACTGTGCCAATACCGCCATCGGAGTGTGGTCGAACAACAGCGTGGACCGCACCGTGGTGGTCGCCGTTTACGGGCAGCCGGACACCGCGAAGCGGTGAGACTCAGTCGTAGACCGGCGACCACATCGAGTCGAGCACGGCCTGCCTGACATCGGCGGGTGACTTGCTGGCGACCCCGTCGGTGACCGCGGCGTGGTACACAGCCTCGGCGACCTTCGCCGATATGTCCCGCAGATCCGCCACCTCGGGCAGCAGCGAATCCCCCGGCGCAACGGGATTGGCTTGCTGCGCAACGGCCTTAGCCGACGCGTGCAACATCGATGAGGTCAGCCGCCGCGCCCCGGCAACGATGAGACCCAGTCCGATACCGGGAAAAACCAGCACGTTGTTGGCCTGGGCGATGGTGTAAGTCGTGCCCTCGTGTTCGACAGGTGCTACGGGACTACCCGTGGCCACCAACGCATTTCCGTGCGACCACTGCACCAGATCGGCCGGCATTGCTTCCATGCGTGAGGTCGGGTTGGACAGCGGAAAGATCATCGGCCGCTCGCATCTGGCCGCCATCTCCTCGACAACCTCGCGGGTGAATGCACCGAACACCGCCGAACAACCAAGCAGCAACGTGGGCGATGCGAGCTTGACGGCATCGAGAAGGTCAACCCGTTCCATGGCCGGCACCCCGAGGCTTTCACGGTTCTTGGCGTAGGGCACCTGGAAATCACGTAGGTCGTCCATGTCGTCGAACAGCAGGCCCTGCCGGTCGATCGGCCAGATCTGGGACGTGGCCTGTTCGACACTGGCACCGTCGGCGACCATCGCGTCACGGATCTGGTCGGCAACGCCGAGACCGGCGGTGCCCGCGCCGAAGACGACGACACGTTGTTCGCGCAACGGCAGCCCGGTTACTTTCGTGCCGCCGTAGACCGCGGCCAACACCACCGCACCGGTGCCTTGCATGTCGTCGTTGAAAACGAGGTAGTCGCCGCCGTATAGCTGCAGCGCCTTGCGCGCGTTGGCCGGCCCGAAGTCTTCGAAATGCAGTATGGCGTTGGGGAATAGGCGATGCGCCGTCTCGACGTACTGCCGGATGAAGTCGTCGTATTCCTCGCCGCGCCGCCGGGGGTGCCGGTTGCCCAGGTAGAAGGGGTCCTGCAGAAGTTGTTCGTTGTCGGTGCCGACGTCCAGCGACACCGAGATGCAGCGGCGCGGGTCGATGCCACCGCCTGCGGTGTAGAGCGCCAGCTTGCCGACGGTGATCTGGATGCCGCCCACGCCCCAGTCGCCGATACCCAGGATCGCCTCGGCGTCGGTGCACACGATCAGGTCGATGTCATCGGGGCCCTGTCCGAGAGTGGCGAACGCATCGGCAATTTCGTCGGGTGCGTCGATGCTCAGGAACAGCCCGCGTTGCCCGCGGTATTCGTCCGAGAAGCGCTGGATCGCCTCGCCGACGGTGGGCGTATAGACCACCGGCATGAGTTCGACGAGATGGTCGGTGAGGACCTTGAAGTACAGCAGTTCGTGGCGGTAGTGCAGCTGTTCGAGCAGCAGGTTGCGGCCCAAGTCGGTGGCCATGCTTTGCAGCTGATGCCACACCCGGTCAGCTTGTTGATCGAGGGTGAGCACCGCCGCCGGCAGCCGTCCGGTCAGGCCGAGTCGCCGTCGTTGTTCGTGGGTGAAGCCGACGCCGCGGTTGAGGCTCGGGGTGGACAGCGCGTCCGGGAACCGGGGTACGCAGGCATCGCTCATCGCAAGCTCCGTCCGTGACACGGGTGTCAGGTCACGGTAGCGCCTGTTCAGGGATTGGAGCCGGAATCGTCCACATCGTCGCAGACACACACCGGCGCGCAATCGCGCAAGCGGCTCCGCAATAAGGCTCCGCGTCGCAGCACCTGGTGCTGCGCCAGGACTTTCTCCCGCTGATTCTGGGAAAACGCGAGGTCGAGGTTGACGGGCAGGCCCGCCCATTCGAGCTGGTTACTCCCGTTGCCCGAGTGGCAGTGCAGTGGACAAACAGCGCTTTTAGCAGCGTCGTTGGAACCCTCGAGCTGTTGAGTCACGGGTACGACCCTCCCTAGAGTCTGCAAATCTCTCGGGTGAATGGTGCGACTCCGATGTTTCGGCGACTGTGGTCTGACGTTTCCGTCAAATTACAAAGTTACCCAGAAGCTGTCGTCAGTACACATCGCGGTGATAGCGCTTGTCGGCGCTCAGCGACTGCACGAAGGCCCGCGCCGCGGCCGCGTCGAGTTTGCCGTGCTCGGCCGCGATGTCGCTGATCGCCTGTTCGACGTCCTTGGCCATCGGGTCGGCGGTGCCGCAGACGTATAGCTGCGCGCCGTCCTGTAGCCATCGCCACAGCTGTGCGCCGCGCTTGCGCATCAAATGTTGCACGTAGACCTTTTCCCGTTGGTCCCGGGAAAACGCCAGGTCAAGCTCGTTGAGCAGGCCGTCGTTGTGCATGGCCTGGATTTCGTCGCGGTAGTAGAAATCGGTGGCAGCATGCTGCTCGCCGAAGAACAGCCAGTTCGGCCCGGTGTGGCCGAGGGCGCGTCGTTCCTGCAGGAAGCCGCGGAACGGGGCGATACCGGTCCCCGGGCCGATCATGATCATCGGCGTCTGCGGATCGCTGGGCGGTCGAAAATTCTTCGAAGTCCGCACATACACCGCGATCTGGTCGCGCGGGGACCGGTCCGCCAGGTAGGTCGAGCACACCCCGCGGCGGGCCACGCCGCGGAAGTTGTAGCGCACCGGTGAGACGGTCAGATGGATCTCGCCTGGGTGCTCCTTGGGGCTGGAGGAGATCGAGTACAACCGCGGCTGCAGCGGTTTGAGGACGGCCAACCAGTCGTTTGCCGACGCGGCGACGGGTGCCTGCGCGAGTAGGTCGACCGACTGCCGGCCCCAGGCCCAATCCGCCAGTGCCGCTTTATTTTCGGGCCTCATCAGCTCGGCCAGTTGCGCTGCCGCGTCTGCATCGATGGTTCGCTCGTGCACGAATCGCAGCAGATCTGGGCTGATGTGGGCGATCTCGAGACGGTCGGTCAGTGCCGCGCGCAACGACATCGAGCCGTGTTCGGCGACGTCGACCTCGGTGTGGCCGTCCAGCCCGGTGACGCCCAGCCATTCGTCGACCAACTCGTCGTTGTTGTGCGGCCATACTCCCAGCGCGTCGCCGGCTTGGTAGCTGACCGTTTCCTGCGGGACGTCGAAGACCAACTGGCGCACGTCTTTGGCCGACCGTGGCCGGCTGAGTGTGGTGTTGCGGATCAAGTCGGTGACCAGCGGGCGCTTCTTGGAGTATTTGTCCTGCACGCGCATCGGCCGGGCCGGCGTGGTTGTTTGCTGGCTCAACACCTTCAGCAGGTCGTGCAGCCACCGCTCTGCGGCGGCGTCGTAATCAGGTTCACAGTCGACGCGGGCAGTGATGCGAGTCGCACCGAGCTCCGTAAGTCGCTCGTCGAGGCGACGTCCATGGCCGCAAAAGTCGCCGTAGTTAGAGTCGCCCAGTGCCAGGACGGCGTAGCGGGTACCGGTCAGAGCCGGCGCATCTTTCGCGGTCAGCGCCCGCCACAGCGCGGCACCGTTGTCCGGCGGATCGCCGTCGCCAGTGGTGCTGGTGATCAGCAGCAGCTCGCGCGTACCGGCCAGGTCGGTGACCGCAAAATCGTCCATGGCGTGTAGCGCAACCGGCAACTGTGCGGCACGTAGTTGCGCTGCCACCTCGGCGGCAAGATCTTCGGCGTTGCCGGTCTGAGACGCCCACAGCACCACGATGGACGCCGGCGCGGCGGCGATTTCGGGGATGACGGCCGGTTCCGGGGTCGGGGTGCACGACAGCATTCCCGCCAAAACGCCGTCGACCCAGGTCCGCGTGCGTGTGTCGAATGGTGCATTGACCGGCAGGGTCGGGGTGGCTGTGAGCGCCTGGCCGGCTTGGACGCGCAGGCCGGATAACAGCCCGGCCAGGTAGGCGCGGCCGTTTTCATCGAACTCTGGAATCGGCTCGGCGGCCACGCCGAGAAATTCTGCGATCGAATCGATTTGAGCCAGGGCGACTTCCGGTGCGTGACGGGGCGGGTTGAGGGCCGCGGGCCGCGTGGCGGCGGCAACCTTGGTCAGGGTGACCGCGCACACCTTGTATTCCGGTTGTCGCGAGACCGGGTCGACAGCGTCGTTGGTGACGGCGTTGATCGAAAGGTATTCGCCGAATGTGTCATTCCAGTGGAACGGCGCGAAGCAGTTGCCCGGCAGTACCCGATCGGTGACGACGGCGGGCAGCACGGCGCGGCCACGGCGTGAGGCGATCTCGACCCGGTCGCCGTCGCAGATCGCCAGGCGCTCTGCGTCTTCGGGGTGAATCTCGACGAACGGGCCGGGGTTGAGCTTGTTGAGCTTGGCGACCTTGCCCGTCTTGGTCATCGTGTGCCATTGGTGTGCCAGCCGGCCCGTGTTGAGTAGGAACGGGTAGTCGCCGTCCGGCATCTCGTTGGGCGCCAGGTGCGGACGGGCGAAGAACACCGCCCGGCCATTTGGTGTCGGGAACGCGAGGCGGGGGACATGACCGTCCTCACGCACTAGAAGGCGTTGGCTGACACCGTCGTTGAGATAGCGGATCGGATTACGGTCGGCCGCGCTCCCCGGCGGGCACGGCCACTGCACGGGTGTTTGGCGCAGCCGCTCGTAGCTGATGCCGCGAAGGTCGTAACCGGTCTTGGGGTTCCAGAATTGCTTGAGCTCGTCGAAAACATCCTCGGCGCAGGTGTAGGTGAACGAGTCCGAATAGCCCATCGCGCAGGCGATCCGGGCGATGATCTGCCAATCTGGCAGTGCCCGCCCGGGCGGTTCGACAGCCTGCTGAGACAAGGTCAGATTGCGCTCGGAATTGACCATCACCCCGTCGGACTCCGTCCACAAGGCGGCGGGCAGCAACACGTCGGCGTACTCGTTGGTTTCGGTTTCCAGGTAGGCGTCCTGGGTGATCACCAGTTCCGCCTTTTCCAGCCCGGCCAGCACAGTCTTGCGATTGGCCACGGTGGCAACGGGATTGGTGCACATAATCCAGCATGCTTTGATCTGTCCGTCGGCCATGCGGGTGAACATGTCGATGACACCGTCGCTGACATCGGTGCGCAACGATCCGCGGGCGATGCCCCACTGGTCCTCGGTGAACTCGCGGTCGTCGGTGCTGGTTACTGCCCGCTGGCCGGGCAAACCCGGTCCCATGTAACCCATTTCGCGTCCACCCATGGCGTTGGGTTGCCCGGTGAGTGAGAAGGGCCCGCTGCCGGGCTTGCAGATGGCGCCGGTGGCCAGGTGCAGATTGCAGATCGCGTTGGTGTTCCAGGTGCCGTGGGTGCTTTGGTTGAGACCCATGGTCCAGCAGGTCAGCCAATTTGCGGCCTCGCCGATCCAGCGTGCGGCAGTGCGAATGTCTTCGGCTGGGATGGAGGTGATTTCGCTGACCTTGTCCGGGGTGAACTGCTCCAGGAAGCTCGGCATCGCCTCCCAGCCGGAGGTGAACTCGGCGATGAAAGCGGGGTCGGTGTGCCCGTTTTCGACGATCAGGTGCAGTAAACCGTTGAGGAGGGCCAAATCCGTGCCGGGGGCGATCTGCAGAAACAGGTCGGCCTTTGCGGCGGTAGCGGTACGGCGTGGGTCGACGACGATCAGTTTGGCGCCGGCTTTGACCCGTTCCATCATGCGCAGGAACAGGATCGGATGGCAGTCGGCCATGTTTGCCCCGATGACGAAGAACACGTCGGCGTGCTCGAAGTCCTCGTATGACCCCGGCGGTCCGTCGGCGCCCAGCGACAGTTTGTAACCAGAGCTTGCGCCGGCCATGCACAGTCGCGAGTTCGACTCGATCTGATTGGTGCCGATAAATCCCTTGGCCAGCTTGTTGGCCAAATACTGTGCCTCGAGCGACATCTGCCCAGACACGTAGAGCGCCACGGCGTCTGGGCCGTGCTTGTCGATGATGCCGCGCAACCGCTTCGCTGTTCTGGTTATTGCGGTATCGGTGTCGAGGGGTTCGAGAGGTTGCCCGCGGTCGGTCCTCGAGTAAGCCAAGTCGGCTCGACCGGGTGCGGCCAAGAATTCGGCGGTGGTGGCGCCTTTCGTGCACAGGCGGCCGAAGTTGGCTGGATGGTTCTCTTGCCCAACCGATTTGGCGATGTGACGCCGGCCGCTTTCGGGATCGGTTGTGATCTGCAACACCATTCCGCATCCGACGCCGCAATACGCGCACGCGGTGCGCACCTCCCCGTGGTCGGGGTGCTCAGCGGACGACATGGCGTTCGAGATCCTTTCAAGGGGTTTCAAGGGGCACAACGGGATGCCCAAGATCCTGCGGCAACGATGTTTCAGCGCGGCGCGTCCAACGTTTCGGCCGCTTTACAGACTTCTCGCAGTGGTTCGGCCGGCCTGTGCGGCCTCGGAAACGCGACAGGGAGGCGACGGAAAAAGCGCGAGTAACTGGCGCTGGGATGCCGGTCGTCGTCGATCGGCGATCTGCGGCCAGATTACCCACGTCTGCGTCGGTATCAGGCCCTACACCTGGGGTTTTGACGAAACCGGGGGGACATTCACAGCCTTCGTCAAGCTCCGCGTCCGCCGTGGCGGCATCGGAAGACATTGGGGAAGACCAAATTTTGCTCCCGTTGTGTGCTTCCGGTCACACCGTCGGCTGGGCGGCTGTCCGGAGTGGTGGTCTGTTTGCCCGCCTCTGCGCGACAACACCTGGCTAACGGTTGCAGTTGTCGCGCAGAGCCGGGCAAACAGAGCACTGCCCAGCGCAGACGTTAGGCTAGGCGCCCGTGAGATGTCGGCAGGTTATCGTCGCGGCAATGATTGGGATCGCGGCCGTAGGGTGCGACGGAAACCAGTCGTCCGCGCCGTCGGCTAAGCCCGAGGCGTGCAAGCAGTCCGACAGTCCCACTGCGGACACGGTGCGTCAGGCGATCGCCAAAGTGCCGATTGAAGTTGCGGGTTCTATCTGGGTGGAAATCGGCCGAGGGCGCACCAAGAAGTGCCGATTGAACTGGGTCCAGATCATCCCCAGCATCGCCTCCGAGTCGACCCCACAGCAGCTGCTGTTCTTCGACCGCAACACCCCATTGGGCTCACCCACACCTAACCCCAAGCCCTACACCACCGTGTTGCCGCCCAGCAGCGATGACAGCGTCACCGTGCAATACCAGTGGCGGGTCGGCAACGACGAGGAATGCTGTCCCAGTCAACGGGGCACGGTGAAGTTTCAGATCGGACCCGACGGCAAGCTCAAGGCGTCAGGTCCGATTCCGCACCAGTCCTAGTCCGGCAAATTCTCCGGGTGCAGCATCTCCGCATAGCGCAGCGGTTCGGGGATGCCGAACCCGTCGACCAGCGTCTTGGCGTGTGGACGCAGTACCCGACACCGGTCGTTGATGCCGCGCGTCACCGCCTTAGCTCGCTCGGTGGACAGGTAACGGTGCTCGATGAACCAAGCCTTGTCTTCTTCGATCACCGTCAATGCATACAGGTCGCACAGCACTTCCAGTAGTTCCTGCGCCTCGCGGTCCGGGCACGAGTCGATCCCGGCGACAAACGCTTCGAGCACAATCCGGTCGATATGTGCCTGCGCCGCATGCAGCACGTGATCCTGCACCGCGTTGAACGCGTCGAATGCCGACATTTCCTTGGACTTGCCTTGGAGTCGCCGCGCGACCGAGGACAGTAGATAGTCCTCCCGGTCCTCGAACATCGAAACCTGGGTACCGCGGTTGAACAGGCTGCCTTCCTCTTCACTGTCCTGGCGCGAATCGACGATGCGTTGCATGATCGCCTCGGCCGCAGTACGTTTCATCACCCGGTCGCCGACCGTGTTAGCCGCAAAGCGCACCCATTCCACCGGGCTCATGCTCTTGATGTCGTCAGCGTAGGCGGTCAACAACTCCTTGGCCACCAGTTGGGTCAGCACGTGGTTGTCGCCTTCGAAGGTGGTGAACACGTCGGTGTCGGCGCGCAATGCGATCAACCGGTTTTCGGCCATGTAACCCGCGCCGCCGCAGGCTTCCCGTGCCTCCTGGATGGCCCGTGAGGCGTGCCAGGTGTTGGCGGCCTTCAAGCCGGCGGCACGTGCTTCGAGCTCACGCTGCTCGTCGGCATCCACCACGTCCGAGGTCTGCAGGTCGTGGCACTTGGACACCAGTTCGTTCTGCGCGAATTGCAGCGCATAGGACCGCGCGATCAACGGGAACAGCCGACGCTGGTGCACCAGATAGTCCATGATCAGGACTTCGCTGTCGTCGTCGGGTGCGCTGAATTGCCTGCGCTGCAACGCATATCGGGTGGCGATGTCCAGTGCGACATGGGCGGCGTTGCCGGCGCTGCCGCCCACGGTGACCCGCCCGCGGATCAGCGTGCCGATCATGGTGAAGAACCGGCGGTTGGCGTTGTCGATCGGCGAGGTGTAGGTGCCGTCCGGTTCGACTTCGCCGTACTTGTTCAGCAGGTTCACTCTCGGAACGCGAACGTGGTCAAACATGATGCGGCCGTTGTCGACTCCGGGCAGGCCGCCCTTGTAGTGGCAGTCCGAGGTGGTGACACCGGGTAGGTCGTTGCCGTCCGCATCGCGGAGCGGGACCAGAAGGCAATGCACGCCGTGATTGACCGGCTCACCCTTCTCGTGGGTGATCAGTTGCGCGAAAACCGCTGCGATGGTGGCGGTTTCGGCAGCACCACCGATGTAGTCCTTGCGGGACGTCGGGGTGGGGGAGTGGACGACGAACTCTTCGGTCTCGACGTCGTAGGTGGCCGTCGTCTCCAGCGACTGAACGTCGCTGCCGTGCCCGGTCTCGGTCATGGCGAAACAACCGAGCAAATCCAGAGTGATGATGTCCTTCACGTAGGACCCGTGGCGTTCGGTGCCCAGATTCTCCACGGCACCGCCGAACAGGCCCCATTGCACACCGGCCTTGACCATCAGGGACAGGTCCGACATCGCCAGCATCTCGATCATCGTGACCGCCGCCCCGACGTCGCCCGTGCCGCCGTGCTCCTTGCGGAACCCTTCATCAGAAATGCCCGCGGTTGCCATCATCTGCATTTGCTCGGCCACCTTGGCGCGGGCGATGACCGTGTTGGGGGTGTAGTGCGGGCGAAACGCTTCGTGGTTGAGCTTGGCTCGTGTCTCGTTCTTCACATCGCGCCAACGCCCGTCCAGCGCGTCGCGTAGGTAGTCGGCAGTGGTTTTAGTGTCTGACGCCATTCCCCGACCGTAGCCCGTCGCCCGCGCCGCCGGAACAAGTCGGTCTGTTCGGCCCGGCCGTGTCGTGCGATTGTTGGGTCAGCCCGGCGACGAGGAGGCCGCGATGCCGCAATATCTGGCCGCACTGTTGGTGGTCGTGCTCGTCGGCACCGTGCTGGCCAGGGTGCTGTTGCTGAGAAGAACCGGTACGCGGGCAGTGCATTTCGGGGAACTCGACAACACTGACTTCGCGATCCCGCCGTTCGCGCTGTTCTACTTCTACACCGTGTTCGCCGCGGCTTTCGGCTGGCCGGTCATCAGCACGCAGCGGTTCTTCCGCTCCACCGTGGCGGCCTGGGTGGGCGTGGGTTTGTGCGCCACCGCCGTGGTGGTGCTGGTGGCAAGTTTGGTCTCGTTCGGCAAGAGCTTCCGCATCGGCATCGACGTCGACAAACCCGGAGGCCTGGTCACCACCGGCATTTTCGCGGTGAGCCGCAACCCGATCTATGTCGGCTTCTTCCTTTTCCTGCTCGGGCAGCTGTTGGTGTTCCCGAACTGGGTTCCGTTGATCTGTCTGGTCGTCGGCGCCTGGTTGTTCAATCGACAGGTGCTGCGGGAAGAGGAATTCATGCGCGAGCATTACGGCAAGGAATATCTCGAGTACTGCGAGCGCGTCAGACGCTACGTCTGAGGGACCGGTTTCAAGTCGGGCTACCGTCGAGGTATGGGGCGGTGGAGGGGTCTGCAAGCGTTGGCCCTGGCGCTGATTCTGTGTGTCAGCGGTTGCGCGTCGGGCCGTCCCGCGGCCGAACCGCTCTTGACTTTCCTGGGCCAGTCGCAGGTGGCGTTCGGCACCACCGTCGACGGCACAGCGGTTGGCGGTTTGTCGGGAATCACCTACGACGCAGGCCGTCAGGTTTACTACGTCATCAGCGACGACCGCTCCAAACACGGCCCGGCCCGGTTCTACACCGTCCAGATTTCGTTGTCGGACAACGGAATTGACCACATCAACTGCACCAGCGCCCATCCGTTCGGGGACCGGTCCGGCCCGTCGGGCCTAGGCGCCGCACCAGTCCCGAATCAAGCCCACATACCGCCCGACCCGGAGGGCATCGCCTTCGACGCCGGCAGACAACGGCTTTACTGGAGCGCCGAAGGGGAGCGGCGAACCGATCGGGAACCGGTGCTGGCCGATCCCTGGGTGCGGATCGCTGCGCTGGACGGCGGGTACCTCGGTCAATTCGCGTTGCCGCCCAACCTCGCAATGTCGGAGCAACGGACCGGCCCGCGACGAAACATGGCGCTGGAAGGCTTGACGCTGGCACCCGACGGACGGTCGCTGTTCGCCGCAATGGAGGAGCCGGGCTACAACGACGGGCCACTGACCAACGGTGACCACCGCGTGCTGACCCGCATCACCAAGTTCGACGTCGCCGACGCCGCGCCCGTCGCCCAGTACGCCTACCCGATGGAGCCCGCAGGCCACGGCGCCGATCGTAACGGCGTGGCCGACCTTGTCGCGTTGTCCGACAACACGTTTCTGGTGCTGGAACGCTCGACTGCGACGCCGCCGGTGGCCCGCATCTACCGCGCCGAAATCGGTTCTGCGACAGACGTCTCCAACATGGAATCGATGCAGGGCGCCACCCTGACATCGATGTCCAAGGTGCTTGCCATCGATCTGTCGGCGACGCTCAAGCCGGTGGACAACCTCGAGGGCATCACGCTGGGACCGAAATTGCCGGACGGTCGGCAGTCGGTTGTGCTGGTGAGCGACAACAACTTCTCACCTTTCCAGATCACGCAGTTCGTGTTGCTGGCGATGTAGGGGCAGGTGACGGCGCCCGGAGTCGGTACCGGACGAGGCCCGCCCACGCCGCGCCAAGGACGAGCAGCAGGATCAGGTCGAACACCCACCAGCCCGAGTAGTGGCTCCACACCGCGTTCTGGTCGGCCAGTCGGTCAACCCTGCGCAAATCCACGGTGGAGGCCGCGGCCGCAAAACCCCACTGGGCGGGGATGAACCAGGAAATCTGGTCGTAGCCCCAGGTGCCCACCAGCGAAACCAGCCCGCCGGCGAACAACAACGAGGCCAGCACCGCCGGAACTGCCAGCCCCAGCACTTCGGCGGTGGACTTGCCGAACGAAGACAATGCCAACCCGACGATCGCCGAGACAACGGCCGTCGCCGCCACGCTCACAAACAGTTCGACGTCGGCGTTGCCCAACAGCACGGCGCCGTGCCTCGGGCCGCCCTTACCGATGATCACGATGACGGTCAGGATCGCGGCCTGCACAACCGCGATGACGCCGCCGACGACGATCTTGGCCAGCAGATAGGCCGAGGTGGACAGCCCGATCGCCTGCTCACGGCGGAAGGTCAGCCGCTCGGTGACCAGGCTGCGGAAGGTCACCGCGGTGCCCATCAGCACCGCCGCGAAGTTGAGCGCCGCCAGGATCTCGATCGCTTCGTGCGCGTTGGGTGATGACGGACCGGGCCGGTTCAGCCCGGAGTCGCCCGGGATGAGCAACGTCAGCCCACCCAGCACGAACGGCAACAACAGCAGGAACAGCGAGTAGACGGGACTGCTCAGCAGTAACCGCAACTGGCGACGGACCAGCACCCGAAACTGCCGGCCGAAGCTGGGTGCGGGAGCAAGCCGCTCCGGGCTGGCGACTGAGGGCGGTGAGGGCGACACCGACTCCTGCTGCCGGATCACGAAGGCGTGATGGGCACCGTACGGGTCGGCGCTGATTCGCGCGAATACCTCGTACCAGTCGGTGGTGCCGAACGCCGAGTCGATGTGCGATGGCGGACCGGCGAAGGCCAACTGGCCCGCCGGGGTCAGCAACAGCACCTGGTCGCAGAGGTTGAGGTGCGTCAACGAGGTAACCGTCGCCACGACGACGCAGCCGAGGTCGGCTTGGCGGCGCAGCAACGCCATGACGTGGTTTTCCTGCCCCGGATCCAGGCCGGCCCCGGGCCCGTCGACCACGAGCAACGACGGTCTGGTGAGCAGTTCTACCGCCAACGACACGCATCGACGGGCCCCGGGCGCCAGCTTTGCGATCCGGGTGGCGCGATGCTCGGTCAACTCGAGTTCGTCGAGAACCTGGTTGATGATTCGGTCGCGGCTGTCCGGCGAGGTGTCCGGTGGCAGTCGCAGTTCGGCTGCGTAGCCAAGCGCTGCCTCGACAGTGAGGCGCGTGTGCAGCCGGTCGTCGCGGCTGACGACCCCGACGCGGAAGCGCATCGCCGCGGGTTCGGCGTGTACGTCGTGGCCGTCGACGGTCAGGATGCCTGAGCTCAGCGGGCGTGTTCCGGCCAGCAGCGCGGTCAGGGCCGAATTGCGGGACGCCGACGGTCCGACGATCGTGATCAAGGATCCCGGTCGCGACGTGAACGACACGTCCGAGAGCAGCTCGTGCCCGTCGACGGTGAGCCCGAGGTTGTACGCGGCCACGCCGATGGTCCGCGCACCCGGCAGCAGCGGCAGCCGACTGGTCTGCGGCGGGAGTTCGCCGGGGCCGGTGTTGCTGCGGACAGGGAGCGGTTCTGGGATGTCGGTCATCCGCTCGAGCAAGCCAGGACCAGTGTGGTGCCGATCGGGCACTGTTCGGTTGGGGTGGCGGTGCCGGCGGTACGGGCGGTGCCGGCGGTATGGGCGACACGGGTGCGACGGGCGCCGCGGGCGGTGGCGCGACTCCGCTCGGGCGTGGTGGCATGGGCTTGGCCGGTGGGACGGGCGGGGTCGGTGGCGCCGGCGGCGCCAACGGCGGACTCTTCGGCCTAGGCGGCATCTTGGGTTCGGGCGGTGCGGGTGGTGCTGGGGGCGCCGGAGGCGTGGGCGGCACGGGCGGAACTGGTGGCACCGGTATTGGGCATCTCATCGTCGGCGGCGACGGCGGCATGGGTGGGACCGGCGGGGGCGCCGGCGCGGCCGGCGCCGGTGGCTCAGGCGGGTTCTTTGGGTTCGGCGGTGGCGCTGGCGCTGCAGGTACGGGTGGTACCGGCGGTATTGGTGGTACCGGCGGCACGGGCGACGGCGGTGGTACCGGCTTGCAGGCCTTCCGCGGCGGCGCAGGTGGCACGGGTGGTACCGGCGGTGCCGGAATCGCAGGCACTGGCGGCGGCGCCGGCGGTCAGGGCGGCACCGGCGGCCAGGGCGGCGCCGGTGACGGCACGCCAGTCACAGGCTTTGCGCAGGCTGGCGGCACTGGTGGGACCGGTGGCACGGGCGGCACCGGCACCGATGGCGGTGCGTTCGGCGGCGGCGGCAAGGGCGGCGCCGGTGGTGTAGGTGAGGCCCTCGGTACCGGTGCCGTTGCCGGCGCCAGCGGCGCCGGCGGCACTGGCGCGGCGGCCACAGCGACCGGGCCCGGCCACGGCGGTGGTGGTGGCGGCGGCGGGGGCGGTGCGCTAGTTCAGCACACCAACGGCGGCAGCACCGGCGGTGTCGCTACCGGCGGGGAAGGCGGGACCGGTGGTGCGGGTACGGCGACCGCAGCCGGCGGGGCCGGCGGGGCCGGCGGCGACGCCAGCATTACCGCCGATGGTGCCTTCAGCACCGCTGCCGGTACCGCCACTGGTGGTGCTGGTGGTAGTGGCGGTAGTGATGGTGGTGCTGGTGCGGTTGGTGGTGCTGGGTTGATCAGTGCGACTGGTGGTGGTACTGCGATTGGGACCGGTGATGGTGCGACCGGTGGTATCGGTGGGGCTGGTTCTGCTGGTGGTGGCGGTGGTGTTGGTGGTGTGGGCAGCATCGTGGCTGATGGTGTGGGTAGTAGTGCTAGTGGTACGGCCAGTGGTGGTAAGGGTGGTGCGGGTACTGGTGCTGGTGCGGTTGGTGGTGCTGGTGGGGATGGCAAGGTGGGTGCCTACGATGGCGGCACTGCGCATCAGGTGACGGCGATTGGTGGTGTCGGTGGGGATGCCACCGATGCTGGTAGTGCTGGTGGGGCTGGTGGTTTGGGCTTTGGGTATGCCGCCCATACCGGCACGTTCGGGGATAGTTATGTGTCGGGCACTGCCACCGGTGGTGCTGGTGGCGATGCCTTTGGTGGCGGTATCGGTGGTGCTGGCGGCTATGGCTTGTTAGAGGGTGGTGCGCTGGGTGGTTCGAGCACCAACTACACCGGTCAGGTGCTGGCGGGTCATGCCACCGGTGGTGCTGGTGGTCAGGGCTTTGATGGCCATGTCGGTGGTGACGGCGGCGCGGGTGTGGTGCAGGCGAACTACTCGTCGGGGGCGATGTCGACTGCTGATCATGGGACTGCGATCGGTGGTGCTGGTGGTAACAGTGGCAAGGGCGAGTTCGGTGGTGATGGGGGCAGTAACGGCATCAATTACGCTGCCGGGCTTAACGGTCGGGGCTGGGTGTCGGCTGAGGGTGGGTCGACTATCACTAATGGTTATGCCAAGGGCGGTTTCGGTGGGGCCGGTGGTAACGGCTACACCGCGGGTGCCCCCGGTGGTGCCGGCGGGTATGGCGGTGAGGCCTTTGTCTTCGACAACAATGGCGGCTTGGTGTCCAATGTCAGTGCCGTGGGCGGTTATGGCGGGGCCGGTGGGGCCGGTGGTGAGACCGCGGGTGCCTTCGGCGGGGCCGGCGGTCACGGCGGGTATGCCCTGAGTCATAACAGCGGGGCCAGTGCTGAAGGCGGTTACGGTGGGGCCGCCGGCACCGGTCCCATTGCCTGCTCCGCCGGCACCGCCGTTGCCGTATAGCAACCCACCACCGCCGCCGCTCCC
>NZ_LZLS01000186.1 GCF_001673365.1 Mycobacterium asiaticum
TTCGCCGAGCAGGGCAACCGGGTGTATCTGCCGCTGACTCCTACCCAGTGACCTTCCTGCCGGTGCCGGCGCCCGGCAGCACCCCGCTGCGGGTGCTGACCATCGCCGGGTCCGACTCCGGGGGCGGCGCAGGCATCCAGGCCGACATGCGCTCCATCGCGCTGCTCGGGCTGCATGCCTGCGTCGCCGTCACCGCGGTTACGGTGCAGAACACGTTGGGCGTCAACAGTTTTCACGAAGTTCCCGACGACGTGGTGGCCGGTCAGATCGAAGCGGTGGTCACCGATATCGGCATTCAGGCCGCCAAGACGGGGATGCTGGCGTCGGCGTCCATCATCGAAGCGGTGGCCGACACCTGGCGGCGGCTGCAACTGTCTGTCCCGCTCGTGGTCGACCCGGTGTGTGCGTCCATGCACGGCGATCCGCTATTGGCCACCTCCGCACTGGATTCGCTACGCACCCAACTGTTTCCGTTGGCCACGCTGGTGACGCCCAACCTGGACGAGGTGCGGTTGCTGGTCGATATCGACGTCGTGGACACGGACTCGCAGCGCGCCGCCGCCAAGGCCCTCCACGCGTTGGGACCACGCTGGGCACTGGTCAAGGGCGGACATCTGCGCACCTCCGAGCGCAGCTGCGACCTGCTCTACGGCCCCTCGCAAGGCGCCGACTTCCACGAGTTCGATACCGAGCGCCTGCCCACCGGCAACGACCACGGTGGCGGCGACACGCTGGCGGCCGCGGTCGCCTGCGCGCTGGCACACGGCTACCCCATGCCCGATGCCGTGGCTTTCGGAAAGCGTTGGGTGACCGAAGCTCTGCGTGCCGCATATCCGCTGGGCGGCGGCCACGGCCCCGTCTCCCCGCTGTTCAGGTTGTCGTGAACCTCGACCCGATCGCCGGTATCGCGCACGCGCCGCAACGCGAACCGCACGGCGTGGCGGTACTCACCCATGGCGCTGGCGGGAACCGGGATTCCCAACTGCTGCAACAGGTTTGCGACGAATGGGCCCGACGCGGCTGGTTGGCGGTGCGTTACAACCTGCCCTACCGACGCCGCCGACCGAAAGGGCCACCGTCCGGGTCGGCTACCGCCGACCAAGCCGGCATCGCCGAAGCCATCGAATTCTGCCGCGGACTGGCCGACGGGCCATTAGTCGCCGGTGGGCACTCCTACGGTGGCCGGCAGACTTCGATGGTGGCGGCAACCGGCCACCCCCAGGTGGATGTGTTGACGCTGTTCTCCTATCCGGTCCATCCGCCGGGTAAGCCGGAGCGGTCCCGCACCGAGCATCTTCCGGACATCACGGTGCCCACGGTGTTCACGCACGGAACCTCCGATCCGTTCGGCACGCTGGACGAATTGCGCGACGCGGCGGCGCTGATTCCCGCACCTACCGAGCTCGTCGAGATCACCGGTGCGCGACACGACCTGCGGTCGAAGACCCTCGACGTCGCCGATCTGGCGGTGACGGCCGCACTTCGTCTGCTCCGTCCGGATCACCAAACAGGGTGACTTCCATCAGCTTTCGCACGCAGGCCTGCAAGTGGGCCGAGCGGTCCGCGGACAGATCCGGCTCCGCCATCCGGCCCAGATCCACCACCAGCGCCATCGCGGCCTGAACCAGAAACCGGGCCTGCATCGGTGTGAGCGACGGCCGTGCCGCCGTCAGCAGCCGCACCCACGAATCGATGGTCGAGAGCTGCACGTTGTGCAGCAGCATCTGATCGGCGGGCGTCAAGTTGGCTCGTTCGGTGTAGTAGACGGCGGCCAGTTCCGGGTTGGCGAACGATGTCGCCACATATGCATCGATCAGCAGCGTCAACGCTTGCCGCGGCTCGGTGAGCGCCCCGACCACCGGTGACAATTGCGCGGAGACCCGATCGGCGGCCCGGCGCAATCCGGTCGCCAGGATCTCGCACTTGCCCGAGAAGTAGCGGTATATCCCCGACACCGGCACCCCGGCGGCCTTGGCGATCTGCGCCATGCTGGTCTCGGAGTACCCACGGTCCTTGAACAACGCCATCGACGCGTGCAGCAACGCTTCGTAGACACCGGCGTCCTGGGCGAAGAGGCGCCACGAGACGGGACGGGGGAAGACCTCGTCGGGCTCGGGAAGCTGCGCGGCGAGGATCGCCGAGGCTGCCGCACCGAGTAGTGCCCTGATCTCGTCGGCCGGCAGCCGTGCCGAATGGTCGACGACGCTGCCGATTACGCTGAGCACACCGGCCGACAGCAGCCACCGCTGCGTCGATACCAGGGAAGGCCGAATCGCCATGAGCGGCTTCTGAATTCGGCGGTTCACCACTTTCAGCTGCTCGGCCAGCGCACGCTGGTCCTCGGCACGCAGGTAACGAGCCTGCCAGCGGTAGAGGCCACCGGACTCACGGTTGTCCAGAGTGGTGTCGATCAGCGCGTCGACGAGTCTGTCCAGCAGTTCGGTCGGGGCGGCGCCGTCGTCCTCGAAATCGGTGGAGTCGCCCAGTTGCTGGCTCAGGGTCAACACCGCGCCCTTGAAGAGGTCGTACTTGCCTGCGTAGTGCCGATACAACGCCGGGGCCGACACCCCGACTTTGGCCGCGATGGTTTCCATGCTCACCGCGTGATACCCCTGCGCGCTGAACGCCTCAGCGGAGGCTCGCGCAATTTGCGCCTTGCGATCCTTCGGTCGCCGCTTGACACCGGGCGCAGCGGGTAGCGCGCTGGGGCCGGGCAGGCTGGACACAGCCTCACTGTAGCCCGAATAACACTGCACGAAACTGCGGCGGACTACCGATGCCGCGGAACGTCTATTAACATAATCGGCACACGAGGGGTGGTCCGATGGTTGGCGGGGCATTGGAGATTGTTCGTCAAGTGCTGTGCGGTGCGCTCAGCGCCTGCCAGCTGCTGGCCATCGGACCAATTATCGGAACCCTATGTTTGCTGGTAAGGACGTCGCGGCCAGTGACAGGTACCGGGCACCCCCGCAATTCGCCGGACACGCGACCAGTCCGTTCTGGTGGCGCCTGGCGACTGCACGACGTTGGCTTCAAACGCCACATCTACCGTTAACATTGCCTGGAGAAACCGTGAGTCACCGCAAGATCTACATCGGAATCGTCGGATTGATAGTCGGATTCATCGGGCTGGGAGCCATGTGGTTTCCGGTCTACCTGGACCAGTTCGACATCTACGGCATACAGGTCAGCTGCGGCAACGGGCTCAGTTCCCACCTGCACGGCGAAGGCGGTGCAGCCCTGGTGTCACGGTGCGATACGGCGTTGCTGGTCCGACGCTTGTGGGCGATCCCGACGGTGATCGTCGGCTGGCTGCTGGTCACCTGGTTCGTGATGATGTGGGCGCACGCGCAGCGAGACGACAGTGAGCCCGAGCACTCCGTACCTCATCCCGAGATCGCTTGAGCAACAACGGAAACGGCTAGGACCTCAGCTAGCCCGGATAGCGCGAGTAGCACCCCTCCATCTCGCCGATCACCCCGGCCCGGAACGCCGAAATCCGAGTGAATCCGGCCGGCACGCTGACGCCGTCGGCGTCGCTGGCGACCAGGTGATTGGTGAGTAGTCCGGAAACGGCTTCGTCAAGGTCACCTGCTGTTAGCACCAGCGAATTACCCGACGGCAGCTCGATGTTCTCGGCCATCTTTCGGTGCGCGAAACCGGTGAGGCACGCCGTCCGCAGTGCGGTCCACGGACTCCGCATCGCAAGACCGCGCTGATGCTGCACCGCCAGCGCATACCGCGACATCACGATGGATAGCGCCGTGTCGTCGCCCTGCGGCAGGCTTTGCTGCTCCTCCCCGGCTACCTTGCCCATCGTCGCCAGTGCCGGGAGGTCGACCGCGATGGTGTTGGTGGCCGGGCAGTAGGAAGCGGGCGGGCTCGGCTTGGCATCCGCGCAAGCGACCGGTTTGAGCGACAGTGTCGGCGGATTCTTGGGCGAGAAGATCTTGCCCATCAATTCCATCAATGTCTTGAGGGTGTCCTCGTTGATCGGCACCTCGCCGGTCTCCGTGGAGCCGCCCGTGTCGACCCGCAGGGCCGTCGGCAGGTCGCCACGGCGCTGCTCGACCTCGGCCTTGTTGATCCCCGCGCATGCCGAGGTGCCGGTGATGAAGCCCATCTGGAAGGCGCTGACCCGGTCGAGGGCCGAACCGTGCTCGTCGTCGTTTTGGGAATCGGCGTCCATCACCGGGTCGCGCGTGGTGATGATCCCGGCGAGCACGTGGTCGAGCCCGTCGGAGGTGCTGATCGTGAAACGCGGTGACTTACCGTCGGCCACGTAGTACATGTAGACGCCGGCAAAGCAGTCGGCCTGCTGCTCGCGAACAATGGTGGGGTCTTTCCTGGTGACCAGCTTGGCCATCGTCTGCAGCGCGTGCCCGAATTCGTGTGCCAGCACACCGTTTACGGACATGTCACCGAAGTACTTCTGCGCGACCGCCATGAACACCCCGCGGTCCCAGGCGATCATGTTGCAGCGTGACGTGAAGAACGCGTTGACAAGTTCGTAGGTCTCGTTGTGGCAGACGATCGGACTGCTCGGATCGTTGGAGTCGTAGGAGACGAACTTGTCGACGGGTCTGAACGAACCCTGCAGCGGTGCGGAGTAGTGGGCTTTCCAGTACTCCTCGATGTCGTTGAGCGACAACAACGACAACTTGTCGATGGGCCCGTTGTTGGTGTTGAGCACCGTGCCGGTGGGCGCGGGCGCGTTCGGTCGCGGCCCGCTGGGCCCGTCGGTGGCCGGCAGGCCGCCTACCCGGAAAGGGTCGTTGAGAATGGATACCGCATTGCCCGGGACCATCGTGGTACAGCCCGCCACCACAAGCACTGCCCCTACCGCAGCGGTCACGGCCCGCAACCACGCGATCACTCTGCGCGAGCGCAAGTTCATATTCAACCCCGTCGTCCCCACCGGCCTGAGGATCGGCCCTGACCGTCAGACTGGTGAAATTGCCTGTCTTCCAAGGGTGATCAGCTCGGCCGCGGCACTTGCATCTCCAGCGTGCGCCGCCCCGTAGATGATCGCGAAGATCAGATAGGACGCCATGATAGCCAGCCCGATCCCACCGATAATGAGTCCGGCTAGCGCCAGACCGTGGCCACCTTGGCCGGTCTGCTTGATCTGCTTGAGGGCGATGATGCCGAAGACCACGCCCAGAATCGGACCGATGCCGCAGATCCACCCCAGCAAGGAGCTCACCAATGACGCGATCGCCATCGGATTCGTCGACGCCGAAGGTGCCGGGTAGCCGTAACCTCCTGGCGCAGGCGGATAACCGGCCGGCGGGGGGTAGCCACCCGGTTGCGGCGGTGAATACCCGCTCGGTGGCGGGTAGCCGCTCGGCGGGGGATAACTGGACGGTGGGGGGTAGTCGCCCGATGGTGACGGGTAGTCGCCCGGTGGCGGCGGCGGATAGCCCGGCGGTTGCTCCGTCAAAGAAACCTCCTAGTGAAAGGCCCGTAGAAAGGCGATCCCACACTTTAGCTTCGGGGGCCTCGTCGTGACCAGCTTTGGTGTTGCTAGGAAATCCGCGTCCGGTGCCGTTTGTCGTGGGGGGTGACGCCGTTGACGCCGCCGATCGACTGCGCGTAGGTGCCCACCGCGAATGCCACCCCAGACCCCATGACTGCCAATGCATCCCGGTTGATCGCCTCGACGGTGTCGCGCGGGCTCTGATAGTTGGGATCGAACGCGGCGCCGGCCTGGCCGCCCCACAGCCGGGACTGCACGGTGGTCTTCGTTTGCGATGCACCGGTATTCATCCCCCCGACCGGAATACCGGCAACCAGAAAGGGGTGGTAATCGGTCCTGGTGTTCAACGGCATGTCGGCCGGCCGCTTGCCGGCCAGGTTCAGATAGCCGGCCAGGGTGCGCTCGATGCCGGCCGAACCCTCCGGCACATCGGCCGAGGCGACGCCCGGTCCGGCCGGACCGGACTGGTCTCCGTCGTCGGTGAAGAAACCGGGGTTCGGCGATCCGAGCATGTCGAAGTTCAGATACAGCGCGATGTCATTCAGCGCAGCGTTGTCGAGCCCGAAGACGTAGTCCATCGATCCGTTGACCCCGTTTTCTTCGGCTCCCCAGAACGCGAACCGCACCGCGTTGGCCACCGGCGGCAACGGTCCCAGCGCCAGTGCGGTTTCCAGCACCGCCGCCACGCCCGACCCGGCGTTGTTGATACCGGGACTGTTCGGCGGGCTGTCCAAGTGCGTGCCGACCATCACCACCTCGTTCGGTGCCCCGGTTTTGGTCTGTGCCAGCACATTTCGGGAGATGACCTTGACGTTCTCGGCGTCGAGCACCAGCCGCACCGGTGCGGTGGTGCGGCTCAGGGCCGTTGCCGCGTTGGCGCCGACCACCGCCACCGGCACGGTCAGCTGGTTGTAGTAGCCGGGATTGAACAGCGTGGGAGGTGCCCCGTGACCGCTGGGCTGACTTATCACAATCACGGCCGCCGCTCCCCTGGCCATCGCGCTGTTCTGTTTGTCGACCACCGAACAGCGGCTGTCGTCGACCACCGCGATCGCTCCCTTGGGCAGCGCGGCCGGGTAGTCGCCTGCGGCGCAACCGGCGGCGGGAGCGGCGCGCACGACGGGGCCGGTCAGTCCGCCAGATGGCGTGCGGACTAGCAGTGAGGCCTGGTCGACCGAAAAGCTGCGACCGGCGATCGTCAGCGTCGGTTTACCCTCCGACGTGTTGCGCATCCGCTCGAACTGTGGTGTGGATACGTCGAAACCTTTGTCGCGCAACGCCTTCGCCACGTACTCCACGCTCGCGTCGTAACCCGGCGTCCCTGACGCTCGATTCCCCTGGTTCGCGTTGGCGATGTCCTGCAACGCACGCAGATGGACGAACATCCCGTCCGCGGTCACCTTTGCGGCCAACGACCGCGCCGGATCCGGTGCGGCAGCGGGCTGTGCGGGTGGCCGGGCGGTCGAGCAGGCCGCGAGCAGGAAGGTCAGTAGGAGGACGGCGAACCGACCCCTCATGGCTTGGCGAGCACGTGCCGGGTGCGGTCCTCCATGATCGGAACTCCGTTACGCCCACTGAGATCCTGTGCGTACAGACCCACCGCATACGCGACACCCCCGCCCTGTATGCCCATCGAGGTGCGGTCGATGTGCTCCAGGTTGTCGCCCTTCTGGTGATAGTTCGGGTCGAACGGCTCGTTCGCCGTCCCGCCCCATAACTTGGCCTGTTCGTCAGACTTCTTGACCTCCGCACCGGAGAACAGCCCGCCCGAGGGGATGCCCGCTAGCGTGAAACCGTCGTAGTCGGAGCGACCGTCGAATGAGGTGTCCTGTGCGGTCTTGCCGGACAACCTCAGGTAGGCGACCAGTGTGCGCTCTATACCGGCCGAGCCTTCAGGCACCACCGGCTGGCCGCGATTATCCAGTGGCAGCGACTGGTCGCCGTCATAGGTGAAGTAGCCGGGATTCGGCGAGGCGAGCATGTCGAAGTTCAGGTACAGCGCGATGTTCTTGAGACCTTCGAGATCCAGCGACTCGACATAGTTGCGTGACCCGATCAGCCCGAGCTCCTCGGCTCCCCAGAAGCCGAACCGCACCGCATTGTGAACCTGCGGTGAATTCCCAAGCTGCACTGCGGTTTCCAGGACGGCTGCGACGCCCGAGCCGTTGTCGTTGATGCCGGGGCCCTCCGGCACGCTGTCCAGATGCGCACCGGCCATCACCACGTCTGTCGGCGAACCCGTCTTGGTTTGCGCGATGACGTTGCGGGCCTTGAAACTCCGCGTGCTCGCGATGAGCTTGATCGTTGCCGGTCCCGACTTGGAGCGCAGCTGGAACCCTACCGACTTGGTGACGCTGACCACCGGAATCTTCACGTCGGTGTTCGCGCCGAGAGTGCCGCCCATGGACTGCTCGTCGATGTTGTCGACGATGATCAGCGCTGCTGCCCCACGCTGCGCGGCGGCGTCTTCTTTCTGGGCGAACTGGCAGGAGCCGCGATCCACCACGACCACGGCACCTTGCACCGGCAGGTTGTCGTAGTCGCTGGCCGCGCAGCCGGGTTTGTCGCCGGTGGGGGCGAACAACAGCGGGCCCGTCACACCGTTCTCCGGAGTGCCCAGGCTGTATTCGAGCGCGCGTGCGTCCGCGGTCAGGTCACCGGCGGACACCGAACCCTTCTCGGCGTGGAATACCCGCGCCGAGAACTCGGGGGTCTGTACGTCAAACCCGCTCTTGCGCAAGGTTTCGACGACATAGTCGACGCTGGCTTCATAGCCGGGAGTGCCGACCGCGCGGGTGCCGTTGTTGGCGTTGGCAATGTCCTGCAGCTTCGACAGGTGCGCCATCATCGCATCGGTCTTGACCTTGTTGCGCAGCGTCGTGGCGAACTCGGTCGCGGCCTGCGTGCTCCCACTTGGCTGTGCGTGATTCGACCAACGTCCGCATCCGACCGAAAGCAACGCGACAAGCATGATCGCAACGAGCACCGTCGGGATCGTCTTCAATTTGTGCACCATTGCGCCCCAGATTAGACCAGTCGCACCATCAGACGAACAGCGCGTTGAATGGCGCAAACGGCAGATTGCGTATCACGAACCAGACCGTCACCAGTGCCAGCGTCACCATCGCCGCCCAACGGTTGTGCTGCCAACCCCTGACCCGCCGGCCCACCACCCGGCCGTAAGTCCAAGCCAGGTAAGCCCATATCAAGAGCACGACAGCCACCAAGCCGAGCGCATTGAACCTGGCGGCCGCCAGCACATCGCCGTGCATGAGGCTGTACAACATCCGCATGCTGCCACAGCCCGGGCAGTCGATTCCCAAGAGCGCCTTGGTCGGACAGATCGGCAGCGGACCGTTAGGCGTTGTCGGATCACCGAACCAGATGCCGGCACACAGCGCCGTCGCGGCCGCGACCACTAATACCGGGGCACCCAATCGCGCACCCAGCTTCGGGGGGACCGACACCTGGCGGGTCACGACCAGCGCACCCTACGGTTAGAACAAAGTCGAGGTAATCATCGCCGTGGTCTCGGTGTCCGCGGTCATAGCGAACACTACGAGCACGATTCCGTACAGGACCGCTCCAACGACGGCGGCGATCACCGACCACTTCACGAACTTCTTGGCGCTGTCAGCCGCGGCCTGCGCCTCGGCGTACTGGCCCTGCGCCCACAACCCACTGACCTGTGTCGACTTGACGATCGCCACGATCCCGAGCGGAAGACAGCAGAACAGAGTCGCCAGGATGGACCACACCAAGTAGTTGTCGGGCTGCTGCCCGGTTGGCGGTTGCGGCGGGTAACCGGGGGGTTGCGTCATGGGTTCTCCGGATCAAGAGAAGTTAGCTGGCGTGCAGAGAGGCTTACCATACCGGAGCGCGGCCGTTACGGCAGCGCGAAAAATTGAATGCCGGCTTGTACCGATCTATAGGGAGCAACCGATGTCTCATCTGGCAAGGGCGCTGCGGTGCGCGACGGTGGCCGCAATTCTCAGTGGTGCGGCGTTTTCGGGCATGGGACCAGCGAACGCCGACGCCAACGACACGCTCGCCGAGTCGCTCTCAAAGGGCTATTCGCTGAGCAACTGCACGCCTGCCGCGCAGCCGCCGGCCGGTGTGGCGGCAGCCATCAATTGCGGGCAGAACGCGGACTCCGCCGGCCCAGTCAAGGCCACCTATTTGCTCTTCAACAACGCCGACGATCTCGACGGCGGCTTCACCAACAGCATCAAGGACGAGAGCCTCACCGCTTGCGGTAACAGCGGCCAGTCGCCAACCACGTGGCATCAAGGCAACCCCCCGGCTACCGCCGGCAAGATCGCCTGCGGGACCTATCAGGGTGCCGCCGAAATCATCTGGTCCACCGACGCCAAGAACGTGCTCAGCTTGATCCGGGCGTCCAACGCTGATGTGCCCGCGCTATACCAGTGGTGGAAGGCCAACGGCTGACCGACCGTCGATTAGCTGACGAGGGAAACAATTGCCATCTGCCTGCAAGAATTCTTTGCCGAACATGTTGCGTGGCCCGGAGTTAGATTTAACATTCCTATGGCACAAGAGTCTTGTTCCAAGAGCGGCGCCAGTGTGCTCCTTGACATCAGCGCAGCTAACCCCTCAACAATGATTAAGGAGCGACCAATGACTTATCGCACGAACGCGCTGCGGGGCATTACGGCTGCCGCACTGGTTGGTAGTTGCGGCTTCTTCGGTACCGCCACCGCCTCTGCAGATCCCGCCGACGCACTCACCAGTTCACTGTCGAAGGGCTACTCGTCCAGCAACTGCAGCCCGCAAGCCGTTTCCGAGGTGCAGTCGGCCTTCCCGACGGTGCAGGCCGTACTCGCCTGTGGGCAGAACGCGGACAGCAGCGGACCGGCGTCGGCGAAGTACTTCCAGTTCCCCAACAGCGCCGACCTGGCCACCGCGTTCACCAAACTGATTGGCAGCGACGAACTTACGAATTGCGGTGACGCGAAGTCGCCGACCACTTGGCAGCAGGGTAGTTCCAGCGACTCGGCCGGGCAGGTGGCCTGCGGCACGGATCAAGGCCGGGCTGAGGTCATTTGGACCACCAGCGCCAAGAATGTGCTGAGCTTCGTCCGTGCCTCAAACGGCGACACGGCCGCGCTCTACCAGTGGTGGCGGACCAACGGCTGATTGCGCTACAGCAGGGCCGCGATCAGTTCGGCAACGGCCCGCATTCCCGCTGCGTTAGGGTGCAGCGGGGCGGGCCGACCCGGTAGCGGCACACCGGGTTTCACGGTCCACGGGTCCGCCGACCACGCGTGATGATCGCGACTGGCCGCCGCGGCGTGCACGACTTCACAGTCTGTCGCCGCGGCGGCCTTCGCCGTCAGTTGCTCGAGCGTGGCGGCCACCTGCCGACCGAGTTCGGCGTGCTCGTCGGAGATCGGCGCGGCGGTTTCGCCGGCGGGCGGCAGCAGCGTCAGGTAGTCGACGAACAGAACCCGGGCGTGCGGGGCGCGCTGCCGGATCGCCCGGCCCACCTCGCAAAGCGAATCGAACACCTGCGCCAGCGCACGATCGCGTGCCTCGCGGTCGAGTAGTTCACCGGTCAGCCGGCCCAGCAGGCGGCGGGCCAGCCTCGGCAACGAGGCCGCCGTCAGCAAGGGAACGTAGCCGACGTCGTTGCCGCCGATGGTGACCGTAACGAGCGTCTCCGTGCCGTCCAGCGCTGTGATCTGCGGCGCGGCGCCGTGCTGGCGGTCCGTGAGCACGTGGGCGGTGGTGGCGCCGGAGTAGGTGACGTCAACCAGTTCTAGATTGGCGCGCTCGGCGACCAGATGCGCATAGTTATTTCCCGACCGGCCCGCGCGCCAGGGCGCCCCGTCGGCGCGGGGCCGGATACCGGGCCCGGCCGCCATCGAACTGCCCAGCGCGACATACCTTTTCATAGCACGGCATCACCGGCCGGGACTGGATGCCTGGGCCCAGAAGCGTTTCGGGATTCGGCCGGCACGCCGGGCCAGGAACCCGGCGGTGACCGCCGCGGCCATCGCGGCCGCCATCCCCGGCGGATCGGCCGCGCGGGTCACCGCGGTGGCCAACAGCACTGCGTCGCAACCCAATTCCATGGCTAACGCCGCGTCACTGGCGGTGCCGATACCGGCGTCCAGCACTACCGGCACACCGGCCCGCGCGACGATCATCTCGATGTTGTGTGGATTGGTGATGCCAAGCCCGGTGCCGATCGGCGAACCCAGCGGCATCACCACCGCGCAACCAGCGTCCTCCAGCCGTCGCGCCAGCGCCGGGTCGTCGTTGGTGTAGGGCAGCACCACGAACCCGTCATCCACCAATTGCTCTGCCGCCCTGACTAATTCAACCGCGTCGGGTAGCAACGTGCGCTCGTCGGCGATCACCTCCAGCTTGACCCAATTGGTATCCAACGCCTCACGGGCCAGTTGCGCGGTCAGCACCGCCTCGGCGGCGCTGCGACAGCCCGCGGTATTGGGCAGGGGCGTGATGCCGAGCCGATTCAACAGGTCGAGCAGGCCGGTGCCACCTTCGGCGTCGACGCGGCGCATCGCCACGGTGGTCAACTCGGTTCCCGACGCGACCAGCGCCTCCTCCAACACCGCGAGGTTGCTCGCACCCCCGGTGCCCATGATGAGCCGGGAGGTGAAACTGCGGTCCGCGATCGTTAACTTCTCAGCCACCCTGCACCGCCGTCAGCACTTCGATGCGGGCACCCTCGGACAGCGTTGTCGCCCAATCGGATCGCGGCACCACCGAGAAATCGATCGCCACAGCTATGCCGCGCTCTGGATAGCCCATAACGTCCAGCAGCGCGGCGACGGTGGTCTGGTCGTCGACTTCGACCGGTTGCTCGTTCACCACCACGATCATGAGTGTGCTCCCACGGGAAGAAGTTCGGATACCACCTGTTCGGCCGTCCACGGCGCCAACAGGAACCCCGAACGACCGTGGCCGGCGGCCACCAAGGTCCGCTCGTCGAGTCGCCGCACGATCGGCAGGTTATCCGGTGTCATCGGCCGCAGGCCAGCGGCGCACTCGGCCAACTCGTATTCGCCGAGCGCCGGCAGCACCGCGCACGCGTCGTCGAGCAGATCGCGCACCCCCGACACCACCGGCGCCGTGTCGCGGCCGTGTTCGTACTGCGTCGCGCCGACGACCACGCCATCGTCTCGCGGCACCAGGTAGACCTGACGTCCGTGCACCCGGGCCCGAATGACCCTGCCCGGCAACGGCATACAACCCTTTCGCCACCGCAGCCGCAACACTTCGCCCTTTACCGGGCGCACCGGCAGACCGGGCCATAGCGCGGGTGCGTCGATGCCGGTGGCGATCACCACCATGTCACCGTGTGCGGCGGCCAACTCGGTCACCGGCCCCGCCCACCGCACTCCGAGTCGCTCACAATCGCTTACTAGCGCATCGAGGACGGCGCGATTGTCCACCGCCAACTCCGTCGGCGCCCGAAATCCGTGCCGAATGCCTTGCGCCAGCAGCGGTTCGACGTCGCGGGCCGCCGACTCCCAGACCACCGGGTGCCCCTGTTCGGACAACCAGTCCGCGACCGTACGCAGGTCGGCGGCGTCGGCCCGATCGACGGCGACCACCAGCGATTCGCGCGCGGTCACCACCTGCTGACCCAGCCCGTCGAGGAAACCGCCTTCACGCCACAACCGCAGCGACTCCAAGCCGATCCGCAGCAGCCGCTCCTCGCCGGGCCAGCCCTCGCTGTGCGGGGCCAGCATTCCGCCGGCCACCCACGAGGCACCCCGCTCATCGGATCGGTGCAGCGTCACGGACAACCCGGCCTGTGCGGCACGGCGTGCCACCGACAGGCCGATGACGCCACCGCCGATCACAGCTACGGAGTTCGGCATTTCGTTGCTCCCTTCGCCGGCATTACCCGGATCAGGTGTGACGGTAAGGACAGGTCCTCGGGCTTCAGGCTGTGTCCACTCTCAGTCCCGCTGCTTTCCCCCGGGACTCCCGTGTGTTTCTAGACCTCCACGCTAGCGCGCTAACGTCGCGGTGTGCAGCATCCCCTCGCCCGTCTCGCCGCAGCACGGTTGTATTTGTGCACCGACGCCCGCCGCGAACGTGGCGATTTGGCCGAGTTCGCCGACGCCGCCCTGGCCGGCGGGGTCGACATCATCCAGTTGCGGGACAAGGGATCGGCCGGCGAGCAGCGGTTCGGGCCGCTCGAAGCCGTCGACGAGCTGGCCGCCTGCGAAATCCTCGCCGACGCTGCTCGCCGGCACCACGCCTTGTTCGCGGTCAACGACCGCGCTGACATCGCCCGTGCGGCCGGCGCCGACATCCTGCACTTGGGCCAACGCGACCTGCCCCTGCGGATCGCTCGCGACATCGTCGGGCCAGACATGGTGCTCGGACTGTCCAGCCACGCCGCCGACGAAGCCACCCGGGCGGCATCCTCCGAAGCCGGCTATTTCTGCGTCGGCCCCTGCTGGCCCACCCCCACCAAACCGGGACGCCCGGCAGCCGGCCTGGATCTGGTTCGGGCCGCGGCCAAACTACGCACCGACAAGCCCTGGTTTGCGATCGGCGGCATCGATCGGCACCGGTTGCCCGAGGTTCTCGAGGCCGGCGCCCGTCGGGTCGTGGTGGTGCGCGCCATCACCGCTGCCGAAGATCCGACGGCTGCGGCACGCGAACTCAGCGCGGCCCTGGCCGCCGCTCCCGACCGCCGAGAGTGAGAAAGTCACACTCGGCGCGGCTTCTTAAAGCAGCGCGCTGATCTGCCGGCTGAGTTGGGACGGCACATGGCCGGCATCGCCCGGCGTGCACCAGTAGAACTTCTCGTCGTGTTTGACGGTCCGGGGCACGTCATCGGTCTCGGGGGGCACCGTGAGCACGGTGGCCTGCAGCCGCTGCCAGCTTGCGGCGAAACCGGGGTGCAGCGGCAACCTGCCCACCTCGTCCTCGCTGACCCAGCGCAACTCCGCGCTTTCCATGTTGGGCACGGTTTCCAGCAGCTCGCCGGCATCGGCGACGACGGTGGTGTAGCTCCAGTGCGTCCCGCTCATTCCCGCGATTTCGGCGGTCACCACGGTCGCTCGCACCGTCAGCCGCTCGGCATCCAGCCCCGCCTCCTCGCGCGCCTCGCGCACGGCGGTCTCTCTCGGGCTCTCGTGACTGTCACGCGCGCCGCCGGGCAAACCCCAGGTGCCACCCTGATGACTCCACACCGCCCGATGCTGCAGCAGCACCGCCGGGCTGCCGTCGGGACGCGGCGCCCGCAGCAGCAGGCCGGCCGCGCCGTACCTACCCCAGTAATGGCCGCCGCGCTCGGAGATCACCCACCCGTCACCGTCGCCCTGCACCGATTCAGGATATGCAGGGTTTTCTGTCACGCCTCCCACCATCGGCCACGAGATGCTCTTAGAATTTGCTTATACGGGTTCGTAATATGGCCGAGATGGGGTCCGAGCAGACGTGACGGTTGAGCTGGCGCATCCGTCGACTGAGCCACTGGGATCGCGCTCGCCCGCCGAACCGGCCCATCCGCGCTGGTGGTTCATCTCCACCACACCCGGCCTCATCCTCACCATCGGTCTCGTGCTGGCGACGCTGGGCGTGTCCAGTGCGTTCGCCACCTCCACCACCATCAATCACCGTCAGCAGGTGCTCACGACGGTGCTCGAACATACCGAGCCGCTGTCGTTTGCGGCCGGACGGCTCTACACCACGCTGTCGGTGGCCGACGCGGCCGCCGCCACCGCGTTCATCGCCCAAGCCGAACCGCGGGCGGTCCGGTTGCGCTACGAGCAGGCCATCACCGACGCCGCGGTAGCGGTGACTCGGGCGTCGAGCGGGTTGACCGACGACAATCTGGTGCAACTACTGGGCCGGATCAACGCCGAACTGGCCGTCTATACCGGGCTCGTCGAGATCGCCCGCACCAACAACCGGGCCGGCAACCCGGTCGGTTCGTCGTACCTGTCGGAGGCATCGGGGCTGATGCAGGCCAAAATCCTGCCCGACGCCCAGCGGCTGTACCAGGCGACCTCGGCACGGGTGGACAGCGAGACCACCGCGTCCACGCAGATCCCGGCGCCGGTGATCCTCGTCGTCGCCACCACCGTGGTGTTCGGCGCGTTCGCCCACCGCTGGCTGGCGCGACGCACCAGGCGGCGAATCAACCCCGGCCTCGTCGTCGGCGGGCTCGCTATCCTCATCATGGTGGTGTGGGTCGGAACAGCACTGACGATTTCAACGACGGCCAGCCGTAGTGCGAAGGACACGGCGGCCGAGTCGCTGAAAACCGTCACCAACCTCGCGATCACCGCGCAGCAGGCGCGGGCCGACGAGACGCTGTCGCTGATCCGGCGCGGCGACGAAGAAGTTCGTAAACAGGCGTTCTACCAGCGCATCGACGCCATGCACCGTCAGCTCGACGAGTACATGAGCCGCCACGATGCCGTCGACAAGCCAGACCTGGTGGGCGCCGGACAGTTGTTGGTCCGCTGGCAGCAGGCCAACGACCGGATCAACGCCTATATCTCGGTCGGTAACTACCGGGCCGCCACTCAGGTAGCGCTCGGCCAGGGCGAGGACGACTCCACCCCCGCATTCGACAAGCTCGACGAGGCGCTCAGCAAAGCGATGGCGCAGAGCCGCAACCACCTGCGCAACGATGTTCTGAACGCCAAGCGCGGATTGGCCGGAGCCCAGGTCGGCGCGGTGGTGCTGAGCCTGAGCGCGGCCATCGCGGTCGCCCTGGGTTTGTGGCCGCGGCTCAAGGAGTACCGCTGATGAAGGGCCGGGTCTGCATGCTCGCGCTGGCGCTGCTGCTGGCCGGTTGCGGTCATTCCGAACAGTTGAAGGTGGAGGTGACACCGACACTGCCGCAGCCGACTCCGGTCGGTATGCAGGAATTGCCAATGGAAGCCCCGTTAGCTCCGGACAACACCAGCCAGGACTGCAACCCCACCGCCAGCCTGCGCCCCTTCCCGAACAAAGCCGACGCCGAGGCCGCGGTGGCCAACATCCGCTCCCGCGGGCGCCTGATCGTGGGGCTGGACATCGGCAGCAACCTGTTCAGCTTCCGCGACCCGATAACCGGGGAGATCACCGGCTTCGACGTCGACATCGCCGGGGAGGTGGCGCGCGACATCTTCGGCAGCCCGAATCACGTCGAGTACCGCATCCTGTCGGCCGACGAACGCATCACCGCGCTGCAGCGCTCGCAGGTCGACATCGTCGTCAAGACCATGACCATCACCTGCGAGCGACGCAAACTGGTGAACTTCTCCACCGTCTACCTGGACGCCAACCAGCGCATCCTGGCCCCGCGGGACTCGCCGATCGCCAAGGTTGCCGACCTGTCCGGCAAGCGGGTGTGCGTCGCACGAGGCACCACCTCGTTGCGCCGCATCCGCGAGATCGCGCCGCCGCCGGTGATCGTGTCGGTGGTGAATTGGGCCGACTGCCTGGTGGCCATGCAGCAACGTCAGATCGACGCGGTCAGCACCGACGATTCGATTTTGGCCGGGCTGGTGGAGGAAGACCCGTATCTGCACATCGTTGGGCCGAACATGGCCACTCAGCCCTACGGGATCGGGATCAACCTGGACAACACCGGACTGGTCCGGTTCGTCAACGGCACACTCGAGCGCATCCGCGGTGACGGCACCTGGAACACCTTGTACCGCAAGTGGTTAACGGTGCTCGGCCCGGCGCCAGTGCCGCCTCAGCCGAGGTACGTGGACTGATGGGTAAGCCTTCCAAAACCGACCAGCAGGGCCAGGAGTTGCAAGAGTTGGAGGAGTCGCCCGGCACTCAACCGGCTCCCGAAACGGCTCCCGAAACGGTTCCCGAAACAGCGGACGCGCAGACCGGCGCGACCATGGGCAGCCGGCCGCAGGCCACCCAGGCCCTGTTCCGCCCGGATTTCGACGACGACGATGACGACGACTTCGGGCTCGGCACCGTCGACACCCAGCCGCAGGACCGAATGGTGGCGGCGACGCGAGCCCTCCCGCCGGTCCGGCAGCTCGGCGGCGGGCTGGTGGAGATCCCGCGGGTCCCGGACATAGATCCGCTCAAGGCGCTGATGAAGAACCCGGTGGTCCCGGAGTCCAAGCGGTTCTGCTGGAACTGCGGGCGTCCGGTAGGACGATCGAGCTCGGAAAGTTCGGACGCCCGGGGAGCTTCGGAAGGTTGGTGTCCGTACTGCGGCAGCCCGTACTCGTTTTTGCCGCAACTGAGTCACGGCGACATCATCGCGGGCCAGTACGAGGTCAAAGGCTGCATCGCGCACGGCGGTCTGGGCTGGGTTTATCTGGCGGTGGACCACAACGTCAACGACCGCCCGGTAGTGCTCAAAGGCCTGGTGCATTCCGGTGATGCCGAGGCGCAGGCGATCGCGATGGCCGAACGACAGTTCCTGGCCGAGGTCGTACACCCGTCGATCGTTCAGATCTTCAACTTCGTCGAGCACAACGACAAGCACGGCGACCCGGTCGGCTACATCGTCATGGAGTACGTCGGCGGGGAGTCGCTCAAGCGGAGTAAGGGTGCCAAACTCCCGGTCGCAGAAGCGATCGCCTACCTGCTGGAAATCCTGCCCGCCCTGAGCTACCTGCATTCCATCGGCCTGGTCTACAACGACCTCAAGCCGGAGAACATCATGCTCACCGAGGAGCAGCTCAAGCTGATCGACCTCGGTGCGGTATCGCGAATCAACTCGTTCGGCTATCTCTACGGCACCCCTGGTTTCCAGGCGCCGGAGATCGTGCGGACCGGTCCGACCGTCGCGACCGACGTGTACACGGTGGGACGCACACTGGCAGCGCTCACCTTGAACCTGCGCACCCGCAACGGCCGCTACGTCGACGGGCTGCCCGAGGACGACCCGGTACTGGCCAAGTACGACTCGTTTGCGCGATTGTTGCGCCGCGCGATCGACCCGGACCCGCGGCGACGGTTCACCAGCGCCGAGGAGATGTCGGCACAGTTGATGGGCGTGCTGCGCGAAGTGGTGGCCCAGGACACCGGGGTACCGCGGCCCGGGCTGTCGACGATCTTCAGCCCCAGCCGATCGACATTCGGGGTGGACCTGCTGGTCGCGCACACCGACGTGTATCTGGACGGCCAGGTGCACTCGGAGAAGCTCACCGCGAAGGAGATCGTGACCGCGTTGTCGGTGCCACTGGTCGATCCGGCCGACGTGGCCGCACCGGTGCTGCAGGCGACGGTGCTCTCCCAACCGGTACAGACGCTGGACTCGCTGCGCGCTGCCCGCCACGGTTCCCTAGATGCCGAGGGGTTGGACCTGACCGAGTCGGTGGAGTTGCCGCTGATGGAGGTCCGGGCCCTGCTGGACCTTGGCGACGTCAGCAAGGCCACCCGCAAACTCGAAGACCTTGCCGAGCGGGTGGGCTGGCAGTGGCGGCTGGTGTGGTACCGGGCGGTGGCCGCCTTGCTGACCGGCGATTACGACTCGGCCACAGAGCATTTCACCGAGGTGTTGGATACTTTCCCCGGCGAGCTGGCGCCCAAGCTGGCATTGGCCGCGACCGCAGAGCTGGCCGGCCAACCCGACGGGCACAAGTTCTACCAGACGGTGTGGGGCACCAACGACGGTGTGATCTCGGCGGCCTTCGGGTTGGCCAGAACGCGCTCCGCCGACGGCGACCGCAGCGGTGCGGTGCAGACGTTAGACGAAGTACCGCCCACCTCAAGGCATTTCACCACCGCACGGCTGACCAGTGCGGTGACCCTGTTGTCCGGGCGTACGCAGAGCGAGATCACCGAGGAACAGATTCGCGATGCGGCGCGACGGGTGGAGGCGCTGCCGCCGACCGAACCCCGGGTGTTGCAGATCCGCGCTCTGGTGCTCGGCGGGGCGATGGACTGGTTGCAGGAGAACCAGTCCGACCATCAAGCGAGCACGAACCACATTCTCGGTTTCCCCTTCACCGATCACGGGTTGCGGCTTGGCGTCGAGGCGTCGCTGCGCAACCTAGCTCGCGTCGCGCCTACCCAGCGACATCGCTACACCTTGGTCGACATGGCCAACCAGGTTCGGCCCACCAGCACTTTTTGACGGGTTTCGGCTTCGGGTTTGGTGCTTGGGGCGTCGCGTGTGCGGTTGGGGTTTCGCGTGTGCGGCTGGGGCTTCGCGTGTGCGGCTGGGGCATCGCGTGTGCGGCTGGGGTATCGCGTGTGCGGCTGGGGCTTCGCGTGTGCGGCTGGGGCTTCGCGTGTGCGGCCAGGGCGGAAAATCGGCCAAATCACCGCCACAGCTGCACACCGAAAACCACCAGTGCACAATCGAATCCGCTGACGCGCTGCAGCAGCCACGACCGCCGCGGAGGCCCGACGGGTCTGCACTCACAACTCGACGCTAAGCCCATCGCGTGTGCACCCACGGCATCGCGTGTGCGGCCAGGGCGGAAAATCGGCCAAATCACCGCCACAGCCGCACACTGAACGCCGCTGGTGCACAATCCAATCCGCTGACGCGCTGCAGCAGCCCCGAGCGCCGCGGAGGCCCGACGGGTCTGCACTCACAACGCGACGCTAAGCCCATCGCGTGTGCACCCACGGCATCGCGTGTGCACTCAGGGCGGAAAATTGGCCAAATTACCGCCATAGCTGCACACCGAAAACCACCAGTGCACACTCGAATCCGCTGACGCGCCGCAGCAGCCGCGACCAACGCGCAGGCCCGACGGGTCTACAAGAAACGACACGACGCGCCCGCCCATCGCGTGTGCACTCAGGGCGGAAAATCCGCCAAATCTCCGCCATAGCCGCACACCGAAAACCACCAGTGCACAATCAAATCCGCTGACGCGCCGCAGCAGCCGCGATCGCTTCGCGGACCCGTTGCAGAATCTCGGCGGGCCGATGCTCCGCGACGACCCGGACGATAATCCACCCCATCCGCTCGAGCAGCTCGATCCGACGAAGGTCTTTGACATACTGACGCCGGTCAGTTTGATGTTGAGCACCGTCGTATTCGACGGCAACCATGTACTCCTCCCAGCCGAGATCCAGATAGGCGACCGGGACACCGTCCGCGCCTAATACCGGAATCTGGGTCTGCGGCCGCGGAAAACCGGCGTCGATCAGCAGTAGCCGGAGGTAGCTTTCCCGCGGCGACTGCGCGCCCGCATCGACGAGGTCCAGCGCGGCCTCCAGCCGCCGCAGTCCAGGCGAGCCCGGATGATCCTGAGCGACTCCGAGCACGTCGTCGACCTTGATACCCGTCGCCGCCGCCAAAGCGTCCAACCGGGCGACCGCCGAGCGGATCGCCCCGCGTCGGCCGATATCGAAGGCAGTGCGCTCCGGGGTGGTCACCCGACACCCGTTCATGACTTGCACCTCGTCGTCCAACAATCCGTCGCGCCGGGTCAGCACGCCCTCCGGCGGATGCGTATTGCCGTGGAACAACTCCACCGGAAAGCCCTCCGGGATCCACTTGGTGCCGTGCAACGCAGCGGCAGCGGCTCCCCCGATGATTGCCCTGCCCCGCGCCCATAGCCAGGCGGCCGCGATGCGTTGCTCGAAGCACGGCTGATTCACCTGCTTGTTCAGGTAGACATCGGGTAGCACCGGTCGGTAGTTCGTCCGTAGCTGGTGTCGGGTCAACGCTCCGCACGCCAGCGCCTCGCTGCCAACAAAAGGTTCCGCCAAATCGAGCACGCCGCAGAGTCGCACGACAACGGCGCGACGCGCTTACGCCCATCCACAGCCCTGCTCAGCAAAAACATAGGTTGACGGGCGAAAGTGGGTGACTATGGCCGGCCAGTCCCCGAGGTGGATTGCGACGGCGCGCGTGCTGCGCCGGACGGGGTTCGGCGCCACCGGCACCGAAGTCGAAGCGGTGGTCGGGCGGGATTGGGCGGGCTATGTCGACGATGCGTTGAACGCCCACCCGGACGCCGACCGTGGCGCGGTCGCGACGCCGATGCCGACGTTGACTCCGCCGGAGCCACCCGGCAAAGGCGCGACGACGGCGGCGCGCGCGCACTACCGTCGTCAGCTCTCCGCCCAGAACGACGAACTGACACGGTGGTGGCTGCGCCGCATGATCGCGGTCGAGCAGCCACTGCACGAGAAGCTGACGCTGTTGTGGCACAACCATTTTGCGACTTCCGCGCAGAAGGTCCGGATCGCTGCCTACATGGCGGCGCAGAACCAGAAGCTGCGCGCCCTGGCTTTGGGTGACTTCCGCACGCTTGCCTACGCCATGCTCACCGACGCCGCGTTGCTGCGCTGGCTGGACGGGCAACTCAATACCGCGAAGGCTCCGAACGAAAACCTGGCGCGCGAGTTCATGGAACTGTTCACGTTGGGCCACAACAACGGCTACACCGAGGATGACGTGCGTGCCGGCGCGCGGGCTTTGACCGGGTGGACTATCAGCGACGGTCAAGCCGTGTTGATCGGCCGTCGCTACGACGCCAGTCCGAAGACCCTCTTCGGAGTTACCGGCAGCTTTGATGCGGCCGGATTTTGTGATGCCGTACTGGCCCAGTCAAGTTCGGCGCCGCATGTCGCCGGGCGGCTGTGGCAGCAACTGGCGTCCGACGAGCCTGCCTCGACGCAAGTGCTCGACCGACTCGTCTCGGCCTACGGCCCCAAGCGCGACCTCAAGGCGCTCACCCGCGCGATCCTCATCGACGACGAATTCACTGGCGGTCGCGCAACCGTCGTCAACACCCCGGTCGAGTGGCTCATCGGTGTGATCCGCGCACTCAAGGTCTCCATCGACGACCCGGCCCCCGGCAAGCTCGTGGAGCCGACCCTCAAAGCACTCGGCCAGCGACCGTTCTTTCCGACCGATGTCAACGGCTGGCCCAGTGGCCCGGTCTGGCTGTCCACGGCATCGGCACGCACCCGGATGCGCGCCGCGGTCACGCTGGCCCGCGCCGGCGATCTGTCGGCTCTGGAGAGCGCAGGCTCGGGTGAGCGGATCGATGCCGTCGGCCATCTGATCGGCGTTGGGGCGTGGACGGATCGCACCGTCGAGGCGCTGCGGCCGTTGGTGGGCAAGCCACCGCAGCTGGTTGCCGCGGCCGTCAACACCCCGGAGTACCTGACGTCATGAACCGCCGCAGATTTCTGATCGCCGGCGCCGGAGTCGGCGCGGTCGGCTTGCTGTCCGGCACGATGGCGGTGGGTTGGGATGAGCTGCTCCGGGCGGCCCACGAGCGACCGCTGGCCGACGACGTCGGCGTGCTGGTGATCGTCACGCTCTACGGCGGCAACGACGGGATAAACGCGCTAATCCCCTACGCCGACAACGCATATCAGGATGCACGACCAGAACTCGCCTACGCCCCAGAAGACGTACTGCACCTCGATGACCAGCTTGGCCTGAACCCCGCGATGCGCGGCCTGGCCCAGTTGTGGCAGCAACGGCAGCTGGCGATTGTGCGCGGAGTCGGTTATCCCAAACCCGATCACAGCCACTTCCGGTCGATGGACATCTGGCAGACCGCATCGCCAGCCACACCCGTACCGACCGGCTGGATCGGCCGCTGGCTGGATGCGACGGGCGAAGATCCACTGCGCGCGGTAAGTGTCGGCAGCGTGCTGCCCTTGCTTGCGGTGGGCGAGAAGCAAACGGCCGCAGCTCTTTCCACTACTACCGTGCCGGCCGGTCGGGCCGGAAAGTTCGACGCTTTCGAATCGACCATCCAGGCGCTTGGTCAAGATGATCCCACTGACACCCCCGCCATGGCCGCAGTGCGCAGGTCATATCGTGCCACCCGATCTACCGAGGCACGTTTCGCGTCGATCGCAGCGACCGAATCCGAGAACGCCTTGGCCAGTCGGCTGAGCATGGTCACTGCCGCGATCCGGGCGCGGGTGCCGACTCGGGTGTACATGGTGCACCTGGGCGGTTTTGACACGCACGCCGACGAACGCGGTACGCAGCAACGCCTCTTGCAGACGTTTGACGATGCGATCACCGGGTTCTTGCAGCAAATGGCCGCGGACCCGTGTGGGCGCAACGTGGTTGTGTTGGCGCATTCGGAGTTCGGCCGACGAGTGGCGGCTAATGCCTCACAGGGCACCGATCACGGCACTGCCGGACCGGTGTTTGTCGCCGGTGTACCCGTCACGGGAGGATTCTACGGCGAGGAGCCGAGCCTGACCGATCTCGATAACGGAGACCTGAAGTACACCACGGACTTTCGCGATATCTACCACGAGTTGCTGGTGCGCACCCTGCGCACCGATCCGACGCCGGTGGTCGGAGCCGGCCGCACGAGCCTGGGTTTCCTATAACAAGCTGACGCAGTCGCGGGCGATGGCCAACTCCTCGTTCGTCGGCACCACCAGGACCGTGATCGGCGAATCGTCGCGCGAGATCCGCCGCTCCCCGGAACCGGTAGCGTTGCGTTCGTCGTCGAGTTCGATTCCCAACTCCCCTAACCCCGCCAGCGCATCCCGACGAACGGCGACGTCATGCTCACCGATCCCCGCGGTGAAGCTGATCACGTCGGTATGACCCAGCACGGCCAGATAGGCGCCAATGTACTTGCGCAGCCGATGAATAAATACGTCGTACGCCAATTTTGCTGCTGCATCGCCTGATTGGATCATCTCCCGCAAGCGGCGGAAGTCACGCTCACCGGCCAGACCCAGTACACCGGAACGCTTGTTCAGCATCGACTCGATCTCTTCCACACCCATCTTCGCGGTGCGAAACAGGTAGCTGTAGACGCCCGCGTCGATGTCGCCGCTGCGGGTGCCCATCACCAAGCCCTCCAATGGTGTTAAGCCCATTGAGGTTTCGACCGGCCGGCCCCCCACCACCGCGGACGCCGACGCTCCGTTGCCCAGGTGCAGCACAATCTGGTTCACCTCGTCTAACGGTCGGCCCACGAACGCCGCGGCTTGTCCGCTGACATATTCGTGTGAGGTGCCGTGGAACCCATAACGACGAATGTCCCAGGTTTCAGCTAATTCCCGGTCGATGGCGTAGATCGCGGCCGCCGGCGGCAGGTGGTGAAAGAACGCCGTATCGAACACGGCGATGTGGGGAACGTCGGGCAGCAGTTTGCGCGCCACTTCGATGCCCTGCAACGCCGGCGGGTTGTGCAGGGGCGCCAGTGGCGAGAGCTCTTGAAGTTCGGCGATCACCTCGTCGTCGAGCAGGGTGGGGCGGTGAAACCGCTTGCCGCCGTGAACCACTCGATGACCGACCGCAACCAGTCCGCAGTCCTTCAGATCTATGCCGTCGTCGGCCAGCATGTCGAATGCGCGGCGCAACGCCGCATCGTGGTCGGCGACCTCCGACGACGGTTCCCCGATCTGCTCGACGGTGCCGGTGGCGCGTGAAGCACCCGAATCCGGGTCGACCAGTTGGAATTTCAGCGACGACGAGCCGGAGTTGATCACCAGCACCAGACGGTCAGTCATGGAGACCCTGTGCCTGAATCGCGGTGATTGCCACGGTGTTGACGATGTCTTCGACGAGCGCACCCCGAGACAAGTCGTTGACCGGTTTGCGTAAGCCTTGCAACACCGGACCGATCGCGATCGCTCCCGCGGACCGCTGCACTGCCTTATAGGTGTTGTTGCCCGTGTTGAGATCGGGGAAGATCAGCACGGTGGCGCGTCCAGCCACCGGCGAATCGCGCATCTTGGTAGCCGCCACCGATGGATCGACCGCCGCGTCGTACTGGATCGGGCCTTCGACAAGCAGGTCCGGCTTTCGGGAACGCACCAATTCAGTTGCCTCCCTGACCTTATCGACATCCTCGCCGGTACCCGAGGTACCGGTGGAATAGGACAGCATGGCCACCCGCGGGTCGATGCCGAACTGCCCGGCGGTGCGCGCCGAGGAGATCGCGATGTCCGCGAGTTGCTCGGGCGTCGGGTTGGGGACGATCGCGCAGTCCCCGTAGGCCAGTACACGATCCGGCAGGCACATCAGGAAAATGCTGGACACCGTGGACACGTCGGGAACGGTGCGGATGATCTCGAATGCCGGCCGGACGGTGTGCGCGGTGGTGTGCGTTGCGCCGGACACCATGCCGTCGACTATGCCCTCGTATACCATCATGGTGCCGAAATACGTTGCGTCGTTCATTATCTCGCGGGCTTGCTCCAGAGTGACGCCTTTGGCCTTGCGTAGTTCGGCGTACTGCTCGGCGAATTGGTCGTGCAGATCACTGCGCCGCGGGTCAATCACGTTCGCGTCGTCCAGGCTGACGCCGAGTTCGGCTGCGCGCAACCGGACCTGGGCTTCGTCCCCCAGGATCGTCAAATCCGCGACACAACGCTGCAGCAGGCGACCCGCGGACCGAAGTATCCGGTCATCCTCTCCTTCGGGCAGGACGATGTGCTTGCGATCTGCTCGCGCGCGCTGCAAAAGCTGATGGGTGAACATCTGCGGTGTGGTGATCGTCGGAATAGGGATGGTGAGCTGCTCGATGAGGTCCGCAACGTCGACGTGACGGTCCATCAACTGCAGCGCGGTGTCAATCTTGCGTTGCGACGAAGCGGTGACCCGCCCCCGCGTCAGCGCCGCCGCGCGGGCCGTGTCGTAGGTGCCCAGCGTGGTGGCGATGATCGGTAACCGCAGCCGTAAACCCTTTACCAGGGCCGCAATTGAGGGATGTAAGTCGAAACCACCATTGAGGACAAGGCACGACAACGACGGAAATCCTTCGGCCGCATGGGCACTGGCGACCGCAAGCACCACATCAGAGCGGTCCCCGGGGGTTATGACCGCTATGCCGTCGCGCAGCCGCTCCAGCACATGGTCGGCGGTCATGCCCGCAACCATCACTCCCGTCACTTCGCGCTCGACCAGCTGTTCGTCGCCGCGAACCGGTGTCCCGTTCACTGCCTTGGTCAGTTCGGCCACCGTCGGCGCGGCCAGCAGCGGCTCCTCAGGCAGCACATACGCGCGGGGCGTGAACTCCTGCAGCGCTTCTGCAACAGCTGCCAGCTCAGCGGGTTCGCATCGATTGGCCACCACTGCAGCGGCGTGCGCGCGTTGCGCAGCGAGCTCGGCTAGACACACTTCGACGACAGCGGCGATCTCGTCGGGCGTGCGACCCTTGGCGCGGACCGCCAGCAGCACCGGCGTCCCCAGGTTCACCGCGATCCGTGCGTTTACGGACAATTCCGCGGGGCTGCCCACGTCGGAGTAGTCGCTACCGACGATCACCACCGCGTCGCACTTCTTGGCCATTGCGTGGTATTGGTCGACGATCGTGGCGATCGCCGCGTCGCCGTCATCGTGCAGTTGCTGGTAGGACACGCCGGCACACTGCTCATAAGGCAAGTCCGCGGTCGCGTGGTCCAGCAGCAATTCGAGGATGTAGTCGCGATCCGGCCCGGGTCTGGTAATCGGCCGGAACACACCGACTTTCGCGACCGTGGCGGCCAGCCCGTGCAGCAGCCCAAGGGCGATCGTCGACTTACCGGTCTCGGATTCCGGCGCAGCGATATAGATCGCTTTCGACGAAGACTGGGTATCAGCCAAGTCGCCGCAACCTGGGGGCGAGGTCCTTCTCGAACAGCTCCAGGAACCTGCGTTGGTCATGTCCCGGCGCATGGAACACCAAGTGGTTCAGCCCCCACGTCACATACTGGCCGACCTTCTCCACGGCTTCGTCGGGGTCGGACGCGACGATCCAGCGCTTGGCGATCTGCTCGATCGGCAGCGCGTCGGCGGCCTTCTCCATCTCGATCGGGTCGTCGATGCTGTGCTTCTGTTCCGCCGAGAGCGACAGCGGCGCCCAGAACCGGGTGTTCTCCAGCGCCAGGTCCGGGTCGGTGTCGTAGGAGATCTTGATCTCGATCATCTTGTCGATGTCGTCGATGTTGCGGTCGTTGATCGCCGCGCCCTCCTTGACGGCCGGAATCAGCTTCTCGGTGTAGAGCTCCTCGCCCTTCCCGGACGTGCAAATGAAACCGTCGCCGGCACGGCCCGCATACTTGGCCACCGCGGGTCCGCCGGCGGCGATGTAGACGGGCACGCCGCCTTCGGGCACGTCGTAGATCGAGGCGCCCTTGGTGTGGTAGTACTCGCCGTCGAAGTCGACGCGGTCACCACGCCACAATTCACGCATCAGCCGCACCGACTCACGCAGCCGGGCAAAGCGCTCCTTGAACTCCGGCCAGTCGCCCTCGTAACCTGTGGCGATTTCGTTGAGTGCCTCACCGGTGCCGACGCCGAGGAAAACCCGGTTCGGGTACAGACAGCCCATAGTCGCGAAGGCTTGGGCGATGACTGCCGGGTTGTACCGGAAAGTGGGCGTGAGCACCGAGGTTCCGAGCTGGAGCCGCTCGGTGCGCTCCCCGACGGCGGTCATCCAGGCCAATGAAAACGGCGCGTGGCCGCCCTTGTGCCGCCACGGCTGGAAGTGGTCACTGACGGTGGCGCTGTCCATGCCGTGCGCTTCGGCGAGGACGGCCAGTTCGACGAGCTCACGGGGTGCGAATTGCTCAGCGGACGCTTTGTATCCGAGTTTGAGTTCAGCCACTAGTCTTTTCTACTCCTATCCACCTGGTCGCGACCCGCAGCGCCCGGCTACGCCGCGCTCGCGATCGCTCCTACCCCACCTCCTCCTACACTCTCGGTCATGGCTGGGCAGACTGAGCTGGTTCAAATCACCGAAAAGGTTCACCTCGCGCATGGCCCCGCGGTCAATTGGGTGCTGGTGCACGACGACACCGGTGTCATGCTCATCGACGCCGGCTATCCGGGCGACCGCGAGGAGGTGTTGACCTCGCTGCGCAAGCTGGGCTACGGCCCCGCTGACCTGCGTGCGATCCTGCTGACCCACGCCCACATCGATCATCTGGGCACCGCGATCTGGTTGGCCGCCGAGCATGGCACGCCGGTGTATTGCCACGCCGACGAGGTGGGTCACGCCAAGCGCGAGTACCTCGAACAGGTCAAGATCCGCGATCTGGCACTGCGAATCTGGCGGCCACGCTGGGCGGTGTGGACCGCGCACGTGGTGCGCAGCGGCGGCTTGATCCGCGACGGGATACCGACTACCCAGCCGCTGACACCCGAGATCGCCGCCGGGCTACCGGGCCACCCGCAACCCGTCTTCAGTCCGGGTCACACCAACGGCCACTGCTCGTATCTGGTCGACGGTGTGCTGGCCAGCGGCGACGCACTGATCACCGGGCACCCGTTGATCCGTGACGACGGACCACAGCTGCTGCCCGCGATCTTCAGTTACAGCCAGGAGAACTGCATCCGCACGCTGTCGCTGCTGGCCGATGTGCAGACCGAGGTGTTGGCACCGGGGCACGGGCCGTTGTGGCGCGGTCCGATTCGCGAGGCGACCGACGCCGCGTTGCGGAAGGCTCGCTAGATCCCCAGATTCTCCCGCAGCGTCGTACCGGGGTACTCGCTGCGGTACGCACCGCGCTCTTGCAGCAACGGCACTACCTTGTCGACGAATTCGTCGAGTCCATGCGGGGTCAGGTGCGGCACCAGGATGAATCCGTCACAGGCGTCGGCCTGGATGTAGCGGTCGATTTCGTCGGCGATGTGACTGGCGGTGCCGACGAACTGCTCACGGCTGGTGACCACAATGACCAGCTCCCGGATGGACAGCTTCTCCGCCTGAGCACGTTCCCGGAACCGTCGCGCCACCGCAACCGGATCGCCGTGCCGGACTCGCCCCTGGGTGATGTCGCTCTCGACGACCGGATCGAAGTCGGGCAGCGGACCGTCCGGGTCGAACTCGGATAGTTCGCGACCCCAGATCTGCTCCAGCATCCCGATGGCGGTCGCGCCGCTCACCTGCTGATGGCGGATGTGATGCGCTTTGTCGTGCGCATCGGCATCGCTGTCGCCGATCACATAGGTGGCAGCCGGGAAAACCTTGAGCTGGTTCGGATCTCGGCCATAGGACCGCGCCCGGCCCTTGACGTCGGCATAGTAGCGCTGGCCGTCCTCCAGGGAGCCGTGCAGGGTGAACAAGGCATCGGCAAAGCGGGCCCCGAATGCGCGTCCCTGATCGGAGTCACCGGCCTGCAGCAGCACCGGATGGCCCTGCGGCCCAGTCGGCAGCGTCGCGAAACCGCGCACATCGAATTGCGAACCCTGAAACTCCACACTGCGGATGCCGTCCGGGTTGACGTAGATCCCGGCCTCGGCGTCGGCCAACACGGCGTCGGGAGCCCAACTGTCCCAGAACTTTCGCGCGACGGTAACGAACTCCTCGGCGCGACGGTAGCGGTCGGCATGTGCCAGGAAGCCGCCGCGGCGGAAGTTCGCGCCGGTGAAGGCGTCCGATGAGGTCACGATGTTCCAACCAGCGCGTCCCTCGGACAGATGGTCGAGTGAGGCGAATTGCCTTGCCACTTCAAAGGGTTCGTTGAATGTTGTGTTGATGGTGCCGGTCAGGCCGATCCGTTCGGTGGCCCCGGCCAGGGCCGCCAGCACGGTGAAGGTGTCCGGCCGGCCCACCACATCCAGATCGTGGATACGGCCGCGGTGCTCGCGCAGTCGCAAACCTTCGGCCAGAAAGAAGAAGTCGAACAATCCGCGTTCGGCGGTGCGGGCAAGGTGCACGAACGAGTCGAACTCAATCTGGCTGCCGGACGACGGGTCCGTCCACACGGTGGTGTTGTTCACTCCGGGAAAGTGGGCAGCTAAGTGAATCGGCTTGCGAGTCAAGGGGTTATCCCCCACCGTCGGGCGATCAACTCGTGCGAGCGCAGCCGGTCCTCTTGGCGATAGGTCACCGAGGTCACCACGAGTTCGTCGGCGCCGCTTACCCGCTGCAGAGCCTGCAACCGTTCGGCGACCTCATCCGGGTTCCCGACGAACTGCGTCTCGAGCCGGTCCCCGACGACAGCCAGCTGCTCTTCGGTGAGCGGCGGGCAATCGTCGGGATCGGGAAATGGCATGGCGCCCACACCAGTTCGGATCGAATAGACCCAGTGACCGTAGCTGGCGGCCAGGCGGCGGGCGGTAGCGCTGTCGTCGGCCACCACGATGTCGGCTGAGATCACGACGTAGGGCTTCGCCAACTTCTCCGACGGCACGAAGGCTGCGCGGTAGGCCTCAACGGCTTCCAGCGCGGTGGCGGGCGTGATGTGATAGCTGGCGACGAACGGTAATCCGAGGGCGCCGGCGACGCGTGCGCTTTGCCCCCGGGTACTGCCGAAGATCCAGGGCGTCAGGTCGGCGCCCTCACCGGGTACCGCGTGCACGTCATAAGCCCCGGTGCGGTAACTACCCTCGAGCAAGGCGACAATGTCGCCGACCTGCTCGGCGAAATCGGGCGAAATCGCTTCGGGCTGCTGCAAAATCGCCATCGTCGCCTGCAAATTTTCCAGGTCCAGCAGGCCGCGCAGATCGAACGGCGCCGGCACCACCACCCCGTCGATTTCGTGCCGCACGCGCGGCGGCCGTGGCTTTCTGGGCGCTTTCGGCTTGTTGGAGTCAGAGCGACGCTGCCCGGACCGGCCGACACCGAGATCGATGCGCCCGGGATAGAAGGCGTCCAGCATGCCGAAGTTTTCGACGACCGCGACAGCAGTCGTGTAGCCCAACTGAACCGCGGCAGCACCCACTCGAATTCTATTGGTAGCGGCGGCAATCTGGCCGATCAGCAGCGCCGGTGACGAACTGGCGACGCCGACGAAATGATGCTCGGCCATCCAGTAACGCTTGAAACCCCACCGCTCGGCATGCTGAGCCAACTCGATGGTGTTGCGCAGCGCAGTTCGCGCGTCGCTGCCGGCGCTGATCGGCGCCAGGTCGAGGATCGACAGCGGGATCATCGTGCTGCCGCCGTGTATCTGTTGGGCGCCACCGGTAGGCCGAGTCGCTCGCGCAGCGTTTCGGCGTCCCGGTATTCGCTGCGGAACTGTGCGGCGCGCTGCAGCAGCGGCACTACCTCGTCGACAATCACCGGAAGGTCGGTAGCGTGCACGGCCGGGCGCAGTCGCGAACCGTCGATGCCGCAGCGCTGCCACCCGAGCAGCATGTCGACCAACTCCGCCGGGCTGCCCGCCCAGACCAGCGTGTCCGAGCGGAAGTCGTCCTGGCCGTGAAACGAAACCACAATGTCGGCAAAGACTTTCAAGTGTTCTCCGATCCCGCGTACCTCCTGGACGAGACTGGCAATCGACGTGTCGGTGGGCGTGATGAATACGACGTCGGCGGTATCGGCGGCGAACTCGTAGACGGGGGTCGAGTGCGCCAGCACGGCCACCACCGGCTGGCCTTGCGGTGGGCGGGGCGTGATGGACGGGCCCTTGACGGAGAAGAACTTTCCGACGAAGTCGATGTAGTGCAACTTGTCACGGTCGATGTAGCGACCGGTGGCGACGTCACGGATCACCGCGCCGTCCTCCCAGCTGTCCCATAATCTGCGTACCACATCGACGTAATCGCGGGCCTCGTCGAAAAGCTCTTCGGGATTCACCGTCCGCCGACCGAATAGCGCCGCCTCGTGCGTGGTCCCGCTGACTCTTGGTTGCCACCCCGCGCGGCCGTGTGAGACGTAGTCAAGGGTGGCAATGGATTTGGAGATATGAAAGGGCTCAGTGTGGGTGACGGTGGCGACCGGGATCAACCCGATGTGTCGGGTCGCCGGCGCGATACGCGCGGCGGTAAGCACCGCGTCGCCACGTCCGGTCAGCCGATCCGGATGTATCCGCGAGCTGCGCCCGATCTGGGGCATCAGGGTGTCGTCGATCGTCAGGAAGTCGAGCAGCCCGCGCTCGGCGGTGACCGCCAAATCAGCCCAGTAACGCCCGCTCAGCACGGACCGCCGCTCGGCGGTCAGCGCCCAGGCTCGCGTGTGCCAGCCGTAGCCGTCCAGGGCAACGCCCAGATGAAGCGTCATGTCAGCGCCTTCAGGAAAGCGATCGGAAACACCGGGCCGCGGGATGGAAGCGGTTCGGACAGCCGGGTATAGCCCGTCGACTCGTAAAGCTGTTCAGCCTCAGGTTGGCGATCGCCGGTGATGAGATACACCCTCGTGTAACCACGAACCGCGATCTCAGATTCCAGAGCCGTCAGCAGCATCCTGGCGTAGCCCCGGCGACGGTGGTCGCGGTGCGTCCAGACCCGCTTCAGCTCAGCGGTCTCGGCATCGAACCGGCAGAACGCGCCTCCTGTCACCGACTGTCCATCGAGCAACCCGACCAGCATGCCGCCGTGCGGATCCGAGAACTCGCCTTCGGGGCTATCGACGAGCCACTGCAGGTACCGATCCGGTTCGCCGCCGTAGCGGGCCGCGTACTCGTCGGCCAGCTCGAGCAGCAACGGTTGCGCCAGCGGATCGTCCAGGGCGGCCGGCACGAACCTCAGCCGGCCCTCGGTAAGAGACGTCATGATGTCGCAGTGAGGTATCTGGGCGTGAGCGCCAAGTCGCGAGGGCTGATCCGGCGGCGACTGGCCAAACCTACGGCGGCTCTCAACTCGATCAGGTCCCGATCGGTGGTCTGCCAGCCATTAGCCATCAAATTCTCTGGCACAGAACGGAATTCGGTCGTGTAGGTGAGCTTGGACAAATCGATGTCCAGGCCCTGTTGGCGCCAGCCGTCGATGAAAGCATGCCCTTCCTGCAACTGCACCGGAGTCCAGGGCAGGTGATCGGCGGCGAACCAGCTACCGGGCGCACTGACCATCGTGACATCACGCAACAACCGGTCCTGGGCATCAGGCGGCAGGTAGCCCACGAGGATGTTTTCGGCAATCCAGACCGTGCGCTGGGACGGGTCGAATCCAACCCGGCGCAGCGCGGTCAGCCAGTCGCCGCGAAGATCGACGCCCAGCGTGCAGCGATGCGTGGTCAGCTTCGCGTCGAGTCTGCGCAGCACCTGATCTTTGAAGTCGACGACACCGGGCTGATCGAGTTCGTAAACCCTTGTTCCGGGCGGCCACCACAACCGAAACGCCCGAGTGTCCAGGCCGGACCCGAGGTTGACCGCTTGACGAATCCCGGCGCGAGCGGCGCTGGTCAAAAACTCGTCCAAGAACCGGCCATGCACGGCGAGGACGTTGAGCATGCCGGACATCAATGGATTTTCTCCGCCGTCTGCCGCGTACTGCTCGTCCTCGATCACCCGGATGAAGTACTCCACGCCGGCCGCGCGCACCAACGGTTCGGCAAAGGGGTCGTTGAGTAGCCCCTTGTTGGTACCCACCGCCCTGGCGACTGCGCCGAACGTCGCCGTCATCCCTACGCCAGTAGCCGGATCCCAGGTGTCGCCGTCCTCGCGTACCATCTGGCCGGTCCTGTCAGCCGTCCGAACGACGCCGTGCGACGAGTTCGAAAACAGCGCGCCAGCCGAGTAGGAATATCGCGGTCACTGTGGACGCGACCACCACGAATGCCCCGGCCACACTGGCCGAAGTGGCCTTGCGCAGCAGCATGCCCACCACCACGGTCGACACCCACACGGTGACACCGGTGGGCGCTACCGCGGTGGGTCGCTGCCAGCCACGGGACAATAACCAGCCCAATGCCGTCCCGGTCAGAAAGGGCCAGGCCGTTGTCGCGAGACCGCTGACGGTGACGCCTTCGTCGTGACTGCGGCGGCCCAGGGCACAGAAAACCAGGACAGCAACAACATCCGTTACCAGCCAAGCCGGCCCCCGCCGCGGTTGCATACAGCGAGACTAGCGGGCCGGGGCAGGATTGAGTCATGAACACCGCTCCGACACCGCCTTCGTTCGATCCCTATGACCCGCTGGGGCTGGACGCGTCGCTGTCCAGCGACGAGATCGCGGTGCGCGACACCGTGCGGGCCTTCTGCGCCGAACATGTGACACCTCACGTGGGCCAGTGGTTCGAGGATGGCGATCTGCCGGTGGCACGCGATCTGGCCAAACAATTCGGCGAACTGGGCTTGCTGGGAATGCATTTGGACGGCTACGGCTGTGGCGGCGCGTCAGCCGTTCACTACGGCCTGGCCTGCCTGGAGCTGGAGGCCGCCGATTCCGGGATCCGATCTTTGGTGTCGGTGCAGGGTTCGCTGGCGATGTTTGCGATCTGGAACAACGGCTCGGAGGAGCAGAAGCAGCAGTGGCTACCTGGGATGGCCGCCGGCGAGTTGGTGGGCTGCTTTGGATTGACCGAACCCGACGCCGGATCCGACCCGGCCGCGATGACGACCCGGGCACGCCGCGACGGCTCGAATTGGGTGCTCAACGGCCGCAAGATGTGGATCACCAACGGTTCGATCGCCGATGTCGCGGTGGTGTGGGCGGCCACCGACGACGGCGAATCTCGCGGGATTCGCGGGTTCATAGTGCCGACCGAGACCGCCGGATTCAGCGCCAACACCATCCACCACAAACTGTCGCTGCGGGCATCGGTCACCAGTGAGTTGGTGCTCGACGACGTGCGGTTGCCCGCAGATGCGATGCTGCCCGGCGCTGCCGGCCTGAAGGGACCGTTGGCGTGCCTGTCGGAGGCGCGGTACGGCATTGTGTGGGGGTCGATGGGTGCAGCCCGTTCGGCGTGGCAATCCGCGCTCGAGTACGCGACCCAGCGCACCCAGTTCGGGCGCCCGATCGCCGGATTCCAGTTGACGCAGGCCAAGCTGGTCGACATGGCGGTCGAATTGCACAAGGGGCAGCTGTTGTCGCTGCATCTGGGCCGCCTCAAGGACAGCGTGGGCCTGCGCCCGGACCAGGTCAGCTTCGGCAAACTCAATAACACCCGCGAGGCCATCGAGATCTGCCGGACGGCTCGAACCATATTGGGCGGCAACGGAATATCGCTGGAATTTCCGGTAATCCGGCACATGGTCAACCTGGAGTCGGTGCTGACTTATGAGGGCACGCCGGAAATGCACCAGTTGGTCCTGGGCCAAGCATTCACCGGACTGGCCGCCTTCCGGTAGAACACACGTTATGGTGCGTCGCATCGCGGGACTGACCTTGGCTCTGCTGATCGTGGCCGGTTGCGGTTCGGCGCGGTTGGGACCGCCGACTTCGTCGTCCGCCGCTGACGGCAGCCCGGCGGCCAAAGCCGATGCGGTGATGCGGATCGTCCGCGACTTGATGACGCAGGCACACCTGCGGGCGGCGATCGTACGGGTGACGGTCGCCGGAAAGGAAGTGGTGACGCAGGCCGCCGGCGATTCGATGACGAGTGTGCCGGCGACTACCACCATGCATTTCCGCAACGGGGCGGTCGCGATCTCCTACGTATCGACATTGCTGCTCAAACTTGTCGACGAGCAGAAGGTGAGCCTGGAGGACAAGCTGTCGAAGTGGCTGCCCGACTTCCCGCACGCCGACCGGGTTAATTTGGGCCAGTTGGCCCGGATGACGTCGGGCTATCCCGACTACGTAATCGGTAACGATGCGTTCAGTAACGAGTCATATGCAAATCCGTTCCGGCATTGGACAACTCAGGATATCCTCGCCCAGATCTCTTCTCGGCCACTGCTTTACGAGCCAGGAACGAACTGGAACTATGCCCACACCAACTACGTGCTGCTCGGGTTGGCGCTGGAAAAGGCCACCGGCCAAGACATGCCGTCGTTGCTGCAGTCCAAGGTGCTCGGTCCGCTGGGGCTGACCGCCACTGCCAATTCCGAGACGCCCGACATACCGTCGCCCGTCCTGCACGCCTACAGCTCCGAGCGTCGCGAATTCCTGAAAATCCCTGCGGGAGTGCCGTTCTACGAGGAGTCGACGTTCTGGGATCCGTCCTGGACCATTACGCATGGCGCGATCCAGACCACCACCATCTACGACATGGAGGCCACCGCGGTGGGCATCGGGTCGGGTCGACTGTTGACGGCCGACTCCTACAAGAAGATGGTGTCGACCGAACTGCGCGGCAAGACGCGGACCCAACCGGACTGCCCAACCTGCTTCGAGCAGAGCGATGGCTACACCTATGGTCTGGGCATCGTGATCTCCGGAAAGTGGCTGATGCAGAACCCGCTGTTTTCCGGAGAGGCCGCCGTGGAGGCGTACCTGCCGTCGGAGAAGGTCGCGATCGCCGTCGCCGTCACGTATGCACCAGAGGCCTTCGACAGCCAGGGCAACTACACCAACCAGGCCGACATCCTGTTCCGCAAGATCGCCGCCGAGGTAGTCCCTCACGAGGCTCCGCCCATGCCGCCCGGAAGGTAACCGATGAAACTTATTGCACGCCTTGTCTTTGCTGTTGCCCTATCGGTGTTCGCGGCTCCGGCAGCATGGGGTGATACCGGACTGCCGCCAATGAATAGCACGGGGAGCGGGCCGGTGGTGGGCGGCGGCGCGAATGCTGCGATAGCCAAGCAGCTGTTCAGCTTTCACGACCCCAATATCCAAGAGGTCGACGGCTCCGACGCGGCCCAATTCATCACCGCCGCAGCCGCTCTCACAAACCGTGACCTTGCCACCGTCTTCCAGCCGTTGGAGCGGGCGCTTGGCTGCCAGACCAACGGATCCGGATTCGGGGCACGTGCCTACCGACGCGCCGACGGCCAATGGGGCGGCGGCATGCTGGTGATCGCCAAGAGCACCGTCACCGACGTCGAAGCCCTGAAGGCTTGCGCGAAGAACAGTTGGCGCCGGGCGACGGTGGGCACACCGACATCGATGTGCAACGCCGGCTGGTCCTACCCTCCCTACAGCGATACCCGCCGCGGCGAGGGCTATTTCGTCCTGTTGGCCGGATCCAACTCGGACTTCTGCGGACCGCCGAATGCAAACTTCCGGGGCACCGCCGACTCCACCGGTTGCGCCATCTCCACCTTGGACACCCGCCGAGGACGCGTTCACCCCGTGCCCGCCGGTACC
>NZ_LZLS01000187.1 GCF_001673365.1 Mycobacterium asiaticum
GTGAACGGCGGCAACGTCAATGGGGGTAGTGCGAAGTTGCCGGCCAAGTCGACCAGGGCGTTGATGCCGCCGGTGATCGTCGCGCCCAGGTTGGGCAGTGCGGGCAGGGTCGGGAACGGCGGAATGGTGAACGGCGGCAACGTCAATGGGGGTAGAGCAAAGTTGCCAGCCAGATCGACCAGGGCGTTGATGCCGCCAGTGATCGTTGCACCGAGGTTGGGCAGTGCGGGCAGCGTCGGGAACGGCGGCAGCGTGAACGGCGGAATCGCGAACGGCGGGATGGCCAGGTTGCCGGCCAGATCGACCAGGGCGTTGATGCCGCCGGTGATCGTTGCACCGAGGTTGGGCAGTGCGGGCAGGGTCGGGAACGGCGGAATGGTGAACGGCGGCAACGTCAATGGGGGTAGTGCGAAGTTGCCGGCCAAGTCGACCAGGGCGTTGATGCCGCCGGTGATCGTCGCGCCCAGGTTGGGCAGTGCGGGCAGGGTCGGGAACGGCGGAATGGTGAACGGCGGCAACGTCAATGGGGGTAGAGCAAAGTTGCCAGCCAGATCGACCAGGGCGTTGATGCCGCCAGTGATCGTTGCACCGAGGTTGGGCAGTGCGGGCAGGGTCGGGAACGGCGGCATCGTGAACGGCGGAATCGCGAACGG
>NZ_LZLS01000188.1 GCF_001673365.1 Mycobacterium asiaticum
CGAGGCGCGCTCGGCAGCCGGACTCGATGATCCGCACGTGGTGCCGATCTACGACTTCGGCGAGATCGACGGACGCCTCTTTGTCACGATGCGCCTGATCCAGGGCCGTGACCTGCAGACCATGCTGGTGGACGGGCCGCTGGAACCGGATCGCTCGGTTTACGTGATCGAGCAGGTCGCCGCGGCGCTGCACTCCGCTCACCGGGTCAACCTGATCCACCGCGACGTCAAGCCCTCCAACGTGCTGGTCTCCGAAGACGACTTCAGCTACCTGATCGACTTCGGTATCGCCCGCACGACCGGTGAAACCTCGCTGACGAACACCGGAAACGTCATCGGCACCTGGGCGTACATGGCACCCGAACGGGTCACCAGTGACCACACCGACCATCGCGTCGACGTCTATGCCCTGGCCTGCGTGATGCACGAATGCCTCACCGGCAGTAAGCCTTTCCCGGGTAACAGCATCGAGCAACAGATCGGTGGCCATCTGACCCTGCCACCACCGCGCCCGTCGGCCTTGCGCAGCAATGTGCCCACCCAGCTCGACCAGGTCATCGCGACCGGGATGGCCAAGAACCCCGACGACCGTTACGCGAGCACCAAGGAGTTGGCTGCCGCGGCCCGCGCGGCT
>NZ_LZLS01000189.1 GCF_001673365.1 Mycobacterium asiaticum
AGAAAACACCGTGGCAAGCACTTGGAGTCTGTCCAAAGGTTTGGCCGCAGTCGTCGTCACTTCGGCTGCCGCGCTCGCACTTTGCCCGAGCGCGGCAGCCGACCCGGCGACACCGCCGCCCAATCCCACTCAACAGCTACCAGGGCTGCCGGCGTTGGCCGAGTTGAGTCCGATAATCCAGCAAGCCGCCACTAACCCGGGGCAAGCGACGCAGTTGCTGATGGCGGCGGCACAGGCGTTCGCGCACAACCCGTCGGCGCCCACCGAAGCCAAGAACGTCGCTTCGTCGGTCAGCCACTTCGTCGCCGACCCGGTCAATCCCGCCGCCCCGCACCTACCGGGTCCGGCACCGGAGGCGGTGGCTCCGCCCGAGCCGGTCGCGGTACCGCACGTGCCGCCGCCGGGTGTGGAACCAGGAACCCTCCCGCACATGCCGACCGGTGTCGACCCCGCTCGCGCGGCTGGTCCTGCGCCTGTGGCAGCTCCGGCCCCTGCTCCGGCGGCTGCGCCAGCTCCCGCAGCTGCTGCTCCCGTGGCTGCCCCGGCCCCGGCTCCGGCTGCTGCTCCCGCGGCCGCGCCAGCTCCCGCGCCAGCGGCTGTGGCTCCCGCGCCAGCTCCCGCTGCCGCCCCCGCGCCAGCTCCCGCTGCCGCCCCCGCACCGGCTCCCGCTGCCGTCCCCGCGCCGGAGGCGGCTGCCGCTCCCGCACCAGCTCCCGCTGCTGCTCCCGCGGCCGCGGCCTTCGGGCCCGACGCTCCGCCGACGCAGGACTTCATGTATCCCTCGATCGGCACCAATTGCCTCGGTGACGGGACCAACGCACTGGCAACCGCGCTGTCGGTGGCGGGACCTGCGGCCATTCCGACGCCGGGGCCCCGGCCCGGCCAGACCGCCTATGTGTTCACCGCGGTCGGCACGCCCGGGCCCGCCGATGTGCAGCGGCTACCGCTGAACGTCACCTGGGTCAACCTCACCACCGGCAAGTCCGGCACCGCCACGCTCAAGCCGCGCACCGACATCAACGCCGAGGGACCGACCACGTTGACCGCGATCGTCGACACCGGGTCAGGCAGCATCATGTCGACGATCTTCGGGCAGGTCACCACCAAGGATCGTCAGTGCCAGTTCATGCCCACCATCGGCTCAACGGTGGTGCCGTAGCTGGGGATTGCTACCTGGCCGTGGGTCCCCACCCGCCGCGAGCGGGCACACAATGCCAGCCACACCGGCGTGTCGCCGTACATCCGCGCACCCTCGCGCGCGACGCGACGCAGGCCAGCAGCGACCCGCGCGATTAAGACGGCCTAGTAGGCCATAAAAAGAATGGCATCCCGGTCATAGTCCAAACCCGGGTGGACGCTGGCGAGGTGCGCCTGGGTCAGCTCGACCAGCTCGTCCTCGTCCTTGCCGACAATCGCTTCGCCGCACGGACACGTGATGTGTGTTTTCACGTTGTGGCCTTTCCTTTGGCTGCTTTCATCTGCTTCTTGTACGACCGCACCCGGCCCAGTGACTCGGCGTCGACGATATCGGCGACCGAGATGTAAGTGCACGCTTTGCCGAACTCTCCCGCCGCGGCCCGCCAGCCTGTCGGCGTAACTCCGTACTGCTTGCCGAGCAGGGCGAGAAAGATCTGGGCTTTCTGCTCGCCGAATCCGGGCAGGCCCTTGAGCCGCTTCAACAACTCTTTGCCGTCCGGGTCACCGGCCGTCCACAATGCGGCGGCGTCCCCGTCGTAGCGGTCCACGATGATCCCGGCGAGGGTCTGGATACGCTTGGCCATCGATCCCGGAAAGCGATGGATGGCAGGCTTTTCCGAGCACAGCGCGGCGAACTTCTCCGGGTCGTATTCGGCGATCTCGGCCGCGTCGAGACCACCCATCCGGTCGGCGATCTTCTTCGGCCCGGCAAACGCGGTCTCCATGGGAACCTGCTGATCCAAAAGCATCCCGATCAGCAATGCGAACGGATTGGCTTCGAGCAATGCGTCGGCGGCCTCATCTTGGACGAGCTGAAGTTTCGGCACGGGCCTAGTCTAGGAGAGTTTGCGGCCAACTGCGGAGGTTGTGTACCGTCTGCTCCGGTCTGTCAGACCAGCGAATCGGGGGGTTCGCCCGCCACAGGGGGATTAATGACACAAGCGGTTCCACCACAACCATTGACCCATGCGCAGCGTTCCGCGGTTCTTGATGCGGCACTTGACAAATGGCTTACCGGAACGTCCGGGGGCGGTAAGTGGAACGCCCAGCAGCCGACGATCGTGTCGCGAAGCGCGCATCAAGTCGTTTTGACCGTCTATCCCCGCCAAGCGCTGTCCAACGTGTGGTGGGCACTGATCGTCATCGCTACCTGCGGCTCTTTCGTTGTCTTCTGGTTGATCGACGTGCTGACCAGCCGCCCCAGGACCTATTCTTTCGACGTATCGCCCACTGGCGAAATCAAGAAGACAAGAATCAAATATCCGTAGGTACGACACTTCTTTGGACTATCGGTGACAGAAAACAATTGGCGCGATCGCGTCAAGAAGCTCGGGGAATCCGACGTATCGAAGCGGGTGCGGCAGCAAGTGCGGGACACCACGCCCGTTGTCGCACACCGTATTCGCGAGGTGGGAAAGGCGCTGAGTTCACCGGTCCCACCGCCACAGACGCCACCGCCACCACCCGCGATGCCGCCGCCCGTGCTGCCGCCGCACGCGCTGCCACCGCAACAAGGCGCTGCGACACAGCAGCAGTTCGCCCACTACGCGCCGCCCCTCGTCCAACCCGCGGCGGTGGCCAAGCCAACTCGTCCACTCGCGGTCCACATTGCCTACACGTCGCTGCTGATTGCAGCGGTGGCGGCAGTGATCCTTGCCGGGCTCGGAGTCTACGGCCTTGCCGAACTTCGAGGTTCGGTCGACAAAGCGCTGCACCTCGATCCGAGCGGCACCGCCTCCTTCTACGCGAACGACTACGTCGACAATGCCGAGACATGGTTGATGGCATCCGCGGTGGCACTCGGAATACTTTTCGCGTTGGCCTACTTCTTGTTCGCCTTCGCGGTCCGCAAGGGCCACGGTTGGCCGAGGCTGGTCGGTACCGCGCTTGCGGTGTTGTCGTTACCCGCGATATTTCTCGGGCCGGTGGCTGTGGTGATCGTGGGCGCCGGAATTATTTCGGTGATAGCACTCTGGACTCCGGGTGCACGCGAGTACGTCGCGCAATCCAAGGCAGCAAAGCGGTTCCCCCGCCAGCGCTGAAAAAACTGCGGCACAAGGCTTTACAGAGCTAGCCGCTCTTACGACGAAATTCCCGACGGTTCCCTGCCGCACCGTGCGCGCGTGACTGCTTACCGCCGCCGTCTTTGTGGTCAGAGCCCTCCGCGGCCTTCGCGGACTTACGTTCGAGCGCTTCGCGAAACTTGCGCTTGGTCTCGTCCTCAGGAGATTCCGATTCAGCCATACCGGGGAGCCTATCGCTTGCCCGGAGGCATGCCGTACACATGCGTGATCGGCAGGGTCAGCAGCACCCGACGATCGGTGACCATCGCCTCGCGGTACTCGTCCCAGTCCGGATGCTCCCCGGCGATGTTGCGATACAAGGCAATCAGCGCCTCGACCGTGTCATCGTCGGGCGCGGCGGCCGGCGGCGTCAACTCCGCCATCCCTTCCGCAACCGCGTACGACCACCCGTCGTCGGCATCGACGAGCAACGACGCCCGCGGGTCGCGACGCAGGTTGCGGGTCTTGGCCCGCGGCTCGGTGACCGACACCTGCAACGTCAGGTGCCGAGCGTCGAAGTGGTACTGCACATTCGACAACTGGGGACGGCCGTCGCGTTTGATGGTGGCCAGCACCCCGATCGAGTTGCAACTGATCACGGCCAGCAGCTTGTCGTCGAAGACTTGGCGTCCCATGCCGAAAGCCTACGTCGCCTTGCGGCCTGGTGAAATTGAGCCATGACCAAATACGCGGCCTTCCTGCGCGGCGTCAACGTCGGCGGTGTCAACTTGAAGATGGCCGAGGTGGCCGAGGCGTTGACCGAGGCTGGTTTCACCAATGTCCGCACCATCCTGGCCAGCGGCAATGTGCTGCTGGAATCGTCGGCCAAGACGGCGACGGTGCGCAAGAAAGCCGAAGCCGCCCTGCGCGAGCGGTTCGGCTACGACGCCTGGGTGCTGGCTTATGACGTCGAGACGGTGCGGAGCATCGACGCGGCTTACCCCTTCGAGCGCGAGGTCGACGGATACCAGTCTTACGTCACCTTCGTCACCGACGCCGGTGTGCTCGACGAATTAGCCAACCTGTCCCCCGGCGCGGACGAGAAGATCGCGCGCGGCAACGGCGTCGTCTACTGGCAGGTGCGTAAGGGCAGCACGCTGGACAGCGCCATCGGCAAGACGATGGGAACCAAGCGCTACAAGCCCGCCACCACAACACGCAACCTGCGGACGCTGGCTAAGGTGCTCAAATGAGCGACCAGGAACAAGGCGCCCACAAGGTCGTCCTGAGCGGGGTCTCGGAAACCGCGCTGCTGACACTGAATGCCCGAGCAACGGAGGCGCGGCATCCGGACGCGATCATCGACGACCCGATGGCGGTGGCGCTGGTCGACGCGATCGATTTCGACTTCGCCAAGTTCGGCCCCACCCGCCAGGACATCGCGGTACGGGCCCGCGCCTTCGACGATGCGGCCAAGGACTATCTGAAAACCCATCCGTCAGCCACCGTCGTGGCGTTAGCGGAGGGCCTGCAAACCAGTTTCTGGCGCTTGGAAGCGGCCTTGCCGGATTCCCAATTTCGTTGGCTGACAGTCGATTTGCCTCCGATCATCGATATCCGGGCGCGACTGCTGCCGTCGTCCCCGCGGATCTCGGTGCTCGCCCAATCGGCCCTGGACTACAGCTGGATGGACGCATTGGATCCCACCGACGGCGTATTCATCACCGCCGAAGGGCTGCTGATGTATCTGCAGCCCGAGCAGTCGTTGGGGCTGATCACGGAGTGCGCCAAGCGATTTCCCGGCGGTCAGCTGCTTTTCGACCTGCCGCCGCGCTGGTTCAGCATGTTCAGCCGACTGGGTATCCGGACGTCGTTGCGCTACAAGGTGCCGACGATGCCGTTCAGCCTGACGGTCGCCGAGGCCGCCGATCTCGTCAACACCGTTCCCGGCGTTCGCGCGGTCCACGATGTGCGCCTGCCGCCCGGCCGCGGATTGATTTTCAATACCGCGATGTCCGCGGTCTACCGGGTCCCGCTGTTCGACCCGCTTCGTCCGAACCTCACGCTGCTGGAGTTCTAGTCGTCCGGGACGTTTGTGAGGTAACGCATCGCGTCGTTCTTGGTCAGCCCGAGCGCGTGGGCCACCTCCACGTACTCTTTTGCGGCGGCCGCCATGGCGGCATCGGTGGGATCGAAGCGTGAGATGAAAGTGCCGAACCGTCCGCGCGTTTCGACGATCGCGGCGGATTCCAGCTCGCGGTAGGCGCGGGCGACGGTGTTGGCGGCGACGCCGAGCTGGCCGGCCAGGTCGCGCACGGTCGGTAGCCGGGTGCCCGGCGGCAGCGAACCGGCCCGCACTCCGTCGATCACCCCGGTCCTGAGCTGGTCGAACAACGGCTTTCCGGCCTTGACGTCAACCTTCAACAAATCGCGCAAGTCCACCCGTCCAGTATTGCCCACCCACAGCTATGTTTGTGGGATGCGAGTGGCGGTGCTTAGCGGCGCGGGGATCTCCGCGGAGAGTGGGGTACCGACGTTCCGCGACGACAAGAACGGCTTGTGGGCAAGTTTCGACCCCTATGAGTTGTCCAGCGTTCAGGGCTGGGAACGCAATCCCGAACGGGTCTGGGGTTGGTATCTGTGGCGTCACTACCTCGTCGGCGACGTGCAACCCAATGACGGGCACCGCGCGATCGCCCAGTGGCAGGAGCATGCCGAGGTCACAGTCATCACCCAGAACGTCGACGATCTGCACGAGCGCGCCGGCAGCGATCCGGTGCACCACCTGCACGGCAGTCTCTTCGAATTCCGTTGTGCGCGTTGCAATGTGCGCTATAGCGAACCGCTGCCGGTGATGACCGAGGCGGCGATCGAAGTGGAGCCGCCGGTGTGTCGCTGCGGCGGCCTGATCCGGCCGGACATCGTATGGTTCGGCGAATCGCTACCGCAGGGGCCGTGGCAGAGCGCGGTCGAGGCCACCGAGAACGCCGACGTGGTGGTTGTGGTCGGGACCTCCTCGATCGTCTACCCGGCCGCCGGGCTACCCGAAATGGCACTGGCGCGCGGCACCGCCGTGATCGAGGTCAATCCCGAGCCGACGCCGTTGTCCCGACACGCCACGCTGTGCGTGCGAGAGTCAGCCAGCCAGGCGCTGCCCGGGCTACTCGAGCAGTTGCCGGCGCTGCTGAAGTAGGCGCAGAAGATCAGGGACGCCGCGCCCGGCCCAGCGCCAATTCCGACACCGGCAGCGGCGCCCACGCCGGCAGCGTCCATTCCCGCCGCGCCTGCGCCACTTCGAACCCGGCCTGCGCGATCGCCCGTTCAGTGTCGCGATGGGTGTGACAGTTACCGAACAACCTGGGCCACACCGTCGCGTCGGCAACGCGTTGCAACCGTCCGCGCGCCCCAACGCTGGCGATGTGCTCGAGATAGCGCAGCTCGCCACCCGGACGCAGCACCGCATGCAACCGTCGCAACACCTCGGCCTGGTCGTCTACCGAGCACAGCACCAGCGAGCAGACCACCGCGTCGAACGGCTCGGCGTCGCCGATCTCCTCAGCCGACTCGCTGGTCACCTCGACCGGGATAGGCGCGTCGGCAGCGGCCTCGCGCGCCTTGGCCAACAGCCGCTGCTCGGGCTCGACCGCCACCACCTGCGTGACGGTGTCTGGGTAGTAGGCGAAGTTCGTGCCACAACCCGCGCCGACTTCGAGCACCCGACCAGACAATCCGGCCAGATTTTCCCGACGCAGGACGCGGACCGATTCGGCCTCGTGGGCGGCGAACACCGGCCAGAACCGGGCAAAGAACGGGTTGCTGACTTTTGTACCAGAACCACCGGACGTCATATCTGCGCTTCCTTAGCCGAGCGTTGCTCCTCTACCCATTCCACCAGCCGTTGCGGCGTCGCATCGGGCCCTACGAGCCCGGCGACCATATGGCCGCACAGCACCGCGCCCAGCACCCGTTCGGCGAACGCATCGGCATCACCGAACGGCAGATGCGGCTTGGCGATCAGAATCGCCGCCACCCCATGCGCCGCCGTCCACAGCTCCAAAGCAATCATGGTCGGGTCATCGGTCCGGTAGACACCCTCGTCCATAAGCGTCTGAACCGAGGCCCGCATGTGCTTGAACGCCGAACTGTCCAGGGCCATGTCGACATTGCTGCCGGAGCGCCACTCGCCCATGGTGGCCAGTCGGTACAACTCGGGGGTCTGCAGCGCAAACCGCACGTATGCCATGCCTTGGGCCCGCAGCGCGTCGATGGTGTCCGTCCCGCCGAGCGCGGCCCGCTCCATGGCTTCGTCGAGGCGGCCCAGATAGCGAGCACACACGGCGTCCAGCAGCGCGTCCTTGTCCTGGAAATGCAGGTAGATCGAGGGCGAAGTGACGCCGACGCGTTCGGCGACCGATCGAATCGACACCGCCCGTGCCTGCCCGGTCTCGAGCAGCAATGCGGTTGCCGCGTCCAGGATTTCGTGGCGTAACCGGTCACCCGAACCGCGCGGGGCGCGCTGGCGACGAAGTCCGCGCATCGAGACGTCAACCATTGCGCGTCACCGAGGCGTGAATGTCCTGGCCGTTATGTTCAGCCTTGGGATCGGCTTTGCCATCGGTTTTGCGATCAGATGATGCGGTCTCCTCGGTCTGCGTTACCGGGACGGCCACGTGCTCGCTGATGCCGAACCGCTCGTGCAGCCACACCAGCGGCTTTGGCGCCCACCAGTTCCACCGGCCCATCACATGCATGAAGGCCGGAACCAGAACCATGCGTACCAACGTGGCATCGGCGATCACGGCGAGGGTCAGCCCCAGCCCGAACATGCGCATGAACGACACGTGCGCGGCGATCAGTGCCGCGAAGGACATCGACATGACCAGCGCGGCCGCGGTGATCACCCGGCCGGTGCGAGCAACCCCGAGCGCCACGCTCTCGTCGTTGGCGGCATGGGCTTCGGCCGCGGTCGGCTTGGCCGGGCGGGCCGCACCCGAGGCCAACCAATACTCGCGGATCCGGGACACCAGAAACACCTCGTAGTCCATCGACAGCCCGAACGCGATACAGAACAGCAGCACCGGCATGTTCGCCACCAGCGTTCCGCTCGGGGTGGTGCCCAGCGCGCCGAAGTGGCCGTCCTGGAATATCCACACCAGCGCGCCGAATGCCGCAGTCAACGAGAGCACATTCAAGACCAGCGCCTTCAACGGCAGCACCACGCTCCCGGTCAGCAGGAACAGCAGGATGAACGTGACGGCGGCCATCAAGCCCAGAACCAGCGGCAGCCGGTCGGTGACGGCGTCAACGCTGTCCCGGTTAACCTGTGCGACGCCAGCCATCTCCACGGTATGGCCGGCCGGTCCGACGACCTCATGCAGCCGTTTGAGCTGGGTGTCGGAGGCGCGGGAGAACAGGGGCGCGGTGCTGCTGACGGTCACAAAGGCGCTGCCGTCGTTAATCCCGGTCGCACCGACCGGTGGTCCGGACGGCTTACCGCCGACGAATGTTCCGGTGGGCGCGGACACCGCGGCAACATCGGGCACCAGGGACAGCTCGGCCGCGTACTTGCTGAGATCGTCGGGGGTCAGATTGCGCGCGTCGGGAATGACGATCGGCACGGCCGTGGCCGAGTCGCGGGCGAAATTCTCCCGCAGTTGGTCACCGACCTGATGCGCAGAGGCTGACTCGGGCAACACCCGATCGTCGGGGAACCCCCACTTCACCTGAAAGAACGGCAAACCGAGTAGCAGCAGTAGCGCCACGACGGCGGATCCGATGGGCAGCCAGTAGCGCATCACGAACTTGCTCGAGCGGTACCAGAACAGTTCTTCGACCGGTTTGTGCACCGGCTCGGGCCGCCGTAAAACCCGGCGCGCCAGCCGCCGCACATCCCATTTGTCGATCCGCGAGCCCATCAACACGATGGCGGCCGGGGTGACCACGATGGATGCCGTCGCGACGAAAGCCACGGTCGCGACGCCGGCGTATGCGAACGACTTGAGGAAGTACATCGGGAATGCGACCGTCGCCGCCATGGACAACGCGACGGTCACGGCGGAGAAGATCACCGTACGGCCGGAGGTCGCCATGGTGCGGATCAGCGCCTCGTCCCGGTCGGCCCCTTCGGCCAGTTCGTCGCGATAGCGACTGATGATCAGCAACGTGTAGTCGATGGCCAGCGCCAGACCCAGTGCGGTGCTCAGGTTCAGCGCGAATATCGACACCTCGGTGGTGAATGTGACCAAGCGCAGCACCGACATCGATCCGACAACGGCCAATGCCCCGAGAGCCATTGGCAGCGCCGCCGTCAGCAACCCGCCGAACACCCAGACCAGGACCAGGAAGCTGAACGGAATCGCAATCATCTCCATGACCAGCAGATCGGCCTGGTTCTGCTTGTTGATCTGGGCGTATTCCATTGCGGAGCCACCGGCGCGAACGGTGACGCCGTCGCGGTCGTGAATGAACTTGTCCGACAGCGTCTGTGCGTTCTTCTGGGCGTCGTTCTCGCCGCCCTTGAGGTTGACGACGATCAAACCGGACTTACCGTCCTTGCTGACCAGGTCGGTTGCGGCGGCGGGCGGTGCGGTCCAGGGTGACGTGGCGTTGTACACCAACGGCGATTTCGTCAGCTGGTCGAGCAGATCGGTGCCGACCTTGCGGGCCGGCTCGCTATTGGCGCCCTCGGGTGCGGTCACCAGAATCAGCATCTGCTGACCGCTCTGCCCGAACTTGTCGGTTAGGACCGAGATGGCCCTCGCGGACTCCGATTTGGGGTCTTGGAAGCCACCCGGAGACAAACTATTAGCGACCGGGATGCCGAAGATCGCCGCGGCGATGAAGACCAGCACGGTGATGCCGATGATGCGGCGCGGAGCCGCAATGGCCAGTCGTGCGATCCTCTGCAGCATGTTGTATCCCTCCGGCCGCGGGCGCGCGCCGTCCCGAGAAGGCAACACACCATATCCGCGATAACTTAGCAACGCTAACTTACAGGTGTCAAACAACACCTCGTCGGTGATACGAGCGCTGATGAGCGATGGTTCAAACGAGTAACGATTGGGTATCCTCGCGCGAATCGAGCGAACCCTACCCACCGGTAAGAATTGCCACCATTTTCCGAATCGTGACTCACTGATTCCTTAATGCCAGCTCTTACGCTCAATGTCATGTGGATCGACGACACCAGTGCCGATGTCATCAAGGCTGACTTCGAGGCTCTCTACCACGGCGACATGCTCGTGGAAGGTGAGACCTCGGAGCAGTTCGAAGACTGGCAACCCCTGCCGACAGCGAGCTGAGGTAACACCATGGGCGTAATTGCGCGTTTGTTGATGGCCGAACCCACCGTCACCCGATGGTTTCGTCGATAACCATCCAAGTGGTTCCGAATTAAGCCCCCCGCATTAGCGGGGGGCTTTTTTCGTCGGCATGCCTTCGCCGTAGCGCATCGCGTTCTCCACGATGTGCACGGCCGCGTGCCGTACTCGTCCGGAAGCCCTTGAGCTATACCCAGTCGCCGAGGATCGCTTCGACGTCCCCCACCGGTTGCGCCGGTCGCGGCGTTTCCGGCGCGGTCCGCGAGAAGCGCGGGGCGGGCATCGGCTGCAGGTTGCCGTCGACTTCGTAGAAGGTGTTGCGCTCGGTGATGTGCGGTTCGGTGTGCGCTTCACCGAAGGCCAGCACCGGGGTCACACACGCGTCGGAGTCGCCAAACACCTTGGCCCAGTGGTCGCGGTCGTGTTTGCCGAAGGCCTCGACGAACACCGCGCGCAGCTCCGGCCAGCGTTGCACGTCGTTCTGCGGTGGCAGAGTGGCAGCGTCCAACCCCAGTCCGTCGATCATCGCCGCGTGGAACTGCGGTTCGATTGCGCCGACGGCGACGTAACGACCATCAGCGCACTCGTAGGTGTCGTAATAGGGCGCTCCGCCATCGAGCATGTTGGTGCCCCGCGCATCGGTCCACATGCCCGAGGCGCGCATCTGCCACATCATCTGGATCAGCACGCTGGATCCGTCGACCATCGCGGCGTCGACCACCTGGCCCTTGCCCGAAGTCTGCCGCTCCCACAGGGCCGACAGGATGCCGAGCAACAGGAACATCGACCCGCCACCGAAGTCGCCGACCAGGTTCAGCGGTGGCACCGGGCGCTCGTTGGCCCGGCCGATCGAGTGCAGGATGCCGTTGAGCGAGATGTAGTTGATGTCATGGCCGGCCTGCTGGCTACGCGGCCCGGTCTGGCCCCAACCCGTCATCCGGGCATAGACCAGCCGATCGTTGACCTTGGCGCAGTCCTCGGGACCCAGGCCGAGCCGCTCGGTAACGCCGGGACGGTACCCCTCGATCAGCACGTCGGCCTTGGCGACGAGTTTGAGCACCGTTTCGCGGCCCGCATCGGACTTGAGGTCGGCGGTCACGACGCGGCGGTTGCGGCTCATCGCATCCTTGACGACCCCGCCCGGGGCGCCGGAAGGCCGGTCGACGCGCACCACGTCGGCACCCAGGTCTCCCAAAATCATCGCGGCATGCGGGCCCGGCCCGATTCCCGACAGTTCGACAACTCGTAAACCGCTCAGTGGTCCCGCCATGGGCCTACCGACCTTTCGTCCGCTCTGACGTCTTTCGACCCGCCGTCCGGGTCGAACAACCGGTTGATTGCATCTTCGCAGCCGCCCGCAACAACCGTGCAACTAGGGTGAATGCCATGTCCGAAACTGGAATTGCCGCTCTCGCCCCCGTCGCAGGTCTCGACGTCAAGCTGAATGAGGGCGTGCTGTCGCTCACCATCAACCGCCCCGACAGCCTCAACTCCCTGGTCATCCCGGTGATTACCGGTCTGGCCGACGCGATGGAACGCGCAGCCACCGACCCGGGCGTTCGGGTGGTGCGGCTGGGCGGCGCGGGTCGCGGTTTCAGCTCCGGAGCAGGCATCAGCGCCGACGACATGTCCGAAGGTGGCGGCGTCCCGCCGGACGAGATCATCCTGGAAATCAACCGCTTGATCCGAGCCATCACCGCGCTGCCGCACCCGGTGGTTGCCGTCATCCAAGGACCGGCGGCCGGTGTCGGCGTCTCCATCGCACTGGCCTGCGACGTCGTATTGGCTTCTGAAAAAGCATTTTTCATGCTCGCCTTCACCAAGATCGGTTTGATGCCCGACGGCGGCGCATCGGCCTTGGTGGCCGCGGCGGTCGGCCGGATCCGCGCACTTCGGATGGCGCTGCTGCCCGAGCGATTGACCGCCACCGAAGCGCTCTCGTGGGGCCTGGTGAGCGCGGTCTATCCGGCCGAGGAGTTCGACGCCGAGGTGGACAAGGTGGTCTCGCGCTTGTTGACCGGTCCTGCGGTGGCCTTCGCCAAGACCAAAAGCGCGATCAATGCGGCCACGTTGACCGAACTCAACCCGACGCTCGAGCGCGAGTTCGAGGGCCAGTCCGGCCTGTTGCAGGCACCGGACTTCAAAGAGGGCACCAAGGCATTCCAGGAACGCCGCTCACCCAACTTCACCGATTCCTGAGTGATTCCGCCCCAAAACGGGCAATCCCTTCCTGCGCCGGCTCCGAATAGCTGGCACGGGATAGGGATTGGGGTTTTGTGACGGTCGAACGTCCTCGCTGTCTGGTAACCGGCGCCACCGGGTACATCGGCGCTCGGCTGGTGCCGCAACTGCTGGATGCCGGCCACGCGGTGCGCGCGCTGGCACGCAATCCGGCGAAACTTGATGACGTGCCGTGGCGCTCCGATGCCGAAGTGGCGCCGGGTGACCTCAGCGATGTCGAGTCGCTGACCAAGGCCTTCGACGGCATCGACGTCGTCTACTACCTGGTCCATTCCATGGGTGGGACAAAGGATTTCGCCGCCGAGGAAGAGCGCGCCGTGCGCAACGTAGTAACGGCCGCAAAGCGCAACGGCGTACGCAGGATCGTGTACCTGGGCGGCCTGCATCCCGAGAACAAAGACCTCTCACCCCATCTCGAGTCGCGTAGAGCGGTTGGCGAGCACCTCATCGAGTCTGGGATCGAAACCGTCGTGCTGCAGGCCGGGGTTGTGGTCGGCTCGGGGTCGGCGTCGTTCGAGATGATCCGACACCTCACCGACCGGTTGCCGGTGATGACCACTCCGAAGTGGGTGCACAACAAGATTCAGCCGATTGCGGTGCGCGACGTATTGCACTATCTGGTACGGGCGGCCACCGTTGCGGTGCCGTCGTCACGAACCTGGGATATCGGCGGGCCGGACGTCCTGGAATACGGCGACATGATGCGCGGCTACGCCGAGGTCGCGGGCCTGAGCGACCGGCGCCTGATCGTGCTGCCGTTCCTGACTCCGTCGATCGCCAGCCTCTGGGTCGGCACCGTGACCCCGATCCCGCCGGGGCTGGCGCGCCCGCTGATCGAATCGCTGGAATGCGATGCGGTGATGCGCAACCGCGACATCGATTCGATTATCGAACCCCCGCCGGGTGGACTCACGAGCTACCGAAAAGCAGTGGCGACGGCGCTCGACCGGGCCGGACGTGGCTTGTTCGGACGTAGTTGGACTTCATTGCAATCCGAGCCGGGCGAGTCATTGCCCAGCGACCCGCAGTGGGCCGGTGAAATCGTCTACACCGACGAGCGGACCGCCGTCACTGCCGCGAAGCCCGCCGAGCTATGGCAGGCAGCAGAGAGTGCCGTGCGCGACGGCCGCCATCGCTTCCCGCTTGGGCGGGGGCGATCGACCCGGCGTTGGTCCATCACCGAAAGCGAGCCTGGCACCAAGCTGCGGCTGCAGGCTCAGGTGCGCGCCCCGGCGCAGGCGTGGCTGGAAATCGTTGTCTCACAACAGGAAATGGGCAGCAAATACACCCAACGTGCGACGCTGCTGCCCCGCGGCGTCACGGGCCGGTTGTACTGGTATCTGTTGTGGCCCGTGCATTCTGCCGCACTGCGCGCCCTGGCGCGCAACGTCGTCTCAAACGCCGAACAGCGGCGGCAGAACCAGCACCATGATCAGACCCCAGAAGAAGTGCGTGAGCATCGGCGCCAAGATCCCGCCGGTAGCCCGGCGCTCTAGCGCGCACACCGTACCGAGAATGATGGCGGCAAATCCCAACATCGGGTTTCCGCTGGCCAGCGTCGCGCAGATGTAGAGGATCGTCGATATCAGCACCGGAAAGTGGCGTCCCAGAGCTGTGTAGAGCGCGCCGCGGAAGAACATCTCCTCAGCCACGCCGTTGATTAGCGTGATCAGTACCACCAGCCAGAAAGCGCCCTGATTCGCATACTTCAGCACATGGGTGATGAGCTCGGCGACGACCGGAATATGCCTCGCGACCAGACCGCCCACCACGAACGTCGCACCGAGCAGCAGTCCAATGGTGGTCCCGGTGATCACCGGGCGCTGGTTACGTCCCCGCCAGCAAATACCGCCGAGATGCAACGGACCCGATAAGAACGACCCGAGAATCCACACCGCCGCCAGCAAGAAGGTCAGCCAATAGAAGGCGGGGTCGCCGGGCGTCTGCCGCAACGAGAACCCCAGTACGACGGCGCCGGCGACCAGGGTGATGGCCACGACGATTCGTCGCCGGCGCACCACCGCGGGTGATTCATGGTGCGGCACAGCCACATTGGTCAAGGCGCGGCGCAGCTCCTGCAGCGCGCCATCTTGGGGGCAGGTTGCGGTGGATTGGCTCATGCAATAAGCCCCTTCGGGGTCAGAGCGAGCAGGATGTCAAGGCTGGTCCGCATCGCCGCGGCCACCGGACCGGGAACGAGGTTGACCAGCCCCAGGGTGGGCCATGCGAAGGATGGGGTGACCGCCCGGACCAGCCGACGGATGCGCAGCGCGTCACCGCCGGCCCAGTCCGGATCGGTATCGGCGAGGTCGTGCGGATCGGCCAGGGCATTGACCGGTCGCGGCGTCCGCTTGGTACCGGCCAGTGCCAGCGACATAGCATCCTCGACGGTCAGCAAACCACCGGGCGGGTCGGGCACCCGGTTCTGCAACCCGTTGCCGGACGCCCGCATGGGGTGGTCTAGCGACTCCACCAGGTCTCCGGCAAGCCCGGGAGGCACCGGTAGCGCCAGCGCCGTGACGCGCGAGGCGAGTGCGGTGTTGATACCGACCACGGGCAGCGCGGCTCGCCACTGGCCGGAGATGCGGGCATACGTCTTGTACAGGCCGCGATAGGACGTGGTGTCGGGGCCGGCGATGTCGTAGGCCCCGGCAGGCACTTGGTCGGTAGCCGCCGCAACCAGGTAGTGCAGTACGTCGCGGATGGAGATCGGGTCGATCGGATTGTCCATCCAGCCGGGCATCGGCATCAGCGGGAACCGGTCACCGACGTAGCGCAGCATCTCAAATGATGTCGAGCCGGCACCGATGATGATGGCCGCACCCAGCCACACCAGCTCTGGGCCGTTTTCGATGGTCAGCGCCTCGGCCACTTCGGCGCGGCTGGTCAGGTGTTCCGACAGCGTCTCGTCGTCCGGAACGAAGCCGCCCAGGTAGACGATCCGGTGCACGCCGCTGTCACAGGCCGCGGCGGCCAGATTCGCGGCCGCCTTGCGGTCGGCTTCGCGGAAGTCGGCCTGCCCGATGCCGTGGACCAGGTAGTACACCACGTCAATCGGCCCCGCGGACTCGAACGCCGCGCGCAGCGACACCGGGTCACCCGCGTCCAGGGCAACGGGTGTGACCTCGTCAATCCAGCCAAACCGCTTGAGCCGATCCAACTTTCGACTGGCCGCCACCACCTCGTGGCCCGCGTTGAGCAGCGCCGTAACCAGCCGAGAACCGATGTATCCGGTGGCACCTGTCACCAGAATTCGCATATTGCCAACCTAACCGTTGATGATCTGAGTAGTGCGGCGGCCCGCCCAGGGGCTCCCCGGATAGGTACCCCGCCGATAGCGCGCGCAAATCTGTCCAGGTCAAACCGCTGTTTGAACCCGTCGGCCGACGACACCGTAACTTCGAGCATGACTATTACCCACACCGGTACCTACGCCCGGCACCGAGCCGACCGGGTCGCGCACTCCGGCGTTCAGACGCCGAGTCCTTCGGTAGCGGGCGTCGCCGTGAAGTTCCCGCCGCACCGCAACACCCAGGCGGAAACCATTGCGGCGCTTACCAACTTTGCCGGCCCGGAGTTTCAGCGGTTCGCGTTGCGCAGCGGCGTAGAGTCGCGCCACACCGCCCTGCCGCTGTCGCGTTATGCCACCTTGAGCGGTTTCACCGAGGCCAACGACACGTTCGTCGAGGTCGCCCTCGACCTGGCGGAGCAGGCCCTGGCCGATGCGCTGGATCAGGCCGGTGTCGCGCCGTGCGACGTCGACATCGTGTTCTCGACCAGCGTCACCGGCCTTGCCGTCCCGACGTTGGAGGCGCGACTGGCGAACCGGGTGGGGTTGCGTCCCGACGTGAAGCGAGTGCCGTTGTTCGGGCTGGGGTGCGTCGCGGGCGCGGCCGGCATAGCCCGAATGCACGACTACCTACGCGCCTTTCCCGAGCAGGTGGGGGTGCTGCTGGCCGTCGAGCTATGTTCGCTGACCATTCAGCGCGAAGATAACTCCGTGGCCAATCTGGTGGCTTCCAGCCTCTTCGGGGACGGCGCGGCTGCCGTCGTCACCAAGGGCGGCAATCGGACGAGCAGCGGCCCCAAGGTGCTGGCGACTCGCAGCCGCATCTACCCCGACACCGAAGATGTGATGGGCTGGAAGATCGGCAGCGACGGCTTCCGCATCGTGTTGTCGGTCGACGTAGCGACCGTGACCGAGAAATACCTGGGCGACGATGTCCGCCGCTTTCTTGCCGACCACGGGCTGGCGCCGCGGGACGTGTCGACCTGGGTGTGTCACCCCGGTGGGCCGCGGGTGATCGAGGCGGTCGAGAACGTATTGGGTCTACCCGTCGATGCCCTCGACCACACTCGAGAATCGTTGCGCTGCAACGGCAACCTGTCATCGGTGTCTGTGCTGGACGTGCTCGGAGCCAACATGGCCGATCCGCCGCCGGCGGGTTCGATCGGGCTGATGGTCGCGATGGGCCCGGCCTTCTGCTCAGAATTGGTGCTTTTAGAGTGGTAGGGCCATGTATAACCTGCTGATTTTTGCTGTCGCGCTGGAACGGCTGGCCGAGCTGGTCGTGTCCAAGCGCAATGCGCGATGGTCTTTTACCCAGGGCGGCAAGGAGTTCGGCCGCAACCACTACGCGGTAATGGTGACGCTGCATACCGCGCTGCTGATCGGATGCCTGATCGAACCCTGGGCGCTGCACCGGCCCTTCATCCCATGGCTGGGCTGGCCGATGGTGGCACTGGTGGTGCTGAGTCAGGGCTTGCGGTGGTGGTGCATCACATCGCTGGGCAAGCGGTGGAATACGCGCGTGATCGTGCTGCCGCACGAGCCGCTGGTGGTACGGGGCCCGTACCGATTCATGCACCACCCGAACTATGTAGCGGTAGTGGTCGAGGGCTTTGCGCTGCCGTTGGTGCACACCGCCTGGCTGACCGCGGTGTGCTTCACATTGGCCAATGCCGCGCTGCTTGCGGTACGACTGCGGGTGGAAAACTCGGTGTTGGGTTACACGTGACCTTTGACGCCGACTTGCTCGTCGTCGGTGGCGGCCCGGGTGGGCTGGCCACCGCGTTACATGCACGCGCGCAAGGGCTTTCGGTAATTGTGGCCGAGCCACGTGAGAATCCGATCGACAAGGCGTGCGGTGAAGGTCTGATGCCCGGCGGTCTGGCCGAGCTGACCGCACTGGGTGTCGACCCGGCCGGCATACCGTTTCGCGGCATCGCCTACGTCAGCGAGCATCGTCGGGCCGAGGCACGGTTTCGCACCGGCCCGGGCCGAGGCGTACGACGCACCACGCTGCATGCCGCCCTGTCGGCGCGCGCCAAAGAGCAAGACACCGAATGGATCCGAACCAAAGTGACCGCCGTCGAGCAGGACGCGCACGGGGTGACCGCCGCCGGCGTACGGGCCAGATGGCTAATCGGCGCCGACGGACTGCATTCCACGGTGCGACGTTCGGTCGGGATCGCGTCGAGCACCGGCAGCCCGCGCCGACACGGGCTGCGCTGGCATTACCGGGTGCCGCCCTGGTCGGAGTCCGTCGAGGTGCACTGGTCGCGCTGGGGTGAGGCCTACGTGACGCCGGTAGAACCGGACCTGGTCGGTGTTGCGATCCTGTCCCGGCAGCGACCGGAAATCGACTGGTTCCCTTGGCTCGCAAAACATTTGGATGGCGCGGACCGCGGCCCGGCACGTGGTTGTGGCCCGTTGCGGCAGGTGGTTTCGCGCCGCGTGGCCGGCCGGGTGCTGCTGGTCGGCGACGCCGCAGGCTACGAGGACGCGCTGACCGGTGAGGGAATTAGCCTGGCCGTGAAGCAGGCCGCGGTGGCGGTGCGCGCCATCGTTGACGACGCGCCGCAGTCCTACGAACGCGGCTGGCACCGCGTCACCCGCGACTACCGGTTGCTCACCCGCGGGTTGGTGCTGGCCAGTACGCCGATGGTGTCGCGCCGTGCCATCGTTCCGGCGTGCGCGACGCTGCCACCGCTGTTCCGTTGGGGCGTCAACGTTTTGGCCTCCTAGCGGCCCCCCTGTTTTCGCGAGCAGACGCAGAATCGCACGATTTGGTGCTTGATCGTGCGATTCTGCGTCTGCTCGCCAGGGTTAGCGCGCCTTCCAGACCGGTTCCCGCTTCTCGGCGAACGCCAGCGGACCTTCCCGGGCGTCCTCGGAGCGGATCAGCGACTTCATCTCCCGCATGGTGCGATCCCAACCCGCCTCGTCCGCCGTGATGACGCCATCGTCGACGCCGTAGGCGATGCGCTTGCTGGCCTGCACTGATAGCGGTGCGTTGCTGGTCACCCGCGCCGCCAGCGCCAGCGCGGCCTCAAGGACCGCACCTTCCTTGACGACCTCGTTGATCAGGCCCCATTCGAGGGCCTTGGTCGCGCTCAGCGGCTCACCGGTCATCAACAGTTCCAACGCGACCTTGCGCGGCAAGTGATCGACGATCCGGAACACGCCACCGGCGGCGGCGATCAGCCCCCGCTTGACCTCGGGGAGCCCGAATTGGGCCCGCTCGTCGGCAACCACCAGGTCACTCGCGAGCGCCAGTTCGGTGCCGCCCCCGAGTGCGGTTCCGTTGACCGCGGCGATGGTGGGCTTGTCGATGAAGTGGTGCACGTAACCGGCGAAGCCCCACTCGGGCCGATCCGGGTGGTAGATGTTCTCCCGCCGCGAGATCGCTTTGAGGTCGGCACCGGCGCAGAAGGACTTGTCTCCCGCGCCGGTGATCACCACCGCCCGAACCTCTGGGTCCTGCTGCGCCTCATCGAGCGCATTGCCCACGGCAATGCTGACCGCGCCGTTGACCGCGTTGCGGGCCTCGGGACGGTTGATCGTGATGATCAGCACATTGCCGCGGCGCTCGGTCAATGCGGCCGGGGAGGCCGCATCAACAGCGTCTGTCACAGAAGCTCCAAGATGGTGGCGTTGGCCTGACCGCCACCCTCACACATGGTTTGCAGACCGTACTGGATTCCCTTGTCCCGCATGTGGTAAAGCAGCGTGGTCATGATCCGGGCACCCGAGCCACCGAGCGGGTGGCCGAGCGCGATCGCGCCGCCGTTGGGGTTGAGCTTCTTCTCGTCAGCACCGAGGTCGTTGAGCCACGCCAGCGGAACCGGAGCGAAGGCCTCGTTGACCTCGTAGGCGCCGATGTCGCCGATGGACAGGCCGGAACGCTTGAGCACTTTCTGGGTGGCCGGGATCGGCGCGGTCAGCATGATCACCGGGTCGGCGCCAGCCAGCGTCGCGGTGTGCACCTTGGCGATCGGCTTCATGCCCAGCTCTTTGGCCTTCTCGGCGGACATGAACAGCAGGGCCGCCGACCCGTCGGAGATTTGCGAGGAGTTGCCGGCGTGGATCACGCCGTCTTCCTTGAAGGCCGGCTTCAGCGAGGCCATCTTCTCCATCGGGGTGCCGCGGCGGATGCCTTCGTCCTTGAGGACCGTGTTGCCCTCAGCATCCTTGATGCCGACGATCTGGTCGTCGAAAGCTCCGGAATCCTGTGCGGCAGCAGCTTTTTCGTGCGAGTCCAGGGAGAACTGGTCGAGCGTCTCGCGGGACAGCCCCCACTGTTCGGCGATCATCTCGGCACCGATGCCCTGGTTGGGGATCTTGCCTTCGTAACGGGTCAAGAAGCTCTCCGGGTACGGCCGTCCACCATTGGCCAGCGAGGCACCCATCGGGGTCCGCGACATGGATTCCACGCCGCCGGCCACCACCACGTCGTAGTGTCCGGCCACGACACCGGCCGCGGCGAAGTGCACGGACTGCTGGCTGGACCCGCACTGCCGGTCCACGGTCACGCCGGGCACGGTCTCGGGCCAGCCGGCGGCCAGCAGCGCGGTGCGCCCGATGTCCAGGGCCTGTTCGCCGGCCTGCATGACGCATCCCCAGATGACGTCGTCGACCAACTCGGGATCGATGCCGGCCCTGGTGACCAAACCATTGAGGACCTGCGCAGACAGGTCAGCCGGGTGCACCCCGGACAACCCCCCGTTGCGCTTGCCGATCGGGGAACGCACTGCCTCGACGATGACCGCTTCAGCCATGAGAATGTCTCCTTTGACACGTGTTATGTCCTTCGATTGTCAACCAACGCGTTGGCCGATGCGGGGGCGGGGTGCCATTTAGCTATAGAACCTATGCTTTTGGCCGAGCTCAGGATGCTGCTAGCAAGACGTCCCACCTCGTGTCGCGCTGCGCTGCGCAGGATCGATATCACCGGAGATAGCAAGACTTTTCGGCGAAGTTACTTGTCAGTGGTGGTTCGTAGAATTTCTGTCATGAGCACGCGTGAGGAGATCGTCGAGGTCTTCGACGCGCTGCGCCACGATGCCAAGCTGCTCGGTGACCTGAGTTTCGAAGCACTCACCACCGCTGACCGGATGGCACTGCTCGAAACTCTCGAACGGCTCGGACGCCGCTTGCGTGCGCCGCAGCACACACTGATCAATCAGCTCGCGGCCCAGGCCACCGAGCAGGAATTGGGCGACACATTGCCCCAGGCACTGGCCGATCGGCTACATATCACCAAAAAGGAAGCCGGCCGACGCATCGCCGAAGCCGACGATCTCGGCCAGCGTCGTGCCTTGACCGGGCAGCCGCTGGCACCACAGTTGACCGCGACGGCCGCCGCGCACGCCGCAGGACTCATCGGGGACGGTCACATCCGGGTGATCCGCAGCTTCTTCGCCCACCTGCCGGCCAACGTCGATGTCGGTACCCGCGAACAGGCCGAGGCCGACCTGGCCGACAAAGCCAGCCACTTTCGTCCCGACGAATTGATCCAGTACGCCAAAGAGGTCATGGACTTGCTCAACCAGGACGGGGAATTCTCCGACCAAGAGCGCGCCCGCAAACGCGGCATTACGCTGGGACCGCAGCAAGCCGACGGCATGTCACGCCTGAGTGGGCTGGTCTCACCCGAGTTCCGCGCCACCTATGAAGCCCTGCAAGCCAAACTGGCCGCACCCGGCATGTGCAACCCCGCCGATGACACCCCGATACTCGACGGGCAAGCCGGCGAGGACGCGGCCCAACGCGACACCCGCAGCACCGCCCAACGCCACCACGACGGCCTCCTGACCGGACTCAAAACCCTGCTCGGATCAGACACCCTCGGCCAACACAACGGGCTACCCGTCACGATGGTGGTCACCACCAGTCTCAAAGACCTCGAAACCGGCACCGGCAAAGCCCGCACCGGCGGCGGCACAGTGCTGCCGATCTCTGATGTGATCCGCCTAGCCGCCCACGCGCACCACTACCTGGCGATCTTCGACGGCGCCAAACCGCAGGCGTTGTACCACGCCAAGCGGCTGGCTTCCCCTGCACAGCGACTGTTGTTGTACGCCAAGGACCGTGGCTGTAGTAAGCCGGGCTGCACCGAACCGGCCTACCACTCTCAGGTGCACCACGTCAGCGGCTGGACCAACACCCTCCGCACCGACATCACCGACCTCACCCTGGCCTGCGGACCCCACAACCGCCTCGCCGAAAAAGGATGGAAAACCCGCACCAACACCAAAGGCCACACCGAATGGCTACCACCCGCACACCTGGACCGTGGACAGCCCAGAATCAACACCTTCCATCATCCCGAGAAGCTATTGGCACCCGACGACGACGAACCCCATTGACGGCGGCGTTCGACTCTCCGCACCGGGCGGTGCGTTACGAACCGGCCGGATATCCCACCGACTTGACTTCGGTGTACTGGTCGAAACCGGCCACGCCGTTCTGGCGTCCCACGCCGCTGTACTTGTAGCCGCCAAATGGCGCGTCGGCGCCATATGCGGCGCCGCCATTGACGCCCATGAAGCCGGCCCGGATCCGACGCGCCACCGCCAGTGAGCGCTCCAGCGAGCCCGACATGACGTTGCCGGCCAGGCCGTACCGGCTGTCGTTGGCGATCCGGATCGCGTCTTCCTCGTCGTCGAACGGGATCACGGACAGCACCGGGCCGAAGATCTCTTCCTGCGCGATCGTCATCGAGTTGTCGACGTTGGTGAAAAGGGTTGGGCGAACGAAGAATCCCTTGTCGAATCCGGTTTCGGCGTCGGGTCCGCCGACCAAAGCGGTGGCTCCTTCTTCGACTCCCTTGCGGATGTAGCCCATCACCCGATCGCGTTGCCGCTCCGAAATCACCGGACCGCAAAGGGTTCCGGCGTCCTGCGGGTCACCGCACGTGACGTTCTCGTAGATGCTTTGCAGGATCGCCACGCCCTCGTCGTAGCGCGACCGCGGCAGCAGCATCCGGGTCGGGTTGGCACAACCCTGCCCGGCGTGCATACAGGGCGCGATGCCGATCGCACACGCCAGCCCGAAGTCGGCGTCTTCCAACACAATCGTGGCCGACTTGCCACCGAGTTCCAGGAACAGCCGCTTCATGGTGGCGGCGCCCTTTTCCATGATCCGCTGGCCCACCACCGTCGAGCCGGTAAACGAGATCAGGTCGACCTTGGGCGACAGTGTGAGCTCTTCGCCGACAAAGTGATCCGATGCGGTGACGACATTGACGACACCCGCTGGAATGTCGGTCTTTTCGGCGATCAGTCGGCCCAGCCGGGTCGCGTTGAACGGGGTGTTCGGCGCCGGCTTGAGCACGACGGTGTTGCCGGTCCCCAGTGCCTGGCCGAGCTTGTTGAGGGTGACCTCGAACGGAAAGTTCCACGGCACGATCGCGCCGACCACGCCCACCGGTTCCCGCCACACCTTGATGGTGGTGTTGGCACCGGTAAGACTGATCACCCGGTCACCAAGATCGGTTTCCCAGGCGTACTCGTCGATCAGCCGCGCGGGGTACTTCAGGCCGTCTTGCAGCGGGGCGTCCAATTGCGGCCCGAAGGTGATCGCCCGCGGCGATCCGACCTCGAGGATCAGCTCCTCGCGCAGCTCTTCCTTCTCTTCCTCGATCGCGTCGTGCAACTGCAACAAGCAACGCTTGCGCAACTCCCGGTTGGTCGACCAGTCGGACTCATCGAAGGCGCGCCGCGCGGCGTCGATGGCCCGGTGCATGTCCTCCTTGGAGGCGTCGGCAACCTCGCCGAGCGGTTCCTCGGTCGCCGGGTTGATGTTCGTGAAGGTGCCAGCCTGGCCGTCGACGAGCTTGCCGTCGATCATCATCTTCGGCTCGAACCGGACCTTTACAGTGTCAGCCATATCTGTCACTCTCTTTGCACTCGTTGAGGACCCTACGGAGAGCCTTACTGGAAACTAGCCGATTGGCAAGTTACAACCCTATTGAGGGTCGAACAACACCGGTACCGAGGTCGGCGAGCGGAAGACCTGACCTCGGACATGGGGGTCGTCGCCATCGGGGTCCAGCCGCAGATTCGGCAGCCGGTCCAGCAACAAATTGATCGCGGTACGCATCTCCAGCCGGGCCAGATGCATACCCAGGCAGACGTGCACACCGTAACCCCAACCCAGGTGGGCCCTGGCTTGCCGGTGAATGTCGAACTTGTCCGGATCCGGATAGCGATCTTCCTGCCGGTTGGCCGATCCCAGCATTGGCATCACCGTGGCGCCGGCCGGGATCGCGACCCCACCGAGTTCGGTGTCCCGGGTCGCGACCCGGGTAATCGTCAGCAACGGCGACTCCCAACGCACTCCCTCTTCGATCGCCTGCGACAGCAGCGACCGATCGGCGCGGATCGCCGCCAACTGAACGGGATCCGAGAGCAACGCCAACAGCAGGCTGCCCAGCGACCGGTAGGTTGTCTCCACCCCCGCGGGCAGCAGCAGGCGCAGGAACGAGAAGATCTCTTCGTCCGCGAGCTTCTCACCGTCGATCTCTGCCGCACCCAGGGCGCTGATCAGATCCTCTTTCGGCTCGGCGCGGCGCGCCTCCAAGATGGGTGCGAAGTACTCACACAATGCGGCCGCCGCGGCCAGCCCGCGCTCGGGGTTCATCAGCCAACTCAGCAGCGAGATCGACCATCGTTGAAACTGTGGATAGTCCTCTTCCGGTAAACCCAACAGCCCCGCGATGATCTGGCTCGGGTAGTCGAAGGTGAACTCCTTCACCAAGTCCGCCTTGCCATTTGGCGCGAAATTGTCGATCAGACTGTTCGCCACCCTGCCGACCAATTCGTCTTGCCAGCGCGCCAATGACTTCTGCGAGAACGCCTTTGACACCAAAGACCGCAGCCGGCCGTGCACCGGTTCGTCCATGCCGAGCATGACGTGCTCACCGAGCACGGGACCGAAGGCCGCGATGACGGCTGCCGACGAAAAGGTCTCGTTGTCGCGCAGCATCTGCTGGATGTCTTCGTGGCGATACACGATGAACATCGGCAGTGATTCCTCGTGCGGGAGAGCACCAGACGTCTCGAGGCGTTGCACCGGTTCCTCGCGGCGCAACCGCGCCAACTCGGTGTACGGGTCGCGAACGTCGCCGGAAATCGCGGCGTCGAAAGCGCCGAAATCCTCCAAGTCGTCGAAAAGCTGCTCCATTGCTACTCCCCCGTGGGTTTGCCGGAAAGTCGAGCACGCAGCGCTGCCAGACGCTGAGTCACTGTCAGTGGATACGCGCCACCCCGCATCGAACCCTGCTTGGGTATGCCCAGCACGATCCGTGACAGGTGGTGCATACCCGAAGCAGGCAGAATCCTGTTGAACGCCAACAACATCGAAGCGTCAACACCGACGGCGCGGCGGCGGAACGGCTTGCGGTCGTCAAGTGCCTTGAGAAGTCCGTCGGTAAATCGCTCGGGCGGTCTGGCGAAGCTGACGGCAAAGCGCCCGCGGGTGTTCATGGTGTCGTGCAGTCGGGCGTACGGGCCGTCGAAATTGCGGTCATCGGTGGTGCCCACGTCGGTGATGATCTCGGTGTCGTAGGTGCCCGCTACCAGGACGGTGACACCTAGGCCGAACGGCGCGATCTCACCGGCGAGCGATTCACCCCACCGTTCCAAGGCGCCCTTGGCCGCCGAGTACGGCGCGGTCCCCGGCTGACCCCGCACCCCGGCGGCGCTGGCGACCAGCACGATGCGCCCTTGGCCCGCCGTCCGCATCGCCGGAAGCAACGCCTGGGTCAGCGCGACGGGGCCGAGGATGCTGGTCGCAAACATCTTCTGCCATAACGCTATATCTGTCTCTTCGACCATTCCCGCGGCGGAGATTCCCGCGTTGTGCACCACAGCGTACGGTGCCCCGACGGCTTCGTCGATTGCCTTGGCAGCCAAGGCGATCGACGCGGCGTCAGTGAGTTCGAGCTGCACCGGAATCAGCCGGTCGTCGTCGTCGGATGCCCCGGCGGCCGCCCGTAACAGCGGCATGCCGCAATCGGGTGCCCGCATTGCCGCGACCACCCGCCATCCTTCGCGATAAAGACGCACGACCGAGGCGAACCCCAACCCGCGTGACGCCCCGGTGATTACCACCGCGCGTGGCTCAGCCATTCTTGCCATTCGCCGCAGCGCACGCTCCTTGACCCGGTGGCGGCGGGTCGACGTGCGGCCGTCCGTTGGGCTGCCCGCTCATCCAGGTCGACCAGATCCCTACCGAATACGGTCCTTCGGCGCCGGCCTTCTCGTAAAACCCTTGCGGGTCATAGACCTTGGCTTCGGGGTACGGCCACGGGCACGCCACCGAAGTCGCCGCACCACTGGCTTTGATGATCGCGAACCAGCTGCCATAGGCGAAGTAGGACACGTTGATAATCACGAACATCACCAGAAACGTGCCGAGTGCCGGTCGGCTCCGGAATAGTTTGGCTTTCGCAGCGAGCTTCTCGGCCACCGATTTTCCGGTGTCGTCGCGGTAGCACAGGATCGCCGCCGGGACCATCACGAACGTCACCGAGAACGATTCCCAGATCAGCGGAAACTGGAATGTCGTGCCGGTGAACAGCGAGCCCCACGGGATCACCTGCGAGTAGATGTACATGCCGGTGTGGACGAGTTGGATCTCCAGCCAAGCGTCGAAGATGAAGCCGATCACGCAGGTGATCAAGCCCAGGCTGATCAGGGGGTGCCGGGAAACGAACGCCTCGGGGCCGCGTTTGGCCTGCTGTCTGCGCAACAGCCAGACCGCCGGGAAGTACGGTCCGAAATAGAAAGTGACATAACCGAATACGACGAACGGTTCCACCGTCGGCGACAACGACACCAGCGGCCAGGACTCCGGCCAGTGGGTGAGATCGGGGTTGTACACCGCGAACGGGGCCCAGTTCATGATCGGGTCCTGCCACACGATCAAGGTGGTGCACAGAAACATCAACATCACCGGGCTGCCCGGATTGCGTCGCCACCCCCTGATGAAGACCACCAGCAGCACGAGCAGCATGACGATGGTCGAGACTTCCAAGAAGGTGATGTAGTCCAACCCGAAGATGAACCGGACCGGGCGCGGCCGGCCTTCCACATTGGGGTTGGCGACGCGCGGGTCGAGTTCGGTGCGACTGACCGCGATGAACATGAGCGCGAACGCCGCCACGGCTGCGCCGGCAATCCAACGTCCCCAGTTGACTTTTCGGCCGGCGCGGGGTTCGGCGGTATCGGTTTCTGCGGGCAGCGGGGTTTCGGTCGTCACTTCGGTCAGCCTTCCTCGCCGAAGCGATCGACCAGATGCGAGTTGACGCCGTCGGCGTCCAGCGTCCGCGCCACCAGGTAACCGGCACCCATCCAGGCCCGTCGGGTCCACTTGCCGAACGACACCCGGGTACCCGGCGCACCGGATGCGGCGGGCATCATCTTCACGCGCTCCAGCGCCTCTTTGACCCCGCGCGGGCTGAGTGGGTGCGCGTCGCTGAATGCGCGCACGAGGGTCGCCGCGACGTCGCGGTTGACCACGGTCACACAGAACTCGGGGCGACTGCCGTCGTACTTGCTGGCGTAGGTGTCGAGAAAATCCTGTCCGATCCGGTTCGCCTCGTCGTACTGGTCGACGCCAATCCAGCCCACGAACGCGTTCCACATGATGGGGTTCACCCAGGCGTTCTGCCACGCGGTGGTGGTGAAGCGAGGTGGGTCCCAGCCCACGGACTCCAGCGCCGGGTTGATGAACACGACGCCGAAGCCGAAACCCAGGTGCACGATCGCCTCGGCCTTCGCCTCGTGCAGCGTTTGCACCGCAGCGTTGATGTCCTGAGCGGTTTGAGCGATGCTGACTTCCGCGACGATCCGAATCCCTCTGCGCCGGCACGCACTTCGCAGGTTCTTCAGGTAGCTCTCGCCAATCAGGCTCTGCTCGACCAGCACACCGACCTCGGAGAGTCCTCGTTTGGCGATCAGGTCGGCCAGGAAGATCGGTTCATCGGTCATCGATCCCTGGGGGAATGCGAAAGTCCATTCACCCAGCCAGTCGTCGGTACCGGTCACACTGATCGCGGGGACCTTGAACCGCTCCTCGATGGCTTCCCGCAACGGAACACAGTTATCGGTGATGTTCGGCCCGAACACCACCAGGCAGCCCTCGTCGACGAGTTCGCCGTAAGCGTCGATCACCGCCTTGACCGAACCCTTGGGCAGGCCCTCCACTTCGCGATAGATCATCTGCACCCGACGGTCCATCACGCCTTGTGCGACGGCCTCCTCGAAAATGAGATCGAAGCTCTGGGTGAATGAGGCGAACAGCTCCTCTGGGAACCCTGGTGGGAGCTTGAAGTCCATCAAGTAGCCGACCTTGATCGGCTCCGCGGTGCTTTCGTAGGACATTTGGCCTCCCGGTGGACGAGCGCACGACGACGGTTCGACGCCTCGACCTAATATTTGTTCTGACCCTAGCGACGGTGTTATGCAGCGTCAATCATCGCGGGCCGGCCCCGAGATACATGTTGACCATCTCGTCGAGCGCCCGGCCCACCGCCAAGTCGTCGGTGAGCGGCCCAGCGATGGCCGCCCGCGCCGCCTCCGCCATCGGCAGGCCCTCTGCGACAAGCCTGCCCGCCGCAATGAGAACCCGCGTTGATGCCACCTCCCTCAACCCGCCGGTCTCCAGCCGTCGGATGGCCTGCCCAAAACGCACCAATTCCGTAGCCGTGGCCGCGTCCACGCCCGCCTCGTGTGCAACGATCTGATTTTCGAGATCCGGTGCCGGAAAACCGAATTCGATGGCAACCATGCGCTGGCGGGTCGAATCCTTGAGGTCTTTGAGCACGCTTTGATAACCGGGGTTGTACGAGACCACCAAGCCGAATCCGGGTGCCGCGTCCAGCGTCACACCCAGACGCTCGATCGGAAGCTGTCGGCGGTGGTCCGCGAGCGGGTGCAGCACGACCGTGGTGTCTTGCCGCGCCTCCACCACTTCGTCGAGATAACAGATCGCACCCTCGCGCACCGCCCGGGTCAGCGGGCCATCCACCCATACTGTCTCGTCGCCGCGCAGCAGGTACCGGCCCACGAGGTCCGCGGTGGTGAGATCGTCGTGACAGGCGACGGTGATCAGCGGCCTGCCGAGGTCATGCGCCATCGCCTCCACGAAACGAGTCTTGCCGCAGCCCGTCGGCCCTTTGAGGAGAAGTGTCAGACCCTGGCGGTAGGCCGCCTTGAAAATGGCCTCTTCACGGCCAACCGCTGTGTAGTAGGGCCGCACCGTTTCCGCCACCTCACAGGTCGCACCGTTCCGGTGGGCAATGCCGGACTCGTTGGCCATAACTCCCCTTCCGCCCCGCGCCTCGTTGCGAGCGTAACCGGAACAGATTTTTGTTTCAAGCTGTTCGCCGAGTGTTCTGGACCGCGCACCGTCACGTCTCAAACATCCTCAAAAACAATGCAAATGGTCCACGACGCCCATCGGCATCATCATCATCACCGCCATCGGCCGGCAGCATTGCTTGCCGCCTGGCTCGATGATCGGCAGGCTCGACGCCAAGTCAGGATCCGTTGACCGGTGATCGAATCGTTTGTCGCCCAATAGAATCGGGACAAGTGCTGGTCGGCCCCCGACGCGTTTACCATGACCACCCGATCGGGACGCTGGCCTTAGCACCTCATCCTGAAGCTCCGGATGTCCCGGGTGTGCCGTAGAGCTGTCCGGCGTTGCCGCCGGGCCCGGGCGCTCCTGGACTCCCCGGCAAGCCCAAACCGCCCGGACTTCCCGACCCGGCAGGGCTGACTGCGCCGCCCTGACCCCCGAGGCCAGGAGCGCCGGCGTTACCGCCCCGGCCGCCGTCACCGATCAACTGAGCATCCCCACCAGCGCCTCCGGCACCCCCGGAGCCGCCGCCGCCGCCGGCGCCACCGGCGAGGATGCCGGATGGAGTGTTGAGAATGTCGTGCACTTCGGTTTGCGGGCCGCTGCCGGTGGCGAAGCCGGTGATGGTGCCGGAGTCACCTCCCTGGCCGCCGGATCCGCCCGTACCACCGGCCCCGCCGGTACCCCATAGCAGCCCGCCCGCGCCACCAACCCCGCCGGCGCCACCGATAC
>NZ_LZLS01000190.1 GCF_001673365.1 Mycobacterium asiaticum
CAGCACCGCGCTGGCCGTACTGCTGATCAGGGCCACCGGATGGCGGCTCAACCGGCTCGTTCGCAGCCGCACCATCGGCCGACTCGACCAGCGGCTACGTGAGCGAGGCTGGATTGCCATCCTGTCGCTGCGGTTCATCCCAGTCGTGCCGTTCTCGGCGATCAATTACGCCGCCGGCGCATCGGCGGTGCGGGTGAGCCCGTATATGGGCGCCACCCTGGCCGGCCTGCTGCCCGGCACCGTCGCCGTCGTGATCCTGGGCAACGCATTCGCCGGCGACGGCACCCCGTTGCTAGTCGTGGTGTCGGCCTTCACCGCCGCGCTCGGGTTGTGTGGACTCGTCTACGAAATTCGCCACTATCGCCAGCAGCACGCAGCTCAAGCGTCTGCGCCGGCACCTCAGGCGGAACCCGCTGTCGTCACACCCTGACGTGGGGTTTGCTCAGCTGACGTCGGCGCGCACCATCGTCTTTTTCGCTGGCGCGCTGCTGTGTCTGGGGGTAGCGGCGTGGCCGCTGGTGGCCTCCCGGCGCGCAGCCGGTGCTGGCCGTTTCTATAGCTGGCGGTTGTCGGTTGTCGCGCTGTTCACCGCAGCAGCGTTCGTGGTGGTCAGCTTCCAGCCCGCGCCGCGTCGGGCGCCGGTCCAGCCCCTGGTCGCCTTGCCCGCGGCAGCCGCGATCGGCCCGGGCGCGGCCATCGCCGTCACCTATGCGGACGGTGGAATGGCTTGTACCGCAGGCTTTCTGGTGCGCAAGGCCAGCGGCCAGACCGGTGTGCTCACCGCCGGTCACTGCAACAAGACCGGCGAAGCGAGCAAGGTGATCATGAACGCCGGATCGGTGCCGTACCAGACGGTGGGCACTTTCGGCCCGACCATCAGCGAGGGCGAACGCGGCGAAGCGCATGACATCGGGCTGATCTGGCTCGACTCCGAGGAGGTTCCGCACATACCGGCTATCGCGGCCACATCCACTCCGGTCAGCGGCGTTGCCGGCGAGCTGCGGATCGGCCAGCAATTGTGCAAATTCGGTATGAAAACCGGCCGCACGGAATGCGGACAGATCACCGACGTCACCGAGAGCAAGGTGGTGTTCCTGGCGGCCAGCCAGTGTGGGGATTCCGGTGGGCCGGTCTACCTACTCGACGATGACCGCGCGGCGGCCGTCGGGATCCACATTCGGGGCGGACGCCCCAACGACCCCCATCCCGGATGTTCGGTTCCCGCAACGTTTTCCGTAGCCGAGCTGGTGCGGCCGTGGCTTGATCAGTGGGGTTTGAGCGTCGTGACGGGCTAGGCCCGCCCCTCGGCCCGCGAGCCCTCGGCCCTTGGCCCTTGGCCCTTGACCCGCGAGCCGAACCTGGCCGCGACTGCCGGGGCATATTTTCGCCGTGCGGTTCGGCTCGCGGGTTAAAGGCGGCCCCTCGGCCGCTCGGCCCAAGCCCCTTGGCCCGCGAACCGAACCTGGCCGCGACTTCCGGGGCTTAATCTCGCCGTGTGGTTCGGCTCGCGGCTCGGGGGCGAGCCCTTGGCCCGCGAACCGAACCTGGCCGCGACTTCCGAGGCATATTTTCGCCGTGTGGTTCGGCTCGCGGCCACAGGTCACAAGCGGTCCGGCAGGCTCAGCCGGAACTGTGCGCCGCCGTCGTGCGGCACGCAGACCAAATCGCCACCGTGCGCGCGGGCCAGCGCCCGCGCGATGGAGAGTCCGAGCCCGGCCCCGCCGTGGTCTCGGGCGCGTCCGGCGTCAAGCCGCACCAGGCGCTCGAAGATGCGGAACCGCTCGTCGTCGGGGATACCCGGCCCGGTGTCGGTGACGGTCACGGTCGCCGCTGCGGGGTCAGCGCTCAGGTCGATGGTGATCGAACCGTCGGCAGGCGTATGTCTACGGCCGTTGTCGAGCAGGTTGGACAGGATCTGCGCCACGCGGGTCGGGTCAGCCTGGACGTTCAGTCGCTCCAGTCCGGTGCGCATGATCGAAAGCTGCGGGGCCAGCATCGCTGCCCGTTGCACTTCCGCGTCGACGACCGCCGCCAGGTCGGTTTCCCGGACGTCCAGTGACAGCCCCGCGTCGATGCGACTCAGATCCAACATGTCGGCCACCAACCGTCCGGCTCGGCGAGCGTCGGACTGCAACAGGCTGGCCCTACGGCCTTGGCCGCCGTCGTTCTCGTGGGCGGCGAGTTGTTCGGCGGCCGCCTGGATGCCCGCGATCGGCGTGCGCAACTCGTGGGCGGCGTCAACCAGGAACTGCCGTGTCGCGGCCTCGGCGCGTTGCGCGGCTTCGGCGGCCTGTTGCGCGCGCAACTCTGAGTCTTCCAACGCGTCCAGCATTCCATCGAAAGCATCTGCGGCACGGCCTAATTCGGTGTCGGTGCGGGATGGCCGCAGGCGCCGGCCGCGGTCACCGGTGGTGATGCCCTTAGCCAACGCGGTCATCTTGTCCAGCGGGCGCAACGCTGCTCGGCTTACCGCGATCAGCAGCAGTGCGGCCACCAGCAGCGTCGCCATACCCGCACCGACCATCAGCTGACGCAGCTGACGAGTCACCTGCGTGGTCTGGGTCGTATCGGCAACCAGGATCAGGCGGGCACCCTCCGGCAGCGGATGCACCACGACCGTCGCGGTACCGTCCGGCGGCGGTGGTGGCGGTGGCGGCAGCGGCCTGGGACCCGGGCCCGGGTAGTGATCACGCGGTGGCGGCGGCCCCGGCGGCGGCACCATCGAACCGGCCTTGGTGTCGGGGCTGATGCCCGGATCGCCGTAGGTCGCACCGTCAGCCATCACCACCAGTGCGCGCACGCTACCGCCGTTGAGCTGCGCAGCCAGCAGATCGGGCGCGGTGTGGGCAGCCACTAGCGCGTCGGCGCGCGACGTCGCGGCCAGCAGCCGGTCGTGCAGACTACGCCGGGCCTGCATGCCCAAGCTGACGTCGATCGTCAGGCCAAGCACCAGCAGCAGCATTGCCATCACTGCCAGCACCAGCAGCAATACCCGACGCTGCAGCGACGGCGTGGGGGTCACGGGATCGTTCATCGTTGCGGCTGCAGGCGGTAGCCGATGCCGCGCACGGTGTGCAAAATCCGCGGCCCGTGCGCCTCGAGCTTGCGCCGCAATCCGCTGACGTGCACTTGCACTAGGTTCGCGTCGTAGGCGTCGTAGCCCCACACCGCGTTGAGGATTTGGTTGGCGCTGACGATCCGGCCACGCTGCTCTACCAGGAAATGCAGCAACCGCAGCTCGGTGGCGGTCAGATCCAGCGGATGGCCGTTGCGCGCCGCCACTCCCGCATCGACGTCGAGCAGCACGTCACCGAACTGGACAACTTTCGGTAGCCGACCGCGCCGTCGCAGCACCGCGCCCACCCGCGATACCAGTTCGGCCAGTTCGAACGGCTTGACCACGTAGTCGTCGGCGCCGCCGTCCAGGCCGCGCAGCCGGTCCGACAGGCCGTCGCGTGCGGTGATCAGCACGATCCCGATATCGCCGTATTCGCGGACGACGTCGATCAGCTCGAATCCGTCCCGACCCGGCAACATCACGTCGAGCACCACCAGATCCGGACGTAAGCCGTGCAGCGCTTCTTCCAAACCGTTTCCGTCACAACGGGTATCGGTGTGGTAGCCGTCGTCGGCCAACGCCTCGCTCACCATTTCGCGAATGGTTTCAGAGTCCTCGACCACCAACACCCGCGGCGTGCCGACGCTGAACTCGGTCATAGTTCGCGAGCGTAGCGTTACGCTCCCCGCGTGACCTCCACCAACAAGCCGGCCGCCCCGCCACCGGCGGTCGGTCGGCGGTATTCCACGGGCGCACTGGTCGGCGCCGGACTCGCGGGCGTGGCCGTCGGCGCGGCCGCCGCCTTCGCCGTGACCGGACTGGTCTTCACTGTTCGCGTCCAACTCCCCCCGCCGCCGTACCCGCAGTTGTCTTCGACACCGACGGTGAGCCTGCCGACGCCGCCGAACTCCAGCGCACTGCCGACCATCCCGTCCGCGCCGGCGCCGAGCATCGTGCCCGTGCCACCGCCGCTACCCGTGCCCTGACTTCTTCAGCTTCACTTCAAGTTGGGCTCCTACCGTCGCGCTCGGCAACAATCCACCGACGTGAGGAGTCTGATGACCTCCGACGACACTACGAACGCGACCGACCAGCAATCCGCTGCTGCTGCGCCCGCTGCGCCCGCTGTGGCCAAGAAGCGGCGCTATCCGATCGGCGCGCTACTCGGCGCCGGGCTGCTGGGCGGGCTGATCGGTTCCGCATTCACCGCAGGTGCCGCCGTACTGGCAATCATCTTGATGGGGCCTCCCCCGCCTCCGCCGGGGTTCCCACCACCCGGGGCGTCGCATTTCGGTCTCCCCGGTCCCGCGGGACTTGGCGGACCGAAGGGGCCGCTGGGCATGGCGCCGCCACAGGGCGGCGGCCCGCACGGAATGTTGCCGCCGCCGTTCCCAGGCGGGCCTCCTCCGATGGCCCCGGGCGGGCAGCAGCCGCCTGGGCCGGGTCAAACGCCGGCATCACCGTCGGCTGGGCCCAGCGCGTCACCGAATCCCCCGCGCTGAGCGTGTTTCTCGGTCGCGAAGGTGCGCAAAATGCCGTCCGTGGCGGCGTGTCCCTGTACAAATGCGCACGTTCGCGGCGCAACCTTCGACGGGCGCGAATCCTAGGCCCGACCGGGGGCTACGCCTGAAACTTCAGGACCCGGCCGCCAGCGATGTCGGACACGTAGACGCTGCCGTCGGCGCCTACCGCGATCCCGAAGGGAGCCATCAGGTCGGTGATGGGAAGTTCGATCGGCTGCACCGACCCACGGGCGAGCTTTGACACCTGATGCCCGCCGGTGAAATAGATGGCTCCAGCAGAGTCGAGCGCGATCATCCGAACAGTGCCATTCACCTGCAGGTCAGCCCCGGTGACGTCGGTGTAGCTGGTAGCCGCTGCTGACAGTTTCTGGATCCGGTAGGCGCTGTTGGTTTGCACCAGCACGTAGATCGCGCCGGCCTCGTCAACCGCCACCGATTGAGGAAAGTCGCCGGGCGGCTTTGGCAATTGCTCGAACCGCCCATCTTTGAGCCGTTCCAGACTGTTCAGACCCGCCACATAGACGACACCGTCGGGACCCACGGCTAACCTGCCGAACTTCGCACTGCTGGTCGGCAATTCGACCGCAGCCGACGCACCGGGCGACAGCTTAGCCAGCCGGCTGCCTGCCAGCTCGCCTTGAATTACGTAGACCGTGCCGGCTGAATCCACCGCCACGCCACTCGGTTTGTCGAACCCGGGGATTGGCAGCGGCGTCGGTTCGGACGCGGCGGCGGCGAGTTTGAGGACTCGCCCATTACCGGTGTCGGGGACGTAGACACCGCCACTGCGGTCCACCGCGACCGAGGTGCCTGCGGTGCCTGCGGCAGACAGCTCCAACCGGCCGAACGGCAGCAGAGTCTGAGAGGCCGAACTCGCAGTCGACTCTTTGGGCGCGACCAGCGGCGTGGTTAGCTTCGGCAGCACCATCACAACCACGACCGCGAGCACAGCCAACAGGGCCACGGCGGCGCCGACGAGCACCGCGACGAGCCGCTTTGACATCGGCTACCCGGAGCGCCCGGTGTCAGGACCCTGCACCGTCATCGCCGCGAACGTGGCCAAAAAAGTCGCCGCCGGAAGGGTATTGACGACGGTGTCCCGTACTCGAATGTGTGCACCCACTGCCAGCATGAAATACAACGTCAGCATCGCCGTCGTCAGCCTGGCCAATGCCGGGAACCGATTCACCGACGCCAGACCGATCGCGGCGGCCACCTTTATAACCGGGAACACCGGACGGATGTTCTCCGGGCACTCCACGGTGTCGAGCGCCTTCTTGATCGGCGGCGCCTGCACAGCGCACAACACCGCGTCGACGGCATGGAATGCGGCGAGTCCCGCGTAGGTTTTCGGTGAGGTCAATGTGCTCATGGGGCGATCCTATTGACGCAATCCCGGAGGCTCCGTCGGACTACGGGGTATCACATCCGTCGATGTCTTCGCCTCCGTGAGCGCCGGGCCCGTATCGGTGGCGAACCAATCCGCGACCTCGGGGTCGTCATCGCCGGCAGCATGCTCGGACACTTCGTCCGGCGGCGAGGGTTCGAACCGGAACACGCCGTCCTCGCCTGGTTTGCCGAGCAGCCTCGTGAAGCCCTGCAACGCCGCGTTGAAATCGCTGGGCACCACCCACACCTTGTTGGCGTCGCCGCGCGCCATCTCCGGCAGTGTCTGCAGGTACTGGTAGGCCAACATCTCCGGGGTGGGACGACCGGCCTTGATCGCGGCGAATGTCTTTTCGATGGCCTTGGCCTGACCTTGGGCCCGCAGGTAGGCCGCGGCTCGTTCACCCTGGGCGCGTAGCACCCGGGACTGCCGGTCGGCCTCGGCGCTCAGGATGGCGGCCTGCTTGGCGCCTTCGGCCGCCAGGATCTGAGACGCCTTCTGACCCTCTGCCTGCATGATTGCCGCCTGCCGGGTGCCTTCGGCGGTCAGGATCATGGCCCGCTTTTCCCGGTCGGCCTTCATCTGCTTTTCCATCGAAGCCTGGATCGACGGTGGCGGGTCGATGCTGCGCAGTTCCACCCGCGCGACGCGTAGACCCCAGCGGTTGGTCGCCTCGTCCAGAACGCCGCGCAGCTGGGCGTTGATCTGGTCGCGGGAGGTCAAGGTCTGCTCGAGGGTCATTCCGCCCACGACGTTGCGCAGCGTGGTGGTGGTGAGTTGTTCGACGCCGACGATGTAGTTGCTGATCTCGTAGACGGCGGCCTGTGGGACGGTGACCTGGAAATAGACGACGGTGTCGATGTTCAAGGTCAGGTTGTCCTCGGTGATGACGGGCTGCGGCGGGAAGGACACCACCCGTTCGCGCAAGTCCACCCGAGCCCGGATCCGGTCGATGAACGGCACCAACAGGGTGAGCTGTCCGCTGACGGTGCGGCTGTAGCGTCCCAGCCGTTCGATCACCGCGGCCTCGGCTTGCGGAATCAGCGCAACCGCTTTAGCGACCACGATGACGGTGAACAACACCAGTACGACCAAAAAGACCAGAACTACGAGACCCACCGAGGAATCCTTTCTGCTATCCGTGCTGGAAAACCACCGCGGTGGCACCGTCGATATGCACGACGGTGACCGACTGGCCCGCTTCGTAGACGTCGCCGTCGTTGAGCGGGCGCGCCGTCCACACCTGACCGTCCAATTTGACCTGGCCGGCATCCCGCGCAACCCGGTCGAGCACCAACGCGCTCTTACCCTCGAGCGCCTTCACCCCCATCACCGCTTCCTTGGCGGGAACCAACCGCCGTCGCAGGACTGGCCGGACGAGGGCAAGCAGCAGTACCGACACGATGAGAAAGACCAACCCGTCGACCCAGATCGGCCAATCCGTGAGCCAGCTAGCCCCCGACGCCACCAACGCGCCGCCACCGAGCATCAACAGGAACATGTCACCGGTGAGCGCTTCCGCACCGACCAACACCAACGCCGCGATCAGCCAAATCAGCGCAACGGGCATGGGCACAGAATACGCGTGCGGTACGACAACCCACGTCCACGCCGGTGAACAACTACACTGCGAGACCATGTGGTGCCCGAGTGTTTCGCTGTCCATGTGGGCCAATGCCTGGCTCGCAGGCAAGGCCGCACCCGACGACGTTCTCGACGCGTTATCACTCTGGGCGCCAAGGCAATCGGTGGCTGCTTACGATGCCGTCGCCGCGGGTCATACCGGTCTGCCATGGCCCGATGTGAACGCCGCCGGGACGGTGTGTCTGCTGCAGACGTTGCGCGGGGCGATCGGTCGATCCCCGCTGTCCATGCGCGGGACCATCAACGTGGTGATGCCGGTACCCGGGGACGTGCGTGGGCTGGCCCCCGGAACACAGTTCGAGCGCGACGCCGTGGCCGCGGGCGAAGCCGTCATCATTACCAACCCCACCGGCCCGGGCACCGCCATAGGCCTCGTGCCCGACTTCACCTACGAAGAAGTCGACGACTCCGACGACGAGGCCCAGGTGCCCGAGTTGGGTGCGCTCACATGGATGGTGTACTCGTTGCCCGGAGCTCCGGTGTTCGACCACCACGAACTTGGTGAGGCCGAATATGCGCTGCGGTCAGCGGTACGCTCGGCCGCGGATGCTTTGAGTGCGATGGGTCTGGGCTCGACAAGTGGCGTGGAGAATCCGCGCGGCCTGGTCGAGCAGTTGCTGGAATCCCTACGCCAACACCGTGTTCCTGACCACGCTCCCACGCGGGCGCTGCGGGTGCTGGAGAACGCGGCGCACGTCGATGCGATCATCGCGGTCAGCTCCGGGCTAAACAGGCTGCCCGAGTCCGCGGGCGATCATGTGTCGCGCCGAATGGCGGCCGTACCCGAACCCGTTGGGACACAGTCGCTCTCAGGTGGTCAGATTGCTTCCGATGCGTTGCGTCCGTTGGTCGCGGTGGTACGTTCGGCGCGCATGGCGGCGGTCAGCGCGATTTTGCACTCCGCGTGGACGGACTGACCGCGCTACCGTCCTAACCAGCCGCGCAGTGCGGCGGACGGCATGATTCACCGTTCTTACTGGCACCGCAACCTGGTTCAGGGTCGGCGGCACTAACTCGCGCCAGTTGCCGCCCGTAACGGAGTTCGTCGATCAACTCCACCGCCAACCGGGCGAATCGGGGGTCGGCATTAGGTGTCGCCGCACGCGCAAGCGCGATATTCAGTTCTTCGGCGTGCTGGCGCAACTCGTAATCGAGGTCCCACACCACCTCGATGTGGTCGGCGACAAAGCCGATGGGACAAACGATTACGGCCTCGGTGCCGTTGTCTTTCAGTGACGTAAGGTGATCGGCCACGTCGGGCTCGAGCCACGGAACCTGCGGCGGGCCCGAGCGTGACTGCCACACCAGGTCGTGCTCGGCGTACCCCGCCGCCGAGGCGACAAGTCTTGCGGCATAGGCGACTTGGCGACTGTAGAGGTTCGGGCCGCAGCGTTGGTCGGCGGCGATCGGAACGGAGTGCGCAGTGAAGACCAGGCGCGCGCCTGCGGGCACAGTCTGGGCGGTGGCCGTCACGGCTTCGGCGAACATCTCCACAAACAGCGGATGGTCGAAGTAGGTCCGCAGTTTGACGAGTTCGGGCGCGTTCGGACCTACCGCTTTGCGTGCTCGTGCGATGTCTTCGACGTATTGGGTGCAGCTCGAATAGCCGCTCCAAGCTGATGTCGTGAAGACCGCCGCACGGCGAATCCCGTTGTCGTGCATGGCTTTGACAGTGTCTTCGACGTAAGGCTCCCAGTTGCGGTTGCCGAAGTAGACCGGGAGGTCCTGGACATTTTGCAGCTGCTCGATCAGCGCGCGATTGATGCCGTTGATCGGCGAGATGCCGCCAAAATGCAGGTAATGCTCAGCGACGGCATCCAACCGCTCGGGCGGCACATTGCGGCCGCGAGTGACGTTCTCCAGAAACGGCCTGACCTGCTCGGGCCCTTCTGGCCCACCGAACGACAGCAGCAGGACGGCATCGAAATGCATTGCGTCCTACAGCAGCTGGGTGTGTGCGCCGCCGTCGGCGTAGATGATGTCACCCGTCGTCGCCGGCAACCACTCGGAAAGCAACGCGCACACCGTCTTCGCGACCGGGGTGGGATCCTTCATATTCCAGCCGATCGGGGCCCGCTGATCCCAACCCTCTTCGAGCAGCTGAATCTGCGCGCCGGCCTCGTCGCCCAGCGCACCGCCCACGATCGCCGCCATCGCCAAAGTCCGGATCGGTCCGGCCGCAACCAGATTCGAGCGCACCCCGTACTTGCCGGCCTCGCGTGCGACGAACCGGTTGACCGACTCCAATGCGCTCTTGGCGACCGTCATCCAGTTGTAGGCCGGCATCGCGCGAGTCGGGTCGAAGTCCATGCCGACGATCCCGCCGCCGGGATTCATGATGGGCAACAACGCTTTTGCCAGCGAAGCATACGAATACGCGGAGATGTGGATGCCTTTGGCGACGTCCTCATAGGGTGCGTCGAAGAACGGGTTGATGCCCATCCCGCTCTGCGGCATGAATCCGATCGAGTGCACCACGCCGTCGAGCTTGTTGCCCTCGCCGATCACCTCGGTCACCCTGGCGGCCAGGCTGTCCAGGTGCTCCTGGTTCTGCACGTCGAGTTCGATCAGCGGGGCCTTCTCCGGGAGCCGATCCACGATGCGCTGGATCAACCGCAACCTGTCAAAGCCGGTCAACACCAATTGGGCGCCCTGCTCCTGGGCAACCTTGGCGATGTGAAACGCGATCGACGAGTCGGTGATGATCCCGCTGATCAAGATCCGTTTGCCGTCGAGCAGTCCTGTCATGTCCGTCCTTAGTGTCAGTGACCCATACCCATGCCGCCGTCGACCGGGATTACCGCGCCGGCGATGTAGCTCGCATCCTCCGATGCGAGGAAGCTGACCACCCCGGCGACCTCCTCGGCGGTGCCGACCCGCTTGGCCGGGATGAACTCCAACGCGCCCGCCTGGATCCGCTCGTCCAGCGCGCGCGTCATTTCCGTGTCGATGTAGCCGGGGGCCACCACGTTCGCGGTGACGCCGGCCTTGGACAACTCCCGAGAGATTGAGCGCGCCATGCCGATCAGGCCGGCTTTGGAGGCCGCGTAGTTGGCCTGGTTGCCGATGCCCCAGCTGCCGGAGACCGAACCCACGTAGATGATTCGGCCGAAGCGCTTCTTCTGCATGCTGCGCGAGGCGCGCTGGGTCACCCGGAACGCGCCGGTGAGGTTCGCGTCGATGACCTTCTGAAACCGCTCCTCCGTCATCCGGATGAGGAACGCGTCCGCGGAAATGCCGGCGTTGGACACCAGCACCTCGACCGCACCCTGATGCTCCTCGACCTCTTTGAAAGCACGGTCGACGGCGTCGTTGTCGGTGACATCGCACTCGACGCCGAACAGACCCTCGGGTGCGCCTGATCCGCGATGGGTGACGGCCACCTTGTGCCCGTCGGCGGCCAACCGTTGCGCGATCGCTAGCCCGATCCCCCGGTTACCTCCGGTGACCAGCACTGAACGGGACACGAATGCGGGTTTGCCGGCTCCTTCGGCGTTGTCAGTCACCCCGCCAACCTATCGTCTTGTCTTTCCGCGAGCCGAACCAGGCTGCTGTTTTGGGACGCGGTTTTCGCGGTGCGGTTCGGCTCGCGGGCGGCTTCGTCTTCCGCCGAGCCTCTCGCGACCTGCTCGTTCCGCAAGCCAAACCAGGCCGCGACTTTCGACCGCGTTTCTCGCAACCCGGTTCGGCTCGCGGCCACCTCCTTCTTTCCGCGAGCCTCTCGCGGCCTGCTGGTTCCGCGAGCCAAACCAGGCCGCTGTTTTGGGACGCGGTTTTCGCGGTGCGGTTCGGCTCGCGGCGACTTGTCAGTGTGACCCAGCACACTTCGGTCATGACAGCCCCCTTTTACGGCAGCAAAGCGCTGGCTGCGGGCGCGGTGACGCCCTACCAACTGCGCAGTCGGCATGTCGCACTACACAAAGACGTGTATGTGCCGCGGGATGCAGAGCTGACGGCGCAATTACGTGCCAAAGCTCTGTGGTTGCGTTCGCGCAACAAAGGCGTATTGGCGGGTTATTCGGCGTCCGCTCTTCACGGCGCCAAATGGATCGGCGCCGACCTGCCGGCAACCATCATCTACGCCAACAGTCGCCGCGAGCCCGGGGTGCAAACCTGGGAAGACCGCATCGAAGCCGACGAGATCTCTGTCATTGAGGCCATGCGAGTTACGACACCCGAGCGAACGGCCTTCGACTTGGCCAGTCGATTGCCGCTGGACCCCGCCGTTGCCGCCGTCGATGCCCTCATGCAGGCAACTAACTTCAAAATGTCTAACGTCGAGCTATTGGTCCAGCGCTATCGCGGCCGCCGCGGCATCAAGGCAGCCCGCGCCGCGCTGGACCTCGTTGACGGCGGCGCTCAGTCGCCCAAGGAGACCTGGCTGCGCTTGCTGTTGCGCAGAGCCGGATTCCCGCCCGTGCAGACCCAGATCCCCGTTTACAGCGAATGGGGTTGGGCGGAAGCGTATTTGGATATGGGTTGGGAAGACATCAAGGTCGCGGTCGAGTACGACGGCGGGCACCACCTCACCGATCCCTATCACGTCATGAAAGACATCCGGCGACACGAGAAAGTGACGCACCGCTACGACTGGATCGTGGTCCGGGTCATCGCGGGCGACCATCCCGCGGACATTGTGGGCCGTGTCAAGGAAGCACGTGCTCTGCGACGGGCCTCGTAAAGCGCCGCGAGCCGAACCACACAACCAAAACACGCCGCCAAAACCACAACCAGGTTCGGCTCGGGGGCCCACACTGGGGCAGCGCGGGCCAAAGGGCGCGCGGCGCCGGCCAAGCGACGGCCACGCCCCCGCGAGCCGAACCACACAACCAAAACACGCCGCCAAAACCGCAACCAGGTTCGGCTCGCGGCCAAAGGGGGCGTCGAGAGAGGCTCGCGGCCAAAGGGGGCGTCGAGAGAGGCTCGCGGCCCAAGCGGACCTTAGGTAGGTAGCCGCCGGTTGATAAGCAACGCCGCCAAGCCGGCAATCGCTAACACCAACGCACCAAGCCGCAACCAGCCAACGCTCGCGTCGCCCTTGATGGTCTCAAAGCCGATCTGCTGCTGCAGCGATGCGTAAACAGCCTTCAACTCAGCCAATGTCGCGGCGTTGTAGGCATTCCCACCGGAAAGCTGCGCCACCTTCTTCAGCGTCTCGTCGTCAACGGGCACCGGCTGGCGCTGGTCGTTGATCTCGACAAAGCCGTACGGGGTGCCGAAGGAAATAGTGGAGATCGGCACACCCTGATCCTTGGCGGTGCGCGCCGCGGTGAAAGCGCCCTTCGGATTGTCGGGGTTGGTAGGCATCGTCTCTTTACCGTCGGAGAACAACACGATGCGCGCCGGCGGAGGCGTATCGCCGCCGCCAATCACCGCGCCAACGGTGGCGATGGCCTGCAGGGCAGTAAAGATGGCTTCCCCGGTAGCAGTGCGGTCGGCGAATTGCAGCTTGTCCAGCGCGGCCTTGGTCGCATCCCGATTGGTGGTGGGCGACACGAGAACGGTCGCGGTGCCCGCGTAAGCGATCAGGCCCAGGTTGATGCCGGGGGTCAACTCGTCGGCGAACTGCTTGGCGGCCTCCTGAGCGGCGACCATCCGGTTGGGCTCGACGTCGGTGGCCCGCATGGACTGCGATACGTCAATCACCAGCATCACCACGGCACGGTTGCGCGGAATCCGGACATCGTTCGTCGGCCCCGCCATAGCCACGGTGAACAGCACCAGCGCCAGCGTCAGAAGTATCGCCGGAATGTGGCGCCACTTCGAAGGCCGTTTGGGCGCAACGCTTTCCAGCAACTCCATGTTGGCAAACCGCAGCATGCGCCGTTGGCGCGCCAACTGCAGCACCACGTACAGCGCTATCAGCCCGACGATGACCAACAGGAACAGGAAGAACCAGGAGTGTTCGAAGCCGGACAGCGTCATCGGCCCCAGCAACGGCAACGTCATAACAGACCCGTCATTTGGTGGAAGTCCGTCACCGGCGTCCCGCCATTGCCCCGCGCCGGCGAGAAGAGATGAAACGGACGATGTCGGCAATCCAGTCGCGGTCGGTGCGCAACGTCATGAGCGGCGCTCCGCACCCGCGAATGGTGCGGGCTACGTCGGCCCGATGCTTGGCCGCTGCCCGCGCGAAGTCGGTTTGCAGCTGCTCGTCGATGGTGAATTCGCGAACGGCCCCGGATTCGGCGTCTTGCAGGATCACGTCGCCGATGTCGGGCAGTTCGACGTCGCGTGGGTCGAGCACTTCCACGGCCAGCACCTCGTGGCGGGCAGCGATGGCACGCAACGGACGCATCCAGTTGATCGGTCCGAGGAAGTCGCTGATGATCACCGCCATTCCGCGACGACGTTCGGGCCGGCGCAGTGCATCGATCGCCGCGGACAGATCGCCGCGCACCCCGACCGGTGCTTTGGGCGTGGTCGCGATGGCCCGCAGCAGCGTATGCACGTGCTCCCGACCCGAGCGGGCCGGCACGCGAATCATGTTCTCCCCGTTGGAAACCAGCGCGCCCAGCCGGTTGCCGCCACCGACGTTGAGGAACGCGATGGCCGCGGCGGCAGCGACCGCGAGGTCTCGCTTCTCACAGACCGCGGTGCCGAAGTCCAGGCTGGCGGACATGTCGACCACCAGCCACGTCTCCAATTCCCGGTCGGCGATCATCTGCCGGACGTGCGGGTGGGTGGTCCGCGCGGTAACCGCCCAGTCCATCCGCCGCACGTCGTCGCCAGGCTGGTAGATCCGCGACTCCCCCGGCTCGCTGCCAGGTCCCGGGATCAGGCCCAGGTGGTCGCCGTGCAGAATGCCGTCCAGCTTGCGGTTGACGGTCAGCTCAAGAGTGCGCAGCGCCGCCGACAACTTGGGGTCGTCGATGGTGCCACGCATCATCGAGGGCGGATGACGGACCGCCCGGGAATCTGTCACCGACCGCCCGCCGCGGCGCCCTGCATCACCGGACCAACCGAATGCCCTTGCTGCGGAACGGCATTCACCTGCGGCAGCGCGACCGTCTGCAGGACGCGGTTGATGACGGTCTCCGCGGTGATCTCGTCGGCGAGTGCGTCGTAGGTGAGCACCAACCGGTGGCGCAGCACGTCGGGGATGACGTCGATGATGTCCTGCGGAATGACGTAGTCGCGTCCACGCACCAGGCCGAGTGCCCGCGCGGCGGCGATGATGCCCAGCGACGCACGAGGCGAGGCGCCGAACGCAATCCAGGTCTTGACGTCGTTCATCCCCAACTGCTCTGGGTGGCGGGTGGCGGTCACAATCCGGACCACGTAGTCGACCAATGCGTGGTGGACGAAGCTGTTGGCCGCGACGGTCTGCAGACGCAGCAGGTCGCCGGTGTTGAGGATCTGCTTGGGCTGGGGCGGGGTGACACCCATCCGGTAGATGATCTCCCGCTCCTCCTCAGGCGAGGGGTAGCCGACGTTGATCTTGAACAGGAAGCGGTCGCGCTGCGCTTCGGGCAGCGGGTAAACGCCTTCTTGTTCGATCGGGTTCTGCGTGGCCATCACCAGGAACGGATTGGGCAGCGGGAAGGTCTTACCGCCGATCGACACGTGACGCTCGGCCATGACCTCGAGCAACGCCGACTGCACCTTGGCGGGCGCACGGTTGATCTCGTCAGCGAGCAGGAAGTTGACCACCACCGGGCCGAGTTCGGTGTCGAACTCCTCCTTGCCCTGCCGGTAAATGCGGGTACCGACGATGTCGGTGGGCACCAGGTCCGGGGTGAACTGAATACGCGCGAACGTCCCGCCGACGACGCGGGCGAAGGTCTCGACAGCCAGCGTCTTGGCGACGCCGGGAACACCTTCCAGCAGCACGTGCCCCTTGGCGAGCAGGCCTACCAGCATCCGCTCCACCAACTGGTCCTGGCCCACGATGATCCGCTTGACCTCGAAGATCGCGCGCTCCAGGGTGTGTACCTCGGCGGCCAGCCCATCGGCGCTCCCGATCGGCGCCTCTTGGGTGGGGGGGCTTGAGTGAGCACCCTGGCCCGGGTAACCGCCACCTGCTGTTGTCATCAATAACCCTCCACAGCTCATTCGGACACGACTGCCGTCACGACCAATGTCGTGGGGCAGCGACGTGCCCGCGTTCAACTATTCCAGGCGTCCTGGAATCCGTCGACGTCGCGGGTTCGCTGACGGCTCCGTCAGCCCCGCGCATCCGGCTCAGTACTCGATGATCCTAGTCAGATAGGGCGTCATTCCGGGCTTGCGCACCGGGCTGATCGTGACTTTGCCGGCCAGGCTCGAGGCCTCCAGCATCTGTCCGTTACCCAGGTACATGGTGACGTGCTGGTTGCCGTTCGGCCCGTAGAAGATGAGGTCGCCGCGCCTGGCTTCGTTCTGCGGGATGTGGCGCCCGGCGTTGTACTGGTCGCCGGAGAATCGCGGGATCAGCACGCCCACGCCGGCGAATGCATACCGCATCAGGCCCGAGCAGTCGAAGCCGTTGGTGCCGGCGCCGGAGTCCACTCCCTTACTGGGACCGTCCAGCGAGCCGCCGCCCCAGGAGTAGGGCACGCCCATCTGCGATCCGGCGCGGCGGATAACGTGCTCGATGGCTTGTCGGCCGTTTGCCCGCGGGATCCGGCTGCCGCTGGTGTTGGCGGCGGCGGGGGCGGCGGGTCCGCCGAGGTTGATGCCCAGCCCGCTGAGGAATTGCTGGCCGAGATTGATCGTGGTCTGGGTGGCTTGCGCGGTGGCCTGCAAAGAGGCGTTGGCGACGGCCAGAGGGTCACCGGGTGCACCGGCGCTGACCGCGGCCGGCAGGGTGGGATCCCACTCACCCTCGGCGGCGGCCGGCGGCGCCACAGCGATCACCAGCCCGGACACCATTCCCAAGATCAAAGGGAGGATCCAGGCCAGAGTCAGATGAAATCGCTTGTGGCGCATAATTCCTCGTTAATACTCGATATAGCGGATCACGAAGGGCGTCATGCCGCTGGTGCGCACGGGGGCGGTACGCACCTTCAAACCGATGTCGGGCGCCTCGAGCATCTGCCCGTCGCCGAGGTAGATCGTGACGTGCTGGCTTCCGCCGGGGCCGTAGAAGATGACGTCGCCGCGGCGCATCTGGGATGTCGGGATTTTGCGGCCGAGGTTGTACTGCGAGCCCGAGTAGTGCGGAAGCTTGATGCCGACACCGGCGAACGAGTACAGGACCAAGCCGGAGCAGTCGAAGCCGGTGATGCCGGCACCGGAGTCGATTCCTTTGCTGGGGCCGGCTGCGTTGCCGCCACCCCAGGAGTAGGGCACGCCGATCTGGGCCATGCCGCGCCGGATGACGTACTCGGAGGCCTGCCGTCCGTAGACGCGCGGGATGCGTCCGGACGAGGCCGCGGGCGAGGCGTTGGTGATGCCGGTGTCGGTGGGCTTGAGGATGCCCAACTGCTGTAGGAAGTTGCGCCCCATTTGGGCGGTGATCTGCGCGGACGTAGCCGAATAGCCCAGCACCTGGTTGACCACCGCGATCGGGTCGCCCGGGATGTTTGCGCTGGGAATTTGCGGCAGCGTCGGGTCCCAGCCGTCCCACCGGCGACCCCCACCGGGGCCGGACGCCCCGTCCCACATGCCGGACGGCGGCGTGCCCTGCCCGCCGGCTGCCGTCCAGGCCACCAGTTGAGCGGCTTGCAGCCTGTTTTCGGCCTCTTCGCGTTCGGCCGCGACGCGATTGACCTCCTCGCGCTGTTCGTCGAACTTGCGCTGGGTGTCACCGAGCGCCGCGACCGCGGCGTCCTGGCTGGTCTTGGCGTCCGCGGCCGCTTGGTCGGCCTTCTGCTTGGCTTGCCGTGCAGCCGATTCCTTGTTCACCTGCTCGGTGCGCGCCCGCTGCAGCCTTCCCATCACCGCCTGCGCACTGGCGGCCATGGTCTGGGCCGCCGAAGCCGCGGCGATCATGTCCTCGGGGCTGCGCGCGGTAAGAAATCCGTCCGACGGGCCGTTCATATAGGTGGCGGCCGCGAAGTTGTTGAACCGATGTTGCGCTGCGGCGATGGCCGCGTTGGCGTCCTTGACCGCCTGCTGGCTGACTTCGAGTTCGCGCCCGGCCACATCGGCGTGTTCGCGGGCCTCCTCCACGGCCACCAACGCTTTGTTGACGCTCTCGTGCTCCATCTCGACGGCGTTGGCCAGATCTTCCAAGCGCTGGTTGGCGCGGGCAACGTTTGCGATCAGGACTGCCATCGAGTCAGCGGCGGGGTCGGCGTGGGCAACGCCAGCAGCCAGCTCGGGCGTGCCGAACAATAACGCCACACTGAGCACCGTCGGCACGGCTGGCCGCACCAGCTTCGCGACGGTTCGCGAAGCAGAGCCGGGGCGTGTCCGTCTCATTCGACTTCGGTCTCCTATGGCTTAAATCAGATGGACGGCGCCGACGAAATCACAGTTGTCATCAGAAGCATCATTCGCACCGTACGTCACAGCTGTCGCTAAAGAAACGCAAGTCACAAATTGCACTCTGGACGTGCGTTTACTGTGACCGAACGGTGATCTGATCCGTTTGCCGCACTTAGCGGCAGACGAGCCTACGTCGAGTACGCAGGAATGATTAAAGCCTGTTAGGCGCCTTGCTGAGCCTCGAACGAAGGGGTGTCAGGCGGGCTGTCCGAGGTTGCTGGCTGCCTGTTACGGAGCTGCATGAACCGGGTGCCGGCGGCGGCCGCAAGCACGCCGATTAGTAACACAATGGTGAACGCCGTCCACGGAAACTCGGGCGTGTTGAGTTCGTTGAGAAAATTCTGCGCGGACTGTACCGGATTGCCCGTCTTGGAATGGTCTTCGCCGGCCTCGAGGGTGACCCGCGGATAGTGCGAGCTGTAGCTGCCGACGTAGCTGGGGCTGAGTACCAGCACCGTGGAATCTGGGTAGTCGGCGCCCACGACGGTCGCGATGTCACGCAACGGTGTGTCGTTGGGAGGGTTGTGGTCGAGCAGGACGATCTTGAGCTTGATGCCGTCGCCGCGGGCCTGGCTGACCACTTCTTGCAGACCGGATTCGGCCGCCGGTGCGGCCGCGACGCCGTCAGCGGCGACCTGAGCCTTGATCGAGTCGATGTCGACGTCCTGCGGAATGTATTCGGGCAAGAACGGGATCGTCTGCGGCAAGCCGGTCATCGTCGCTACCTCCTGTCACGCTGGCGTGACGCTGGGCCACCGAGGTCACTCTAGTGGGACGCTCGGCGGATGGCGCCGGGGGCTTTCGCCGGAAGGCAAGCAGGACAAGACTGACAAGTACGGGTGCCGCGTATTGCAGGACAAGCGTACTGTTAAAGTAGCACCGCACCGTCGACACGGCCCGTCGGCGGAAAGAACTTAATCCTCGGGAGTTGATGTGACTAGCAAAGGTTCGGTGAATTCGTTCGAAGCTCGCGACACCCTCAAGGTTGGCGAAAACAGTTACGAGATCTACCGTCTCGATGCCGTCCCGGATACCAAGAAACTCCCCTACAGCCTCAAGGTGCTCGCCGAGAACCTGCTGCGCAATGAAGACGGCAGCAACATCACCAAGGAGCACATCGAAGCCATCGCCAACTGGGATCCCGACGCCGACCCCAGCATCGAAATCCAGTACACGCCCGCCCGAGTCGTGATGCAGGACTTCACCGGCGTGCCCTGCATCGTCGACCTGGCCACCATGCGCGAGGCCATCGGCGACCTGGGTGGCGATGCCGAGAAGGTCAACCCGCTGGCGCCGGCCGATCTGGTGATCGACCACTCCGTCATCGCCGACCTGTTCGGCCGGGCGGACGCATTCGAGCGCAACGTAGAGATCGAATACGAGCGCAATGGCGAGCGTTACCAGTTCCTGCGTTGGGGCCAGGGCGCTTTCGACGACTTCAAGGTGGTGCCACCGGGCACCGGAATCGTGCACCAGGTCAACATCGAATACCTGGCGAGTGTGGTGATGGAGCGAGACGGGGTGGCCTACCCCGACACCTGCGTGGGCACCGACTCGCACACCACGATGGTCAACGGCCTCGGTGTTCTCGGCTGGGGCGTCGGCGGCATCGAGGCCGAGGCCGCGATGCTCGGCCAGCCGGTGTCCATGCTGATCCCGCGGGTGGTGGGCTTCAAACTGACCGGTGAGATCCAGCCGGCCGTGACGGCCACCGACGTCGTGCTGACGGTCACCGAGATGCTGCGCAAGCACGGCGTCGTCGGCAAGTTCGTCGAGTTCTACGGCGAAGGCGTGGCCGAGGTACCGCTGGCCAACCGCGCCACGCTGGGCAACATGAGCCCCGAATTCGGTTCCACCGCAGCCATTTTCCCGGTCGACGAGGAGACCATCTCGTATCTGAAGTTCACCGGCCGCAGCGAGGAACAACTGGCGCTGGTGGAGGCCTATGCCAAAGAACAGGGGATGTGGCACGACCCCAAGCACGAGCCGAAGTTCTCCGAATACATCGAACTCGACCTGTCCACGGTGGTGCCTTCGATCGCCGGACCCAAGCGCCCGCAGGACCGCATTGCGTTGTCCGACGCGAAATCCACGTTCCGCGAGCAGATCCCGAGCTACGTCGGTGACGGCGACGGCGAGCAGGGGTACTCGAAGCTGGACGAGACGGTGGACGAGTCTTTCCCGGCCAGCGACCCCGGCTCACCGTCCAACGGCCACGCGGACGACGTCCCAGAGGCTCAGTCCGCCGCGGCACACTCCAAGGGCCGGGTCAGCAACCCGGTGACCGTGAAGTCCGACGAATACGGCGAATTCGTGCTCGACCACGGCGCGGTCGTGATCGCCGCGGTGACGTCGTGCACCAACACCTCCAACCCGGAGGTGATGCTGGGCGCGGCGCTGTTGGCGCGCAACGCCGTCGAAAAGGGACTGGCCACCAAGCCGTGGGTGAAGACCACGATGGCGCCCGGCTCGCAGGTGGTCAACGACTACTACGACAAAGCCGGGCTGTGGCCGTACCTGGAGAAGCTGGGCTTTTATCTGGTCGGCTACGGGTGCACCACCTGTATCGGCAACTCCGGCCCGCTGCCCGACGAGATCTCCAAAGCCATTAACGACAACGATCTTTCGGTCGCAGCGGTGCTGTCCGGCAACCGCAACTTCGAAGGCCGCATCAATCCCGACGTGAAGATGAACTACCTTGCTTCACCGCCACTGGTAGTCGCCTATGCGCTGGCCGGGACAATGGACTTCGATTTCGAGGAACAGCCGCTGGGACAGGACAAGGACGGCAACGACGTCTACCTCAAGGACATCTGGCCGTCGCAGAAAGACGTCTCGGACACCATCGCATCGGCGATCAACCAGGAAATGTTCACCAAGAATTACGCCGACGTGTTCAAGGGCGACGAGCGCTGGCGGAACCTGCCCACCCCGGAGGGCAATACCTTTGAGTGGGACGAAGATTCGACCTATGTGCGCAAGCCGCCCTACTTCGAGGGGATGTCGGCCGACCCCGAGCCGGTCAAGGACATCAAGGGCGCGCGGGTACTGGCCCTGCTCGGCGATTCGGTTACCACTGACCACATTTCGCCGGCCGGCGCCATCAAGCCGGAAACTCCGGCGGCCAAGTACCTCGACGAGCACGGCGTGGAACGCAAGGATTACAACTCCTTTGGTTCGCGACGCGGCAACCACGAGGTGATGATCCGAGGCACCTTCGCCAACATCCGGTTGCGTAACCAGTTGCTCGACGACGTCTCCGGTGGTTACACCCGCGACTTCACCAAAGATGATGCTCCCCAAGCATTTATCTATGATGCGGCGCAAAACTATGCGGAGCAGGACATTCCGCTAGTGGTGCTGGGCGGCAAGGAATATGGGTCCGGCTCCTCCCGCGACTGGGCGGCCAAGGGCACCTTGCTGTTGGGCGTGCGGGCAGTGATCACCGAGTCCTTCGAGCGCATCCACCGTTCCAACCTCATCGGCATGGGCGTCATACCGCTGCAATTCCCCGACGGTGAAACCGCTGAGTCGCTGGGGCTGGACGGCACCGAGGTGTTCGACATCACCGGTATCGAGGAACTCAACGACGGCAAGACCCCGAAGACGGTCAAGGTCAAGGCGACCAAAGACGGGGGCGACCCGATCGAGTTCGACGCCAAGGTGCGCATCGACACCCCCGGGGAAGCCGACTACTACCGCAACGGCGGCATCCTGCAGTACGTGCTGCGCAACATGCTCAAGTCGGACTAGTCGAAGAGCAGCCCCCGCCCGCCCGTGCCCAAGGTCAGCGAGGACCATCTAGAGGCTCGGCGCCGTCAGATCCTCGACGGTGCACGCCGCTGTTTCGCCGAGCACGGCTACGACCAGGCGACCGTGCGTCGGCTGGAAGAAGCGATCGGAATGTCGCGCGGCGCGATCTTCCACCATTTCCGCGACAAGGATGCCCTGTTCTTTGCGCTGGCGCGCGAGGACACCCAGCGGATGGCGGAAGTCGCGTCGCACTCGGGCCTGATCCAGGTAATGCGCGACATGCTGGCAAAGCCAGACGATTTCGACTGGCTGGCCACTCGGCTGGAGATCGCCCGCAAACTGCGCCACGACCCGGAGTTCAGTCGCGGCTGGGCGGAGCGTTCGGCGGAGTTGGCGGAGGCGACAACTGAACGCCTGCACCGGCAGAAGCAGGCGGGTCGAGTGCGCGACGACGTCCCCGCCGACGTGCTGCACTGCTACCTGGATCTGGTGCTGGACGGTTTGGTGGCCCGGCTGGCCTCCGGTGAGGACCCGCAGCGGCTGGCCGCCGTGCTGGACCTAGTCGAGAACTCCGTGCGGCGCCCTTAGCTTCCGCCCGCGAACCGAACCAGGCTGCGATTTCCGACGCGAAATTTCGCGGTGTGGTTCGGCTCGCGGCAAAGGGGGGGTTAACGCGACGGGCTGCGATGGTTGGGGCCGCCGCGGCTGCGCATCGTGGTGCCCGACTCACGCAACAGGCTGTGAATGGACCCGTACGAGCGCCCGGTGGAGGCCGCCAGGTTGCGGATGCTGGCCCCTCTTTCATAGGCGTTGCGCAGATCGTGCAACAGCTGATCGTGGGTCTCTTGTAACTTTCGCATCGTCAACCTCCACGCCTGGACCCGAATCCAAGCATGTCCAGCGTAAGAATCCGTCGCCGTTAGGGGGACGCTTTGGCCGAAACGGTGCTCAGGCCAGCTCGATTAGATCCCGGTACTCCTCAGACCAGTAGTCTTCGGTGCCGTCAGGCAACAGCAGCACGCGCTGCGGGTCGAGTGCCTCCGCGGCACCGGGGTCGTGGGTGACCAGCACCACCGAGCCCTGATAGCTGCGCAGCGCATCGAGCACCTGCTCGCGCGAGGCCGGGTCGAGGTTATTGGTGGGCTCGTCGAGTAGCAACACGTTGGCCGTCGATGCGACCAGGCCAGCCAGGGCAAGCCGGGTCTTTTCACCACCGGACAACGTGCCGGCGGGCTGGTCGAGTTGTGGACCGCTGAACATGAATGCACCGAGCAGGCCACGCAAATCCTGCTCGCCGGACTCGGGGGCGGCGTGGCGGATGTTCTGCCAGACGGTCGCGTCGTTGTCCAGGGTGTCGTGCTCCTGCGCGAAATAGCCGATGCGCATCCCATGCCCCGGTTCCAGGCCACCGGTGTCGGGTGTCTCCACGCCGGCCAGTAGTCGCAGCAGGGTTGTCTTGCCGGCACCGTTGAGTCCGAGCACCACCACCCGCGAGCCGCGGTCGATGGCGAGGTCCAGCCCGGTGAACACTTCCAGTGACCCGTAGGTTTTGCTCAGGCCCTTGGCTACCAGCGGGGTGCGTCCGCACGGGGCCGGCGTGGGGAACTTGATGCGCGCCACTTTGTCGGCTGCGCGTTCCTCGTCGAGCGCGGCCATCATCCGGTCGGCCCGACGCAACATGTTTTGTGCCGCAACGGCTTTGGTGGCTTTGGCGCCGAGCTTGGCGGCCTGGGTGCGCAGCGCGGCGGCCTTGCGTTCGGCGTTGGCCCGTTCCCGGCGACGACGCTGTTCGTCGGTGGCGCGGGCATCGAGGTACTTCTGCCAGGTCATGTTGTAGACGTCGACCTCGCCGCGTACGGCGTCGAGGAACCAGACCCGGTTGACGACGTCGGCGAGCAGTTCGACGTTGTGGCTGATGATGACCAGCCCCCCGCTATGGGATCGCAGAAAATCCCTAAGCCAGCCAACCGAATCCGCGTCCAGGTGATTGGTCGGTTCGTCCAGCAGCAAGGTGGTGGACGATCCGGCGCCACTGTCGGATGCGGCGAACAGGATTCGGGACAGTTCCACGCGACGACGCTGTCCGCCGGACAGGGTGCGCAGTTGCTGAGTCAGGACCCGATCGGGCAGGCCGAGGCTGGCGCAGATGCGGCCCGCTTCGCTCTCGGCGCCGTAGCCCCCGAGGGCGACGAACCGCTCCTCGAGTTGGCCGTAGCGGCGGATGGCGCGGTCGCGCGCGTCGTCGTCGGCCACCTCGGCCATCAAGGCCTGTTGCTTTTCCAGGTCGGTGAGCAGCGCGTCCAAACCGCGGGCCGAGAGCACCCGGTCGCGGGCCAGCACGTCGAGGTCGCCTTCTTTGGGATCCTGTGGCAGGTAACCGATTTCGCCCTTGCGGGTGACCGAGCCGGCGTAGGGCTGGCCCTCCCCGGCCAGGATGCGCATGGTCGTCGTCTTGCCCGCGCCGTTGCGTCCGACCAGGCCGATCCGGTCGCCGGGCTGCACGCGCAGATCGGGTCCGTCGGGCGAGAGCAGGATGCGCGCACCAGCGCGGACCTCGAGGCCCGTAGCCGTGATCACATTCGCTCCCTAGGTTGTTTGCTACTTGTCGTCGGTGAATACCGGCGGGCGCTTCTCTGCGCGTGCGGCAACCGCTTCTTCGAAGTTGGAGGTGAGCAGGCGGACGAAAAGCTGTCCGAGGCCTTCGGCCTGCATATGCCCCTCGAGGCTGCCGGCGTCCAGTCCACTCCATAGTGTCCGTTTGGTCAACTCGGTGCCGGGCCGGGAGAACGCCGCGATGCGCGCGGCGATCGCATAGCAGGTGTCCAGCAACTGCTCACCGGGCACCTGACACGACACCAATCCGATCCGCTCGGCCTCCTCGGCAGTGACGTCGCGACCGGTCAGCATGATTTCGAACGCCCTGGACGCACCGATGGCTCTGGGCAGCAGATAACTGAGCCCCAGTTCGCTGGCCGTCAGCCCGTTGTTGATGCCGGCCGCGCGGAAGTACGCGCTGGTCGAGGCCACGCGGATGTCGGCGGCCAGCGCCAGACACAGTCCCCCGCCGATGGCCGCGCCGTTGACCGCGGCGATCACCGGTTGGTGCAACCGCCGCAGCGACAAGATGATGTCGTCGAGCAATTCCATGGACCGCAGCGCGTAGGTAGGCCGGGTGAGGTCGTCGACGTGCGGGACCGCGCCGGCGGATTTGTGGTCGGCGCCCGAGGAGAATCCACGCCCGGCTCCGGTGAGCACCACCACACGCACGGAGTTGTCATAGGTCACTTCTTCGAGCGCCGCTTTGAGCGGCACCATGACGTCGAACGCCATGGAGTTCATCCGCTCGGGACGGTTGAGGGTGATCAAAGCGATCTCGGGCCGCGGGTGTTCCAGGAGGACCAAACTCACCTAGGAACGGTAGCGCAGACGCTTAGGCCCGCGAGCCCAACGTCAGTGCGAAATCCGCGGCTTGAAATCGCAGCCACGTTCGGCTCGCGGAGGGGGAGGGACCCCGGGGGGTCACTCCGCTGGGGCCTCCTCGTAGGCCTTGAGTTGTTGGACCAGGTCCTCCAATGCGGCGGGGGGGAGCGCGCCGGCCTGGTTGAACAGCAGCTTGCCGTTCTTGAAGGCCATCAGCGTCGGGATCGAGCGAATCTGAGCGGCGGCCGCCAGCTCCTGCTCAGCCTCGGTGTCAACCTTGGCGAACACCACGTCCGGGTGGCTCTCCGAGGCCGCCTTGAACGTCGGCGCAAAGGCGCGACACGGTCCGCACCAGGACGCCCAGAAGTCGACGAGCACCATGTCGTTGCCGTTGATGGTGTCGTTGAACTGCGCAGCAGTCAGGTCTTGGGTAGTCATGTCTGGCCTAACGACAAGGTAGTAACCGTTGTTCCCGGATAATCACAGCAAGCTGGGCGAGGACGCATCCCGGTATGCCCGCAGGTGCGTCACGAGGTCAGCCATCACAGCGGGGTTGGCGATGCCGGCTTGCTTGAAAACGAGCTTGCCCTTCTTGAACGCCATCAGCGTCGGCAATAACTTGACCCCGGCGGTCTCTACCAACTCTTTTTCGGTTTCGAAATTGACTTTGCCGTGCACGATGTCCGGGCAGTGCTGCGCCGAGGCCTCGTATGTCGGGGTGAACACCTCACACGGCGCACACCGCGGCCCCCAGAAGTAGACGAATACATTGTCGTTGCCTTTGACCGCCTGCCTGAAATCGGCGGCCGTGAGATCACGCGTGGAGGCTGCTGTCATTTGTCGTCGAGCGTACGTCAACGCGACGCGGCGGCCTGCCAAGTTCGGTTGGTCAGCAGTCGCATTCCGTTCAGCGCGACCAGCAGCGTGGATCCCTCGTGACCGGCCACCCCAAGTGGTAGCGGCAGTTCACCGAATAGGTCCCACAACACCAGCACGCTGATGAAGCTGCCGGCGATGACGAGATTGGCGGTGACCACCCGTCGCGCCTGACGCGCCAAACCGATGATCGTTGGGATGGTGTGCAGTTCGTCGCGAACGCTGACGCCGTCGGCGGTCTGCAAGGTGAGGTCGGCGCCGGCACCCATGGCCACCGATGTGCGGGCGGCGGCCATCGCAGGCGCGTCGTTGACACCGTCGCCGATCACCAACACCCGGTGACCGCGGTCCTGCAGTTCGCGCACCGCCTCCACCTTCTGCTCGGGTAGCAGACCAGCGCGCACGTCCCCAATCCCGGCATCGGCGGCCACCAACCGGGCCGCGCGCGCGTTGTCGCCGGTCAGCAGCACCGGCGGCGCGGACGTCAACGCCGTCAGTGCGGCCACGGATTCAGCGGCATCGGGACGAATCTGATCGGTCAATCCGAGCACCCCGACGGCCACGCCATTGACCACCAGGACCGCGGCGGTGGCGCCAGTATCGCTGATGGCGGTCAGCTCGGCCAGTGGTGCGCCGCGGTAGCTGCTCGGGCTGCACACCTCCACGAAATCTCGTACGACGCTGGCCCGCACGCCGCGACCCGGCACGGCACGGAAGTCCTCGGCCGCCGGGATGGGCAGACCACGTCGTCGGGCTTCCTCGACGATCGCCCTACCCAATGGATGTTCGCTGGATTGTTCTGCGGCAGCTGCCAATTGAAGCAAACGCGGCACGTCGAACAGCTCAGGCCGCAGCGCTTCGATTGTGGTCAGTCGCGGCGCCCCACAGGTCAGCGTGCCGGTCTTGTCCAACGCGACGACAGTGGTGTCGGCGAGATGTTCGACGACGACCGCGGACTTGACCAAGACCCCGTGCCGGCCCGCGTTGGCGACAGCGCAAAGCAGCGGCGGCATGGTGGCCAGCACTACCGCGCAGGGTGAGGCGACGATCATAAATGTCATGGCGCGCAACAGAACTGGCTGTAATGGGCTGCCCAGCAGCAGTGGAACCGCGATCAGCGCGAGGGTGGCCGCCACCACCCCTATCGAATACCGCTGTTCGATCTTCTCAATGAACAGTTGGGTTTTGGCTTTGGTGGCCGAGGCCTCCGACACCAACTCGACGATCCGGGCGACCACGCTTTGCGACGGGTCACGGGTGACGACGACGTTCAGCACGCCCGAGCCGTTGACGGTGCCGGCAAACACCTCGTCACCGTCCGACTTCACCGCCGGCATCGACTCGCCCGTGATCGAGCACTGATCGACCTCGGATGCACCGGAAAGCACTGCGCCATCGGCAGGAACCCGCTCGCCCGGCCGGACCAGCACCCGATCGCCTACGACCAACTCGCCGGCCGGCACCACCCGCTCGTTACCGTGCCTGTCGACGAGGACCGCCTCCTGGGGGGCTAGGTCCAGTAAGCCTTTGACCGAGTCCGCGGTGTGTTTGGTTGCGACCTCGTCGAGTGCGCCCGAGGTCGCGAAAATCACGATGAGCAGCGCTCCGTCGAATATCTGCCCGATCGCCACCGCCCCCACCGCGGCGACAATCATCAAAAGATCGACATCGAGCGCCTTGTTTCGCAACGCCTGGGCGCCCGCCCAGGCCGAGCCCCAACCCCCGGCCAGATAGCACGCCAAATACAACGTCCACCAGAGGGCTTGGGGCGCCCCGTTGAGCTGGGCCGCCAAACCCGAAAGGAATAGCGCCAGCGCCAGCGCCGCCCATCGCACCGACATCACCGACCACAGCGCCGCCCGCCAACTCAGCGGACGGGTGACGGTGTTGGGAACGCGGTCGAAAGAGACCTTCGGAGCGGTCACTTCGAAAGCGGTCAGGGTCATTCCGGCGGCCTCACAAGGGGGTGGGATGCGTCAGGATGCACCGAGTGTATTGACGCGAACTTCGCCGAAGGTCTCGGTTGTATCTCGGTATGCCACCGAAATAGCCTGGGCCCCAACGCATACGGAGGTAAGGCTTACCAATCGGCTATAGCGCGGCAACCCGCGACTGCACCTGCGTTACGCACTGCGGACGCCAATCGAATTCCGCGCGAGTGCATGGAAATTCGAAGGAATTTTGCGGACCGAAACGGATTCATAGTTGCCAAATCGCGATACGATTCGTGGGTCGCTGGCTCATCGCTGTGGAGGTGCGAAATGTCGTTCGTGGCCGTCAATACCGATTTCGTGTCACAAGCTGCCGGCAATCTGGCCCGCGTCGGCTCGCTGATCAACGACGCCAACACCGCGGCCGCAGCCCAAACCACCGCGGTCGCGGCCGCGGGCGCCGACGAGGTGTCCAGGGCGGTCGCGGCCCTGTTCGGTGCGCACGCACTGACGTATCAGAACCTGGGAGCCCAGGCGACCTCCTTCCATGACCAATTCGTGCGGCTGTTGGCCGGCAATGCCGGTCAGTATGCGGCGGCCGAGGCCACCAACCTGGGGCCATTGCAGCCGGTGCTCGACCTGATCAATGCGCCCAGCCGGGCGATATTCAACCGCCCGCTGATCGGCGACGGTGCTGATGGAACCGCGGCACGACCCAACGGTGAAGCCGGAGGAATCCTGTTTGGCAATGGGGGCAACGGCTACAACGCACCGACCGGCGTCGCCGGCGGCACGGGCGGCGCGGGCGGCGTCTTATTCGGCAACGGCGGCAGAGGCGGCAACAGTGCCGGCGGGGTCGGTGGCAACGGCGGCGGTGGCGGTTCTGCACTATTTTTTGGCAACGGCGGTGGTGGCGGCAATAGCCTCAACGGCATGTCGGCGGGCGGACCCGGCGGCAATGGCGGGCTGTTCGTCGGCAACGGCGGCGCCGGCGGCACTGGGTTCTTCGGTGGCGGCTCCGGCGGACGCGCGTTCTTGGTGGGTGACGGGGGTGCGGGCGGATCCACGTTCTCCGGCGGCAGCGCCGGAAACGGCGGTGCCGCCGGTGCCTTCGGCAACGCTGGCGACGGCGGAAATGGCGGATCGAACGGCAACGGCGGCGTCGGCGGCGATGCCCTGCTATTTGGCAACGGTGGCGACGGCGGCAACGGCGGCATCGGCGGCGCCGACGGAGCTGGAGGCAAGGCCGGGCTCTTATTCGGCCAACCGGGCAAGACAGGCGCCGTTTAGGCGCGTAGGCAAACGGTTAGCAGTTCTTACTTACGGTTGCGTACGTTTTTCCACGTCCGACACACTTAGGACCCATCAGCCTGAGTGGAAGGAATCACCGTGGGGCACTACATCGCCAACGTTCGCGATCTCGAGTTCAACCTGTTCGAGGTGCTCGACGTAGGCGCCGTGTTGGGCACCGGTCGTTACGCCGACCTTGACGAAGACACCGTCCGCACCATCCTGTCGGAGGCGGCCCGTCTCGCCGAAGGTCCCGTCGCCGAGTCTTTCGCATTCGCCGACCGCAATCCCCCGGTCTTCGACCCGGCCACTCACAGCATCAGCATCGCCCCCGAACTGGTCAAGACCATCCAGGCGATCAAAGACGCCGAATGGTGGCGTTTGGGCCTGGACGAGGAGATCGGTGGCATGGCCGCACCTCCGCCACTTACCTGGGCCGTCAACGAAATGATCTACTGCGCCAATCCGTCCGTGTGCTTCTTCAACCTGGGACCGATTTTGGCGCAGTCGTTGTACGTCGAAGGCAACGAGCAGCAAAAGCGCTGGGCGGCAATGGGGGTCGAACGCGGCTGGCAGGCCACCATGGTGCTGACCGAGCCCGACGCCGGTTCCGACGTGGGCGCCGGTCGGTCCAAGGCGATCGAACAACCCGACGGCACTTGGCATATCGAGGGCGTCAAGCGGTTTATCTCCGGCGGCGACGTCGCTGACACGACCGAGAACATCTTCCACCTGGTGCTGGCCCGGCCCGAGGGTGCAGGCCCCGGCACCAAAGGGCTGAGCCTGTTCTACGTGCCCAATTACCTGTTCGACCCCGACACCGGCGAACTTGGTCCACGCAACGGTGTCTATGTCACTGGCCTGGAACACAAAATGGGCCTGAAGTCTTCGCCCACTTGCGAATTGACCTTCGGCGCCACCGATGTGCCGGCCGTCGGTTACCTGGTCGGCGGCGTCCACAACGGCATCGCCCAGATGTTCCACGTGATCGAAAACGCCCGCATGACAATCGGTGTCAAGTCCGCCGGCACGCTGTCCACCGGCTACCTCAACGCGCTGGCCTACGCCAAGGAACGGGTGCAGGGCGCGGACTTGACGCAAATGACCGACAAGACCGCGCCGCGGGTCACCATCATGCACCACCCCGACGTGCGTCGCAGCCTGATGACCCAGAAGGCTTATGCCGAGGGCCTGCGAGCGCTCTATCTATACGCCGCCGCCCATCAGGATTCTGCTGTGGCACAACATGTCTCGGGAGCAGACCCCGATATGGCCCATCGCGTCGACGACCTGTTGCTGCCCATCGTCAAGGGGGTCGGTTCCGAACGGGCGTATGAAATCCTGACCGAGTCGCTGCAGACGCTGGGCGGTTCCGGTTTCCTGACCGACTATCCGATCGAGCAGTACATCCGCGACTCCAAGATCGACTCGCTCTACGAAGGCACCACCGCGATCCAGGCGCTGGACTTCTTCTTCCGCAAAATCGTGCGCGACCACGGTCAGTCGCTACAGCACCTGACGACGCAGATCAACAAGACCATCGAGAACACCGACGAGTCACTCAAGGACCAGGCCGAGTTGCTGCAGGCTGCCGTCGAGGACGTCACGGGTATGACGGGCGCGCTGATGGGATACCTGATGTCGGCCGCCCAACACACCACCGACATTTACAAGGTGGGCCTCGGGTCGGTGCGCTATCTACTCGCGGTGGGTGACCTGCTCATCGGCTGGCGGCTGCTCGTGCAGGCGAACGTGGCTCAGGCGGCGCTAACCGGCGACCCCGCAGAGAAAGATAAGGCGTTCTACAGCGGAAAGGTCGCGGTGTCAGCGTTTTTCGCGAAGAACATCCTGCCGAAGCTGGCCGGGGTGCGAAATGTGCTCGAGCACATCGACGACGACGTCATGCGGGTCTCCGAAGACGCGTTCTGATCCAGTCGGCTTCGACGCTAGACGGTGAAGCCGAGGGCGCGCAGCTGCTCGCGGCCGTCCTCGGTGATCTTGTCCGGACCCCACGGTGGGTTCCACACCCAATTGATCTTAAGTTCGTCGACCAGGCCACTGCCGACCAACGCCGAACGTGACTGGTCTTCGATCACGTCAGTCAGCGGGCAGGCGGGCGAGGTCAGTGTCATATCGACCAACGCGACGGTTCCCGCGTCGCCCTCTTCGAGGTTCAGGCCATAGACGAGGCCGAGGTCGACGACGTTGATCCCCAACTCGGGATCGACGACGTCACGCATCGCCTCCTCAAGGTCAGCCAAGAATTCCTCATTGGACACGCTCATCTATCCACCTCCGCCTACCTCGTTCAGGCCCGCGTGGGCCTGCGCCAGCGCATCTTTGAAAGCCATCCAGCCCAGCAGCGCGCATTTCACCCGTGCCGGGTATTTGGCTACTCCTGCGAACGCTACTCCGTCACCCAGGACATCCTCGTCACCCTGCACGTTTCCGCGCGAGGAGACCATTTCGGTGAACGCCGTAAGAGTCCTGAGTGCCTCCGGCACGCTTTGCCCGATCACCTGATCGGTCAGCACGGACGTCGAAGCCTGGCTGATCGAGCAGCCCTGCCCGTCGTAGGAGATGTCCGCCACGGTCGCACCATCCGCGGACAGCGCCACCCGCAGCGTGACCTCGTCACCGCAGATCGGGTTGACGTGGGACACCTCGGCGGCGAACGGCTCCCGCAGCCCGCGATGATGCGGGTGCTTGTAATGGTCCAGGATCACATCCTGGTACATCTGCTCGAGGCGCAACTTCAGGCTCTCCCAAAGAATTCCAGCGACCGTCGCACGCCGGCAACCAGGCGGTCGACCTCCTCGCTCGTGTTGTAGACCGCAAACGATGCCCGCGCGGTGGCAGCCACGCCGAAGCGCCGGTGCAGCGGCAACGCGCAGTGGTGTCCGACCCGAACGGCGACACCCTCGTCGTCGAGCACCTGCCCGACGTCGTGCGCGTGCACACCGTCGACGACGAACGACACCGGCGATCCGCGGTCTTTCACCACGGTGGGCCCGACGATGCGGACACCTTCGATTTCGGACAAGCCGGCAATGGCCTGTGCAACCAGTTCGCGTTCGTGAGCCTCCACGGCGTCCATGCCGATCGCGCCCAGATAGCGTGCGGCGGCAGCCAAGCCGACCACCTGCGAGGTCATCGGCGTCCCGGCTTCGAAACGCTGCGGAACCGATGCGTAGGTGGACGTCTCCATGGTGACGGTCTCGATCATCGACCCACCCGTGAGGAAGGGCGGCATCTCCGACAGTAGCTCACGGCGGCCGTAAAGCACCCCAATGCCGTTGGGGCCCAGCATTTTATGCCCGGAGAACGCGGCAAAGTCGACCCCGAGCGCATGGAAATCGACCGGCCGGTGCGGTACCGACTGGCAGGCGTCCAGCACGGTGAGAGCACCGACCGCTTCGGCCCGAGAGACCAACTCCCCCACGGATGCCAGTGCACCGGTGACGTTCGAATGATGGCTGAACGCAACGACTTTCACGTTCTCGTCGAGTTGCAGCGAGTCCAGGTCGATGCGACCGTCGTCGGTCACGCCGAACCAGCGCAACGTGGCCCCGGTGCGGCGGGCCAGCTCCTGCCACGGGACCAGGTTGGCGTGATGCTCGAGCTCCGTGGTGACGATGACGTCACCGGGACCTACAGACCGGTCGAACCTGTTGTCCCCCAACACATATGACACCAGGTTCAACGACTCGGTGGCGTTCTTGGTGAACACCAACTCGTCGGCGTCGGCCCCGACGAACGCCGCGATATCGGCGCGGCCCTGTTCGTAGGCGTCCGTGGCCTCTTCCATCAACTGGTGGGCACCGCGGTGCACGCCGCCGTTGGAGGTCAGCAGAAACTCCCGCTCGGCATCTAAAACCTGCAGCGGCCGCTGCGATGTCGCACCAGAATCCAGGTACGCCAACTGGTTTCCGCTGCGCAGTACCCGCTTGAGGATCGGGAAGTCGGCGCGGATCGCGGCGAGATCCAGCGGGGTCACCGAGCTCGTCATGTTAGGCGCCGGCAGTGGCCGCTTGGGTGAACCGCTCGTAGCCGTTCTGCTCGAGCTCGTCGGCCAATTCCGGGCCGCCGGACTCGGCGATGCGGCCACCGACGAAGACGTGCACGTACTCGGGCTGGATGTAGCGCAGAATCCGAGTGTAGTGCGTGATCAGGAGAATGCCGGCCTGTTCTGCCTCCGCGTAACGGTTGACACCCTCGCTCACCACGCGCAACGCGTCGACATCCAATCCGGAGTCCGTCTCGTCCAGGATGGCGATCTTGGGCTTGAGCAGCTCGAGTTGCAGGATTTCGTGGCGCTTCTTCTCGCCGCCGGAAAAGCCTTCGTTGACATTGCGCTCGGCGAAGGTGGGGTCGATTTCGAGTGCGCTCATCGCCCCCTTGACCTCTTTGACCCAGTGCCGCAGCTTGGGCGCCTCGCCGCGGATGGCGGTGGCGGCCGAGCGCAAGAAGTTCGACACCGAGACGCCGGGCACCTCGACCGGGTACTGCATGGCCAGGAAAAGTCCGGCGCGCGCACGCTCGTCGACGCTCATCGCCAGCACGTCTTCGCCGTCGAGCGTGATGGAACCCGAGGTGACCACGTACTTTGGGTGGCCGGCCACGGCGTAGGACAAGGTGGACTTGCCGGAGCCGTTGGGACCCATCAAGGCATGCTTCTCACCGGATTTCACGGTCAGGTCGACGCCCTTGAGGATGGGAATCTCGCGTTCGCCCTCGGCGGCGTTGGGGTCGCCGACACTGACGTGTAGGTCCTTGATTTCCAGAATGGTCATGAGATCTTTTCCGTTATTTCCAATTCGTGTTCGATGGCTGCGGTCAGGCGTTCGCGAATCTCGGGCACCGCGATCCTGGAGATGATCTCGCCGAAGAATCCGCGGATCACCAGGCGTCGGGCCTGCTCTTCAGGGATACCGCGCGAACGCAGGTAGAACAGTTGCTCGTCGTCGAATCTGCCAGTGGCGCTGGCGTGTCCGGCTCCGGCGATCTCCCCCGTTTCGATCTCCAAGTTGGGCACCGAGTCGGCGCGCGCGCCGTCGGTGAGCACCAAGTTGCGGTTCATCTCGAAGGTGTCGGTGCCGGTGGCCTCGGCGCGAATCAGCACGTCGCCGATCCAGACCGTGTGCGCGTCGGGCAGCTTGGAGGACGGATCCCCTTGCAGCGCACCCTTGTACAGCACGTTGGACTTGCAGTCGGGCTGGGCATGATCGACGAGTAGCCGCGACTCAAGATGCTGGCCGTCGTCGGCGAAGTACAGGCCCAGCAGGTCCGCGTCGCCGCCGGGGCCGGCGAACCGCACTGTCGCCGTCAACCGCACCACCTCGCCGCCCAGCGTGACGGTGACGTGACGCAGCACGGCGTCCTTGCCCAGCCGGGCGTGGTGTGCGGTGAGGTGCACGGTGTCGTCGGCCCAGTCCGCGATCCAGATCACGGTGAGCCGGGCGGCGTCGTCGACGACGAATTCGACGTTGTCGGCGTAGGTTCCGCTGCCGCGGTGGTCCATGATGACGACGGCCTCGCCCAGTTCTTCGACCCGTATCTGCAGGTGGCCGTAGGCCGTAGCGCCCTGTCCGGGGCCGGTGACGCTGACGTTTATCGGCTCGACGACCTGGATGTCACGTCCGACGGTGATTACGGTGGCGGAGTTGAACGACGAGAACGCCTGAGCCGCAACACGATCGCTCGGAACGCCGCCCTCCCCCAGCTTTTCGTCACCGCGGCGCGCGGTTTCCACGCGCACCCCGTCGTGTTCGCTCACCGTGATCTGGGCACTGCCCGTCGCGACCGCGGAACCGTCATGCAGGCCGCGCAACCGCTTGAGTGGTGTGAACCGCCACAGTTCGTCGCGGCCATGCGGCACTTCGAACGCGTCAACGTCAAAGGACGAGAACAGCTCGCCCTTGTTCAGCGCGGCGGTCATCCGACCGCACCCTCCATCTGCAACTCGATCAGCCGGTTGAGCTCCAGCGCGTACTCCATCGGCAGTTCCTTGGCGATGGGCTCGACGAATCCGCGCACCACCATGGCCATGGCCTCGTCCTCGGTCATGCCGCGGCTCATCAGGTAGAACAGCTGGTTCTCACTGACCTTCGAGACGGTGGCCTCGTGGCCCATCGTGACGTCGTCCTCGCGGATGTCGACGTAGGGGTAGGTGTCGCTGCGGCTGACCGTATCGACCAGCAGCGCATCACATTTCACGCTGGACTTGGAGCCGTGCGCACCCTTGTTCACCTGAACCAGCCCTCGGTAGGACGTGCGACCGCCGCCGCGCGCCACCGACTTGGACACGATATTGCTCGACGTGTGCGGTGCCAGGTGCAGCATCTTGGCGCCGGTGTCCTGGTGCTGGTCCTCGCCGGCGAACGCCACCGAGAGCACCTCGCCCTTGGCGTGCTCACCGGTCATCCACACCGCCGGGTACTTCATGGTCACCTTGGACCCGATGTTGCCGTCGACCCACTCCATGGTGGCGCCGGCCTCGGCACGGGCTCGCTTGGTTACCAGGTTGTAGACGTTGTTCGACCAGTTCTGGATCGTGGTGTAACGAACGCGCGCATGGGGTTTCACGATGATTTCGACAACGGCGGAATGCAGCGAGTCCGACTTGTAGATCGGCGCAGTGCAGTTGTGCACAGCGAAGCCATAAGCTAGATAGCTGTCAGGCGCCTCGACGTCGAGGTTGTACACCGGCTCGTGCGCCTCGCGCACCGAACGCTTCTTGATCGGCACCGCAAAGTAGTCACCGCAGTCGCGGGCTTGCTTTGGCCCACGCCCACCCTCGGTCCACTGGACCTGGTAGATGTCCTTTCGCATGATGTTGCGATCGAGGATCACCCCGGGCCCACCAGGCCGACGCAACTCGACAGTCGCGTAGTGCCCCAGCCGCGCCAAGATGGACTGCAACTGGAACGCCCAGACGCGTGAGGTGGTGTGTACGCGCTTCCACAGCGCACCACCACGCTCGATGACGTTTCCGTCCCCGTTCACATAAGCGTCGATCAGTTCCCGCAGGAACGTCTCGTCCTGTCGCATCAGTGTGTCGGACAACTTCTTGTTTGCCGAACCAGAACCAATGTGGTGCCGCATAGCGGCGTAACCGGCCTTCGTGTAAACGGTCACTCGGGCGGAATGCTTGCTTTTCTCATAGAACACCGACCCCGGGGTCTCGTACAGCGACTTGCAAGCCTGCTGGACTTCCTCCACGTATTCGAACTCGTCACTGTGGAACGAGAAGATCAGCGATTCGCAGTTGTTGGTCAGACATGCATGCCCCTCGGCCAGGTAATAGCCAGCCAGGCGCGCAAATTCGAGCGGCAACACCGTCGGGTGTGGAATCGGCTTTGGTTTCGGGTAGATCAGGAAGTCGCCTTCGGCTACATCCTTCGCCGCAATCCAGCGCGGCTCGGTGGCACGCAGTTTGGCGCTGTTGACCTCACTCTTCCACCCGTTGCGTTCTTTGCGCATGACACGCACCTCGTCGCGCGGGACGACCAGGAGGGGGTGCTCAGAAGTGACGGAGAACTTGTTGGCGGGCGACATCGGCGTGAAGCTGAAAAGTTCGCCGTTCAAATCGCGCATCTGCACCGCGGTGACCCGATGTGGCCGTCCATCGTGGCCCATGACGTGGTCGCCGACACGAATGGACTCGATGGGCCGCAAATCGCCCTCAGCAGTGGTGACCAGCTCACCGGCGGGTAGACATCCCTCGATGTAATGAACGTAGGACCCCTCGTCGGCGATGATCAGTGTTCGCTCGAACTGGCCCATGTTCTCGGTGTTGATCCGGAAATAGGCCTGCAGCGGAATATCGACGTGCACCCCCGGCGGGACGTAGATGAACGAACCGCCACTCCATACCGCAGTGTTGAGCGCCGAGAACTTGTTGTCGCCAGCCGGAATTACGGTGCCGAAATGCTTCTGGAAAATCTCCGGGTGTTCCCGTAGGCCGGTGTCGGTGTCCAGGAAGATGACGCCCTGGGCTTCCAGGTCCTCGCGGATCTGGTGGTACACCACCTCAGAGTTGTGCGCAACCAGCCCGTCCGCGATGAAATTGTGCGGGCCGTCGACCTCGATGTCGTACACGGGCTCGACTTCATACGGCTCGATCGACTGCACCCGCTCGAACCCGAGCCATTCGTTGACGTGAGCTCGAATTGTCGTGCCGTGCGAACTGTTCGATGAGTGCCGGTAGGCGCGGCGACCGAACCTGCTGGTTCGCTTCGGGTTACGGCATCCCAGACGCTCAAAATCACCGGAAATGCCTAGCCGCCAAGCTGTTTGGATACGCTCCGGCGCATGCCGGTACGGCTGGGTGAAAGACGATGGTCCGCCCGCACGCAGACCGGACAATTCGGCCAGCTCGCGGCCCTGTTGCAACATGGGCTCGTTGGCACACGTCAAGACAACCGAACCGCAGTGCTCTGGGGACACATAACCGTCGGCGTCGACCCAACCACCGAGGAAGGCCAACCGTTGCTCAACCGGCAGCCCGAAGACCCAGTCCGGCACCCGCTTGGTCAGCGACAACCCACCGAAGCCCAGCGCAACGATCCACTCCGTCAACGCTTTTGAGTTGACGACGATGCGGTACTCGTCGGCTTCGATGCAGCGCAACCCGAAAAGCTCCTTGACAACGCGGGTCACTTCCGCGCGCAACTCCACGTCGGTTGCGGGAATCGCAAGCTGCATCCGGTAGGTCTTGGTGGACAAATGCAAATTGCCGTCCCCGATGTACAAGCCCAGCAGCCACATCAGGTCGACGGAACTGACTGCGGGAGCTGTCAATCCGGCGACGGCCGGAAGGTCGGCCGCCTCACCGAAATCCGGGAGCTGACGAGGCACGGCAATGAAATCACCAGCCTTGATCTCGTCGACGGTGACCCAACGTCGAGCAAACCTGGCGCGCTGACGCCCCTCCTTACGTTCGTCGCGCAAAACAAGCATCGGGTGGTTATCGGTAGCGCGGATGCTGCGCCGAGTCGTCTTGATCTGGTGGGTAAGCCTGGTGTCCGTCTGCGCGGAAGCCCGAACGGGAGCCACCACAAAGCGCTCGGCGTCCTCGTCGTAGGCAAAAACCCGGTCGCCGTACTCAATTTCCTTGATCGGGACCTGACCGCGATTAGCCGTCCATACCAAGGTGTCGCCCGCCAGGCATTCGTACTGCGCGGCCACCCCGGCGACCAACCGCTGCTTCTCAGCCTCGGGGATGCCCAGCCGGTCGTAGGTGTTGCGGATGTCTTCGGGCAGTTCCTCCCAACTGGCCGCCTGCTTTTCCGTCGAGCGCACGAAGTACTTGATGTTGTCGAAATCGATGCCCGCGAGGTTGGAGCCCCAGTTCGGCATCGGCTTCTTGTCGAAGATGCCCAGCGCTTTGAGCCGGACGTTGAGCATCCACTCCGGCTCGTTCTTCTTCCCCGAGATATCGCGGACGACCGCCTCGGACAATCCGCGCTGGGCGCTGGCACCCGCGACGTCAGAGTCGGCCCAGCCGTAGCCGTACTTGCCCAGAGACTCGATGGTCTCTTCCTGGGTCAATGGGGCTTCGAGGGTCATGAGGACGCTCCTTTGTTGGTCGTTGAGCGCGGGCTGGGCGCCTCCGATAAGGGCAGGCCAAGCGGTACGTGGGTAGTGCAGGCGCAGTCACCGTTGACGATGGTGGCCAGCAACTGCACGTGGGTGCCGAGCACTTCCGACATTGCCTGCTGCTCGGCTTCGCACAGCTCCGGGAATTCCTCGGCAACATGGGATACCGGGCAGTGATGTTGGCAGATTTGCACACCGTGGATCGGCCCGCCCACCCGGGTGGTGGTGGCGACGTAGCCTGCGCCGGTCAGCGCGTTGGCGATCTGTTCGGCAGCAGCCTCGACCGCGTCATCGTCGGGACCGGCAGCGCCGGCCACGTCGGCGAGGATCTTGTCGATGCGGCGCCGGGCGAAAGTCCGAACCGCGTCGTCGCCGCCGATTTCGCGCAGTTGTCGGATGGCGGCCGCCGCCAAATCGTCGTAGGCGTGGTCGAGCTTGGCCCGGCCGCCCGCGGTCAACCGGTACCGCTTCGCCGGACGGCCGCGTCCTACCTGCTGCCAGGGCGCGGCGGGCACCGACTCGGCGTCGCCGGCCTCGATCAACGCGTCCAGATGGCGCCGCACACCGGCAGCCGACAGGCCCAGCCGATCACCGATTTCGGTGGCGGTGATAGATCCGGACTCAAGCAGCAAGCGCACGACGGCGCGTCGGGTGTGACCGTCCGACCCGGCAGCGGCGGCCGCGGGCACGGCAGCATCCAGCTCGGATTGGATTTTCACAACACCAGTGTGACGCAATTCCAGGAGGCGGTCCAGCAAGGGTGCCCTTACGTGACGCGGGCCACTAGGTGCCATGGCCCTACTCCTCAGCGGGCCACACGGCCCGCATCGTCGCCAGGGCTACACCCCATGGCCCTACTCCTCAGCGGGCCACACGGCCCGCATCGTCGCCAGGGCTACAGTGCACTGATGGCAGCCCGCCACCACACCCTGAGCTCGTCGATCGCCAGTCTGCACGGCGGCGACGAACAGGCGGTAGGCAAGCCCCTCAACGCCACCGAACTCACCGCGCTGAAACGAACCCGGCTGTTCGGCGCCACTGGCACCGTCCTCATGGCCATCGGCGCACTGGGCGACGGTGCGAGGCCCGTCGTCCAGGACCCTACCTTCGGGGTGCGGCTGCTGAATCTGCCGTCGCGCATTCAGACGGTGTCGCTGACGATGACCACCACCGGCGCGGTCATGATGGCGCTGGCCTGGTTGATGCTCGGCCGGTTCGCGATAGGCAAGCGGCGGATGTCGCGCGCCGAAGTGGACCGCACGTTGGTGCTGTGGATGCTGCCGCTGCTGATCGCGCCGCCGATGTACAGCAAGGACGTCTACTCCTACCTCGCCCAGAGCCAAATCTCGCTCGAGGGCCTCGACCCGTACCGGGTGGGTCCCGCCTCCGGCCTGGGCCTGGGCCACGTGTTCACGCTGTCGGTACCCAGCCTGTGGCGAGAGACCCCAGCACCCTACGGTCCGCTGTTCCTGTGGCTCGGGCGCGGAATTTCGGCGCTGACCGGGGAGAACATCGTCGCCGCGGTGCTCTGCCACCGACTGGTGGTGCTGCTCGGTGTGGCGATGATCGTGTGGGCAACACCGCGACTGGCGCGCCGCTGCGGTGTAGCCGAAGTCAGCGCGTTGTGGCTCGGTGCGGCCAACCCCCTGCTGTTCATGCATCTGGTCGCCGGCATTCACAACGAGGCCCTGATGCTCGGTTTGATGTTGACCGGCGCCGAGTTCGCGCTGCGCGGCATCAACTCCGAGCGCGCGCTCAAGCCCCAGTCGTGGCGGATCGGCCCGGATTGGCAACCGCTGGCCCTGTTACTCGGGGGCTCGATCCTGATCGTGCTGTCGTCACAGGTCAAGCTGCCGTCGCTGCTGGCACTGGGCTTCGTCACCGGCGCCTTGGCCTACCGCTGCGGCGGCACCGTCAAAGCGCTCCTGATCTGCAGCGCCGCGATGGGCGCCTTGTCATTGGCGGTGATGGGACTGGTCGGTTGGGCCAGCGGGCTCGGGTTCGGCTGGATTTACACCCTCGGCACTGCCAACGTAGTGCGCAGTTGGATGTCGCCGCCGACACTGCTGGCCCTGGGCACCGGACAGGCGGGCATCCTGCTGGGTTTGGGCGATCACACGACGGCGATATTGTCGCTGACCCGTGCCATCGGCGTACTGATCATCATGGTGATGGTTTGCTGGCTGTTGTTGGCGGTTTTCCGCGGCCGGCTACACCCGATCGGCGGCCTCGGCGTGGCGTTGGGCCTCACGGTGCTGCTGTTCCCGGTAGTGCAGCCGTGGTATCTGCTGTGGGCCATCATCCCGCTGGCCGCCTGGGCGACCCGCACCGGATTCCGGGCCGCGGCGATCGTCGTCACCCTCATCGTCGGCATCTTCGGTCCGACCGCCAACGGTGACCGTTTCGCGTTGTTTCAGATCGTCGACGCCACGCTGGCCAGCGCATTCATCGTGGTGGTGCTTATTTCGCTGACCTATCACCGGTTGCCTTGGCGGCCCCTGCCGGAGGAGAACGACGAACCGCCGGCCGCCGCCGAGACCGTTGAGACGCCCGTCACTGCGGCGGTCGCAGCCCAGCCCGAAAAGACCACCGCCGCGCCCGACGCCTACGCTGATTCCACGTGAGCTCAGTCCCCCACGACCGCGACATCGCGGTACGACTACGCGGGGTATCCAAGAAGTACGGATCCGTACACGCCGTTTCCAGCCTCGATCTCGAAGTGCACGTCGCTGAGGTGTTCGCGCTGCTGGGTCCCAACGGTGCCGGCAAGACGACCACGGTCGAGATGTGCGAAGGCTTCCTGCGACCCGACGCCGGCTCGATCGAGGTGCTGGGCCTGGACCCGATCGCCGACAACGCCCGCCTTCGCTCCCGCATCGGGGTGATGCTCCAGGGCGGCGGCGGCTATCCGGCCGCCCGCGCCGGGGAAATGCTCGAACTCGTCGCGTCCTATGCCGCCGACCCGTTGGACCCGAAGTGGCTGCTGGAAACACTGGGGCTGACCGAAGCGGCCCGCACCACTTACCGACGACTGTCGGGCGGACAACAACAGCGGCTTGCGCTGGCTTGCGCGCTAGTTGGACGTCCCGAACTCGTGTTCCTCGACGAACCAACCGCCGGCATGGACGCTCACGCGCGGGTGCTGGTGTGGGAGCTGATCGACGCGCTGCGCCGCGACGGCGTCACCGTGGTGCTGACCACCCACCAGCTCAAAGAGGCCGAGGAACTGGCCGACCGGCTGGTCATCATCGACCACGGCGCGACGGTCGCCTCGGGCACGCCCGCCGAGCTGATGCGCAACGGCGCCAAGGACCAATTGCGGTTCAGCGCGCCGCCGAAGCTCGACCTGTCGTTGCTGACCGCGGCGTTGCCGGAGGAGTACCGGGCCAGCGAGGCGGCACCGGGCGAGTACCTGGTGGAAGGTCCCGTTGGTCCGCAGGTGCTGGCGACCGTGACGGCCTGGTGTGCCCGAATCGACGTGCTGACCACCGACCTGCGAGTCGAGCAGCGCAGCCTCGAGGATGTCTTCCTCGACCTGACAGGCAGGAAGTTGCGACAGTGACCGAGCTGTTTCCGGCGGGAACCTTCACCCCCGACCCGCGCCCGAGTGCCGTGTCGCGGATGTTGATCGCACAGTTCAGCCTCGAGTTGAAGCTGCTGTTGCGAAACGGGGAGCAACTGCTGCTGACCATGTTCATTCCGATCACCCTGTTGATCGGACTGACTCTGCTGCCGCTGGGTTCGTTCGGCCCGCACCGCGCCGCGGTGTTCGTGCCCGCGATCATGGCGCTGGCCGTCATCTCCACCGCCTTCACCGGGCAGGCGATCGCGGTCGCGTTCGATCGTCGCTACGGCGCTCTGAAACGACTGGGGGCCACCCCACTGCCGGTCTGGGGCATCATCGTCGGCAAGTCACTGGCCGTGGTGTTCACCGTGTTCCTGCAGTCGATCATTCTTGGCTCGATCGGTCTGGTGCTGGGATGGCGACCCGGGGTGGCGGCATTGGCGTTGGGCGCAGGGGTGATAGCGCTGGGCACCGTTGCCTTCGCGGCGCTGGGGTTGTTGCTGGGTGGGACGTTGCGGGCCGAGATCGTGCTGGCATTAGCGAACTTGTTGTGGTTCACCTTCGCCGGACTTGGCGCCCTTACCCTCGAGACCGACCTGGTCCCCGCGACGCTGAAGTGGGTGGCACGGCTGACGCCATCGGGAGCCCTGACCGAATCGCTGTCGCAAGCCATGAGCCTGTCGGTGGACTGGTTCGGGATCGCGGTGCTCGCGGTCTGGGCAGTGGTAGCGGCGCTGGCCGCGCGACGCTGGTTCCGCTTTGTCTGACTCCACTTTTTCTGGCACTGCGCCCACGGCGCAAAAGTCCGAGTTAGAGGCGCCGCCAGCGCAGAATCAACGTGCCAACGGTCGTCGTTACGATCGCCGCGTGCGATTTTTGGATCGACTCCCCAATCCCAGCCTGCGTGTCCAACGACTCATCGCCGCGGCCGTGATCCTGACTCAGGGCGGGATCGCCGTCACCGGCGCTATCGTGCGCGTCACCGCCTCGGGGCTCGGTTGCCCCACCTGGCCGCAGTGTTTTCCGGGCAGCTTCACCCCCGTCGCCGTCGCCGAGGTGCCGCGCATTCACCAAGCCGTCGAGTTCGGCAACCGGATGATCACCTTCGCGGTGGTCGTCGCCGCCGCGCTGGCCGTTATCGCGGTCACCCGAGCACGCAGGCGACGCGAGGTGCTGGTCTACGCCTGGCTGATGCCGGCCTCGACTGTGGTGCAGGCGATCATCGGGGGCATCACCGTGCGTACCGGCCTGCTGTGGTGGACGGTGGCGATCCACCTGCTCGCGTCGATGACGATGGTGTGGTTGTCGGTGTTGCTCTACGTCAAGATCGGCGAGCTCGACGACGGTGTGGTCGCGGTCCTGGTTCCCAAGCCGCTTCGCCTGCTCACCGTGCTGAGCGCGGTGAACCTGGCGGTGGTGTTGATTACCGGCACTCTGGTGACCGCGGCCGGTCCGCACGCCGGCGACAAGAGCCCGAGCAGGACCGTGCCGCGACTCGAAGTACAGATCAACACGCTGGTGCACGCGCATTCGTCGCTGCTGGTGTCCTACCTGTCGCTGGTGGTGGGATTGGGTTTCGGCCTATGGGCAGTGCACGCCGGCCGCGCGCTCATGCAGCGACTCGGCGTGCTTGTCGCCCTGATCTTTGCGCAGGCAGCCGTGGGCATCGCCCAGTACTACACCGGGGTGCCCGCCGTCCTGGTCGCGATCCACGTCGCCGGCGCGGCCGCGTGCACGGCGGCCACCGCCGCGCTATGGGCGTCGATGCGAGAACGGGCCCAGCCCGAGGCGCTCCAGAGCTGACTCGACCGCCAGCGCGAACCCGCGTTGGGCAAGATCGCGAGTTTCGGTGTCCAAGCGCAACCAACCCAGCGACGGGTCGATCAGCTGCAGTTCCAGCACCCGCCGACCGACTAGATGCACGCGTGCGTAGAGCAACTCACCCAGGTCGGCCAACGCGGCGGCGCCAACATCCCACAGCTCGAAATCGGCGTCCCCTTGATGTAACGCGTTGCCGTGCGGGACGAACGCGTGCGACGGCTTGCCGCCGATGAAGACCAGCACGGTTTCGTCCGCGGAGTCGGACTGCACGAACACGCTGCGGCCGGCCTCGTGCTGGGCGGCGATGTACGCGTCGGCGTCCGACGGGTCGCTGAACCGCCGCGTACCAGTGCCGATGGCAGACCCCACGAAGGCGTGCCCAGAGTGTCGGACCCGCTGGCCGGGCGCATACGTCTCCCCGGGCACGGTCGGTACGCCACGCTCCGCCACATCGTGCAGATAGCTGCGGTTGACGTTCCATGCGACGACGGGAGCCGGGTTCAACAGGTTCTGCACGCCGGCGGTCCAGGCCAGGAACTCCTCGAGGCGACTCACGTAGTCGCCGACGTCGCGCAAGATCACCAGATGGGCCGACGCCACCTCCGGATCATCCCAACCGAGCCAGCGGGCGTTCAGGCCACGAGTGCGCAGGGCCGCCACCAATCCAGCGTCGTCACCTGCGGCATGCTGCGCGGAACCCGCCAACACGATGCGTGGATGGAAGGTGTCTGGCCGGGCAAGCTTCATGTCCGGGCATGATATCGACATGCATGCGATCGAAGTCGGCGAAACTGGCGGTCCTGACGTCCTGAGCTACCGCGACGTTCCCCAACCCGAGCCGGGCCATGGTGAGGTGCTGATCCGCACCGAGGCCGTCGGGGTCAATTTCATCGACACCTACTTCCGTTCGGGCCAGTACCCTCGTCCGCTCCCCTTCGTGCTGGGCTCCGAGGCGTGCGGGACGGTGGTCGACGTCGGCCCCGAGGTCGGTACGGACATCAACGTGGGCGACCGCGTGGTCAGCGCTTCGGTAAACGGCTCGTATGCCGAATTCTGCACTGCGCCAGCATTTTTGACAGCCAAGGTGCCGGACGGCATCACCTCGGAGGTGGCTGCATCGGCGCTGCTGAAGGGTCTCACCGCCCAGTACCTGCTGAAGTCGGTGTATCCGGTGCAGAACGGGGACACCGTGTTGGTGCACGCCGGCGCCGGCGGCGTCGGGCTGATCCTGACGCAGTGGGCGACCCACCTGGGGGCGCGGGTCATCACCACCGTCTCCAACGAAGAGAAGGAACGGCTGTCCCGCCAAGCCGGTGCCGCGGAGGTCCTCTCCTATCCCGACTCCAATCCCGACGGCTCCTACCAGTTCGGGCAGCAGGTGCGCGAACTCACCGACGGCGCGGGCGTGGCGGCGGTGTACGACGGCGTTGGCGCCACCACGTTCGACGCCAGCCTCGCCAGCCTCGCCGTACGCGGGACGCTAGCCCTGTTCGGCGCAGCCAGCGGACCCGTTCCCCCGTTCGACCCGCAGCGACTCAACTACGCCGGCTCGGTGTATCTCACCCGGCCGTCGCTGGCGCATTTCATCCGTACCGCACAGGAGTTCAGCTGGCGGGCCGAGGAACTGTTCGAGGCGATCGACAGCGGCGCGGTCCGAGTCGAGGTCGGCGGGACATATCCGTTGGCCGAGGCCGCCCGGGCCCACACCGACCTGGAAGCCCGCAAGACCACCGGTTCGATCGTGCTGCTGCCTTAAGTTCTTACGCTGCAATCGCGCTGCTTCTGAGGAGGATCAATTGGTGCCGAGCGCGCCGCTGAGCCCGAAGAGCAAGCCGCGCGTGCCGCCGGAACCGTGAGATCCGCCGCCGGATCCCGACCCGCCGTCACCCCCGTTTCCGAACAGCCCCATGGCGTTGCCGCCGTTGCCCCCATCACCCGCGTCCAGAACATCGCCGCCGTCGCCCCCGTCACCGAACAGCAGGCCGCCGCGCCCACCGTCACCGGCCGGCGCGACCGCCGACTTGCCGCCGTGACCGCCGTTACCGAACAGCCCGATCGCGTCGCCGCCATTGCCGGCCCGTCCCGGCCCGGGGGCGAAGTCAAGCCCAGCGGCGTAACCGCCGTCGCCTCCGTTGCCGAACCACAACCCGCCCTGGCCGCCGTCCCCACCGTTTCCGGAACCGCCCAAAGTCAGCATTCCCCCGGCGCCGCCGTTGCCGATCAAGCGGGCGTGGCCGCCATTACCCGCGCTTTCAAATCCGCCCGCACTGCCCATGGCGTTGCCACCGGCACCGCCGTTTCCGATCAGGGCGCCGCTGCCGCCGTGACCGCCGTATCCGCCGACGCCACCCTCATTCGCACCGCCCTCTCCACCGGCGCCACCCTGGCCAAATAATCCAACGGCGTCACCGCCGGCGCCGCCGTTTCCGGCGCTGCCGACGGCGGAACTGCTGTATGCCGCACCCCATCCACCCGTCCCGCCGTTGCCGCCACTGCCGAACAGCCACCCGCCCGAGCCACCGCGACCGCCATCGACTCCGTCACCGCCGCCCACCGCTCCGGGGCCCCCGATTCCGCCCCTGCCACCGTTACCGATAAGCCCGGCGTCACCGCCATTGCCCGCAGTCGGATGGTCGACGGTGCCGTTACCGCCGTTACCCCCGCTGCCGAACAACAGTCCGCCGTCGCCGCCGTTCTGTCCGGGACCGCCGTCGGCACCATTACCGATGAGCGGACGGCCCAACAGCGCTTGAGTTGGGGCGTTGGCAACGTCTAACGCCATATCGAGCGGGCTGAAGCTCTTACCGGCGACGCCGTTCGGGCCGCCGGAATCACCGGCACCACCGGCACCACCGAGGCCGAAAAGTCGCGCGTCCCCGCCGTCGCCCCCGGCGCCGGGAAAGTTACCGTTGCTGGCGCCGGCAGCGCCGCCGGCACCCCCGTTTCCGAACAGAGCCGCAGTGCCGCCGTGACCGCCATGTCCGCCGGCCCGAGCAATCGGAGGCTCGACTGAGCTGAGTCCCATGCCGCCGGCACCGCCGACTCCTCCGTGTCCGAACAGACCGAAAGCACTTCCGCCGTTTCCACCAATACCGCCGGATATCACGCCGGCGGACCCGCCGTCTCCGCCACTGCCGAACAGCCCGACGGCATTCCCGCCGTTGCCGCCGTTGCCAAAAATCCGGGTGGAACCGCCGTTGCCGCCATTACCCCACAGCCACGCTCCCCGACCACCGTCGCCGGGCGCGGCTTCTCGGCCCCCGACGCTTACGTCACCACCGTTGCCGCCGTTGCCGAAAAGGCCCACGGCATCTCCGCCGTGGCCTCCTGCACCACCCGGGCTGGGAATGAACGGAGTCCCGATGTTGTAGCCGCCGTTCCCGCCGTTGCCGGCCAGCAGACCACCGTTGCCGCCATGTCCACCGATGCCCCTGCCGCCGTAAATCTGCCAACCGCCGGCACCGCCGTCGCCGATCAGTCGAGCGTTGCCGCCGGCGCCACCGGAATTCCAGAAGCTGTCGCCCCCGGCGCCGCCGTTGCCGATCAGACCACCGGTCCCCCCGTTGCCCCCGACTGCATAGGTTTGGCCGCTACGCGTCCCGAGCCCTCCGGTGCCGCCATGTCCGAACAACCCGATCGCGTCCCCGCCGGCGCCACCTGAGAGAAAGCCGGTCCCACCGTGACCGCCGTTGCCGAACAACCACCCTCCTGTGCCCCCGCGACCACCCGTGCTACCGGTCCCGCCGCGCCCGCCGTCGCCGATGAATCCGGCGTTACCGCCACTGCCCGCAACAGGATTAGCGGCGGTGGCATCACCCCCTCGACCGCCGTTGCCATACAGCAGGCCGCCGTCCGCGCCGTTTTGCCCTGGCGCCCCGTTGGCGCCGTTGCCGACGAGCGGGCGCCCCATCAAAGTCCGGGCAGGCGCATTGATGGCGTTTAATACCAGCTGCAATGGGTCGGCGTTGGCGCTCTCCGCGGCCGCATAGGCGCTGACACCCGCGGTCAATGTGTGCACGAACTGCTCGTGAAACAACGACGCCTGTGCGCTCACTTCCTGATAGGCGCGGCCGTGGGTGCCGAATAGCGCAGCAATCGCCGCCGACACCTCATCGGCGGCGGCGGCCCGCACCGCCGTCGTTGCCGCGACCGCCGCGGTGTTGGCGTCGCTCAGCGCGGTTCCGAGGCCGTCCATGTCGGCCGCTGCGGCTGACATCCACTGCGGTGCGGCGATCACAAATGACATCCGGCGGCCTCCTGGACTGCGGTCGGGCGGTGGTGCCGGAAGCATATCGGAGCAAGTGCTCCGCGTGTGTAATGGCGTTATAAGGCGCTTGCTTGCTGGTCAGGGGATGTTTTGCGCACCTCGCCGCGAGCGGCTCTTCGTGACCAGACCGCGAAGGTGCACAGAATGCGCGAAGGTGCACAGAATGACAGGCACACCAGCGTGTCGACGCACATCTGCGCACCCTCGCCGTAGCGGGTAGGACAGTGCGCAGCGGGTAGGGCCAGTGGGCCGCGGGTAGGACAGTGGGCCGCGGAAAGATCAGAACAGCGTCGGCAGCGCGATCGCCGAGTCGACCGCAAGCGCGCAGAACACCACCGCGAGGTAGTTGTTCGACTGCAGGAACAAGCGCAGCGGCTTGACAGCCTCCCCCGCGCGCACGCCGGCATACAACTGGTGGGCCATCGCTAGGAACCACACCCCGGCCACCACCGCTACCGCCGCATACAGCCAGCCGGCAGCCAGGGCCAACACCAACGTCGCCAACACCGTCAACCAGGTGTAGATCAGAATCTGCTTGGTGACCTGACGCTCGGTGGCCACGGCAGGCAGCATCGGCACGCCGGCGACTTTGTAGTCCTCCTTGTACCGCATCGCCAACGCCCAGGTGTGTGGCGGCGTCCAGAAGAAGATGATCGCGAACATCGCCAATGCCGGCCAGCTGATGGTGCCCGTAACGGCCGACCAGCCGATCATCACCGGCATGCAGCCCGCCGCGCCGCCCCAGACCACATTCTGCGACGTGCGCCGCTTGAGCAGCAGCGTGTAGACGAACACATAAAACGCGATGGTGGCCACGGCCAGCAGGCCGGAAAGCAGATTCGTGGTCCACCACAACCAGAAGAACGAGCCCACGCTCAGCGCCAGGCCGAAAATCAGCGCGTTGCGGGTGGGCACCGCGGCCCGGGCCAGCGGACGCCGGGCGGTCCGCTTCATCACCTTGTCGATGTCGGCGTCAGCGACACAATTGAGCGTGTTGGCGCCGCCGGCCGCCATCATGCCGCCGACCAGGGTATTCAGGATCAGCAACGGGTCGACGGTGCCGCGATGGGCCAACAACATCGCCGGTATCGCGGTGACCAGCAGCAGCTCGATTACCCGCGGCTTGGTCAACGCCAGGTATGCCAGCACTGTTCCGAATGCCCGGCTCATCCTCGAGCCGGTACCCAGCCCTGCTGTGGTACCCGGCGCCGAAACCTGCAGGCGCCCGCGAACGCTCACGCATTAACTCCTCGGGAAAATCGCAGCCGCGCGCAGCTTCTACTACGCACGATGGTAGACCGCGCCCGGTCGACCGTAGCCCTGCAGGGTCGTTTCGGTGGCACTTCCGTGGCAGTCGGCCCTGTTAAAACCGGACAAGATATTTTCACACGGGCTTTGCCGGGTACTCGAAAATCTGGCCCTGCAGCCGCGAGCAATCCCGCACTAGGGTGGGATTGATCAGTTTGATGACCCCAGGACTGAGGACTGAATGACAACTGTTGAAGAGATCTCCGAGCTCACCCACCCCCGCCACCCCGACGACTGGACCGAGATCGATTCGACTGCGGTCGACACGATCCGGGTGCTGGCCGCCGACGCGGTCCAGAAAGTCGGCAACGGGCACCCCGGAACGGCGATGAGTCTGGCGCCACTGGCCTACACGCTGTTCCAGCGCACGATGCACCACGATCCCAGCGACCCGCACTGGCTGGGGCGCGACCGGTTCGTCTTGTCGGCGGGTCACAGCAGCCTGACGCTCTACCTGCAGCTGTATCTGGGCGGGTTCGGTCTGGAGTTGTCCGACATCGAGTCCCTGCGCACCTGGGGATCCAAGACGCCTGGTCACCCGGAGTTCCGGCACACCAAGGGCGTCGAGATCACCACCGGACCGCTGGGTCAGGGGTTGGCCTCGGCGGTGGGGATGGCGATGGCGTCGCGCTACGAGCGCGGTCTGTTCGACCCGGACGCCGAACCCGGCACCAGCCCATTCGACCACCACATCTATGTGATCGCCTCCGACGGCGACATCCAAGAAGGGGTCACCTCCGAGGCTTCGTCGCTGGCTGGGGTTCAGGAACTGGGCAATCTCATCGTGTTCTACGACAGCAACCAGATCTCGATCGAGGACGACACCAACATCGCCCTTTGCGAAGACACTCCGGCCCGCTATCGCGCATACGGCTGGCACGTCCAGGAAGTGGAAGGCGGCGAGAACGTCGTCGGCATCGAAGAGGCGATCGCCAACGCCAAGGCCGAAACCGGCCGTCCGTCGTTCATCGCGTTGCGCACGATCATCGGCTTCCCGGCGCCGAACCTGATGAACACCGGCAAGGCGCACGGCGCCGCCCTCGGTGACGAAGAGGTGGCGGCCGTCAAGAAGATCCTCGGGTTCGATCCCGACAAGAACTTCGAGGTGCGCGACGAGGTGATCGAGCACACCCGCAAGTTGGTGGAGCGCGGAAAAGAAGCCCACGAAAAGTGGCAGCAGGACTTCGACGCGTGGGCCGAACGTGAACCGGAGCGCAAGGCGTTGCTGGATCGGTTGACTGCCGAGGAGTTGCCGGAAGGCTGGGACGCCGAGCTGCCGCACTGGGAGCCCGGCTCCGATGAGATCGCCACCCGCAAGGCCTCCAACGAGGTACTCAACGCGCTGGGACCGAAGCTGCCCGAGTTGTGGGGTGGTTCGGCCGACCTGGCGGGTAGCAACAACACCACCATCAAAGGCGCGGATTCCTTTGGGCCGCCGTCGATTTCCACGAAGGACTACACCGCCCACTGGTACGGCCGCACGCTGCACTTCGGTGTTCGCGAACATGCGATGGGCGCCATCCTGTCCGGCATCGTGCTGCACGGCCCCACCCGGGCGTACGGCGGCACCTTCCTACAGTTCTCCGACTACATGCGCCCGGCGGTGCGGCTGGCGTCACTGATGGACATCGACACCATCTACGTGTGGACGCACGATTCGGTGGGATTGGGCGAAGACGGCCCGACACACCAACCGATCGAGCATCTTTCGGCGCTGCGGGCCATCCCCAATCTGTCGGTGGTCCGCCCGGCCGACCCCAACGAGACGGCGTACGCCTGGCGCACGGTGCTGGCCCGTGGCAACGGCAGCGGCCCGGTCGGGCTGATCCTCACCCGCCAGAACGTTCCGGTGCTGGAAGGCACCAACGCCGAAGGTGTGGCGCGCGGCGGCTATGTGCTGGGTGGAGACCCGCGAGGATCATCGAGCGACGAGGAACCAGACGTCGTGCTGATCGCCACCGGCTCGGAGGTGCAACTCGCCGTCGAGGCGCAGAAGTTGTTGGCGGACAAGGACATCCTCGCGCGCGTCGTGTCGATGCCGTGCGTGGAGTGGTTCGAATCGCAGCCCAGCGACTACCGCGACAGCGTGCTGCCACCGTCGGTGTCCGCGCGAGTGGCCGTCGAAGCCGGCGTGGCCCAGTCCTGGCACAAGCTCGTCGGCGACACCGGAAAGATCGTCTCCATCGAGCATTACGGAGAATCCGCCGATTACAAGACTCTGTTCCGCGAGTACGGCTTCACCGCTGAAGCCGTCGCTGCCGCCGCGGAAGAAGTACTCGATAACTGAGAAAGGGTGATTATTGATGACCCAGAATCCAAACCTCGCGGCATTGAGCGACGCAGGAGTGTCGGTTTGGCTTGACGACTTGTCCCGGGACCGGATCAAGTCGGGCAATCTGCAGGAACTGATCGACACCAAGAGCGTCGTCGGGGTGACGACCAACCCGTCCATCTTCCAGAAGGCGTTGGCCGACAGTGACACCTACGACGATCAGGTGTCGGAGTTGGCCGAGCGCGGCGCGGACGTGGACGCCACCATCCGCACCGTCACCACCGACGACGTGCGCAATGCGTGCGACGTGCTGCGTCCGCAGTGGGAATCGTCTGACGGTGTGGACGGCCGGGTGTCGATCGAGGTCGACCCACGGTTGGCGCACGACACCGACAAGACCACGCAGCAGGCGATCGAACTGTGGAAGATCGTCGACCGGCCGAATCTGTTCATCAAGATTCCGGCCACCGAGAAAGGCATTCCGGCAATCACCGCCGTTCTGGCGGAAGGCATTTCGGTCAATGTCACGCTGATCTTCTCTGTCGAACGCCACAAGGCGGTGATGGACGCCTACCTGGCCGGGTTGGAGAAAGCCCGTGAGGCTGGCCATGACTTGTCCAAAATCCATTCCGTGGCATCGTTTTTCGTCTCCCGCGTGGACACCGAAATCGACAAGCGGCTGGAAAAGCTGGATTCGGACGAATCGCTCGCGCTGCGCGGACAGGCCGGCGTGGCCAACGCGCGACTGGCCTACGCCGCTTACCAGGAGGTCTTCGAGGGCGGCGACCGCTACCAGGCACTGAAATCCGACGGAGCGCGGGTACAACGGCCGCTGTGGGCGTCGACCGGCGTGAAGAACCCCGACTACTCCGACACCCTCTACGTCACCGAGTTGGTCGCACCTAACACGGTTAATACCATGCCGGAGAAGACGATTGACGCCGTTGCCGACCACGGTGTGATCACCGGCGACACGATCACCGGGACCGCGGAAGAGGCGCAGCGTGTGTTCGACAAGCTCGACGCGATCGGCATAGATCTCGACGACGTGTTCGTGGTGCTGGAGAACGAGGGCGTGGAGAAGTTTGAGGATTCCTGGAAGGAACTGCTCGAGGAGACTCAGGCGCAGCTCGACTCCGCCGCCAAATGAGTGAAGCCCGCAGGGCCGCCCAGTGGCAAAACCCGTTGCGCGACAAGCGGGACAAACGACTGCCTAGAATTGCCGGCCCGTGCGGCATGGTGATTTTCGGGGTCACCGGCGACCTGGCTCGCAAGAAGGTGATGCCGGCGATCTACGACCTGGCCAACCGCGGCTTGCTCCCCCCGACGTTCTCGCTGGTGGGTTTCGCGCGCCGCGACTGGACCACCCAGGACTTCGGCCAGGTGGTGCACGACGCCGTCAAGCAACACTGCCGCACACCGTTTCGGCAGGAGAACTGGGATCGGCTGGCCGAGGGATTCCGTTTCGTCTCAGGCGCTTTCGACGACGACGAGGCATTTGACCGGCTCGCCGAAACGTTGGAGAAGCTTGATGCCGAGCGGGGCACGGGCGGCAACCATGCTTTCTACCTAGCCATCCCACCAAAGTCCTTCCCCGTGGTGTGCGAGCAACTGCAGAAGTCGGGCCTGGCCCGGCCCCGTGACGACAGGTGGGCTCGAGTCGTAATCGAGAAGCCGTTCGGCCACGACCTGAAGAGCGCCCAGGATCTCAACCAGACGGTCAACTCCGTGTTCCCGGAGGAGTCGGTCTTTCGCATCGACCACTATCTGGGCAAGGAAACCGTGCAGAACATCCTGGCCCTGCGCTTCGCCAACCAACTCTTCGACCCGATCTGGAACGCGCACTACGTCGACCACGTGCAGATCACCATGGCCGAAGACATCGGACTGGGCGGGCGGGCCGGCTACTACGACGGAATCGGAGCTGCGCGCGACGTCATCCAAAACCATCTGATGCAACTGCTTGCGCTGACCGCAATGGAAGAGCCGGTCAGCTTCACGCCAAAGTCGTTGCAGACAGAGAAGATCAAGGTGCTTTCGGCAACACAACTCGCCGAACCGCTCGACGAGACCACCAGTCGCGGCCAATACGCGGCAGGATGGCAGGGCGGGGAAAAGGTAGTCGGACTGCTCGACGAGGAAGGGTTCGCCAAGGACTCGACCACCGAGACGTTCGCCGCCATCACCCTGGAGGTCGACACCCGCCGCTGGGCCGGGGTGCCGTTTTACCTCAGGACCGGAAAGCGGTTGGGCCGCAGGGTTACCGAGATCGCTTTGGTGTTCAAACGGGCACCGCATCTGCCCTTCGACGCCACCATGACCGACGAACTGGGCACCAACGCCATGGTCATCCGGGTTCAGCCCGACGAAGGCATCACGTTGCGGTTCGGGTCCAAGGTGCCCGGCACCGCGATGGAGGTCCGGGACGTGAACATGGACTTCTCCTACGGTTCGGCGTTCGCCGAGGAATCGCCGGAGGCCTACGAGCGACTGATCCTGGATGTACTGCTGGGCGAACCGTCATTGTTCCCGGTCAACGAGGAGGTCGAATTGGCCTGGGAGATACTCGATCCCGCCCTGGATAATTGGGCCTCCCACGGCAAGCCCGAACCTTACGAGGCGGGTACCTGGGGACCGGATTCCGCGTTCGAGATGCTGCGCCGTACCGGCCGGGAATGGCGGCGGCCATGATCCGCGCCGGCGACGATGCAGAACGCAGTGATGGTGAGGAGCGGCGCCAATGATCGTCGAACTCCCCGAGACCACCACCACCGCGGTCAACAAGAAACTCGACGAGATGCGCGAAATGGCCGGCATCGTCACCATGGGTCGGGTCCTGACCCTGATCATCGCCCCGGACAGCGACGCGGTGGTGGAAGAGTCGATCCAGGCCGCCAATGACGCCAGCCACGAACACCCCAGCCGCATCATCGTCACGATGCGCGGCGATCCGTACGCCGACAAGCCCCGTCTGGACGCGGAAATCCGCGTGGGCGGTGACGCCGGTGCAGGCGAGGTCGTGGTGCTACGCCTGTCGGGAGCCTTGTCCGGCCATGCCGCCAGCGTCGTCATCCCCTTCTTGCTGCCCGACATCCCGGTGGTCGCGTGGTGGCCCGACAACGCCCCGGCGGTCCCAGCGCATGATCCGTTGGGCAAGTTGGCCATTCGCCGCATCACCGACGCCACCAATGCCGTTGAACCGCTGTCGGCGATCAAGAGCCGGCTGCCGGGCTACACGGCCGGCGACACCGACCTCGCCTGGAGCCGCATCACCTATTGGAGGGCGTTGCTGACCTCGGCCATCGACCTGCCGCCGCACGAGCCCATCGAATCGGCTCTGGTGTCGGGTCTGGAAACCGAACCGGCACTGGACATTTTGGCGGGCTGGCTGGCCAGCCGGATCGACGGGCCGGTCCGGCGCGAAGTCGGCGAACTGCGCGTCGAGCTGGTGCGCAGCAGCGAAACCATCGTGCTGCGTCGACCACAGGAGGGAACCACCGCGACCCTGAGTCGCACCGCAAAGCCTGAAGCGCTAGTTCCCTTGGCGCGCAGGGTAACTGGTGAGTGCCTCGCCGAAGACCTGCGTCGGCTTGATCCCGACGAGATCTATCACGAGGCCCTGGAAGGCGTCAAGAAGGTTCAGTACGGATGAGCACAGAGGTAGAGGTTTTCCCCGACAGCGAAGCGCTGGCACAGGCGGCCGGTACGCGATTGGTCGAGTCCATCACCGCGGCGATAGCCGCACGGGGCCGAGCGCTGATCGTGTTGACCGGGGGCGGCAACGGCAATGCGCTGTTACGCCATCTCGCCGGCCAGCAGGTGGAATGGTCCAAGGTGCACCTCTTTTGGGGCGACGAACGCTACGTGCCCGAGGACGACGACGAGCGCAACGAAAAGCAGGCCCGTGAGGCGTTGCTCGACCACATCGACATCCCCGCCAGTCAGGTTCATCCGATGGCGGCCAGCGACGGCGAGTTCGACAGCGACATCGAGGCGGCCGCGTTGGCGTACGAGCAGGTCCTGGCGGCCAATGCCGCCCCCGGCGACCGGGCCCCGAGCTTCGACGTCCACCTGCTCGGAATGGGGCCGGAAGGTCACGTCAACTCGCTGTTTCCGGACACACCGGCGGTGCGCGAAACCAACCGGATGGTGGTTTCAGTCGAAGACTGCCCCAAGCCGCCGCCGCGACGAATCACGTTGACATTACCCGCAATTCAGCGGTCCCGCGAAGTGTGGCTGCTGGTCTCGGGCGCGGGCAAGGCCGAGGCGGTGGCCGCAGCCGTCGGCGGCGCCGACCCGGTGTCATGGCCGGCAGCGGGAGCAATCGGGCAGGAGTCCACCCTTTGGCTGCTCGACAAGGAGGCCGCGAGCAAACTGTCGGGTTGACAGCGGCCAAATCCCGACAGGGCTACATCTTCACTTGTCAAGCGGGTAATAATGACCGTCATGGCAGACAGAAGCGGCGACCGCCCAAAGCCGGCTCGGCAAAGGATGAAGACTCTCACCCAGGCGGCGTTGAACGCCGACAAGACGGTGGAGCAGGTCGAAGACGTCCTCGACGGTCTCGGCACTTCCCTGGTTGACCTGAACAAGTCCCTGGATGCCCTCAACGCCACGGTGGAGCGGCTGGAAGGCGGGCTGGACCACCTCGACAACACCTTGTCCAGTCTCGACGACCTGGCCAAGCGGTTGCTGTCGGTGCTGCAGCCCGTGGAGGCAATCCTGGAACGCATGGACAACATCGTGAGCTGGGGCGAGACGATGATGACGCCGCTCAACGCGACCGAGCACGTGTTCCGCGGGGTGATGGACCGGCTCCGCAACAGGGCCGTCCACTAGGGTCCTGTGCGCGGGCTCGCCGAGGAGGCGAGTTAGCCGCTGTTGCGTAACGCGGAGGCCAGGCCGTTCATCGTCAGCAGAATGCCGCGCTGTACCAGCTCGTCGTCCTCACCCGAGCGGTAGCGGCGCAGCAACTCCACCTGCAGGTGGTTCAGCGGTTCGAGATACGGAAAGCGATTGAACACCGAGCGCGCCAGTGCCGGGTTGTCGGCCAGCAGGTCCTCCTGACCGGTGATGCGCTGATACATCGCAATGGTTCGGTGATGCTCGTCGGTGATCTTGTCAAACACCCTGCGCCGCAACGCTTCATCATCGACCAGCTCGGCGTAGCGGGCGGCCAGTCCCAGATCGCTCTTGGCCAGCACCTGCGCCATGTTGGACAGCACGCTGCGGAAAAACGGCCAGCGCTCGTACAAGTCGTGCAACACGGCCAGGCGTTCGTCTTCGTCCTCCGGACCGGCGGCGATCCATTGCTCAAAGGCTGAGCCGGTGCCGTACCAGCCGGGCAGCATCACCCGCGACTGGCTCCACGCCAGCACCCACGGGATGGCGCGCAGGTCCGAGATCGATTCGGTGGGCTTGCGTGAGCTGGGCCGACTGCCGATGTTGAGCGACCCGATCTCGCTGACCGGCGTGGAAGCCATGAAGTACTCGACGAAACCCGGTGTGTCGTGCACTAATTCGGCGTATGCGCGCTGGGCTAGATCGGCGATCTCTTCGAGTACCGCGTAGGCGGGCTCCGCCGCGTCGCCGAGGCCCTCGACGTCGAGCAGCGTCGACTCCAGCGTCGCGGCCAGCAACGTTTCCAGGTTTCGCCGAGCAGCCTGCGGTTCGGCGTACTTGGCCGCGATCACCTCGCCCTGCTCGGTGAGTCGCAGCGACCCGTTCACCGCCCCCGGCGGCTGGGCCAGGATGGCCTCGTAGCTGGGGCCGCCGCCACGGCCGACGGTGCCGCCGCGACCGTGGAAGAGCCGCAACCGAATTCCGTTATCGCGAGCCGCTTCGACCAGTGCGAGTTCGGCGCGGTAGACGGCCCAGTTGGCGGCCATATATCCGCCGTCCTTGTTGGAGTCGGAGTAGCCGAGCATCACTTCCTGCATGTCGCCGCGGGCGGCAACCATCGTCCGGTAGAGCGGAAGCTTCAACATCGATTCCAGAACCTTGGCGCCGTTGTGCAGGTCCTCGATGGTTTCGAACAGCGGTGAGATGCCGACCGGACAGTACGGTTCGTCTCCCGAAACGTCCAGCAGACCGGCTTCTTTGAGAAGTATCGCCGTCTCCAGTACGTCGGACACCGACCGGCACATGGAGATGACGTAGTTGGGAACCGCTGCGGGACCATAGGTTTCGACGGCGTGCGTGGCTGCAACGATGACGTCGAGTTCCTTGCGGGCTAGGTCGGAAAGTTTTGCACCGTTTCCGACGAGCGGCCGGCGGGTGCCGAGTTCGCCGGCCAGAAGTTCGACCCGTTGGTCCTCCGGCAGGGATGCGTAGTCGTCGTGCACACCAGCCCAGGCCAGTAGTTCGGCCACCACCTCCTCGTGCACATCGGAATTCTGTCGAAGGTCCAAGCCGGACAGGTGAAAACCGAAGACGTGCACGCTTTCTCGCAGCAGCGCCAGCCGGTCGTCGGCGAGCACACTGCTGCCGTGAGTCCGCAGCGACGCGTCGATAGTGTCGAGGTCTGCGCGCAGCTCGCCGGGTGTGTCGTACGGCGGCAGCCCCAGATCGAGCAGGTGTAGTGGCTCTCGGTCCAGGATTTCGGTAGCGGTGGCACTCAGTCGGGAACGGATTGCCCGCAGCGCTCGCCGGTAGGGTTCGTCGTCGCGGGCCTGGTCCTGACACCCTTCGGCCAGTTCGGCGAGTTCGGGCGTCACGCTGAGCAGCCGCGAGGAAATCGACAGCTCCTGCTCGAGGTGGTCGAGTTCGGTCAGGTAGTGCGCCAGTGCGGTGTAAGCGGCACTGCCGGTGGCGAGTCGGACCACCTCGCCGGTGACGTTGGGGTTGCCGTCGCGGTCACCACCGATCCAGGAGCCCGGTTGCAGCATCGGCTCCGACAACAGGTCTGTATCGGGCCAGCGAGCTCGCAGCGCTTCTCGGACCTCGGCGTTGACCTTCGGCAGGACCTCGAAGAAGGAGGCCGGGTAGTAGCGCAGACCCACCGCGATCTCGTCGCTGATCTGCAGCCGGGAGAGCCGGATGATTGCGGTCTGCCACAGCGTGAGAATCTCCCGACGCAACTCGAGTTCGATGCTGCGCCCGCTGTCGGTCTGGGTGTGTCCTTCGGCGTGCAGTCGCATCAGTTCGGTGATTCGGTGCTGGGTGACGAAGACGGTGCGACGCCGGGTCTCGGTGGGGTGGGCGGTGATGACCGGGGCGACCAGTGCGCCCTTGAGGGCCTCGGTGACCGTGGCTGCGTCCAGGTCGGCTTTGTCCAGCTTCGTGTAGGTCGCGGCCAGGCTGCTGTCCTGCGGCGGTTCACCGGCCTCGACGTGGATGCGACGGCGCCGCTCGCGGTGGATGTCTTCGGCCACGTTCGCCAGGAGCGCGAAGTGCGTGAATGCGCGGATGACCGGAATGGCCTGGTGGATATCGATGCCGTCGAACATCCGCGACACCTCGGCGCGGTCGATCTCCGAGCGCCGGACCCGGAACGACTCCACCCGTGCGCGCTCGACGAGGTCGAATACCTCCTCACCGTTCTGCTCGCGCACGGTGTCGCCCAAAATCGCCCCCAACAACCTGATGTCGGCGCGCATCGGCTCGGTGGCCTCGCGTCCCAGGGCGGTCCGGTGGACGTCGCCAATCGGTTCCAGCGCGGTATCAGAAGCCTCGGCCATGTGTCCCAGTATTAGCGACCGGTGCGGTCGGCGCCTGTCGCCGGTGTGCAGTTCGGTAGGCTGCCCCTATGGAATTGGCCCTGCAGATCACCCTGGTGGTCACCAGCGTGCTGGTCGTGTTGCTGGTGCTGCTGCACCGCGCCAAGGGTGGCGGTCTGTCGACGCTGTTCGGCGGCGGTGTGCAGTCGAGCCTGTCCGGGTCGACGGTCGTGGAGAAGAACCTGGACCGCTTGACGCTGTTCATCACCGGAATTTGGCTGGTCTCGGTAATCGGCATGGCGTTGCTGATCAAATATCGCTGACCCTCTGTGAGCTATCCCCAGCAGGATGCGCGGCCCGCCGAGGGGGTCGCGATCACGACGCGCTATTTGCCGTTGGCATTCATGCTGGCCCTGTTCAAACCGAAGATCTTGATCGACGGGTACGAGACTCCACCGGCCTTTTGGGGCCGCAACGTCCTGCCGGTATACCCAGGCCGGCACCGTGTTCACGTACATGTGCCGTATTGGCTGCCGTCGCAGATCGGGCCGGCCGACACCCTGGTCGACGTCCATCCCGGACAACTGGTCGAACTGGAATACAAGGCGCCGCTGTGGGGCTACAGTCCCGGCTCGCTGGGCGCCCCGCCGCAAAGCTACAACGGCGTCGGTATCACCGTGGCCCTGATGGTGGCCGCGTTTGCTGTGGCGTTGCTGTTCCCGTTGCTGATCGCGTTCGTCGCGCTGTAACGGCCGGGTAGACATGTGCCTGTTTGCCCGCCTCTGCGCGACAAATACCGATCATCCGGCCCCGCGCGGGCGAGTTGTCGCGCAGAGCCGGGCAAACAGACATATGGTCTAGATCCTGGGACGGGTGTCACCGCGTTGGCTGTGGCGATGCTGTTCCCTTTGCTGTCCCTTTGCTGTTCCCCGTGTTGCTCGCGTTCGTCGCGCTCTTACGGGCCGGGCAGACATGGGCCTGTTTGCCCGCCTCTGCGCGACAAATACCGATCATCCGGCCCCGCGCGGGCGAGTTGTCGCGCAGAGGCGGGCAAA